>JAHFRA010000005.1 GCA_023259035.1 Gallionella sp.
CCGGCGCGGCTGGCGAACAACAGCGCGGCGACCACCGGCCCCAATTCGCGCACCAAACCCAACGCGACCATCACGCCAAGTGCGGATTCCGACCCGTAGCGCTTGAGTGTCTCATAGCCCTGCAAGCCCAGCACCATGCCGACAAACATTCCTGCCACCACGATGATGATGAGGGACATCACACCGGTGGAAAACAGCTCTTTGATAATCAGGCGAAAACGCCGAAAGCTGCTCCCCGAGTACATCAGCGTGAGGAAAAAGAAGCGCGTTGCCATGCCGATGCGCCACACCGCGTTAATGGTACCGTGTCCAATCCCTCTGATAGCTTTAGCTGCCGGCATAATTAAAATCCCTCATGCTTGCAAATTCAAATCCTGGCGGTAACCGCCGCCCGGGTAATGGAATGGCACCGGGCCATCCATCTCGCCATGCACAAACTGGTGCACAAAATCCTTTTCTGACGCGCGAATTTCATCCGGAGTCCCTTCCGCCACAATCACTCCTTTGGCCATGAAATAAACGTAGTCGACAATTTTTAGCGACTCCTGCACATCGTGCGTGACCACTATCGAGGTCGCACCCAGTGCGTCATTCAAGCGACGAATCAAGTTGCCTACCACGGTCAACGAAATCGGGTCCAACCCTGCAAACGGCTCATCATACATAATCAGCATCGGGTCGAGCGCCACCGTACGCGCCAATGCCACACGCCGCGCCATTCCACCGGACAGCTCGGAAGGCATCAGATTATGCGTGCCGCGTAACCCGACAGCGTGCAATTTCATCAACACCAAATCGCGAATCAGCTCTTCGGGCAGGCCGGTGTGTTCGCGCATCTGAAACGCCACATTGTCGTAAACCGACATATCGGTGAACAGCGCGCCGAACTGGAACAGCATACCCATTTTGCGGCGCATGTCATATAAACTGTCCTGATTCAACTCATGAATAATTTGCCCGTCCACCTTGACATAACCCATGACCGGCTTGAGCGCCCCGCCGATAAGGCGCAGCAGCGTTGTCTTGCCGCAACCGCTTAAACCCATGATGGTTATCAACTTCCCTTTCGGAAAAACCATATTAATACCATGCAGGATGGAGCGCTTATCGTAGGCAAAATTAAGGTCGCGAATTTCGACTAGGCTTGACGAAAACAAAATTGAAATCCAGAAAACCGGAAGGCTGCATTCTAAACTACTGCGCCCGCAATTCCCAACCTCATTGGCATGCCAGTAAACATCCGGGCAATCTTCCCTATTGAGCTTGCTCTTACTTGCAGTTATGCTCCGCAATTGACACCAATCTATATGGTTACGAATTGAACATTGTTTTGGCGCTTCCAATCCTGTTGATCATTGATGATGACCCGCTGATTCGCGAAGGATTGGCGGTCGCCTTGAGCAATGATTTCAGTGTTTATCAGGCTGAATCACGCGTAACGGCAATTGACTTATTGCGCAAATTGCCAGCCCCACCGCAACTGGCACTGGTTGATTTGGGGCTTGCGCCCACCCCGCACCGCCCAGACGAGGGATTTCATCTGATTGCCGAGTTGCTGGCACACTCATCAAAAATTAGCATTTTTGTTTTGTCGGGACAAAATGACCAAAGCAATGCTCGCCACGCGCGCGCGCTAGGCGCAATAGACTTTATTGCCAAGCCCTGCGCACCGGAGAAAATCAAAAAGTACCTTGATGATGCGCTGGCTGTTCAGGGCTACAATTACGACAATGAATATCAAGACGAGCAATTGTTGGGTCTTGTCGGCCATAGCACAGCCATGCAAGCCCTGCGCAACCAAATTACAACGTATGCCGCCATGCCTTTTCCAGTGCTCATTGAGGGAGAGTCCGGCTGTGGCAAGGAACTGGTTGCCTCCGCCTTGCAGAAACTGGGGGGCAATTCAAGCGAGCCCTTCAAAACACTTAACTGTGCCGCGATTTCCCCAACGTTGATCGAATCTATTCTGTTTGGTCACTGCAAAGGGGCATTCACCGGCGCAACGAGCGCGCAATCCGGCTTTTTCGAGGAGGCAACGAAAGGCACGCTATTTCTCGATGAAATCGGCGAGCTGCCACTGGAACTTCAAGCCAAGCTGTTACGGGTACTGGAGAATGGTGAATATCAACGTGTTGGCGAAACGACAACGCGCAAAAGCCACGCGCGCATTATTGCCGCGACTAATCGCGATTTGCGCAATGCAGTCAAATCCGGGATGTTTCGCAACGATCTTTATCATCGCCTGAACGTGTTCTCCATCACAGTTCCACCGCTACGCGAACTGGGCCGGGACAAGCTGGTTTTGCTCAATTATTTCCGCAACTATTATTCACGGCAAATCAAACAATTACCCTTTGAGCTTTCTACCGAGGCGCTGCAATTCTGGAACCAATACAGTTTCCCTGGCAATACCCGTGAATTACGCAACATCGTCCTCCGTCTTATCGCAAAGCACCCCGGGCAAACAATCAGTCCGGTGCAATTACAAAACGAATTCGATCCCCTCGAAATATCCACACACACGCAAGATACAACTTTGCCAAAACCAGCAAACCTTTCCTCGATAAAACAACAGCTGCAACAAGGCAACTTCAATCTGGACCAATGTCTGCGTGAACAGGAAGGCCACTACATTGCGGCCGCACTGGAGCTTGCTGCGGGCAACATCAGCGAAGCCTCCAAGTTGCTGGGCATCAACCGCACCACATTGCACAGTCGCATGGTCACACATGAAAAACTCAACGCGTAGAACCCATTCCATTCGCAATAAAATCGCGGGGTGCGTTTCTCCACCATCGTTGTATCATGGGCGGTGTGTGGGACATGCCCCGCAAAACTATCGTTGTTGTTTAAAACAAACTGGAATTCAGGTATGTACTTAGAACACTTCGGACTTACTGAACCCCCCTTCAGGATCACCCCTGTCACAGTATTCTTTTTTTCAGGCGCCAATCGCGGTGAAATTCTGGACGCGTTGATCTACTCGCTGAGCGAAGCCGAAGGCATCATCAAGGTCAGCGGTGAAGTGGGCAGCGGCAAAACCATGCTATGCCGGATGTTGCTTGAAAAACTTCCCGGACATATCGAGACCATTTATCTCGCCAATCCGAGCCTGTCGCGTGAAGAGATGCTCTACGCAATCGCCGATGCGCTAGGCCTGAACATCGACGGCGAGCGCGTCGGTGTCATCATGCACAGCATCCAGAACAAGCTTGAGGAAAAAGCTCGCGAAGGCAAACGCATCGTGGTATTGGTGGATGAAGCACATGCGATGCCGCTGGACACACTGGAAGAATTACGCCTGCTCTACAATTTGCAAGTCGGCAATTTCAAACTGCTGCAAATCATCTTGTTCGGGCAGCCGGAATTAAACGACAAACTGGATCAACCGAACATGCGCCAACTCAAGGATCGCATCGTCCACCATTTTCATATGCAGCCTCTGTCGCGCAACATCCTCGAAAGTTACCTGATGTTCCGAATGCGCGCGGCCGGCTACCATGGCCCGAATATTTTCTCGCCAAGCGCCATAAAACTCATTGCCAGCTCCTCCAACGGGCTGATGCGACGCGTTAACATCCTCGCTGACAAATCGTTATTGGCCGCCTTTGTAGAAAACACCCACAACATCGAAGCCCGCCACGTCCAGGCGGCAATGCGTGATAGCGAACTCAGGCCTGCACCTACCATGCCCGACAAAAGATTGCTGGCCGGTGGTGCAGTAGCGGCGCTGCTTCTGGCAGGTCTGGTTGCCTGGTGGTGGGGGCTGGATAAACCGCAAGCACCCCTGCAACAAGCCCAATCCAGCCACACATCGGTTCCACCAGCCCCGGCAATCACGGCGCAGCCGGTCGGCGTAATAACAAATCTGCCAACAGCTTCCGCAGTTCCCGCGCTTGCCAGCCCGATGCCGGAATCGAGCCCTGCGATTGCCACACAACCAAACAACCCGCCGGCACCCGCATCCGACCCGGAAAGAGCCAAAGCTGTCGTTGCTACCAGTCCGCCGCCACAGCCCAAACCGGCGGCGACTGCGACACCGCCAACAACAAGCAGCGATTTGGCAACCAGCAAATTAAGCCTGTTTGAACAGCGCCTGGCAGCAGGCAAACAATTGCTCGAACAAAAAACTGCTGTCGCCAGCATCCAATTGTTCTACAACGAAGAAGTACAAAACGCACGCATCGAGGGTTTCCTGCGGCGCGCTGACAAACTAGGCAAACTTTCCGAAATTTATTTGCTGCCGGCCAAATTTGGCGGGAAAAAAGGTTTGCGCGTGCTCTACGGCACATACCCGTCGATTGATGTGGCACGCAATGCGATCAAAGATTTGCCAACGCGCTATCAAGAAGCGTTTGCTATATCCATCTATATGTTTTGATATAAAAATAGACCGAATGACATATTGAGTCAGACTCACAAAACTGTTAGTCTGCGCACAGTTGGCAAAAGGGGGAAGGTAATGCACTCACGCACCGCACTGTATCTCTGTGCCATCGGCGCAATTCTTGTCGGTTGCGCCACCAAGCAAATACAGCCCTCGGATAAGCACATTCAGCGGCAAGCCGACCAACCGGCGCCCGCGACCAGCATCCCCCAACCTGTCAAGCACATTGTCACGCTGCCGCCGCCTAAACCGGCGATCAAGGCTGAAACTTACAGCGTCGTGGTCACCAATGTTCCGGCACAGGAAATCCTGTTTGCCTTGGCGCGCGATGCAAAAATAAATCTGGACATCCATCAGGGCATTCAGGGAACGGTAACGTTGAACGCCATCAACCAGACCCTGCCACAAATTCTGACGCGCATCGCCAAGCAGGTTGATATGCGCTATGCGCTGGAAAATGGCACCTTGACCGTGATGCCTGACTCTCCCTATTTACATAGCTACAAGATTGACTATGTGAACATGACACGCGACACAGAAGGCGCGATGGCGAACGCTACGCAGGTCGGCTCAGGTGCAACAGGAGCAAGCGGCAACAATTCTTCACTTGCCATCAAGAACACCTCCAAAAATCATTTCTGGGAAACCCTGATCCAGAATATCAAGGACATCCTGCACGAAACCGACATGATATTGCCTGCCGGTTCCAGCGAGACGTCTGTACAACAAGTCAAAGCAGCCAGCAGCACCGGAACCGGAACTCCGCCAGCCAGCAACAAAAAAACTGCGGCTAAGAGTGGCATTGAAAACAGCCCCAATCCGGTTAGCATCGAAGAAGGTGGCACCACTGTCACACGCACCAATACTTTCCGCGAAGCGGCTTCGGTGATTGCTAACCCTGAGAACGGCATCATCACGGTGCGCGCTACCGGCAAGCAGCATGAGAAGATTCTGGAATTTATTGATCAAATTATGGCCAATGCTCGCAGGCAAGTCCTGATCGAAGCCACCGTGGTGGAGGTTCGCCTGAATGACAATTACAAACAAGGAATCAATTGGTCGGCTTTGCGGCTTGGGGCAAGAGGTGTCAGCTTAACTCAGGCCGGGTCGATAGGTTTGCTCAGCGCCAACCCCTTAAATATTTTCACTCTTGACTATGCCAACCCCTCTTCCAATGGCAACTTTGCTGCACAAATTTCCCTGCTGGAATCATTCGGCAAGGTTAAAGTATTGTCCAGTCCCAAACTCAGCGTAATGAACAACCAGACCGCCATGTTGCGTGTGGTGGATAACAAGGTGTATTTCATCGTCAACTCGACTACCGCTCCCTGTTCTCCGGCTCCATGCACCCCAATCATCACCTACACCACTACCGTCAACACCGTGCCCATCGGTTTCACCATGAGCGTGACACCGCAGATCAACGAAAGCGACTCCGTGCTACTCAACATTCGCCCATCCATTACGCGCCTTCTGACACCTGCCACAGACCCCACTCCCGGACTCACTATCGCCAATAACATCCCGCAAGTTTCCACCCGCGAGATGGAGTCGGTACTAAAAATTGAAAACAACCAGATTGCCGTGCTGGGTGGACTGATGGAGGACCGAATAGAGAACTACACTGATGAGGTGCCCGGATTATCCAAGATGCCACTGGGCGGCGATCTCTTCAAAAACCGCAATGACGCCACCACCAGAACCGAGCTGGTGATTTTCCTGCGCCCGGCAGTCATCAAGGATGCCAGCCTCAACGGGGATTTCAGCGCATACCGCGAAACATTGCCGGATCAGAATTTCTTCAAAGAACCGGCTGGCAGCAAACCCTGATGAATCCTCAAACATGAGCCTGCTCCTGGACGCACGCAAGAAATCACAACAAACGCAACCAGCGCAGGGGGGCGATCACGCTTCACAAACTTCAGGGCTCAGCCTTGAGGAACATCCGAATTCAACCATGCCTGGGCCAGACACAAAGCACCCCGATACAAAGCACCACGCGCAGCCAATCGAGAATGCTCGCAGTGCCGGACAGAATTTATTTGCCGCAAAATCGGCAGTGCCGCTCGCCGCACATCAGGGCATCAATCGCAAGTTGCTGGCCGCCTTGGGCGGCACAGTATTGTTACTTGGTGCCGGCGTTGGCTACTTGTGGTATATCGATTCTGCCAGCACTCCCCGGCAGATGCGGCTTATCGCTCCGCAACCTTCTCCGGCATCGGCTTCACCCGCACCGCAAAAAGCGCTGGTTCCAGAAATCGCCGCAACAGCAACAGCCAAAGCAGATCTTGCCGACAGCGCGCAAAAGGCTCCGCCGCTCAACAAGCATATATTGAGCGAAGTCGAAAGGCTGACGGCAAACAATCAAACGGCAGCGAGGCCGGTTAAAAGCGCTCCCGCAGCACCGCAACCGCACAAAGCCAAACCGGCGCGCCCAAATAACAATCCCATCCGCCCAAACGACAACCTCATACACATCGACCAGCAAAGAACCGAGCTGCTTGATCCTCTGCTCAGGGATGCCTACCTAGCTTATGGCAACGGCAAACTGGACGACGCGCAACAGCTTTACTTGGCCATGTCCAAAAAAGATGTGCACAATTCCGATGCGTTGCTTGGCCTGGCGGCCATTGCTCAACAGCGCGGCGAAAACCAGGTTGCGGCGCAATACTATGCGCGTGTACTGGTTCTGGACCCGCGCAATGCGGAGGCAAATGCCGGGATGTCTGCTTTAACGGCGGATGACAACAGCGAGAGCCGCTTAAAAACCCTGCTCCGCGAACAAGGTAATTCGGGCGCCTTGCATTTTGCGCTGGGCAATCTTTATGCCGAACAATCGCGCTGGGGCGAGGCGCAGCAAGCCTACTTCAACGCTTATACACTGGAATCCGGCAATGCCGAATTTTCCTTCAATCTCGCGGTCAGCCTCGATCACCTCGGTCAAAACAAATTGGCAGCCCAACATTACCAACGCGCATTGAAACTGGATCGACTGAACAACGCAGGCTTTGACCACGCGCAAATTGAACAACGCGTGCAGGAACTAACGCGCTAAATTGTTATGTCAGACAACAACCAACTCCAACAACCGCTGGGGCGCATGCTGGTCGACAAAGGTGTCATCAGCGACGACCAGTTGCGCATTGCCCTGCAAGAACAAAGCAAAACGCACCAGCCGCTCGGGCGATTACTGGTTCGCCTCGGCTTTCTCTCGGAAGCCACCATCCGCGATGTATTGTCGGAAAATCTTGGTCAGGAAAGTGTAGACCTATCCGCCACCATCATCGACCCGGCCGCGCTGGCGCTCATTCCCAAGGATGTCGCGAGACGCTACCAGTTATTGCCACTGTCGGTAGAAAAGTCCAGCCGCATCCTGACACTGGCGGTTGCCGACCCCGACAACATCATCGCGCTGGACCAGGTGCGCGCCTTGCTCAAGGACGAGTATCGCCTGATCACCCAGCTCGCCAGCGAATCGGACATCCTGCGGGCGATCGATCAATACTACGGCTTCGAGCTTTCCATTGACGGCATCCTGCACGAGATCGAGCCGGGTGAAATGGAATACCAGACGCTGCAAGCCGGCGTAAACGAATTCAGTCAACCGGTGGTGCGCCTGATTGATGCAATGCTCACCGAGGCGGTGCAACATGGCGTTTCCGACATTCACTTTGAACCGGAAAGCAGCTTCCTGCGCATTCGCTATCGCGTTGATGGCGTACTGCGCCAGATGCGCAGCTTGCACAAAAGCTTTTGGCCGGCGATGGTAGTGCGCCTGAAAGTGATGAGCAACATGAATATTGCCGAAACCCGCGCACCCCAGGATGGGCGGATTTCCTTGCGCCTGTCCGGACGACCGATTGACTTCCGGGTAGCCTCGCATCCCACCACGCATGGCGAGAACATGGTGCTGCGCATTCTGGACCGGCAAAAAGGCATTGTTCCGCTCGACAAGATCGGCTTGGATGATACCGCGCTCAACTTGATCAAGATGATCATCGCCAAGCCCGAAGGCATCGTACTGGTGACAGGCCCGACCGGCAGCGGCAAAACCACTACGCTGTATTCGGTGCTGAATCACGTCAACACCGAGTCGGTCAACATCATGACGCTGGAAGATCCGGTCGAGTACCCGCTTTCGATGATACGCCAAACCTCTGTGAACGAATCCGCAAAACTGGATTTCGCCAACGGCATCCGCTCCATGATGCGCCAGGATCCGGACATTATTCTGGTCGGCGAAATCCGCGATCATCCTACTGCGGAAATGGCGTTCCGCGCCGCGATGACCGGCCACCAAGTGTATTCGACGCTACACACCAACTCGGCCATCGGCGCGATCCCCCGTCTGCTCGACATCGGCATTCTGCCGGACATCATGGCCGGCAACATCATCGGCATCATAGCGCAACGCCTGATTCGCATATTGTGCAATGAGTGCAAATATCAATACTCGCCCGATGCGCAAGAGCGCAAGCTGCTGGGCATTGCGGCTTATCAGGATATCAGCCTGTTCCGCGCGGCAGGTTGTGAAACCTGCAACCATCAGGGCTACAAGGGACGCATGGCCATCATGGAGTTGCTTAAAATGGATCACGAGTTGGATGATCTGGTTTCGCGTCGCGCCAGCACCCGGCAGATTCGTGAGGCCGCTCTTTCCAGCGGGTTCAGGCCGCTGGCGGTTGACGGTATTCGGCGCATCCTGCAGGGTGTCACTTCACTTGCGGAAGTCAGCCGCGTGGTGGACTTGACCGACAGGATCAGTTGATGGCCCAAAACCGGACAAGCCAGAACCAAAAAGGCTTTCGCGCAAAAGCGCGGAGAAGTGGCAGGGGCGATTCATGAATTGCTCCCGCTCAGCGTCACGGCGCTTTCCCGTGATAACCAGCCATTTAGGTGGAATGGCTGTCGTTGTTGGGCAGCCAAGTCAGATGACTAATAGTTTCATCAGAAATTCTTCTCGCAAATTGCGAAGACTTAACCGATAAGAGACTAAATGGCTCTGTATTCCTACCGTGCGATTGACAATCAAGGCAAGTCCAGCAAAGGCATGCAAGACGCGGCCAATGTCGTTGATCTGGAAATGCGCTTGAAGCGCGGCGGCCTGGATTTAATCGAGGCCAAGGTAGACAGCGGAACGACGGGTATAAGGCGCAACAAAGTCAAACGCACCGAATTAATCACCTTTTTCTTTAACCTCGAACAACTCACCCGTGCCGGCGTGCCCTTGCTGGAAAGCCTCGCCGACTTGCGCGACACAATGAACGACGCACACTTCCGCGAAATTATCGCCAGCCTGGTCGAATCCATTGAAAATGGAAAAAAACTTTCTCAGGCAATGGCGCAACATCCGGACGCATTCGACAAAATTTTCATCAGCCTCACCCATGCCGGAGAAGAAAGCGGACGTCTGCCGGAAATATTCCTGCACATCACCGAGTCGCTGAAATGGCAAGATGAAATGACCTCGCAAGCCAAAACCATCATGATCTACCCCGCCTTCGTCGGCTCCATCGTAGTGGCGATCACTTTCTTCCTGATGATCTACCTGGTGCCGCAACTGGTCGGCTTCATCAAAGGCATGGGGCAGGAAATCCCGATCCAGACCCGCATATTGCTTGCCACCTCATCATTTTTTGTAAACTATTGGTATGTGCTCATCGCCTTGCCTATTACCCTACCCATCGCCGTCAAGCTGGTCATCACCTCCAGCCCGGAGATGCGCTTAAAATTCGACCAGTTCAAGCTTGACATGTGGCTGGTCGGCCCCATTCTGCACAAGATCATCCTGGCGCGCTTTGCCAACACCTTCGCCATCATGTACGGTTCGGGCATCAGCATTCTCGCCTGCATCGCCAATTCGCGCGACATAGTCAACAATCGTGCCGTCGCCAAAAGCCTGGATGATATTACTTATGAAATCGAAGCCGGCAAGAATCTTACCGAAAGCTTCAAGCACACCGGCATGTTCCCGCCGTTGGTGATACGCATGCTCAAGGTAGGCGAAGCCACCGGCTCACTGGACAAGGCGCTGCTCAATGTCAGCTATTTTTATGATCGCGATGTAAAGGAATCCATCAAGAAAGTACAAGTCATGATCGAACCTACCATGACTGTTGTTCTTGGCGCATTGCTGGGCTGGGTAATGTTATCGGTGCTTTCGCCAATCTACGATATTATCGGCAAGGTGAAATTCTGATGAATCCGAATATTCCATTAGAGGTAAAACACCTGCGCAGAAGCGGGTCAGACCCGCGAATGAACAAGAGCAATCGCACGCATGGTGCGCCCCTGCGATTCGCGAATAACCTAATGGGCAAGGTGAAGTTTTAATGGAACATCCTTTGCTACTATTTCTGAGCGTCGGCCGTCTGCATGCGCAAGTCATGAGCGGGGGCAAAATCGCCTCGCAAAACGAGTTCACCGACTCGCCGGATGGTCTGCATAATTTTGCGGCCTTTTTGCAAGCGTCCAAGCACCCAACCTATTTGCTGGTTGATCTGATTGAAGAAGATTTTCGTCAAGAAACCGTTCCACACTTGATCGGCGGCAACCGCACCGCGCTATTGCAACGCAAATTCGATCAATTTTATCGCGGCACCCCTTTCCACCAGGCCACACTGTTGCAGCGACAGAAAACCGGGCGGCGCGACGATGACATGGTGTTTTCGGCGCTGACCAACCCATCGCTCATCACACCATGGTTGGATATCATGTTGGCGCAACAAACTCCGCTCGCCGGAATTTATTCGGTGCCGCAAATCAGTGCACCGCTAGTCAAAGATCATCCCTCGAACCACCTGTTGCTGATTTCCTGGGAAAAATATTCCGGACTACGTCAAACCTATTTCAGCAACCATCACTTGCAAATTTCCCGTTTGACACCCCTTCACGACAATCTGACCTTCCAGGATGCCGTAGTAAAAGAGCTTTCCCGCACTTACCAATATTTGAAAAGCCTGAGCCTGCTTCCGTCCGGACAAACACTCGATGTGCGCATTCTGGGCAACAGCCATGAGCTTATTGAACTGCAAACAGAGCTGCCGAGAAGCGCGGACATGCACTACGACTTCGTCGACCTTGCCGATATAGCCAGACAACTCAAGATTGACGACCGCTTCACCGATTCGGATGCCAGCCAAATCTTCTTGCGCCAACTGGCGGCCAAGCCGCCTGCGATTCATTATGCAAGCTCTGAACACACCCGTTACTTCACTCTTTGGCAGCTGCGTCGCGCACTCAACTGGATCGGCAGCGCGTTACTGCTCGGCTGTCTATTGTGGAGTGCCGCCGGTGCCTGGCAAAGCAATGACGATGCGAGTGAAGCCAAGTATCTAAAAACTCAAGCTCAACGCATCCTGAACGAAGCGCAGAAAATCACACTCACTTTCCCCAACACCTACGCCCCTGCGACGGATATGAAGGTCGGGGTATCCGTGATACGCAAGCTTGCCCAATATGGACATACCCCAAGTTACGTTTTGCGTCCGATAAGCGCGGTACTCGACCGTCATCCGCAAATTGAACTTGACGACATTTCCTGGCAAATGAGCGCAACCGAACCGGTGGCACCCAACACGCAGGCCGATGTTCCGGCTCAAGTTATCACCCTCAAGGGTCACTTGACCGGTTTCGCAAACGACTACCGTGCCGCACTCGGTTATCTGGAGGCATTCCAGCGCGAGCTGGCTGCACAGGGCTATCAGGTAACCGCACTGTCCAAACCTCTCGATGTCAGTCCTAGCGGCAGCATTGCCGACCAACGCAATGCGGACCTGAAAACACTCGACTTTTCTCTGAAAACTTCCCTCAGGCCGCCGACATGAAGCTCTCCAAATCCGACTTCCTGCTGATGCGCTGGAGTGTTCTGGCGATTTGCGCATCACTCATCATCAGTGCAATTGTTTTGTACAGTAGCGGCAGCTACGCGGAAAAATCACTGAGGGAACGGCATAATGCGCAAAGCATGCTTAATGATGCCCGTGCTCGCATGACAACAGCGCATCAAGACCAGGAAAATATGTCAATTTATGCTGACAATTATGGTGCGCTGATTGCAAACAAAATCATCGGCGACGACCAGCGCCTCGACTGGATAGAAGGCATGGAGAAAATTCGCCAAAAAAACCTGGTCACAGATTTTCGCTATACCATCGCACCGCAAAAAGTTTACGCGCCAAAACCACCGATTGACAGCGGCAATTTCGACATCCGCTACAGCGAGATGAAACTGCAATTCGATCTGCTGCACGAAGCGCAGTTGCTTAATTTTTTCGACGCACTGCGCGCCGACATCAAGGGCTGGTACCAACTGGAAGGCTGCTCGCTGCAACGCGTCGGCGCAACCAGTGTTAATGAACAGGCCACCAAAACTCGTCTCAAGGCAGAATGCAGCGGTGGTTGGATGACGCTTAAAAGCCGGAATGCACCCAAATGAAAATGCATCTCAAAAGAGGCTTGAATACGCTTCCCGCAAGGCGCGCCGTGCGGGTGCCCGGACAAAAGCTCCTCGTACCCCGGCCTTTCAAGATTGGTTTGATTGCATATGTCTTAATAGCTGCGCCGCTCACTTGCGCAGAAGAACTGGGCCGGGTATTTTTTACCCCAGAACAGCGTGCGCAACTCGAAAACAACAACCTGCGTGAAAATGCTGCGGTTGGCAGTGCCCGCGTTCTAACCGTCAACGGCATTGTGCAAAAACGTGGCGGGGAGCGCACCGTATGGATTAATGGGGTGCCCCAACTGGCGGGCAAAAGCGACGAGCGTGCACCGGAAAGCTTGCCGGTCGCCGTCCCCGGACAATCCAAGCCGGTAAAAGTAAAAGTCGGGGAAAAACTTATATTGGATCAACCCGCACAACCAAACCCGCCTGCGTCAGCGCCACAAAAACAATCCGTATCTGATGATTAAGCCATGCCGCGCTCTCGTCATGCCAGCAACTCTCCCCCCTGTCAAAACGGGCAGCGCGGCGCGGCGCTGATGGTGACGCTAGTGATCATGGTGATAGGCGCTGCGGCATTTCTGGTAAGTTCGCTCAGCCGCTCGGCGTTGCGAATCGAACAGAACTTGAACAGCAGCCAGATTCTGGCTCAGGCAAAAGAAGAAGTAATGGGAAAGATTATGAGTGCTACAGGAGGGCAAATCCCCGGCAACTTGTTCCGGCCTGATGCTTTCGCCAGCACCGAATCCCCCTACAACTACGATGGCGCTGCAGATAGCGGCTGCTTTGATGCCAGCAAGCCAGGCAGCACTCCTATTCCCGGCTTACCTCTGATTAGCAGCGGTATTAACATGCGCTGTCTGGGACGGCTGCCGTGGAAAGATTATGGCATGTCCATCAGCTCACCTTCGGAGAACGATCCACCCGGTACCATGCCATGGTACGCAGTTTCCGCAAATCTGGTCGATCCGGCCAATGTCATTTTCAATTCCGATTTGCTGAATGCCAGCCCCGTCCATCCTTGGCTCACAGTACGCGACATGAATGGCAACGTGCTCAGCAACCGTGTCGCTATCGTCGTCATCGCACCGGGGCCTGTGCTACCCGGACAGAGTCGTCCAACCTCGCCCCTCGGTGGTCCGAACCAGTATCTCGACAGCATCACGGTACCGGCTGGCTGCACCGCTCCTTGCGTTCCGGGAACTTATAAAAACTACGATCTGGACGATGATTTCATCATGGGCGATGAGCGTCGTTGGATTCCTGACCCAAACAATCCTGCCCGGCAAATTGAAGATAGCAGCTACCAGTACAACGACAAATTGATTTACATCACCATTGACGAACTGATGCCACTCATCGAGAAGCGTATCGGCAACGAAATCAAAAAAGTTCTCAATACCTACTACTCGGCATGGGGCGCCTTTCCATTTGCCGCACCTTTTGCCAATCCATCCACGTCGAACTTCACGGGACAAGCCGCGACCTACAATGGTTTACTGCCTGTCGGCAATATCATCACTAGCGTTGCCACACTCTCGTGGGACACCATCACCCCCCCCCATTACTATATCAATGGCGTTGATTCTGGCACTTGCTATTACAGTTCCGGCGGTGCCAGCGACTCCCGCTTGAGATGCATCAGCGTCAACACGACCATTCCTGCCGGTCAAACGATCACCTTTACTGGAAAACTGAATAACGTTGGCCTTGGATTGTGGCGGCAACACGACATCAGCAACATAAATGAATTCCGAGTAAGAAATTCCGCCGGGACCAGCGTGCTCGTAACGAGCATGTTTGACAACGTCACTATCGCCAACAGCCTGAATACCGACGGTAGCGCAACCATCACTTTCTCGGCGCGCGGGAAAGCGGGAGGAACCACGGTGCAACGAATCGAGTTCAGAGATATTCTGAGCTATACCACTTCTACCATACCCAGCTGGTTATTTTCTGCAGTGGCCAGTGGCGTCACCTGCGTACCCGCCAACGACAACTGCAACAATTGGCATCAGGTTGCGTATTATGCCGTTTCGCAAGATTATGCTCCCGGCGGCAACCATACCTGTACAGCACCCTGCCTGACAGTAAATGGGCAGGGTGGCGGCAGCAACAAACAAGCGATGGTCGTCATGACGAGCGGCGCACTCACCGGCCAAACACATCCGTCAGCCACTCTCGCAAATTATCTTGAGTTGGAAAACGCGACACCGGCGAATTTTATTTATGAAAACAACCCCCGCTCCAGCACCTTCAACGATCAGGTGGTTATCGTTGCACCATAAATGAACAATCAACAATGAGACTTGACACATACAGCAAATCCGGCGGATTCTCACTGGTCGAAATGGCTATCGTACTGGTGATCGTAGGCGTGCTGCTCGGCGGATTGCTACCCACAATATCGAGCCAGATCGAGCAACAGCGCAGGAATGAAACACGCAAATATATTAATGAAGTGCGCGACGCGATGCTCGGCTATTCCGCGGCCAACGGCAGCCTTCCTTGCCCGGATATCACTAATGACGGACTCGCGGATATCGCTTCCGCAGTCACCACTGACAATATTCCCATCACGGGCCAAAGCACCAAGAAATATTCTTGCAGCGCGACGGTAGGCACGGTTCCGTACAACACACTTGGAGTGACCCCCAACGATAGTTATAACAGCGCGTTGATCTACGCGGTAACTCCGGTATTTGGCGAACGCAATGAAGTCTATAGCGCGACCGGCGGAGGGGGGACGCTATTATCCAGCAGCTTCTTTAACCTGAGCTCCACCGGAACGTTGCGCATCTGCACCTCAGCGGCTTGTTCAACCAACCTCACGTCCACGGCCGCGGCCGTGATTGTTTCGCGCGGCGCAAATTGGGCGCTCACCCCATCAACCGACGAAGCGGAGAATACCGACAACGACACCGATTTCGTCAGCCATGACTTCACGCCGACTTTTGATGACATCGTGATCTGGCTATCGCCCAACACTTTATTCAACCGCATGGTCGCGGCCGGCAAGCTGCCGTAGGCGTCCGATTTAGCCAATCCGTTTTCTGATGAGTTAATGGATTGGCCGAAGTTGCGGCTATGGCAGAAAAACAAAAGCGGCCCTAAGGCCGCTTTCGTATTCTGGCGTGTGGCATTTGTTACAACATTTACGCACGCCATATCAACGGTACCAATAGCGTTCCCTGCAATAGTTTATTGCGTCTGCAGCTCTCGCCATGAAGTTCGTCTTGTTGTCCCGGTACCTTTAACATCCGGAGTAACGGGAGTCTTATTGCCACCGGCATCTGTTACCCACGCCTTGAGCTGTCCGCTGGGCAATCTGCCGACGACGATACCCACCGTGATATTCGTCAGTTTTCGTGCCACAACATTATCAATTGCCGTGTCAACATTTTGCCCATTCAGGAAATTGAAGCTGTACAACCAGCTCGATCCGCCTATGGTACAGGCGCTCGCTTCCGGCACGTTCGTTACCACGATCAGGGTGCCCGATACCAACTGGGGATCAAGATTCACCCGTTCCCCCGGTGAAACGGATGGAGAGATCGGCAGATCCGTTGCAGAATCACTCACCAGAAAATCTGCATACCAGCCTGAATTGGTGGCCCAGCTGACCGCATATTTGCTGGTCGTGCGCGTAGTTCCCGTCGGCTGGTAGATATACTCATGCACAAACTTATCAGTGAGCCCGGCATGGTAAGTTCGCGGATCTACGTAACAACCCGCAGCAGGGCAGGTTGTGGCCAAGTTGTCCTTGATTCCATAAATCGACTGAACTTGCACGCCAACCGGAGCAGACAAATCAGTCGTGCCAAGATAGCGCCCCGTGGCCACATACACCCCCGGATTGCCCGTCCCGCCCAGGGAATTTGCGACGTTGCCCAACGGGTCTCCGAGTTCCGGGCGCGTGGTCACCGACTGGGCGACGCCTGAACCATCTCTCAAGGAAGCCAGCTTGGTTACGGTAGGCGCACCTGCCGCTCCCGCTGCCCCGAAATCGAAACGCCATACATCCCCGTTCAAATCGCCGCCGTAAACGAACCGGGCTATATAGTTTGTGCTTATATTATCAATCCACGGGCTGAGTTTTGACAGGCCGCTGGGCGGGTTGGTTGCTGCCCCTGTGGTTGTTTTATCCAGCACCACACCAGTCACCGCATCCAACACGAACAGCGTGCCCTGCCCGGTACCGCCGTTGTTGTAGCCTGACGACACTAACACGACCCATTGATTATCGGTGCTGCGTTTGGTAATCACCGGATTGCCGTAACTGTAGCCCATATCGGCGTCAGAAATGGCACATAGTGCGCTGCTCGAACAGATCTCCCACAACGCGATCGGGTTAGCCGGGTCGGTCACGTCCAGAGCATAAAACCCCTTGCCGCCAAGCCCCAATCCGCCTACCAGTATCGTGTGCCATCCGGCAAGCAGGCCGTTCGTATCCGCTGCCACATAAATATCCATCGTCTCGGGTGATCCATCCACATAATACTGGTGCAGCGTGGCGTAACTCGATTCCGCCAGCTTATAGAGATTGGGCATCACGATCTTGGGCACATACGCCCACATTTCAGCACCGGTATCAGAATTGAAGGCATGCAACATGCCGTCATTTGAACCCATGTACAGCACGCCCTGGCGTGGTAGTGCGGTTTGTGTGGCTTTGAATGAGAGATATCCGGCATCATTGAAGCTGAATTGCGGAAATTTCACATAAGCCGGCTTGGCATTGACCGTATCCCCCAGAAAGTGGTCGCGGGCACGGAACACAGTCCCCTCCAAGGTATGATTGCCGCGCAAGTAATGCACCAGATTCAAGCCGCTATTGCCGCTGGCGATGTCTCCCGCACTCATTGATCCGCTGCACTGCGTCAACAGGGTAGGCGTGCATTTATTGTCGAAATAGGCTTGTTCACCGGCGGTCAGGCTGCCATAAGTGAAATTCTTGAGGTGGTTTCCCAATGCGTTTGCATCATCGAACGTGTAAATATTGCGTGATGCTATCGACACCGACGTATCCGCATGAATCACGGTATCCAGCTGGGTCTGGGCAGACCAAAGGATAGCGGGTTCCACTTCGCCTGTAGACGCATTGATCAACTGCGCCGTCACCTCGCCATCCCACTTCGTGGTGCGATAAGTCGAGCTGAAGATGGAGCGGTCTGTCTGTGTGATATTCGGGCTGCTGGTGGCGGATGCCGCTGCCGCTGCCTGTTGCACATTGATCCCCGACAAGGCACTGGACAACCCGGCCGACAACGAGGCCGGGTCGCGCGCGTTGTAGTATTTGCCGCGCCCGTTGACGGCAGCATGCCACAAATCATCCAACGCGGTCTGCGAGTCATGCACCGGCAATGGCCAGTTGCAGACGCCCGCGCCCGAGAATGCACAACCCGTTGCAGAGGTTTTTATTTTCGAGAAATCTCCCGTCGTGGCCGTCGCATAATCCGACTGATAAGTCATCAACCCATCCGCCAACCCCAACGAAAAAGTTGTCATGTGCTGCTCGCCGTGCAATCCCGCTGCGGTGTCGGCGGCAGTCATCGGCACGAGGTTGTTGCAAACATCGCCGCCCGGAGCCCCGCCGACCGAAGCACCGGTGCAATTGCCCAGCGCACTGGTGCGCAAATCCGTTTTGTAGTAATACATCGCCACATCTGCCAAAGTGTTCGACGACGCAACTAAAGTACCCGATGCATTGGGAACCAGTCCGCCGTCATAGGCTCCGTCAGCGCGTTTCGACGCACCCAGATCGACGTTGTCGTAATTGCGCATGATGGTCGTCCCATCCATCTCCTTCACATTATCATCAGTACCGTTCCAATAGCCGTCCGTGGTGATCAGTTCGAAATTTTGCTGGCACGCATATTCCATCGGGTCACCGGTCAACACCCCGGGTTGTTTGCCGGCAAAATAGCGCCCCGCATGCGCCATCGCTTCGCGTAGCGGCGTGCTGCTTCCCGGATTGACCGCATATAACTTGGCATACCAGTTGGTCTTTTGATAATAACCGGTCGACGCATCATCGTAGAACACATTGACCGGCAAATACTTGGTCGAACTCTCATTGATGGTGACAAATCCGACGCGGTAACGGTTACCCAGCGCCGAGAACGCGCGTCCCGCCGATGACTTCATCATCTGCATCCGCGTGTGGTAGTAGGCATACCAATTCGAGAAGTTGGTCATTTCCTCGGCATAGGTGCAGTTGGGTGCAGCAGCGCAATCCGAACGGCCGCTGCGGTCGATCACCGAAGTGCCGCTGTAGGTCAAAGCCACGCCGCCCGCAGTGACCGTCCCGCTATAGCTCACATTGCCGTAAGTCGCGGTCGCCGGAACGATATCGCCGCGCCAGAACAGGCCATAACGCACCGACCTGAAGTTGATGCCGGTGCCGACGCTGTATTTCGCCTGACAATTGATCGTGGTGCCAGAAGTTTGCGCGCCCGCGTCTCCGGGAGGCAGCGCGGCGGTAGCATCGTCCTTGCAGAAACGCACCGGCGCAGGGTAACTGTAAACAACCCCCGAGACCGTTACCGGCGCTGTTGCCGCCTTGCAATTGGTCAGGTAAATACTGTCGCAATACTCGGTCGGGATCAACACAAAATAATACGGATTGGCATTCACCGTGGAAGCGCTCGTGTAAGACGTCGTCGTTCCCGCCACCACCTTGTCGATCCTGCAATTGGAATTCGTCGTGACGGCCCCCACCGGCGGAGTATATGTAAACGTATTGGCATCCACTCGCGTAATGCTGACCGCGCTGCTGGTCGTGTAACCATTGTCGCAAGTACCGCTTGTGCCATTGGAAACTTGAACCAGATCTCCCGTCACCAGGCCGTGCGCCGTCTTGTAGACGGTCACCGTCGTGCCGGAAAGGCTGATGCCCGGCGAGGCTGGAGGGGTAGTGTGCGCCTGTGTGATGTTGCAACTGGTGTTGCTCGCCGTACCCACTGCTGCCGCAACGGTATAACTGAAGCTGGTCGCACTGATCTGCGTCATGGCCACCGATGCCGCCTTATAGCCCGCATCACAGGTGCCGGCGCCATCTGCCACCGTCACCAGATTGCCCGTTGCCAGCGCCGGGGTAGGCGCGGAAGCCAGCGTCACGGTCACGGTGCTCCCGGACTTGCTGATGCTCGGCGCAACTGCGGTATGCGCCGCGTGTATTGCGCTAATCGCACAGGAAGAATTTATCCAGGTCGTTCCGGCATTGCTGGTGTAAGTGAAGTGCGTGGCATCCACCACCGTAATGGGGCGACTGGCGCCGCCACTCTTGTATCCGGTGCCGCAAGTAGCGCCCGAGACCGTCACGGTATCTCCCGTCGCCAGCGCGGGCGAAAGGGCCGTGTAAGCCACGGTCACGGTCTGGTTCATCCTGGTTGCGTTGATGGTGCAGGAAGAGCTGGTCCAGGTCGTTCCGGCAGTGCTGACATAAGTGAAATGGGTGGCATCTACCACGGTAATAGGCAGGCTGCCGCCGCCACTCACGTAGCCATTCGAACAAGCGCCGCCGGACACCACCACGGTATCCCCCGTCGCCAGCGCGGGCGAGAGTGCCGTGTAAGCCACTGTCACGATCGGTTGCGCCCTGGTTACGACGAAGGAGCCGCAAGTAGTATTGGTCCAAGTGTTCTTGCTGCTGGTGTAGGTAAATTGTGTAGGGCTTATTACCGTAATGGATGCACTGGTTGCGTTGTTGGTCCATCCAGTTGAACAACTAGTGCCCGACACCAACACCGTATCGCCTGTCGTCAGCGCTGGCGAGATCGCGCTGTAGTTTACAGTCACCGTTGAACTTGAGTGACTAAAGGTTACGCCCGTCAATGTGACAGTTAAACTATTCGTCATGGAAACGCCCGCCAACGTGGTGGTCGAGCCACCCGACAAGGATACTCCCGCCAGCGTGGTGGTAATGGCTGCCGTGGAAATATCCAGTGTGCCGTTGTACGCCGTGCCCGAAGCAACAGTGGCCTGATTCATCGCGCCATCGTGCGGCGTCGACGAGACCGTGGATCCTGACGTCAGCGTGCCGGGGAAAGCATACACCGGAGGATTGTCGGTGGAAATCGTGGCGCGATATAAAAACGGGTTGTTGGTATCCACGCCGTTCTTCTTCTTGGTCCACCCCGTTGGGCAAGACGACGGGCAACCCCACAACACTTCGGGATAACCATTGGTCATGTTGATGGTGCTGGCGCTTTGCACACCATAACCGTCCACCTTGACCGCCGTCCACGGAGAACCCTGGGAAGCCTTCAGCGTACCATCCGCATTGATCGGCAACAGATAGGTGAGGCGCGGGTTGTAGGCCATGCCGTTATATTCATTGGTTTGAAAAGGCGTCTCCCCGCTTCCGCAACTGTTGGACACCTTGCAGTGATTTGCGGTGCCTCCACTGTAGGTAGTCCCCCCCGCATAGTCTGGCAAATACGCCCAATCCATGCTGCCGGAGTCGTCCAGCGTGAATAGCACATTGGGGCGCACGACAGAGGACGAGGCGCTCGCCAGAGGCGCGGTGGCGAGATCGGTCGTCGCGGCGTGAGCCAGTCCACCCGCGCCAATTGACAACCCGATTACCCAGACAATGAATTGGGCAGCGAATTGAAATTTACGGCTCATTTGGTTTGCGTTTGCCATGATAACCTCCTGTGTGTTTCGTCTTGCCCGTTGTCCAAATGGACAAAAAAGTATTTCAATGAATCATTGTGAAATCAACGCCAGCGATTGTGCATAAGTGATTGTGTTGCGCGCCCCCACCGAACGCGAGGTGATGCGGTAAAAAACGGAAGTGCTGGTACAGGGCAAAGGGACACCGCCGTGGCTGCAACCCGTTTCGGGCTGGGTAAATAGCTGGCACGACGGCACCTGGCTCGGCAAACCCTGTGCCGGACACATGCGATGGATCAAATAACTGACCGTCGCAATGGTGGCTCCATTCGTCGGATCAAGCACCGTTATGGTGGGCGCAGCGGCCCAGTTGGCGGCGACCGTCCACCAGGTGTAATCCGTTGCCAATGCGCAGGTGCGCGTCACCTCGCAAGCCAACAGAGGCGTGGAAGAATATCCGGGAAATTGAATATTTCCATTGAATCCCGCCGCCAACGGATTACACACCGCAGCGGTTGCCCCGGGGACATTGGCGCATAATTGACCGTTGTTAAAATTCAGTATGGGTTTATCTGCGGTGTTAGCGCTGTTGGCAATCGTCATCAACGCGTTAAAACCCGTGCTCGTGCCGGCATCGCTCGCCTGCGAAGTTGCATGCCGGAAAGCCAGGTTCCCCGCAATCATGCTCCCCGTATCCACCGAACGCATCATGCCGATTCCGGCCAACGTCATCGCCACCAACATGATCAGCGCGATCAGCAGTACCACTCCGCGCTGGCTGCGTGGTGTGGTTATGCTGCGTCCGTTAACTCTGCCTGCTTTCATCATGTCCTCCAGACTACATTACGTAGCGGCACGGTATTTTCAAACGTCTTGTAGCGGTAACATTTCCAATCGTCGCCTGCTGCCAATCCGACGTTGCCGGAAAGATTCAAGGGTAGTGCCACGCTATCGATCCATGTCGGAGGCACCGTTGTGGTATCGCATGCGCCCCCCGCGACACTGGGCTTTTCCGGCTGCGCGCTGCGCGCCACCACGGCGATGCGCACCGCGTACACGGTCAGCACATTTGCCGGTGGCACTTGAGTCCATTCGCCGGCATCTATCACCCCGTTCCCGTTAACGTCTGTTCCATATTCCGCCTTCATCAGCACGATCCCATCGGAAATCACGCCATTCACATCTGACACCAGTTGCGCATTAGCATTGACGGTGATCGTCTCGACGGTTAGCGCGGGAGGCGTCGCCGAAGGAAAAACAGTAGGGTCGGGCGGGAATGAACCAAAATCCCAATTCTGCCTATATCTCAAAACGATGCTATCCGAAGCATTGGCTGCACCCGCCGTAATGGTCACCGGCGCAGTGCCGAGCGGATCAGCGGGAAGCGGTGCCAAATTGGTGCTGGCAAATAATCCATACCCGGCTTCCTTCAGTAAACGCTCCATCGAAAAGAGAGCCGTCGCGCCATTCTGCAATGCTTCCCCGCCGCTGGTTGTAGTGCGTTTGATTCCCTCGGATACAGCAAAAACCTGAAAAATAATGATCACGCCCAGCAACGCAATGACCATGCCGACCATGACATCAACAAGGCTGAAGCCGGCATTGGCTTTGATGCGCAAGTTGTCAGGATTTTTTTTCATGGCATGCTGGTCCGCTAAGTAAGTGGTAACCCGGTTAGTCGACATAAGTCTGGATGGTGTGCCGGTGCGCAACTGTTGCGTTGGGAGGCGTCCAATTGACCGTGACCGTCACCACCGCACCGTTTACCGTAATGCTTGCAACTCCATTCGGCAACTCTGCCGCCACTCCATTCGCTACCCAGGCTCGGGTATAGGGGTTGCCGTTTGCGTTGGTGCATGGGTTGCATGCAAAGGTCGGATCCGGGTTGGCAACCATCACGTTGGACGCGTTTGCCCCGATGTTCAAACGCGTCGCCCATACCGTGCCGATGATCTGATTCGCCAAATAAGCTGATGTGCTGCGATATTTGGCATCTGCCACGTTGCTGATCGCCGTCGCTTGCATCCCGACCAGCGCCAGAATGCCAATCGAGAAAATCAGGATGGCAATCAGGGCCTCCAGTATCACGGAGCCAGTCTGTTGGGTCTTGGTGCAATTCATATTCATGCTCAAGCTCCGTTAACAGTGTCGCGGATCGGTGGCTGCCAAAAGTGTCGATGGATCACACATCCGCGTGTTGCCTGCCGCCCCCAACGTGATCCGCAACGGGCGATCTCCGGTCGGGGTGGAAACGTCGACCTGTGTTATGGAAGTGCTTGCATCGGCATTTGCCACGACCCGTCCAAAACTGTTGAACGTGACAGTGGTGGCTCCATTTGGCGTGACAGCAATCTGCGCAAGCCGTGAGCCTTCCTGGCTGGAGCGTTCCTGCATACGCAGTTCGGTAGCAGTCCCCGCCCCGCATTCCGCTGTAGGAGCCGGGCCAACAGCCGGGGCGGTAGCGGGAATGGTCAACACCTGCCAGGATGAAAGGGGTGCGTTACACAGAACGAATCGCGCCCGCCCGTTGTTCTTGACCGCCTCGCTGCGTGCCAGCTGGATACCATTCAACACCGACTCGGCCGCGGCTCGTATCTGTTGATTCTGTATCCATCCACTGTAGCTGGGAACTCCGAGCGCGAACAATATGCCGACAATGACGATAACCACCATCAATTCGATCAGCGAAAAACCGCGCTGTGTGCTTTTGGTTAACATGCGCCACCCGGCTTGGTTGTCCAACACGCCGCATTGCTCGCCCATCCTGCCGCAGCAGCTGCCCCGGTTATCACACTGGTCTTTGCGTTCAGGTTGTTTACGGTGTAAGCGAAACCGGCCATGCTGCTGATGCCTGTGGCGGTGATGGTGTAAGTGGTAGCAGTAGCCGCACAGGTAAACGTGAAATATTGCACCAAAGGAGCGGCCGGCATCGCCGCGCCACAGGCGGCACCATTCAGGTACGTGCGGTTATCCTGATAAAACTGTTCCATGCTGACGCGGGCACTGGACAAGCTCGACGTGGCCTCTGCAATCTTTCCGCGTCTCACATAGTTGCTGTAAGCGGGCATGGCTACCGTTGCCAATATGCCAATGATGGCAACGACAATCATCAATTCGACCAGGGTAAATCCTTTTTGCATTTTCATTGTAATCTCCTTTGGTGGTGCATGGTAGGGTGCCCATTCTAAGGTTTCCACCCCAAACCGACCGGAGGATCTATAACTCTGATAGACGGTGCGGCGATTGTGATGAACGCGCCTGGCAATGAAGTTTTTTTGAAGGGCCGACCATGCTTATCCGGCGATTGCCCGTTGGATACTTCCGATGGGTAACCTGGGTAGAAAAGCCATCCTGTTTATGTCCGGCTATCAGAAAATGCCGGCTACTCCTGTATCTCCGCAACCACTGGCGCGTGGTCGGAAGGACGCTCCAGTTTGCGCGGGGTGCGGTCTACCACGCAACTTTTGCAGCGCGCGACGAGCGGCTCGCTGATCAGGATATGGTCGATGCGCACACCGTGGTTGCGGCGGAATGCCAGCATGCGATAGTCCCACCAGGTAAATGATTTTTCGGCCTGCTCGAACAGGCGGAAGCTGTCGTGCAAGCCGAGTTCGAGCAGACGCCGAAACTGGATGCGCTCGGCTTCGCTGACCAGCACATTGCCTAGCCAGACTGCCGGGTCATACACGTCGCGGTCTTCCGGCGCGATGTTGTAATCACCCAGCAAGATCAATTCCGGATAGCGCGTCAACTCTTCGCGCAACCAGTTGCGCATCGCGATCAACCAAGAGAGCTTGTAGTAGTACTTGTCGGAATCCACGCTCTGCCCGTTTGGCACATAGATGCACACGACACGAACACTGTTGATCGTGGCAGCGATGAGGCGCTTCTGCTCATCGGCAAAACCGGGAATGTCAAACTGCACATCGCTGGCCGGTTCGCGGCTCAAAATCGCCACGCCGTTGTAAGTTTTCTGCCCGCTGAATACGGCGCGATAGCCCGCCGCCTGCAATTCTGCCTGCGGGAAATCCTCATCCTGCTGTTTGATTTCCTGCAAGCACAACACGTCTACCGGATTGGCAACGAGCCATCCCAGCACCTGCGGCAGGCGTACTTTCAGCGAATTAACATTCCAGGTTGCAATCTTCATAAGCGTATTAAATTTTTTGAACGGCCGAGAATTTCAGAGAGTTGTTTTGCATTATAGATAAACGCGTATTTAGAGCACGATTTAATTCCGCTTGAAAAAGTGAAATGCTGCCTCACCCTGACAAGCTACAACCCCTCAAGCTGCAAATCGTTGCCATGCGGACTTGTCCACGCTGGTCCAAAAACGCTGTGGTCTGGTTGATGAGTTTCTGCGCAAGCTTGCGCGCCACTGGCTCCCTCAACATCAGCAAGTGCTGGCGTGCTGCGATACGCCGTCAGAAAATGGCGGGAACGGTGCGTTATTGCTGCTACTCAAGGTACATCTTGATCCCGATTTTCGTATGCTAAACTCTTGGCAACGGCAATTACGGGGGCAATTCATCATGAAAAAATTCTTGTTTATCCTGTTGATACTATCTAGTGCGCAGGCTGTTGCCGATCTCAGCAAATGGGTAGACGCAGACGGCAAGGTGCAATATTCCGATCTGCCACCGCCCGCCAACGTCAAGGCAAAGACGCTGCGCTCCACGTCAGATGCGCCCATTTTGACAAGTGCCAGCAACGTTGCAGCTTCAAGCTCCCCCCTGCCGCAAAGACCCTTGCAGAACGGGAAGCCGAACTAAAGAAGACTCAAAAAGCGAAAAAAGATGCCGCAGACAAGGCAGCGCAGGAGCAAGCACTGAAGGAGCAGAATCAAGCCAACTGCGATGCACTCAAACAAAGCTTGAAAACCTTGCAGTTAGCCATTCCCTTAGTCGAAATTAAAGCCAGCGGCGAGCGTTCCTATGTAACCGACGAGCAGAAGCAACAACGCATCGCCAAGGCTCAACAGGACATCAGCACTTTCTGCAAATAACTTTAGCCTCTGAATTATTCTCAGTCGCCTGTTGTGGGGTTGGGAAGGGGGTACATGCATTTACTGAGAATGGTTCAGAGGCATGAATAGCGAGGCGCAATGACGCCACGAATGCGACCAGCAAGTTGGTTTTACCAAGGATTCGGTGCTCTAAAAATTGGTCGTGCAAGCCATCCAGAGAAAGCCATTGGATGATCAGGCACGACCCTTTATCAAGGAAGTAACTCAGTAACAAAGCCGATAAACGACCTACCGGTCGACTGAAGTCAAAGTCAAAACCGGCATCAACATTTATGAGCCGGAGATTGCCGAACGAAAGGCAAATCTGCCGCTTAAAGGCGGAGATTTACTGATCCCCAAAGGCGACTCTAAAAACTTCGGCCCAGCATAATCAATCCGACCGGATATACCAGAACACGCGAGATCTGGGTCCGGACGGGTTAATGGTCACCTTTGTTCCCTGCAGAGCTGATTGATTGGCCGCCGTAGTATCAACTCCGCCGATAATGAATGGCAGCTTGACTCCATCTACATCCACAACCCCTGCCACAGGAGACGGCGGCATGCCGCCACCCAAGAATTCAGCAGAACGATTTGTGCCAACCGGAGCGCCAGTCAGGAAATCGACTGCATAACCCCTGGCGATCCCTATATTTACCACACAAGCTGAGGTGGGTGCTGATGGTGCGTTAGTCCCGAAATACGTTACACCGCCAATGGTCAGCGGTTTATTTACGGATTGTTCGCACTGCGTGTCGTAGTCGAACCGCCAACCCCTTGTTGACGTCTTCGTTACCCCACTCGTGACATTCGTAAGCGTTGTTGTCGTTCCTGCCAGCGCAATTGTAGACACACCCGAAGTAACATTAACCAGCCCGATATTGGTAGCCGCATCACTTGGAAGCACCACGCTATAATCACCCCCCGTTGTGCTGCTCCAACCGGCAGTAGCAACTGCGGAAGAATCATTCGGCTGATCCATCAGCATAAAAAATTGATTCTTTACAAAATTACCCGCCGTGCTTGAAAAGCTTCCGCAAGCGTAACTATCGATCAAAGGATGCTCCCGATCACCAGAGCCAACCAAAACAGCGTTATAAGTGGCCGTCGGTACGACGTTTGGCCCGCTCAAAAATTTACGCGGATTATTTGTTTCGCTCAGGTAGGCAATGTCTGTAGCGTACGTCGTTACCCCGGATGCTGTCGTACTCGTTGTGCTGCTCCATCCGGCAGCGATAAATGAAGCATCGCTGCTGCTTGCCGTCAGCGACGTGCCGTTGAACGAGCCTACTTTGACGCGATAAACATAACCTTTTGTGTCAGCCGCATAGACATACGTCAGATTGCCACTGATGTCGGTCACCACGGACAGGTCACCGGGCACGCTGGCATGGGTGGGGTAGGTTCTAATAATGGCGCCGGTATCCGCATCGACAAACCATACCTGCGCCCCTTTGGTTCCACAGCCGCTGCTGGTTATAAGATTCCTGTCCTCGCACTGGTCATAACCGCCGCCGAAAACCAGTACCGGTTTTGGGACGCCACCACTCGTATAGCCGCTAAGATAAGCAAGCGTCGGCTTGGACCAGGTCTGCCCGATTCCGCTCCAGCCGGTTGAACAGCTCGCATCATCCGTCGTGAGGTTGGTAAAACAGCCCTTGCGCCACTTGATGGCCGGGCTAGACGGATCAGTAACATCGAAGGCATAAACGGCCCGCCCTCCGCGCCGCATGGAGGGATATATCCAGACAGTCGCGCCACTTTGGTACACACCGATGCCGCCATCAAAGAAGTAATCCTTCCTGACTCCAGCGCCCGCGCTAGCACTACCAAATGGATCGGCCGGGTAGGGGATGAGATTCGTTGATGATCCGTTGTCTTTTAACCGGTTCAGGTGGCCAAAAGTCTCCGGCGCGATAAAACTCCACAGCTCGGTACCCTCCGCATCGGTTGTACCGCCATCGACGGCATGAAGCGCACCGTCATCCGCGCCATAGTATGAAATGACTCCCGTCACACCGCCATAATCCACCACGGCAGGCTGTGAATGCACCACCCCGCCGTGAACCGATGGGCGCATTTCTGCGGTAATCGCCACGCCTCCTGAAGAGTTGTTATTCTCGTTCAGAATGTCGTGACCTCGCACCCAGTCGATGAGCGGGTCGACCTCGGCTGCTGTAACGTTGAATGGCACAGCACCAGCGGCACCTTCAATCGCTGTATTGCTGGTGGCAAAGTTGGTGAGCGTAGTACAACTGGTCGCCGATGAACCGTCGCAGGTTTTGAGCACCCGCGTCAGGTAATTCGTGCTGGACTGGGTCGCTCCGGATACGCCCCTCAACCGCTGAGCCGCGCCGCCTTTTTCGACCGTATCGCCATCGGGCGCATCTGACCAGATCGAGGTGGAACCAGCTACCGGATAAGCGGAGGTCTCGGCAGAGCAACCGCCTTTTGAATTCGACCCGGAATAATTCCAGTATTGACCGGAATCTGTAGTCCACATGCTGTCCGCGCAGGGCGAGACAAACCCTGTCGTGCTGCTGATGGCTTCATCCCCGTGTTTGTCTGCCAAGCGCATTACGCCATTAAACACCTTAAACTTGTACTGTTTCAGGTTGCCGGCCCAGCGGGGTTTCGCGCCGCCGTCCGGACGGAACATGCCCATGAACACCTGGTTCAGGTAGGTGCCTTGCGTGTTGACGCTGACCGGCAGGCTGGATGACGCAAATACGCTGTTGACCGACTGGATCTCAGAAAAAATCTTGCGCAATGCGTTCTTGATGGCATCCTCATCGGTAGCTGAGAAATACTTGCCGCCACCATTGGTTGCCATGCTCATCAGCAGTTTGGTTTGATCCACGCTCTGCGCATCCTTGAATACGTCAATCGTATAAGTGATGATGTTTTGCTGGCCGGTTGCGCTGCTGACATCGGTCTTGTTCAGGAACTTTGCCCATTCGTCGGCATAGTTGGCGCTGGTGCCGGTGGAGGTGCCGGTGGCAACAATGGCGTTGACGGTGGCATTGCCATAAATGTTGTAACTGTAAGTCGTGGTCGTCTTGCTGCCGGACCTGCTGAACGAATAGGTGGGCGCGCCCGACCCCACTCGGCTGAAACTGAGGCCTGATGCGCTGGTAGCGGTGCCGGTAATGGTGTAGGTATTGCCGGTGGTAACGTTCTTGCTGCCGGTAATAACGCACTTTTTGGATCCCCCAACATTTGGTACACAACTATCAGCCCAATTTACTGAGAAACTTCCTGCAATAAAGCCGAGTCCGGGCGCGGCAGCAGTGCACAATGCGGCACTTCCTATACAGTTAGCAGCGTTAACATTTTGAGTGACCCCTGTTTGAACATAAGTGCAGTTCGCAGTGACCACTGCACCGCAACTCCGGCTGGTCCATGGCGGGCCAGCATAATCGGTAGCAGCGTTGGCATTGCATGAGGCAAGATCGGCACGGCAGGAAGAGGTCTGTGTGCCGGTGCTGGTGGTATAGGAACAGTTGCCGGCTTTTTGCGTACAGGTCACGCCGCCGGGATAGGCAGCGAGATTAGCAGCCGTTTCCGCCGTCGTGCAGGCGGCCGCACTGGCGTAAGTACCGGCTGTGCCACCCAGACCACAGGCGGTGTCGCCCAGTGCGGTAGTGCCGGCGGCACAAGCGACGCCGCTGAGGGCGCAAGTGACGCTGTCATAGGTGGCGGCGTTAGCCGTCGTTTCCGCCGTCGTACAGGCAGCGGCATCGGCGTATGCCCCGCAGGCCGTGGCGGCAAGCGCTGTGGTGGCGGTGCTGCTGCTGCTGCTGGCGATCGAACAGGTGTAGCTGGCGTAAGCCGCGCCATAGGTGGTCGCCGCTGCGGCCTCGCAGGCAGCCTTGCCGGCGGCCGTGTTGGCATAGGTACCAAGGGCAGTAGTGCTAAGCAGCGTCTGGGTAACGGTGGGTGTCACGGCAAAATCGGGCACCGGCAGTGGCGTAGCATCGCCGCCCACGCCGGTCAGCAATGTCGACGGAGAGTCCTGTACCGGAAAACCGTTGCCGATGAAAATGACAAAGTTCTTGGCGCAACCGTTGCCGCTGTTGAGCGGGGAACGGTAGTTGAGATCGGTGCGCGGTATGTCCCATGACCCGGTTGCATTAGCTCCCACTGTACCGGACAAGGTCTGGGTATAGGCTTTGTAATCGGCGTTGGCCTCCGGGGCGCCGGAATAGCGGGTTAAGCCGAAGTGGCTGGCATCATCAACCCCGGTCGAGCATCTGGCAACGTCGTCGTTGGCGTGCGCCGGGCAAGTGTAGCCGCCGAAATACTTGAACACCTCATACAGGGCTGCACTGTAATCGGTCTTGGAAGTGCCGACCTTTTCGGACGGGCTGGCGAAGTTCTGGTAGATGCAGTTGGGGGTGTTGTTGTAACTGTTTAAACCGTTGGTGCACGAGGAAGGATTGCCCAGCATTTCCTGAAAAGCGGCTTTTCTGGTGCTGTCCATCTGGCGAACTTTGAAGCGGACATAACCTCCCGGACCGTTGGGATTGTTCGCGGTGCTTCCCGGGGTGAACATCATCAGGCCGACGTTGACGGTACTGCCGAGTTCACCAATGACGGTGCGTAACGCATCGAGTTCGGCTTGTCCCTGCTTGATGCCGCCCGGCCAGTGCTGATTGGCCGCATCCCAGTTCGCGCTGTTGTCGATGACGACTAGGATATTGGGGTTGGAAGCCTCGGCGCCGCTAGATTTGTAGATGTCGATGTCCTCGGCCAAGCCGACCGTCGCGGTAACGAGCATCCCCACAAGGGAAAGTGCCAGCAGGATTTTATTAAATGATTTCATGACAACCTCCATTCATTAAATGCCACAAGTGAATCTCTAGTAGTCGTTTATTTACAAGCATCCCCCTACGCGGCTTGCCCGCTTATCTCTTTCGCTCCTTGATGGCCGCACCCCATAGCAGGGCATGGCCCGCATTTCAGGTTATCCCCCCAGCCCCCGCACAAGACGAGACTGCGGCATTTATGCCGGTAATGGTTTTGATCCCCTGGTTCACGGTGACGGTCGCGCCCGATCCGTGCAGATCGGTCACCACCGCAGTCACTTGCCACTCCGCCCAGTAACAAACCGCACCAACCGAGCCAAAGCACACCTTTGGCAGATTGGCATCGGTGGGTTGGGATGCAACCATGGAAACACAACTGGGCGCGGGCGTGAATGCCACAGAGTAATCCGCAACCCCATCGCCATTTATGTCGATAGTTTGCGTCGCAGGCGCAGTTGTCAGGAATGCGTTGTTGCTGAGCACGGATTCGATGGCTTTTTGCCCGGCAGCAACGGCCTCTTCACGAAGCTGGGCGTTGCCCACTACCTGGATGCCTGACGTGGTGGCATTCATCGCGGAAATCGCCATCATGGTCAGCAACACCAGCATGACGAGTGCCACCATCAGGGTGCTGCCGTGCTGTTTATGCAACGGTATCATGGCGCCCTCCGTCCGGATGGGTTGACCAGGCGAACCACCTGAGTGTAGGCGTGGCGCTTATAGTGATCTCCCGCCGCCGGAGTAAAAGTTATGGCAGGCGACCCACCAAGCGCATAGGTTTTGGTATCCGTGTAACCCGCAGTCGAATCAATATTCCTTGCAACAATGTTGAGTTTCACCGACATGATGTTGGGCCAATCGGCAAGTGCAGGAACAGTAATGTAGTTTTCGACGGCCCCATCGTTGTTGGTATCCTGTCCATAATCGATTTGCATGAATTCGATTCCCTCGACCAGCGGCACTATGGTCGAGTTGTCCATGGTGCTCGTAGCGCTAAGTTCCATTCGTTTCAGCGTGGGAATCCCATCACCCGCCTGGTTGTTGGAGTCGATGAAGTAGATATGCACCATCATGCGCCGCAGGCTGGTGTAGGGGCCGGTGGCGGGGAGGATGCCGAACGGGCAATTCATCTGGTGCAAGGTGAAGCTGGCGGGAGTGTTGTCAAGTATGTGGGTCAGTGCGTCGTATTGGCACACGTTTGTTTGCAGGTAAGGGGTTCCATTTACTGCTGCCGCCTGCGCGACGGCGGCTGATGTATCAACACGGCGGACGACCAGGATGTCGCTGCCGGCTTTTAATGTGGCGGGCAGACAGGCTGGAGGAGCGGTCGCGGCAACAGTGGCGTTGACAGCGTTATATCCCTGAATGTGCAAAGGGAGTGCGGCTTTAATATCGGACATGGTGGTCGAGCAGGGATTGGCTTGGGCTGCTGTGGGCAGTGCCAGTGAAGTGGTGTCAAGCCCCGCGTAGAAGCCTGCCAGCTTCAGGTCTTCGGCCAATGTTTCCAGTGCGTAACGCCCGTTGTCAATCATGCGATTTGACTTGTCCAGCTCGGCGCGCGCCTTGCTTTGGTTGACGAATAAAGTGGTGAGAGCGGACAAAATGATCAGGCCGAGCGTAATGGAAATCATCAGCTCTATCAGCGACAGTCCCGACTGTGTTTGCCGCTTCGCATTAACGTGAAACTCGCGCAGCAAGCTGGTCGCCCGCCCCCGCTTGCAGGATAACCAGCGACTTGGCGGCGGCTGTATGCAGCCTAGTCGAATGGCTGCTAGTTGTTTCACCCAGAGGATTGGGGAGAGTGAAACGGACATGGCAGGTTTCATCATCTGAGGCGGAATTCCTGCCATGTCCGTTAGCAGGTGCGGAGTGGGTGCGTTCAACATGTCAGGCATCCTATGCTGACGGGGAGCGCAATCGCGCGACGTTTAGTTTCGTCGGCCCCATATAGCCCCGCCCCGCAAGTTATGGCTGGTGCGGCGGTACTGTGCAATCCCTGCCACGCCACAGCTACCAGATATTCGCCGGCAGCGCCGGCTGCCGGTGCAACAGTCTGCGTTATGCAACCCCGCGCGCCGATCATCGCACCGACACTGCTCGCCGCCGCATTCTTTTCTGCCACACCCAGCAGCGCGTTATGCCATTCACACAAATCATTGTCCGCAATGGCGTTGCCAGTGGTTACCGGGCACGCGGCTCCCGTGCCCAGCGCGGCAGGCACCAGAGCTGTGGTTATATAAAGCGCGGCATTATTACGGTTGGCATTAATGCGGCTTTCCATATCTCTCAGCATGATTAACGCTTGCGAACGCTGGTAGGCTTCCATTTGCGAAGTAAATGATTTGCCCTGCAATCCGGCCAATCCCAGCAGCCCGATCATCAGGATTACGATGGTGATCAACACCTCGATCATGCTGGAACCCCTGTCCTGAGCCAGTCGAAGGGCGGCGCTTCTGGAAGCGTTCATGTGCAAGCTCCCTTGATGGTGCGCGGCATCCCGCTCAGGTCAATCTTGAGGCAACGGATATTCGCGGTTGCCGTTCCCGCAACGTCAATCTGAAAAGTTGCCGCTGCAGTCGCCCTGCCGGTCCTGGCGTAAGCCACGCTGGCTGGCGCACCGGTTGCGGCTATGGATACCCCCTTCAGAGCCGCCTGCGATCTGATTGTTTCGATGGTTCCAGTGGTTGATGCTATCGTCCAGCCCTTTCCCCAGTCGGCAGTATCTGCAGGAGTCAGCGTGACATTGCCGTTGCGTTTGATAGCCTCGCTTCTTGCCAGAGCCAGGTTGGTGAACAATTCGAAACTTGCATTTTTTACCTGCTGGGCTTGACTCAACGACCGGAAGCTTGGCACGGCAATGGCCGCCAGAATGCCCATCACCGCCACAACCACCAACAGTTCGGCGAGGGTGAAACCAGACTCGGTCGGACGCAAGCTTTTCATGGTTTTTTTACCACTTGGCGGCGGGTGTTTTGGTGCCGTCACTCGACAAGGCCAATGTGCCGTCACCGCTCTGCGTGGAACTGGTCGGGATGGCGGTAATGGTGAAAGACGGCGGTACTGCCACCACCACGATTCCGCAACAGGCCGCGTAATGCTTGCTGACGTCGGCGGGAACCGTCATTCCAAGTGTAGTCAGATCAAGTGCGTAGGAGCGCGCGTCGAGCTGATATTGCTTCTGACGGTTTGCCACTTCCACCATAAAAGCCTGTGCAGCGGCGCGATTACCCTTGACGACATAACTCCGGTAGCTTGGCAGGGCAATCGCCGCTATAACTCCGATAATCACCACGACAATCATCAATTCAATCAGGCTGAAGCCTTTTTGCATTTTCATAGTGCTCTCCTTGTCGGTGTGTATTGCGGAAACTCCATGCAGCCGAGCCTTGCATATCGGCAGGCGTCGGGTACGGCGGCGAGATTACATTCGCGGCTAAGGGTGGCTTAAAACAAGATATTTTTTTGACCGATGGCTTTCGTGTTGATGCCACCGAATGACGTGTGCCGGAGTCTGTCATCAGACAGCACGACTTCACAGACCGATCAATCGACACGAACGTCCGCCGATTGCGAAAACAAGTTGCAAGCCCCCAGAACATACGCGCCTCCTGCTTTTTTGCATTCTTCATAATTCCCGTTGCATGGGATAAGCCATTGCGGGAAAAATTTAGAGACGTGTTCTGGATCTCATGAACTCGATGCCGGGGTCAGGGGCAAACCGAGTTCTTCGCAACATACTGCTCGCAGCTCCAAAAATCAAGAAAAATCTTCGCTAAGCTCCAAGGTTCAGAGTCTCACTCGCCATAACCACATCCGCCGCAAGCTCCGCCAGTTTGCGATTCTGGCTGCGAGCGGTTTTGCGCAACAGCTCAAAAGCAGCCTTGCGCCCAACATGATATTGCACCATGGTGATGCCGATGGCGATACTGATTTCACGTTCACTGTCGAGTGCTCCTTGCAACTGCCTCCCGGTTTTTTTCAAACTTTGGATTTCTTTGGCACGGGCCAAGGCAGCTTTGATGGCCGGCAACAGTTGTGGTGTATCGACCGGCTTCACCAGGTAACCCAGCGCGCCACATACGGTTGCCCGATCAACGATCTCCTGGTCGCTGTAGGCGGTCAGCAGCATGAAAGGGATATGATCGAACGATTGCAGCCGTTCCACCAGCTCCAATCCGCTCCTGCCGGGCATGTTGACATCGAGGATGACCAGATCAGGCCGCTCTCCGCTCGCCAGAACGGCTTCCGCATCGTCCACCGATTCTGCGGTGCTGACGCCATAGCCCGCTCCGGTCAATCCATGTGAGAGAGTTGACAACACCAGGCGGTCATCATCAACCAATAATATTCTGCTTCCAGGAGCGGCGTTGGCATTCATGGTTCCGATCCCAAGGTAATGACGGGTGGTTTGATTTCCATCTGGGTAATCACTGTATTGTCCCGTTGCTGCCAGGACAGGCTGGCGCCCGCTCTTGGCATTAGCGATTTTACCAACTGCAGTCCAGTGCCGGTATTGCTCTCGAAATTGAAATCGGGCGGCAATTGACCGGTATTGTGAATAGCAAGCTGAAAGGAATCAGGACGCTGCCCATATCCGAGCACAATCTTGATCTGCCCAAGCCGACCGCCGTGCTTGATGGCATTCGAGAGCAGCTCGTTAAAGATCAACGCCAAAGGCACAGCTTCCGCTTCATCAATGGTGCACGGCACCCAGTCTGGAGGGATTTCTACAGCGACAGGCATTTGCCACAGCGAACCGACCCCGGCTGCCACTGCTTCAGCCAGTTTACGCAACTGCATATCGCCCGCCGAGAAGCCCTCTTGCAGGCCGTGGATTATCGCGATGCTCTGCACCTGGCTGATGGTTTGATTGATCGGTTCCACGATTTCCGGATGGTTATCCGCAAGCTGGCGCAGCAGACCGGAAATGCCTTGCAGATTGTTCTTGATGCGGTGATGGATTTCGCGTATCAGCGTATCGCGGTGAGCTACGTCAAATTTCGCCTGCTTTATTTCATGAATATAGGTAGCCAAAGACATCCCGATCATGGACAGAATCAATATGTAAAACCAGAAATTGACCAAATTGGATGCGGCAATATCATTGGCAAAGTAGCCAGTGCCATTCATTGCGCCAAAGAGCGCCTGGATTGCCACCACGAGCAAAATGATCGTTGTTCCACGGACTCCAAGCAACATTGCTACCCAGGGAATAAACAGGAACATCCAGTAGCCTTTGGCTGCCGACCCGATAATATCCTGCTGCCAGCCGAGAAAAGTTATTTGGCCGACCAGAATCACCAAGCCAAGCAGCCAGCATGCTTCGGCAATCTTTTTCGTTTCGCGCCAATTGATTTTTGTCTGCCACCAGACCAGCACCATGGGGGCAACCAGAATGATTCCAAGTGTATCGGTCATCCACCAGTGAAGCAGGCTATCAAAATAACCTGCCGGGGAGAGCAATCCGGAAACCAGCAATGCAAGATGCACGGCCAATGAGCCAATCAAGACGCTGGCAAACCCGCCCAACAAGACCAACCGAAAGTAGTCATGCAACAATTGGATACGCAAATCAAACCTGCTTTCGCGGCTCAGCAACCAAACGCCACAAAGTGCCTGCAGTGTATCTCCCGATGCGACGATGACGGTTTCCAATAAAGAGTTGCCCTGGATTGTATGAGCCAGAACTGCGCCGAGGAATATGCTCAAGCCATATTGTTTTCCGCCAATCAGCAGCACGGCCAATGCCAATCCGCTCGCCGGCTCAAAATGCCCGACAATGGCATTGCTCGCGAACAAAGAATCGCCCAAATAAAGCAACGACGCGTAGAGCGCGGCGATAGCAAAATGCTTAATCCAGGTATTTGAGAATGCGGATTTGAAAGTAGGCATTGCGTCGTTTTTTTGCTTAAGCTTGATCCGAATGTTGCTTAAAAAAACATTTTTACCTTTACCTATGTGAACATATCGATCGCATCATGTTTTATCTGGACAAGCGTCGGGCAGCAAATCAGGAAGTCGCAGAACACAATGGTGAGCAGTGCGGCAACTGCCGGATCTGGGTTATTTCATCTGGCTACACACGATAGAGCGACCACTTGGACATTCTATACGATTGGTAAGCGGAAAACTGCCCGAACCGCGAGATCATGGGTGTTGCAGGCTAATGAAAAAGCTACGAAGCTTTTGCTTCAGTGCGCCGTTATTATGCGTGCTGCTGAACAATCGTTTTCGAGTAGCTATTTAGATGGAACTTTGCTTGCTAAAGGCATTCTGTATTTCTTGAAACACGGATACCATAGTCACCCGGTGCGACGAAAAGCACGGCTGATTTGGAGACTTTGTCATGGATCGCAAGCAACATTGGGAGCAGGTATATTCCACCAAAGCATCTGACTCTGTTAGCTGGTTTCAGGAGCATGACGATCAATCGCTACGCTTGATTCACAATACGGGACTGGGCAAAGATGCCGCCATTATTGATGTGGGCGGCGGGGCCGCCAGACTGGTGGATGATCTTGTGGCGGACGGCTATACCGACCTTACAGTAATTGACTTGTCATCTGCGGCTCTTGCCGTCGCAAAGCAACGCTTGGGGAAATATGCGGATAGGGTCCGGTGGGTGGAAGGCGACATTACTCGCGCAGACTTCCCTGTTTATCGATTTGACATTTGGCATGATCGCGCGGTATTCCATTTTTTGACTGATTCGGCTGACCGCCATGCTTATGTTGAACGTGTCATGCATTCGGTTAGACCGGGCGGGCATGTGATTATTGCCACCTTTGCCGAAGATGGACCGGAAAAATGCAGTGGCTTGCCGGTGATGCGATACCAACCTGAAAGTCTGCACGCCGAATTTGGGGATGCGTTCCTGCTGGTCGAGCACGAAAAGAAAGCGCACCACACTCCGTCCGGCACAGTTCAGCAGTTTGTTTATTGTTATTGCCGCAAAGCTAATAGCTAATGCATCCCGCGCAAATATTGTATGATGCCGGACACTGGCTGATTGCCGTGGCGCGAGGATTTAATTGGGGTTTGCGTTTAGTCTCGCATGGCATTTCCAAAAGTAGCATTACTGTGGATACCTTCCAATAAACGTGACTACCGACCAAACCTTACTGCCCGCAAACCTGTTGCGCCGCAAGCATGTGGGAGGTTGGTCGCGTTCCCAATTGTTGCCTTGGCTGGTGCTTGTAGCTTGCCTGTCGATCACCTACCTGTCTTGGAAAAGCGCGCAGCAGAATGCCTTGCAGGCACTGCAAACCCAGTTCGATTTCAGGGTGCGGGATGTCGCCGCCGATTTCGTCAAACGCATGGCTACCTACAAGCAGGTGATGCGCGGAGTAGATGGCCTGTTCGCACATTCCAGCGTCGTTAGCCGCAACGAATTCCGTGACTATGTCGCCCGCCTGCAGCTGAAGGAATACTATCCCGGCATTCAGGGTATCCGCTTTGTGCCGCTCGTGCCGCAGACCGAAAAAGACCGGCACATCGCCGCTGTTCGCAAGGAAGGCTTGCCCGCCTACACCATCTGGCCCGATGGCCAGCGCGACATTTACGCCCCCGTCGCCTACGTCGAACCGTATGACGAGCGCAACGTGCAGGTCTTCGGTTACGACATGCTCTCCGACCTGGAGTATCCACGGCCAGGAGAGCAGCCGGGAATGCGCCACCTCGCCATGGAACAAGCGCGCGATTCCGGCAACGCCACCATTTCCGGCAAGATAACCCTGCTGTTTGAAACCGATAAAGACAGACAGGCCGGCTTCGTGATGTTCCTGCCCATCTATAAACACGATGCTCCGCATGGCACTGTTGACGAACGCCGCGCCAACATTGTTGGCTGGTTATGTTCGGTGTTCCGCGTGGGTGACCTGATGCAGGGCATTCTCGGCGAGGGCGCCAAAGATGTCGATATTGAACTTTATGACGGAAAGGAAGTGTCGGATAAGACGGCGATATACGATTCCGACCGCGTAACCCTCCACTTATATCCCGCCTTCAGAAAAACCCAGCCAATCATGGACGCCGACCATACTTGGACGTTATCGGTTCACTCGCTACCCAGCTTCGAGGCAAGAATCGACTCATCAAAACCCGTCAACATTGCCATTATCGGTATCGGCGCCAGCCTGTTTTTTTCGCTGTTCGTCGGGATGCTGGTGCGTGGCCGCACCCGTGCCCAGCAAGCCTCCCTGACGATAAAACAGGAGCTGGCTGATCGCCAACAGGCAGAGCAGGCGCTGCGTTCAAGTGAGGCGAGATTCCGGTCTATTTTCGATTACTCCAAAGTGGGGATGACTCTGCTCGGCCCGGATTACAAGTACCTGAAGGTCAACCGTGCATTCTGCGAAATGACCGGCTACTCCGAGCAGGAATTGCTGGCACACGATTTCAGGGAGATAACCCATCCCGACGATATCGAGACGAATTTGGCGTGGTCAAAAAAACTGCGGGCGGGCGAAGTTGATTTCTTCAATATGGAGAAAAAATTTATCTGCAAGGATAGCAGCATATTGCATGGCGACCTCACCGTTTCCTCCATGCGGGACGAAAACGGAAAATTCATCTACGGCATAGCCATTGTTCAGGATATCAGCGAGCGCGTTGAAGCCCAGAAAAAATTGCTGCTGCTTTTCCGTGCCATTGAAAACAGTCCTGCCACAGTGGTCATTACCGACCGGAACGGCACCATCGAGTACGTCAACAAGAAATTTACCTTCATCACCGGATACTCTTTTGAGGAAGCCATCGGCCAGAATCCGCGAATACTCAAATCCGGCAAGCAGAGCAGAGATTTCTACGCGCAGCTTTGGAAAACCATATTGGCGGGAAATGAATGGCAGGGTGAGATGTACAACAAAAGGAAAGATGGCGAATTATTTATCGAACAGGTTTCCATCTCTCCCGTCAGGGACGATCATGGGATCATTGCCAATTTTGTCGCCGTCAAGGAGGACGTCACCGACAAGAGGAAAACCGAAGAGGTGATCTGGAGACAAGCCAACTTCGATACCTTGACCGGCCTGCCCAACCGCCGCATGTTCCGCGAACGCCTGGAACAGGAAATCAAAAAATCCAACCGCAGCGGACTGCCGGTTGCGCTGATGTTCATCGACCTCGACCACTTCAAGGAAGTCAACGATACGCTGGGGCACGATATAGGCGACATCCTGCTCGTGGAAGCATCCAACCGCATCAGTGACTGCATACGCGCGACCGACATTGTGGCCCGTCTGGGCGGAGATGAGTTCACCGTGCTGTTGGCGGAACTCGACGATGTCGGCAGTGTCGAGCGGGTCGCTCTGAACATCATCCAGAAGCTCGCCACACCCTTCCAATTGAGAGATGAGGTGGCCCATGTATCGGCCAGCATCGGCATCACACTGTACCCAAACGATGGAAACGACATAGCGGCCATGTTCAAAAACGCCGACCAGGCGATGTATGTTGCCAAGAGCCAGGGGCGCAACCGCCACAGTTATTTCACCCACGACCTGCAGGAGGCGGCACAGACACGGTTGCGCTTGATCAATGATTTGCGCGGCGCACTGCCCGCCGACCAGTTCGTGGTTTATTTCCAGCCTATCGTGGACCTGTCTACCGGCGGCATCAACAAGGCGGAAGCGCTGATTCGCTGGCAACACCCCGAGCGCGGCTTGGTCAGCCCTATCCAATTCATCCCGCTGGCCGAGGAAACCGGACTCATCCTGGAAATTGGCGACTGGGTATTTCAAGAATCGGCGCGCTGGACCAAGCGCTGGAGAACGCTGCACAACAGCGCATTTCAGGTCAGCGTAAACAAGTCGCCGATACAGTTCTACAAAGACGGCGAAGATCACACCGCATGGCTCTCTTACCTGAGGGAAATCGACTTGCCGGGAGAGGGTATCGTCGTCGAGATTACCGAGGGATTGCTGCTGGATTCGAACGTATCGATTACCGGCGCACTAGCCACGCTGCGTAAAACCGGCATTCAGGTTTCCATGGACGATTTCGGCACCGGTTATTCGTCGTTATCCTATCTCAAGAAGTTCCATATTGATTATCTGAAGATCGACCGCTCTTTCGTGCGCGACATGGTAACCGACGATAACGACGAGGCCTTGTGCGAGGCGATTATCGTCATGGCACACAAGCTCAATATAAAAGTGATCGCCGAAGGAGTGGAATCAGCGGAACAGCGCGACCTGTTAACCGCCGCCGGATGCGACTATGCACAGGGGTACTTCTACTCCAAGCCTATACCCGCCGAGGAATTCGAGACGCTGCTGAAAAGCAACTCCACAGCTATAGGTGTCCGGCAAAATCATTCAACCGGTCACGCAACAATTTGACAATTGCATGGGTTGTGCAAAGCGTGGCGTGTCCAACCTGCGAAAGGGCAACTTCCCGGTTCCAGCTCGTCCGGCTTAGCGCGTAGCGTGCGCTATGCGCACGACAACACAACCCGAAACACGTGCGCATAGCGCACGCTACCGCAACATTCTTGGTTGCACACTGCCCAACCCACGAGAAGGCCCGTTTCCCATTCCCGGTTCCGCTCGTCCGGCTTGGAGGCCTTCACTGTGCGGCAGGATTGGCCGGAGTTGCTTGGCTTGCGGCGGCAGGCGCGGACGCGGGAAGTCTGCCGGGTGCGCGATATGGTGCGGTTTTCGGATAACCGGCGATGTCGAGCTCACTATGCCACTGTTCGGCCAGGAACCCTTTCAGAAAAGTCTTGCCCACCGCAAGTGTTGGCGCGCTGTCGCCGCCGGAAAGCGCTTTGAAGGCATCGATGTCTTCTTTGGTCAGTAACATGTTTTCGCTGAATGGAATGCCGCGCTTGCTCAGCAGATTGCGTGCCAGATTGCAAGGTTCGATGCAGTTGTCCGCGACGTAAAGCACAACCGGAAAATTCTGCTGCGCGCGGCGCGTTTCATAGGGCAGATCCTCACTCGGCGCTGCAACATCGGAAAACTTCCTGACTTCGATTTGCGTCGCATCTACCGAAGGGACGTCACCGTAATGCACATCGCCCTTCGCGTCTACCCAACGGTAAAGTTCGCCTGCTTGAGTATCTGATAGCACCAACACCAGACAACCCAACAACAAAACGATGCGTTTCATTTTGCCTCCTTGCTGATTTGTGGTGGGCGGACTCCACCGCCGGATAAGGGTTGTCGAACAAAACCCAGCTTACAGATTACTTTACCTTCACGCTCCTGAAAACAAGTTTTTACAGTAAACCATTATGCCGCAACAATGCGTCGATGCTCGGCTCGCGCCCGCGAAACGCGCTGAACGAGTCCATCGCACCGCGGCTGCCGCCCATCGCCAGTATCTCGCTGCGGAAGCGCGCGCCGACATCCGGGTTTAGCACACCGTGTTCCTCGAACAGGCTGTACGCGTCTGCGGACAGCACTTCCGCCCATTTGTAGCTGTAATAACCCGCCGCATAGCCGCCGGCAAAGATGTGCGAAAAGCTGTGCGGAAAGCGCTGGAATGCGGGTGGGATCAGCACCGCCACTTCGGCGCGCACTTCGTCGAGCAGTTGCAGGATAGATTTCGCGCCGCCCGCCTCGAAGTTGCTGTGCATCAGCATGTCGAACAGCGAAAATTCGATCTGGCGTAGCGTCTGCAAACCGCTTTGAAAATTCTTCGCGGCGAGCATCTTGTCGAACAGTGCGCGCGGCAACGGTTCTCCGCTGTCGACATGGCGCGTCATGCCGTGCAGCACGTCCCATTCCCAGCAGAAGTTTTCCATGAACTGGCTGGGTAGCTCCACCGCATCCCATTCCACGCCGTTGATGCCGGACACGGCGAGGTCTTCCACTTCGGTCAGCAGGTGGTGCAGGCCGTGGCCAAATTCGTGAAACAGCGTGATCACTTCGTCGTGGGTGAACACTGCCGGTCGCCTGCCAGAAAGCGAGGTGATAGCATCACCATGTACAGCAGCAGGCTCAGCGGCAGACTCGCGGACGTTCACATCCCGCAAGCGGGAACCCTGCTCACTGCTCGCAGCCGCGCCCCCAACCGGCGGCGAGAAATTGCAGTTCAGGTAGGCGACCGGTGTCTGTATGCCCCGAGTTGTCGGTGTATCAGGCGCAAGGCGGCGGCGCGTGATCACGTCATCCATCCACGCCCCGCCGCGCTTGCTGTTGCGCGCGTACATATCGAGATAGAACTGGCCGACCAGTTGCCCCTGCGCGTCGCGGATGTCGAAGAAGCGCACGTCGTCATGCCATAGAGGGGCGCTGGCTGCCTTGATTTGCAAGCCATATAGCGTCTCGACCAGCCTGAACATGCCGGGCAGCACCGCATCCTCGGGGAAATACTGCTTCACTTCCTGCTCGGAAAAGGCATAGCGCTTCTCGCGCAGTTTTTCGCTGGCATAGCCCACATCCCACGATTGCAATTCCTGCAATCCCAGTTCGGCGCGCGCGAATTCGCGCAGCTCGGATAAATCTTTTTCGGCGAAAGGCCGCGCGCGCTGCGCCAGCTCGCGCATGAACTCCGCCACCTGTTGCGGCGACTCCGCCATCTTGGTCGCCAGCGACAGCTCGCCGAAATTGGCGAAGCCCAGCAGGCTGGCTTCTTCGCCGCGCAGCCGGACGATCTCATCCATCAGCGCGGTGTTGTCCCAGTCAGGCTTGCCGAATTCGCTGGCGCGCGTGCCATAGGCGCGATACATTTTTTCGCGCAACGCGCGGTTGTCGGCGAATTGCATCAGCGGCATATAGGACGGCGCTTTCAGCGTGAACAGCCAACCCGATTTCATCGGTGAAGCTGCGTTGGCTTCCTCGCTCACTCCTGGTCGTGCTTGTTGCACTGCCTGCGTCGTTCGCTCGTCGCCGCCTTGCTTGACCTTCGAAATCGGGTTGGCATTTTGTGTCGCCTGTGCCGCCTCCTGCGCCGCCTGCAGCACATCATCCGGCAAGCCGCTCAATTCGTTTTTATCCTCGATCACCAGCGTGTAGTCGTTGGTCGCATCGAGCAGGTTGTCGGAAAAGCGCGACGATAATTCCGCCAAGCGTTCCTGGATTCTCAGATAGCGCTTCTTCTTGTCTTCCGGTAGCTCCGCGCCGCCGAGGCGGAAATCACGCAGCTCGTTCTCGACGATCTTCTTGCGCGCCGCGCTCAAACCGGCGAATTCAGTGCTGTCGTGCAATGCCTTGAATTTATCGAACAGCGCGAGGTTCTGTCCAAGCTCGGCGTAATACTGGGTGATCTTCGGCAGCGTGGCGTTATACACCTCGCGCAACTCGGGAGAATTCATCACCGCGTTCAAATGCCCGACCGGCCCCCAAGCGCGCGACAGCCGTTCGTTGGCATTTTCCATCGGCACGATGAAATCCTGCCAAGTCGGCGGCACGCTGTCGCTCAACAGCCGCGCGATCAGCGCGCGGTTCTCCGCCAGCAATTGTTCAATCGCCGGTGCGACATGTTCGGGTTTGATCTCCGCAAAGCGCGGCAGACCGGAGAAATCGAGTAATGGGTTCATGGATGAGTGGAAATAAATACTGCAGTGGAAAATCTGACGGTCACATTTTACTATGAAAGGTTCTGGCAATAGCCCAGCTCGTGCCGGTCGATGCGCGACTGTCAAAAAACGAAACTTCCGCTAAAGTCTCCGATAATCGTCAAGCAAACCCGAGGAAAACCGCCAATGATCAGCGTTATATGCAACAGGTAGGTGCGAGCCGTGACGGGTCAACTGGTAACAAATCGTACCAGTTGAAAATACGCCTTTTCAGTGGCCAATTCTGAAATTAAACTCGCCCTTAGATTTCGGCAAAGCCAATTTCTTTAAGGTAGTTGTATGTTCCATCGTAAAACGAAGCGTGACGCGTTGCATCTTCGGCATCACCTTCAGGTACGACCAGAACCATTCCTTGACGTGCTCGGGTCAACAAAACGCGGTACGCATTTTTCAAATATTGCTTGCGCTCTACCTTGTTTATTTTGTTCCATTTATCTCCACAAAATGAATGATGGTGCCATTCCTTGGCGATGTATCGAAAATCAGCATCCCACGTCACACACGCCCAATCGAGCTCCAAACCCTGAACGTGAAATTCGGTGGCAACATCTTCCAAATAGTAGGATGAACGCACGTCTTCCTTGCCATCCAAAAACCAATGCACAGGATCCATCGGCGACTTCACATCAATTGCGTAGGGCTTAAGCCTTTCAGCTTGCGACGACACAACAATGCCGTAGCGTTCAGAGCCACGAGCTTGGCGCTTTAACCATTGTTTAGCGGCGTCTAGATTGCGAGTGATGACGATAGGGTATTGGCTCTTCACACGGATATGTGTTTCACGTGCAGCCTCTATATCGAGATCAAGCAGTTGTTTAACTAAGAGTGAAACATCTTCTGCTCGAAATGAGTGCATTGACACCGCCAGATGCAACTCATCTTGATAGCTCACATGCTGGCGAGCGCGAAGCGTGGCCAATGTTTCTGTGGCGCTATATTCGGAATCGGTCAACCGTGATGAAATGTAAATATGCCAATCAGGAAAAGAGCGGCTAATGGACTCAATCCACTCGCCAATACCAGCCTCACCCGTATTAATTTCTTGCCCACCACCAACCAAACAAACGATCACTGCCCAATCTGGGTGTCGATCCATGCAGGAAATTAAAAATTCTGGTTCAGATTGGTTAAAGTTGGGCGTGTTTTTCTTGCGAGCCATAAATGACGACGTTTGTTCTTGATTCCATGCACGCTGCGCCTCATCGAAAATAGCCACATGCTCTACGGGAGGCGCGGAGGTATCAATCAGACAATCATCCCGAAAATGATGCACGTTTTGAATGAAGGTTTTAACATCACTGCGCGCCACTCCAATTTTTACTTTTTCGCCACTTTCAGCCGCGCGTCGAACTCGATCTCGGGCTAGTGCTTCACAGAGAATCTTAACTAGCGGGCCATTGCCTGATAAATACACGCTATACAATTGATCGTCTGCGTTGATATGTTGCGTGGCCACATCCAAGCCCACCAGTGTTTTGCCCGCGCCCGGAACACCGGTCACCAAACAGATTGACTTGTGCGACTGCGCTTTTGATTGCCTGATGATTTCAGAAATTGCGTTAGATGTTAGTGTGAGATTCGTAGCGCCAGCATCGCTGCGGGTGATTTCTGCAACTGAATGGTTATTGTAAAGCGCCATCGCTGCCTCAATGATTGTGGGCGTAGGGCAATAACGTCCGCATTCCCATTCAGCCACGTCAATATCGCTGCCATCAACAAATTTAAGCACCTGTTCAATCACATTACTGAGCTGATCAACATCCGTTTTGATAGGAAAAAGCAGACGGTCGTTCTGGTGGGTGGTTGCGATAAGTGGCGTTGCGTTAGTCACTTTTGTTGCAACTAAAACAGGAGCAATAAATTGTTCATGGCTGGATTCATGAAAATTCTTCAAGTCCAACGCGTAATCAAATACTTGATCGATGGCATACACACTAAATTCTGTCTCACCGACCTTGAATTCCATGACAAAAATGACTGCACCAATCACTGCCACCACATCTATTCGGCGCCCCATGCGAGGAATGGAATATTCGAAATAAACTGAGCCGGTATGAGATGAAAGCGTGGTGCGTAAAATTTCAATTTGAGCGGCCCATGCATCGCGCTGAGTTTGAATTAACGCAAAATCGTTACCTAATGTGAGGCTGCCAAGTATCTGCTCGGTAGAGGATTGAACAAAGCAATCTATGGTTGCTGCGTAATACGCACGTTTCATAGGTTTAGAGACTATCAAGTGAAGTGTGTATTTTTGTTTGCGTCGGCACCTTCCGGTGCGTATTGAATTGCCGTGGGTAGAAATGCCGCTTCGATTTACAACCCACAAAAAGGATCGGCATCATTTCTCCTCCCACGGCGCGAAACCGATGGGGCGCTTCTTCCTGGGCCCCAGCGGGATCATGGAACTAAATTCATTCTGATTATTTAACACGCTTAGCTGCCGCCAGATATACGGTGTTGTCTTCACGCTTGCCGACTGACAACACCAGCACGACCAATTCGCCGTCTTCAACCGCGTAAACCAAACGGCAGCCTTGCCTGAGCAGTTTGATTTTGTAACAGCCCGCCAATTCCCGGTGCAGGAGCGCGCCGGGTACATGCGGGGCTTGCAGGCGTTTTGCCAGCAGCGGTTTGAGAGCCTGTTTGATTGATCCATCCAGCGCCTGCCATTCGCGCCATGCATCCGGCACAAATTTGAGGCTGTATTTCGTGGCGGGTTTGCGTCCGGCCTGCTTAGAGGTCATCCAGTGTTACCCCGATGGCGCGGTCTTTTTGTTTGAGGCGTTCTTTTACCAGGCGCACGAGGTGCAGATCGTCGATCTCTTCCAGCATGGCTTCGTAACGGTCGGGCGGCACCATGTAGAACGCGGGCTTGTTGTGGCTGAGCACGGCTACCGTCTGTCCGCCCGATTCCCTGAGCGCCCCGTTGGGATTCTTCTTGAATTCCGTCATGCTTACCGTCAGGTCGGACAGTATCGTTTCCATTGCCATTATATAGCTCCTTAATTGGCTCATATTACGGAGCCAATTAAGCCACCGGCCATGTCTTTAGTCAAGAAGTAATCAAAATGGTGTCGCGAGCTTTTGATCTGTCCGGTTTTGTAGCACGCAATCTGTCCGGTTGTCCTATTGCCCAGGGAGGGCGATATGAAGCCGACAAAAGTGCTACAGGAGATACGGAAGATGAGATTCGAGGAAGCGTATGAAGGATGGAATGCAGGGCGGCTGACGCAAGCCGAAGCGGCGCGGATACTGGGGGTTTGCGAGCGCAGTTTCCGCCGCTACCTGGGGCGCTATGAAGCAGACGGCTTGGATGGCCTGATTGATCGGCGGCTGGAACAAGCGTCGAACCGTCAGGCGCCGGTGGATGAAGTGGTGGCGATGACCGACGAGTATCGGCGCCAGTATCTGGGCTGGAACGTCAAACACTTCCATAGCTGGTACAAGCGCACGGGTGGCGCACGCAGCTACACGTGGGTCAAGAAGCGTCTGCAGGAAGCGGATCTGGTGCCCAAGGCAAAGAAACGCGGTGCGCACAGGAAACGGCGTGAACGCTCCGCTCTGCCCGGCATGATGATCCATCAGGACGGCAGCACCCACGAATGGGTTGCCGGGCAGAAGTGGGATTTGATCGTCACGATGGATGATGCCACCAACTGGCACTACTCGATGTTCTTTGTCGAAGAGGAAGGCACGGCGAGCAGCTTCCGGGGCGTGCGAGATGTGATCGAAGCGCACGGCCTGTTCAGTTCGTTCTACAGCGACCGTGGCAGCCACTACTGGCACACCCCCGATGCGGGTGGCAAGGTGGACCGCGACAACCCTACCCAGTTTGGTCGCGCTCTGCGGCATCTGGGCATCGAGATGATCGCGGCTTACTCGCCGGAAGCGCGGGGAAGATCGGAACGCGCTTTCGGCACCCATCAAGGACGTTTGCCGCTTGAGCTGGCCGCAGCTGGCATCACCGACATGGAGGCAGCCAACCGCTACTTGCGGGAGGTCTATATGCCGGCATTCAACGCCGAGTTCGCCTGCCCTGCGCCGGAAGAAGGTTCGGCCTTCGTGCCATGGATCGGGGGTGACCTGGGTGACATCCTGTGCGAACAGCACGAACGCACGGTAGGCCATGACAACTGTGTCCGCTTCGAGAAACTGATCTTGCAGATTCCGGCAGATCGCCATCGCTGCCATTACGTCAAAGCCAGAGTGCGGGTGCATTGCTACGCCGATGGCAATCTTGCCGTGTTCCATGGGCCGCGCAAATTGGCCGACTACAACCACGAAGGGAAGATGCTCGCACAGAACTTGAAACTGGCCGCTTGAACCGTCCGCCAAGCGCGCCGCCTTGTTTGGGAATCGGCTCCGGGCTACGCCCTACACCGCTTCCCAAACAAGGCAGAAAAAGCGGACAATTCATGTGCTACAGAACCGGACAATTCTAAAAACCCGCGACAGAAGTAATCAAAATGGATGGCATCACTTTTTCTCACATGGCGCGCAACCAATGGTCACTTCTTCTTGTGGGTTCCATCGGGATCATGAGTTCGCAAACGGCATCGAAAATAGTCTTGGGCTGGGTGTCATATTTCTTTTTAAGCGCGGACAGAGTGCGGCAAAGTGTCAAGGAAAAGGTGCGAATCACTCCCGCACCGGGTCAATCACACTCACCACGCGCGCGACGATTCGCGTCCCGCAACCGCCAGATTGGGATTCACCCAATAGACATCGCCCTGCTGTGGAACGCGGCGGCGGATCATGCGATCTCGCGCCCTACCGGTTTGCCTTCCCGCGCCCGGGCCGTTTCGGCATTGAGCTTGGCAAGCTTTGCGGGGGTGACACCATGCAACAGATCGGAGAGGAAATAGCGGCGTTTGTTGGCAACACCGCCTTGTTTGCGCACATTTACGGTTGCCATGACATCCTCTGGTTTATAGTTGCACTTTGCAGCACTTTTGGGCAATTAATGCCTTCGGCGCAGTGTTCCCTTACGCGGCCAGCGGCAGGGGAAGTTGGAAGTAACCCTGGACGATTCCGCTCACTGAAATGTCCTCGTCCAATTCCTCCCAGCGCAGTGCTGTGCCGTTTGCTCGCAGGATAGCTTGCTTGAGCTGTTCGTCGCTTGCATTGCATAGCAACTTGAAGCGTGCGGCGGGGAAGCCGATTTGCCGACCATCCGTGAGTTCGATAAATACAACCCGGCCCGATATCCAAACCCGGGTGGCGCAATACTCTAGTTCAGTGTTGGAAGAATTCATGCCATTTCTCCTTGAAGAATTGCTGACGCTCGAAAACAACCACTTCAATTCGGCGTAACTCGGTGGGGTTGATGTTGCGGCTCCTCGCTAATCGTATTGGTTCAAGCCAATATTTGCACTCACCATCTCCTGTGTCTACATGGATGTGCGGCGGCTCCCTTCCTTCGTCGGAGTAAAAGTGGAAGCGCCAATTCAATAAACGTAGAACGGTGGGCATGATTCAATGCGGTTTCATGAATAAACGATGCTAACCTTGATAGACAACCTGCCCATCGAGCAGCGTATAACACACCCGGCCTTGCATCTCGTAGCCGTTGAACGGCGTGTTTTTGCCCTGGCTCTTCAGTGCGGAAGGTTCGACTTTCCAGGCTGTCTTCGGGTCGAACACGCAGATGTCGGCGTGCGCGCCGACCGACAGGTGTCCCATTTTTTGCCCCAGCAGTTGCGCGGGGTTGATGGTCACGCGGGACAGCGCCTCCAGCAGCGGCACCTTGTCCTGTTCCGCCCATTTCAGCACCAGCGGCAGCAGAAGCTCCAGGCCGGTTGCGCCCGCTTCCGCTTCGGCAAACGGCAACTGCTTGGCATCGTCGTCTACCGGGGAATGGTCGGAGCAGACCGCGTCGATCGTGCCGTCCAGCAGCCCGGCGCGCAGCGCTTCCCGGTCGCGCAGGCCGCGCAACGGCGGAATCAGATGGCAATTGGCATCGAAAAATCCGATGTCCATTTCGGTCAGGTGCACATGGTTCATCGACACATCGCAGGTCACCGCCAGGCCATCGCGTTTGGCGGCGCGCACCATTTCCACGCCCGCCGCGCTGGAGACGCGGCAGATGTGCAGAATTGCGCCGGTCGCGCGCGCCAGTTGCAGCATGGTCGCAAGCGCGATGGTTTCGGCCACGACCGGGATAGTCGGCAAACCCAAGCGGGTGGCGACTTCGCCGTCGTGCGCCACGCCGTCTTTGGCGAGGAAGCTGTCCTGCGGGCGCAGCCAGACGCGGTAGCCGAAGGTCGCCGCGTATTGCATGGCGCGCATCAGCACCCTTGTGTCGGTCAGCGGCGCATCGGCTTGGCTGAACGCCTTGCAGCCCGCTTCCGTCAGCTCGATCATCTCGGTGAGTTCCGCGCCTTTCAGGCCATAAGTCAGGGCGCCGATCGGGAACACGCGCGCCTGGTTCAGCGAGCGGGCGCGGTGCTTGAGCATCTCCACCAAGCCCGGTTCGTCCAGAGGAGGATCGGTATCGGGCAGGCAGGATAACGAGGTCACGCCGCCCGCCACCGCAGCGGTCATCTCGGATTCCAGCGTGGCCTTGTATTCGTAGCCCGGCTCGCGCAAACGCGCGGCGACATCCACCAGCCCCGGCATTACGACCAGCCCGCTGGCGTCGATCACCTGCTCCGCGACGAAACCCTGCGGCGCTTTACCGATGGCGACAATGCGCCGCTCGGCGATGAACACATCCTGCTGCGCGTCGATCCTGTTTTTCGGGTCGATCAGGCGCCCGTTCTTGATATGGATATTCATACCTTTGCTCCCGCCAGCATGCTCATTACTGCCATGCGCACCGCGATGCCGAACGTGACCTGCGGCAGGATGACCGAGTGCGCTCCGTCCGCGACGCTGGAGTCGATCTCGACGCCGCGGTTCATCGGCCCCGGGTGCATCACGATGGCATCTTGTCTCGCCAGCGCCAGTCGCTCCTGCGTCAGGCCGTAGTGCTTGAAATATTCCTGCGCCGAAGGCAGCAATGCGCCTTGCATGCGCTCGTTCTGCAGGCGCAGCATCATCACCACGTCGACATCTTTCAAACCCTGCGTCATGTCGTGATAGACCTGTACGCCGAGATTTTCCACCATCGTGGGCAGCAAGGTCTTGGGTGCGATGACGCGCACTTCCGGCACGCCGAGCGTGGTCAGCGCGTGGATTTGCGAACGCGCGACGCGCGAATGCAGCACGTCGCCGACGATTGCGACGCGCAGGTTGTGGAATTCCTTCTTGTAGTGGCGGATGGTGAACATGTCGAGCAGCGCCTGCGTGGGGTGAGCATGGCGGCCGTCGCCGGCATTGATGACATGCACATCCGGCGCGACATGCCGGGCGATGAAATGCGCCGCGCCGCTTTGCGCGTGGCGCACCACGAACATGTCGGCGTGCATCGCGCACAGGTTGTCCACGGTATCCAGCAGGGTTTCGCCCTTGCTGGTGGAGGAAGAGCCGATGTTGAGGTTGACCACATCCGCCGACAGCCGCTTGGCGGCGATCTCGAAGGTGGTGCGGGTGCGGGTGCTGTTTTCGAAGAATACGTTGAACACCGACTTGCCGTGCAGCAGCGGGACTTTCTTGATCTCGCGCCCTTCGGCGACATCGAGAAAGGTAGCCGTCTTGTCGAGAATGTCGCGCACGATGGCGACCGGCAAGCCCTCGGTGGTCAGCAGGTGCTGGAGTTCGCCGTTCTTGTTGAGTTGCGGATTTTTCATACGATCAGCCCCGCTGCGGGTTCATCAAAATACGCCTGCAAAATCTGCTGCGCTGCATATTGGTCGATCAGGGCTTTTTGTTTCCTGCCATGGATGCCCTGTTCGTCTAACTGCGCGCTTGCCGAGTGCGAAGTATAACGTTCATCGACCAGAATCACCGGCAAATTAAACCGCCCCTTGAGGCGGTTGGCGAAGCGGCGGCACAATGCGGTCAGCTCGTGCGGCGTGCCATCGTCGTTGCACGGCAGGCCGACCACCAGCGCGCACGGCTGCCATTCGTCGAGCAGTGCCGCTATTTTAGCAAAGCGCGCAGTGGTTTTTTCGTCGGCAATGGTGGTCAGCGGGCTGGCGCGGCGCAACAAGGTATTGCCTGTGGCGACGCCGATGCGTTTGGTGCCAAAATCGAATGCGAGAAGCGTTCCTTCCAGAGGACAGAGGACAGATGCTGCGCTGACAGAGGACAGAGTGTTGTCGTTACGCGGTTTTTTCTGTCCTCTGTCCTCTGTCTTCTGTCCTCTGACGTCAGGCATGCCCGGCATCCTCCACCAGCGAGGCATAGCTGACTCCCAGCAAGGACATCGCTGCGGGCAACCGATCCTCGGGCGACAGATCGAAAAGGATGTGCTCTGAGGCTGGCACGGACAGCCAGATATTCTCGGTCATCTCATGCTCCAACTGCCCCTGATCCCAACCGGCATAACCCAGCGTGACAATCACATTGCGCGGCCCCCGCCCTTCGCCCATCGCTTCGAGAATATCCTTGGATGTGGTCAGTGCCAGCCTGTCGTTGATGCGCAGCGTGGACTGCCATTCCCCTTGCATATCGTGCAACACGAAGCCGCGCTCGGTCTGCACCGGACCGCCAAAAAGCACCGGCATTTTCTCCAGTTCTGGCTGGTGCAGCGGGATATTAATTTGATTAAACATCTCGGCCAGCGTCAGGCTGATCGGACGATTCACGACAATTCCCAACGCGCCGTTCTCGTTGTGTTCGCATATATAGGTTAGCGTGCCGGCAAAAAAGCCCTCCTGCATGGCAGGCATGGCAATCAGGAAATGGTGGGTCAAGTTGAAATTGGACATGGCGACATTGTAGCTTTATGAGGTTAACCGCACAATTGAAAGCCCTGTTCAAGGTGATGATTCCGAGCAAATGAAGTCGGCGTAAGGCGGGCTACGTTTGCCAAGCCGGGCATAACCCAACCTGCATTTAGTTTCGCGTCCGGCTTATGAAGTCTTGGCAGATGCCGACACTGCGGCAAACCCGGCAATTTGTTGCAGCAGCGCCTCTTCCTGGTAGGGTTTGCCAAGGTAAGCGTTTACACCCAGTTGTAATGCGTAGTCGCGGTGCTTGTCCGCAGTGCGCGAGGTGATCATGATGATAGGCAGACTCTGCGTTTTGGCATCGCGGCGCAGCTGTTTGGTCAATTCGAAACCGTCCATACGCGGCATTTCGACATCCAGCAACATCACGGATGGATGGATCTCGCCGAGTTGTTCCAGTGCATCCACGCCATCCTTGGCGGTAACGACCTGATATCCGGCGCGCGTCAGCAGGCGAGTGGTGATCTTGCGCACGGTCAGCGAATCGTCCACCACCATGATCAGCGGTTGAGTGTGCAGCACTTCCGGCACAGCTTTGTCGACCTTGCGCACTGCCGTACCGATGCGCTGCGCCAGTTGTGCCGGGTTCAGAATCAACACCACCGCACCATTGCCCAGCACAGTCGCACCGGCAATCCCCGGCAGCCGCGACAGTTGCGGGCCGATATTTTTCACAACTGCCTCATGGTTGCCTTGCAGATCATCGACATGCAAGGCGATCCGCTGTTCGCCGCTACGCAACATCAATACCGGATTGTGCGGCATACTTTCCGGTATCCGATCGGCATCCCCCAGCAAGTGCGGCAAGTAATAGAACGAATAGATTTTGCCTTGCCACTCGATTTGGCGATCGCGATAAAGCTGCGCCAGATCTGCCGATTTCATCTGGCGCACCTGCTCTACCATGGTGGAAGGAATCGCGTAGGTCGAATCACCGGAGCGCATCATCAGCACCTGTGTAACGGCCAGCGTGAGCGGCAGATGGATGAGGAAACTTGTACCCAGCCCTTTTTTAGAACTCACGTCAATGCGTCCGCCCAGTCCGGCAATTTCACTGCGCACCACATCCATGCCGATACCGCGCCCCGCCACTTCCGTCACTTCGGCAGCAGTCGAAACGCCCGAAATAAATATCAGTTGCGCCAACTGATCTTCGCTTGCCACTTCGCCCGGTTGCAGCAATCCCCTGACTTCGGCTTTTTCACGCAATGCGGCAAAATTCAGGCCTGCTCCGTCATCGCTGAGCTCGAATACCACTTCATTGTTTTCATGCCGCAAATTGAGGCGAATTTCACCGATCGGGGATTTGCCAAGCTGCGCGCGGACGCTGGCGTCCTCCATGCCGTGCGCAATGCTATTGCGCAACAAGTGCTCGAATGGCGCAGCCATCTTTTCCAACACGCTGCGATCCAACTCCACACCGGTGCCGATCAACTCGAGATTGGCGCGTTTGTTTAGCTCTTTGCCGGTTTGCCGCACAATGCGATACAGCCGTTCGCTGATGCTGGCGAATGGCACCATGCGCACGTTCATCAGGCTTTGCTGCAACTCGCGGTTGAGCCGCGCCTGCACCGACATCGCCGCGCTCGTCTCGTCAATATTTTTCAGCAATGCCTGCTGCACGGTCTGCACGTCATGCACACTTTCGTTCATGAAGCGCGTCAACTCCTGCAACCGGGTAAACCGGTCGAACTCGAGCGGATCAAACTGTTCCGAACTATCCCTGGCCAGCGAAACACGCGCCTGCATCTGGCTTTCCGCGTGAATTTCCACTTCACGCAATTGCTTGCGCAAACGCGCCACGCTGCCGGTCAGCTCAAGCAGGCCTTCCTTGAAAGCGCGCAATTCGGTTTCCATGCGCGAACGCGCGACACTGATTTCACCGGCTTCGTTCACCAACCGGTCCACCACGTCGGAACGCACGCGCAACATATTGCCGGACAAAATGCGCTCCGCCCGGCGCTCGATACCTGCCGATTGGTCGCTCGCGCGCAGCAGCAGATCGGATGGCTGCTCCTCCTTGATCTTGCCACTGCGCAAGTCTTCCAGCTTGCCGCCGATGCTGTCGAAATCGCTGTCCAGCGCATCCCAAAACGCCGCCTGCTGATCCGTTTTTGCGGTAGCCAATATGCGCTCTTCCATGCCATGCGCCAACTCGCCGATACGCATTGCGCCAGCCATACGCGCGCTGCCTTTCAGCGTGTGCAACAGGCGTTTGAGCAGCTGCAATTGCTGATCGTCATGCGGCGGCTCGCGCCACGCGCGCAATCCGGCACCGATCTTCGGGCACAGATCGTCGGCCTCTTCCAGGAAGATTGGCAGCAATTGCTCGTCTACGTCATCGCGAACCTGCCGCTTGTCCGCTTTAGCCAGAATTGCAGCCTGCTCAACTGCAACCGGCCCAACAGCAGTTGCAACGGGTTTGCTTTGCTCACCCGGCAGATCTTTGTCAGCGAGCAATTGCTTGGCCAGTTCGCTCTGCTGCGCGGGGGGTTGCATGGTGCAAATACTTTGCACCATGCTTTCCAGTGCATCCATGGTGTGCTGCAACAAATCGGACTGTGCGCCACTCAAGTTAAAGGGTTTACCCATGCGCACCTGCAGCCAACCCTCCAGTGCGTGAGCCAATTCGACAACCGACGTAAAACCCAAAGTCCGATTCACCCCGGCCAGCGTATGTGCGGCCCTCATGAAATCATACTGTGCCACGTTCGGTTGCGATTCCCTGAACGTGGCAAAGCATCTCTGCAATACAGTTGCTTGCTGCCGTGCTTCCTCGCTGGCGATCCTGAATAATGCCGGCGCGATCGATATGTCACCAATGACCACTTGCGCTTCGGCAAGCTCGACAGCAGGCTGCCCGGTAGCGGGTTGAACAAGCTGGGGGGGCTGTTCAGCAACGGGCACGGGTTCGGTTGGCTTAATATCTGGCGCAACACGCTGTTCGACGATTGGTGCAACGGGCTGTTCGGCGGCTTCCGGAACGATGCCGCTCTCGATTTGTTGTGCGGCCGCAATCAGGTCACCCGCCTCGATGCTCACTTCGCCATGATTATTGAGCGCATCCACCCAACCGGCAAATTTTTGTGCCGCCCCGGTGATAAAATTCAGCAGACTCCGGGCGCCCCGCCGGTTATCCAGCAACCACTTGTTCAGCGCGCGCTCGACGCACCATGCAACCTCCCCCAAATCGGTTAAGCCGACCATGCGTCCGCTGCCCTTCAGCGTGTGGAACCCGCGCCTTATATTCACCAATGGATCGCGGCTGTCGGGATGTAATCGGCAAAGTTCCAGATTGTCGCGCATGCTGCGTAACACTTCCTGAGCTTCTTCCAGAAACACCTCCAGCATTTCCTGGTCTTCGCCCAACGGACGCTGCGCTTCAGTGGGAATCCGGGGTTTCTCGGCTGTGACAATGGCCACCGGCGTGGTTGCTTGATGCAGGCTGTCCATCTCGGCCAATGCCGCCTGCAATACCGAAGTATCTCCCGCCTGCCCAAGCGACAAATCTTGCAGAAACTTTTCCAGTGCGCCCAGCGCATCGGATAGCGCCTGACTTTCCTGTGAATTGGGAATCTCGTCCCCCTGCGCGAAACGGCTGACATTATCTTGAATGGATACCAACAACTGCTCTGCCTGATCCAGAAACGAAATGCACAAACCGCCTTGTATCTGGCTCAGCAACCGGATCAATCCGTTCAACTCGTCGCGCTTGGCCGCATCGCTGAAGAAGGCATTCAGCCCTTGCTCGACACGCTGAAGATTCGCCAGCATTTCGTTGGACAGAGTGACCATCACGTCATCCCGTTCCATCCGGCAATGCAATTCGACCAGCTTTGCCAGCCGGCGCGTATCTTCCGGTTGCTGGTGCACGATGGCCTGCATGCGATCAAACAAAATGCGCGCCTGCCCCTGGAATCCGCTGTCTAAAGCGCCGTAATGTTCGATACCTCTTTCCAGCAGCAGCAGCGCCATCGCCATATCCATGCCGATGAGTCGCGCATGCTCCGGCCCGCTGGCGTACGGCGACAATACTTTAATTTTTTTGGTCAGATACTGCAGGGTGTTGCGGTCCAGCTTTTCGCTCTGCAGCGCAAGCAGTTCCGCGTATTCAATGAACTTGTCGGATGCCGCCCTGTCGCCATGCGCGCAACGCTCCCAGCTTTCTTCAGCAATCTGCAACTGGTCACGCATGAGAGCCAAACGCTGCGCCACATCACCGGGCGGCAATGCCGACAGTTCGGGCAGATAATAATCAAGCATATAAACCTGCTTGATCGCTTCCACCAAATCGCTCACGGTGTGGCTGCGCCCGATCAGGTAGAGCATCTCATTTACAACCAGCTGCACATCGCCGGCATTGCCGTCTGCAACGGCGCGCATCTGCTGGTCTATGCGGCCCAGCAATTTGCGCGCATTCAATTCCGGGGGAAGCCCGTCCAGTCTCAAACAATCAAGCAAACCGCCGGCTATCCACCAGAACGCGCGTCCGCCATCCCGTGGCACGTGGCGCATCACCCCATCCAGGGCTTGTTGCATCAACTGGAGTGCGGCGGGAGTGTCGTTTTGCTGCATCCAGCGCAACAGCCCCTGTTGATACTGGCTACGCAATGTCTTGATGCGCCCTGTCGTATCACTACGCGCCGCATCACTACCCGCCGCGCCATCCTCCGCAGACGCATCCAGAACCTCTTGCGGCAATTGCACGCCAAGATTGGGATAGAACAGATCCAGCTCAAATGCCATCTCCAGCCCGCGCAACTGCTGCAGCTCCTGATATTGCGGGAACAACCGTAGCGTGGCGTTATCCGCGCCATCGGCCAGCGCGTCGAGGTAGTGCGCGATGGCGGACAACACATGGCGCAACACATCGCGATGCATCGTGGAAACTTGTTGCGGATTTACCGTGAGCTCGCCCAGCACCGTATCAAGTTCAGTGCAGAACACGACCACACCGTCCAGGCGGATTCCCTTTAACGCCCCGAGCAGACGGTGCAGTTCGCCACGCGCTGCCTCCAGCGACTCCGCATTGCTGACAGGCTCATCAAGATACTGCCCCAACCGCGCGCTGATCTCGGCCAGCATGCCGTCCAGTTCCGCTTTCACTGCGGCAAGTGTGCCGGGATCGAATTGTGCGCTGTTGGTCATATCTGCGGTCTGATTTTGAGTTACAACTTGAAGCCCGCTACCGAACCTCTCAGGTCTTTGGCCAGGCTGGCAAGCTGCGCGACCGAATTGGCTGTCAATCGGGTGCCATCGGAAGTCTGCTGGGCAATTTGCAGGATGTTTTTCATGGTTTTCGCCACCTCGCCGGCCATGTCGGTCTGCACCTGGGTGGACACCGAAATGCTGTTAATCAGCGTCGCCAACTCGTTCGATACTTGCTCAATTTCACGCAGCGACTGACCGGCCATGTCGGAAAGTTTTGCGCCTTCCACCACCCCAACAGTGCTCCTTTCCATTGCCGCGACCGCATCGTGAGTGTCGCTCTGGATGGTCTTCACCAGCGCCCCGATCTGTTTGGTCGCTTCGGTAGAACGTTCCGCGAGGCGTTGCACTTCTTCTGCCACCACCGAAAAGCCCCGCCCCGCTTCGCCGGCAGAAGCCGCCTGAATCGCGGCATTCAGCGCCAGCACGTTGGTTTGCTCGGTAATGTCGGAAATCAGATCCACGATCTCACCGATCTCCTGCGAGCTTTCGCCAAGGCGTTTAATACGCTTGGAGGTTTCCTGAATCTGTTCGCGAATGCCGTCCATACCGGCAATGGTATTGCGCACTGCCTGCCCGCCCTGTTGGGTTGCGGCCAAAGTGCGCCGCCCGACTTCGGTCGCCTTGTTGGCGCTGGTATCCACTTCCCGAATCGAATTGGCCATCAACTGCACCGCCTCTCCGGCTTCATGGATTTCCTCTGCCTGCTTCTGGGTCGCCTCCTGCAGTCCCTTGGATATCTGCTCGGCCTGCCCCGTCGCGCGCCCCATCTGGTCCGCCGCAACCGTAATCCGCGCAACCAGCTTGCGCAATTCTTCGGTGGTGTAGTTCACCGAGTCGGCAATCGCCCCGGTAATATCTTCCGACACTGTAGCGCGCACTGTCAGGTTGCCTTCCGCCAACTCGCTCAGCTCGTTCATCAGGCGCAGAATCGCGTCCTGATTGCGCCGATTCGAATTTTCCGCTTCCTCGGCACGTTGCCGCGAATCGCTCAGGTAAACTTTTGCCAGTACCAGCAGTTGCAACAGCACCAGCATTCCGGCTAACACCGCGACCGGGCCGGAAATACGCGCTGTCCAGCCTGATTGATACGCATCTATCAAGCGCTGACTTTTCGCCAGCACCAGATCAATATTCATCGAAATCGATTTGGCTGATCCTTTCGCCTTCGCCAGCCCGCGGGATTGCGAGTCCAGAATCCTGATGTTGTTGCGATACGGCTCAAACAACTCCGCCAGCCGTTTCACCGTCGGATCTGCCGCCGGCAGCGCTGCCAGACTTTCTTCGGCGGCAGTCGTATCGGTGCTCAGGGCGGCCAATTGTTCAAATGAAACATCGGATGCCAATGCTCTCGCAGCATCCTTGGCAATCCGCTCCACAAACAAGGCAAAATGGATCGCATGTTCTTTTTGCACTCCGCTTGACGAGTCGGTCAGCCGTTGGGTCAGGCTGCGAAACTCAACACTTGTGGTTTCAAACCCCGTTACGGTAGTACCCAATGTCACCAGACCAAGGCGGCCCTCCTCCAACGCTTGCACATCCGACAAAGTTTTATTCGCACTGGCCATCAACTCATTTAACACTTCACGCGCGGCATCGCCGGTAGCCGGCAAACTGCTGTCTCCTTCATCCAGCAAACGTAAAATTCCGGCAAAATTTTCCTTGCTCTGAACCAGCGCCTGAAATGCTGCAGCATCTCCCATCGCGCTGCGTTGGGCATCCTTGGCCAGGCGTTGGGACAAAATCAGCAATTTGCCGGACTGCGTCAAATAGCGCGCGGTATAAGCTGCCTCGCGGTTATTGACGTAAGCGGCGGCGGCGGCAATCACGAAGAACACCACCATCGAAACGCTCAGGAACCTGATATTCTGATTGACCGAAAGGTGTCCCAATTTTGGCAGTGCAGGACGCGCCGCGTTCTTGCTTTTCAAGTTCGTCTCGGGCGCTTTGTTCCCGGGTAATTGAAATTTTGGTAATGTAAATTTGAACGCCATATTCTTTATCCTTGTTCGCGCAGGAACCACTAAAAACATCTCTACAACAAACCCTCAAAGATTTTGCTCCAAGGATTTCCTAAGCGCCTATTTGCAGAAAATCCGGTTGCACAAGCAAGCCAACGACATCCAGCTTGCCCCAGATGCCTCCTAGTGCATCATGATATTGGGTTTGTCCCTGAACCTCGCTCCGCTCCCATGCCTGCGCGTTGCGCAACCCCAGCACACGATCTACCAGCAACGCCGCATTGAAAGCGTGCCTTTCGGCGACCAGCAGCACACGGCTGGCAGCAGTTCGCGATGCCCGTCCTGAGCCTCCTGAGGTAGCGAAGGGCGAAGCGGCCTTGCCTTGTTGCTGATAGGCGGCCATGTCTACCACGCCGTACAAATTGCCGCGCACGTTTGCCATGCCGAGAAACCATTGCTTGGTTAGTGGAACCGTGGTCAACTGCGGCAGCGGTAACACTTCGCTGATATCGGACATATCAATCAGCCAATTTTGCCCCGCTATCTGCACGCCCAGCGTCGATATCTGGTCGTCGGCGCGATCTTTGGCCTGCAGGCGGTCGATGACGCCTTGCTGGAACTCGCGCAAATTAATTCGTTTGGACATGTTTGTTATGTTTGCGTTAACCCTGTGCCGCGATTTTGCTCAGCAATTCCGCCGCGTCGATAGGCTTGACCACAAAATCCTTTGCGCCTTGACGCAGCCCCCAAATCTTGTCGGTTTCCTGTCCCTTGGTAGTGCAGATTAGCACCGGAATATGCCGGGTGTCAGGATCCCTGGCAATTGCGCGGGTTGCCTGGAAGCCGTTCAATCCGGGCATCACCACATCCATGATGACCAAGTCAGGCTTGTCGAGCTTGGTCTGTGCCACACCCTTCTCCCCATCCTCGGCAAAACAAACTTCAAAACCATGCTTGGCCAATATCTCCCCCACAACGTGGCGCTCGGTCGCCGAATCGTCGACTACCAATATCTTTCTAATCGCCATCGTGTTGTTCCTTTTGCCGTTGCGCATGCATAGCAACCGAATCTACCAAACTCTGTTTGTTGAAAGGTTTTATCAGGTATTGATCCGACCCAACCAGCTTGGCGCGTGCGCGATCAAACAGCGTGTCCTTGCTGGTAAGCATGATTATCGGAGTGTTCTTGAAATGCTGGTGGTTTTTGATCAGCGCGCAAGTCTGATAACCATCCAGGCGCGGCATCATCACATCGACAAAGATGACATCGGGCTGGTACTCCACCACTTTGGCCAGTCCATCAAAGCCGTCTTCGGCCAGCACCACCTGGCATCCCGCCTGCGACAGAAATATTTCACCGCTGCGGCGGATGGTATTGCTGTCATCGATCAGCACTACTTTCTTTCCTGACAATGGAAGACTTGCGCTCAACCTGCTCTCCCTTATTTGGTACTGCTATAGGCGCTCATGACGTTCCGGATTATTTGCTATGTGATGCTAACGCATCCGGCCGTCCATGTCATAGCTTTATTGTCGACCTCAAGGTCAAAAACGCCGACTTTAACCTTGCAGATTTAGCGGGTCAGAAAGACCCTCTTGCCGGGCCTTGCGCGTTTGGCGTGGTGCGGAATAGCGTGCTTTGGCCATCGGCACGCAGGCTAAGCTGACCCACCAGCTTCGGCAGGCGGCCGTTTAGTACCGCCACATGCATTTTAGCCTATGGTGCACAAGAGATTTTGCTGCTAGATTGCGGATTGTTTATTTGTAACTCCCCGTTATTTGAACGAGGGGTCATGCGGAACGATCAACGGCTGGCTCGCCTCCCAAGGGCAGATAAATATCCGGTTCGCGCCAGATGAAGTCGGGATGAAATGTGAATTTACAGAAATACTCTTCAGGCTTCAGGGTTGAACACGCTCGTTGTAATCTATCTACAGAGGTTATCAATCTGAAAATGCCCGATGCATAGCACGCCAGAGGGGAAAAAAATGGGGTTGTTCGAGCAATTGTTTGATCACGGTCAGGAGAAGGATGGATCCGAGTTGTTGTCAGCCATCGAGCGGGCCGTTTCCAAGGTCGAGCCTTTGCTCAAGCATATAGGAGGGTACCCCGGACGTTACCGCAAACCTGTCGCTACCGCGTTGGAGTATTCGCGCAGCCTGGTGGCCAGTGTGCCAAGCCCGGTGGTGATCAACCGCGAATCCTATGCCAGGGATGCCTTTGTTCATGCCCTGTTCCCTTCCGTGGATTATATTACGGATGCGCTCAGCACCAGTCGTGCCTTGCAGGACTATTACCGCGAATTTCCGGAATCCGATGAACTATACGCATTGATGGGTATGCGGCGCTTTGAAAAGACCATGCTGGGAATGGAATTGTCCGGAGAGATGGTGCAGCGCGACGTAGTTCAAAAAGTGGTCTATTTCACCAGCCATACCATTGAGAATCCCGCACCTACCGAGAAACAGGCAAGGGATCAGGCTACGTTGAGTTTTTTTGATAGCCTGGTGAACAAGGTGAAAAAACGGGTAGAGGCCCGCAAGCAGAACAAGTATTTACAGTTGCAAGAAAAGGATTCACTAATGGCCCGTTTGCGCGTGGCTGATGCACAGGCAAGGCCTGCCTTGGAACAAGAGTTATCCGAAATGATTGCACGCATTCAATCAACCACCAGCTCGCTGGAATTGCGCAATTACGCGGAAGACTTCGAAGCCGTAATGCTGAATCCAGAGAAGCATCTCCGGTTGGTTCAGATACCCATGGTTCTGGATAACATGGGCATCAGGCGGGAGATTGGCGATTCAAATTCAGGTGAGGCGGTTGTATTCAACGAGCTGATCGATTTTGACCGCCGTAATTGGACCGTGACCATGGTATATTGCAACAATATGCAAAGCGAATCATTTGCTACAAGGCTGGAAAATGCCTACCGTCAGCTTGCGCTATAAAAGAGCAAGCCTCTTTTCCGCAGTTTCCGCAATGCAAGGTGGGACGATGGGCATATTTGGCGCGCACACCGCGCCTTGTAACAAACATGGAGAAAGGTTAAGGTGGCGGCGGGGCGCCGCTACCCGCTATTCTGCACAAGCAGCCAAGTAACAGCATGCCCGCAAATCGCCACGATCAGGCGGTTGGCAGGCTAATAGAGCGAGTAACGAAAATAATAATGATCTATATTATCCATATTATTAAGTTCGCGATAATGGCAACCGTCATTTGCTTTGCGGGTCCGCTAACTATAGTGCAAACAGAGGCTGCCGCTAAAGAAATTGCCGGTGGACATGAAATTGCGGCCCAACTGCCCAAGCTTGACAACGCAACCTGCTTGACTTGTCACGACGCAAGCAAAGGTGAATTAAAGGCCACGGAAACAAACGGAAACTCGCAGCTTCCACATGGCATTGACAATATAAGGCTCGGCAAGAGCGTGCATGGCGAAATGCAGTGCATCGCCTGCCACAAGGAAATCACGGATATTGCCGCCCCGCACAAAAAAGGCGCCGGGCAAAAAGCCGATTGCATACAGTGTCATCTGGAATTATGGGAAGCCGCGAAGAAGGAGAATCTGACCAAGGAAAAAGCGCGCCTTGGGGTAGTGGTAAGGAATATTGAAACCTACAAAAACTCCTTTCATGCTCGGCCCAACAAGGAAGACAAGTCACACGTCAATGCAGCCTGCGACGACTGTCACAACTCACATACCTTCAATGTTCCCCCCCAAGGTACTTCCCGGCGCACGGATTGGCACTTGACCATTCCCAACGTGTGCGGAAAGAAGTGCCATACCGATGAACTCGAAGAATATGCGACTTCGGTGCATGGCAAGAAAGTCCTGGAAGAGCACAACCAGAAAGCTGCGGTTTGCATCGATTGCCACACCACCCATGGCATCGCCAATACGTCAAAAGATACGTTCAAAATATCCATCACCGAGAATTGCGGAAGCTGTCATACCGAGAACTTGAAATCCTACCGTGACACCTATCATGGGCAGGTTAACAAGCTGGGCTTCGGTTATACGGCCAAGTGTTATGACTGTCATGGCAGCCACGGGATACTGAGCCCCAAGGATCCAGAATCAAAAGTCCACCCGGATAACCGCCTGAAGACCTGCCAAAAATGCCATAAAGAGGCGACCCAAGGGTTTGTAACATTTAGCCCTCACGCCAACACACACAACCTCGGACGCTATCCCCAGGTGTGGATCGTATCGAGATTCATGTGGGCATTGCTTGCGTGGGTGTTTGCATTTTTCTGGTTGCATACCGGATTGTGGTGGTACCGCGAAGCCCGGGACCGCAAGGCACGCAAGAACCACCCGGATTGGCGGAAGGAAACAAAATGACACATCGAATCACGGATGAATTGCCGCAAGAGCATGGCAAACAGGTACGGCGTTTCGGACTGATCTGGCGGATTGCGCACCTGTGTTTTGCGTTGAGTGTCATGCTGCTGATCTTGACCGGCATGGCGGTGTTTTACGCCGACACGACCTGGGCGCCTGTCATCATGCAAGCGTTTGGCAGCCCAAAAGTGGCGGGGATCGTCCATCGCACGAGCGCGGCAATCATGCTATCCATATTCTTTCTTCATCTGGTCGGCGTGGCTATCAACATCGCACGCAACTGGAAAGCCTTTAAATGGTTCGGGCCTGACTCGTTGGTGCCGAACTGGCAGGATTTCAAGGATGTTTATGGGATGTTCAAGTGGTTTCTTGGCAAGGGGCCGCGCCCGGTTTTCGACCGCTGGACATACTGGGAAAAGTTCGACTACTGGGCTGTGTTCTGGGGGATGGGGATCATCGGCAGCACCGGCATGATGCTGGCATTCCCGAATGTGACCGCATCATTCCTTCCGGGATGGGTGTTTAACGTGGCCACGATTGTTCACGGGGAAGAAGCCTTTCTAGCCGCTGTATTTCTATTTACGGTGCATTTCTTTAACAACCATTTCAGGCCGGACAAGATGCCTCCGCCGGATGTGGTGATGTTCACCGGCTCAGTCCCCATGGAGGAATTCAAACGCGAACATACCGCGCAATACACCCGCATGGTTGAAGCGGGGAAGTTGGAAAAGTATTTGGTGGATACGCCGCCACGCGCATTGACGCTGGGCTCAAAGATATTGGGGCTGGCTCTGATTGCTGTTGGATTGACGCTGCTGGTGCTGGTGATTGTTGGCTTCGTGTCCGCTTCGACCAGATAAATGAATGCCGTATAAATTAACCGTAACGAAAGGAAATAAAATGAAGACGCATTTTATAGCTAACGCATCACTGGCGATTGCCGCCGCAATTTTCATGACAGCCACATGTTCCGCCGAGGTTGATGCTGATGCGGCAAAAAAACTGGCGAAACGCAACGATTGCTTTAAGTGTCATGCCGTGGACAAGACAAAAAAAGGCCCCTCTTACAAAAGCATAGCTGCAAAGTACAAGGACAAAGCCGATGCGGAAGGCACGCTGATCAAGCAAATTACGACGGCGCCCAAGGTAAAGCTCGATGACGGCACGGAAGAAGATCACAAAATCGTCGACACCAAAGATCAGAAAGAGATGAAAAATCTGGTGGGTTGGATTCTCTCGCTCTAAGGTGCGGCAGGGGTTTGCTCGCGTATTAAATTCCAATAACCGGGAGGTGGATATGAAACTTTTAAGACAGCTGTTAACCCTGTTTGCTTTTGCGGGAGCAGTGGGTGTAATGACTTCCGCGCTTGCCGCAGATGCGCCACAAGCAGCCAGCGAGCAGAAGGCGGCCAAAGATCTCGTCCTGAAGGGTGATGCAAAATGCACCGGTTGTCATGACGAATCTGACGAACCCCAGCCTTCGATGATCGACCTGCATCCGCAGGTGCTCAGCATTGGTAAAACCACGCATGGCACAACGGCAGACAGCCGCACACCGACTTGCATCAACTGCCACGGGGAGAGCGCCAATCACCTCAACCACAAAGGTAGCGAAAAGCCGCCCAAGGCGGATCGTACTTTCGGCAAAAATACGGCTACTCCGGCTGCGGAACGCAATGCGGCCTGCTTGAGCTGCCACCAAAAAGATGCCAGTCGCCACTTGTGGACGGGCAGCGCGCATGAAAGCCGCGACGTGGCCTGCACCTCATGCCACCAAGTGCATGCCGCGCACGACAAGGTGCGCGATAAACGCACGCAGGCCGAAGTTTGCTTCACCTGCCACAAGGAGCAGCGCGCGCAAGCCAATAAACCCTCTCACCATCCCATCCTGGAAGGAAAAGTGGCTTGTTCCGATTGCCACAACGCGCACGGCTCTGCCGGCCCCAAGCTGATGAAGCGCGATAGCGTGGTTGAGACTTGCTACACCTGCCATGCGGAAAAACGCGGCCCGTTCGTGCATAACCACAGGCCGGTGAACGATGATTGCACCAATTGTCACATGCCGCACGGCACCACCGCCGACAATCTGCTCAAGGCGCGTCCGCCGCTGGTCTGCTACCAATGTCACAGCGGTCACGGCACACCGGGTGTGGCGGGTATCGCGCCGGGAATCACAACTTCGCCAAAGGCCAACACCTTTATCGAGCAAGGGCGCGGCTGCCTCAACTGCCATACCGAAATTCACGGCAGCAATAACCCGAACGGCGGACAGAACCTGCTTCCTCCGGCCTTCTTCTTGCGTTAATAGGAGATATACCATGAACAATAAAACAGTTAATGAGTTTCGTCTGTTACCCGTAGCAGCGGCGGTCTTGCTTGCCTACAGCAATGTCTATGCCGAGGATAGCCTGGACGTTCACGATCTGATCACACCGGAAAGTTCTGTCAGCGCCGGCGTCGGCACGGTGAACAGCGCGAATGACGCGAAACGTTTCTCGCAATACACCGGGTTGAATCAAAGCGTGTCGGTGCTGCTGGATATCGAGATAAACAAACGTGACGACACAACTGGATTCTGGACCAAACTCAACGCGCGCAATCTCGGGTTGGACACACGCGAATTGTTTTTTTCGCAGCAAAAGCAGGGCGATTGGAAATACTTGCTCGACTACAACGAAATCGTGCGGCGTGATCCCTACACCATCCATACCGGGATGACTGGTGTCGGCACTACAAACCCGACCATCAACCTGATCGCGCAACCGGCCATGCCGGCAGCTTGGGCTACGGCGAACGGTCTTGCGGCAAGCAACGGCGTGCAAGGGAGCGATGTGGAGCTGAAGCTGAAGCGCACGGCGCTGGGGGTCAGCGGTGCGAAATGGATCACGCCGGAACTTCAATTTGAGCTCAGCTTCAGAAATGAAGACAAGAAGGGCGCGCGCATGTTTGGCCGTGCCGGGCTGGATTCTTCTGATATGCAACTCCGGCCAGTTAAAGGAACCGGCGGTGCCAACGGAAGCTGGGCGGTGCTATTGACTCCGGAGCCGATCGATTCGACCACCCGGTTATTGGAAGGCAGGCTGAACTTTGCTCGCGACAACCTGGCGCTGACAGGCGGTTACTACGGCTCGTTCTACGCCAACAATAACGGCAGTATGTCGCTGAACGTGCCCGGCACTTTGAACCGCGGTGTCTTATGGAACGACTGTGCGACAGCGGGATGCTCGACTGTGCAGCAGTTGGCGTCTTCTGCCGTGGCATTGCCTCCTGATAATCAGGCGCACCAGTTTTATCTCAATGGCAATTATGCTTTCTCGGAAACCACGCGTAGTACCTTCAAGCTGTCCTATACCCACGCCACGCAGAATGAGAACTTTGTTGCGATGGGGTTGACTCCGTCGGCTTCTGCGCCGGCGAACCTGGGGGGTGTGGTGGATACCAAGTTGGCGCAGTTCGGTTTGACGATGCGTCCACTAAAGGAATTGTCCGTCAACGCCAGCGTGCGTTATGAGGACCGCTCCGACAAAACACCGATCTATGTATACAACGCCAATGGTATCGCGGGGAATGCGCTGAACGGCACCACCAACTGGCCTTCCGGTTCGCAGACTCGCACCACTGCAAAGCTGGACGGCATCTACCGTCTGCTATCCGGATACTCGGTCACGTTGGGGGGGGACTGGGAGCGCAAGGCGGCACCGCTGCCACCCGCTAACACAGCGCTGTTCGCCAATCAGGTATTGTTCCGTCCAGCCCTCAACGAATACGGCATTCATACAGAAGTGCGCAAAGCCATGTCGGAAAAACTGAATGGGGCGTTGGGGTTCGAGTATAAGGAGCGGCGCGGAAATGACCTGGCTTGGGTGACCACTACCGGGACGGCTGGCAATATGGTGGTGACGTTCAATCCGGGTGCGACAACCACGGGTAATCGTGTGTTGCCGGATATGTATATGGACAGGAACCGCACCAAATTGCGCGGCAATCTGGATTGGGAGGCGAATGAAAAACTATCGCTGCAAGCGGTCGCCGAGCATACCCAGGATGATTACCTGCGCGCGATTCCTGCGGTTGTTCCGGTGCAGGTCGTGCCAATCGTAGCAGGTGCGCGCACCATCACCGGTGATTCCTTGACGCTGGATGCCACCTATCAGGTTTCGGATGCTTGGCGGTTAAATGCCTTTGGGACACGCAGCTATAACCGCTGGAACGTGAACAAAGCCAACCTGGGTGATGATACGCGCAACACGACGGATACCTTTGGGATGGGGGTGAGCGGCATGGCAAGCTCGCGTTTGACGGTTGGCGTGGATATATTGGCAACCCGCGATAAAACCACCTTTAATAACGTGGTTGCCACCGCTGTTGCAGGCGCTGCTCCGGGCAATGCTGTTGGATGGAATGGACAGACCTTGCCCGGTAATTATCTGCCCAATATCAATTACACGGCCAACAAGTTAAATATTCACGGTAAATATGCAGTTGATAAAAAGTCGGATGTGCAGATGCTGTTATCTTTCCAGCAGTTTAAGACTGATGATTGGCAATGGGGATATAACGGCGTGCCATTTTTATACTCGGACAACACAACTGTATCTCAACCCATGAAGCAGAATCTGGTATTTGTTGGCGCGAGTTACATTTTTAAATTCTAATATGGGTCTTGCTGACGAAGGGAGATGCCTACAATCTGAATGCCTGGCAGCAGTACGCCATCGGCGAACCGCCTTGAGTTGGAGGGTTTAACTTGTATTCCCCGCGCTCTTGGCGCGCGGACAACACGTTTTTGATGTTAAGCGTAGCTCGCCGATTTTGCTTTTCTGCGCCGTAATACCCCGTGGTCTTGCCACGGGGATAGGCGCAGGGCGAGCGAAGCAAATTTATTGGTTTTTTCCGTACCTACGCATCTCATTCGCAGCCGACATCTTTACTTGGTCAGCGCTATAAACAATTGCGGTAGTTTTTCTGGCAGATGCCGCACATTGTCAATAATGGTGTATTGCTTGCCGAAGATGTCCGTGACATATTCATCGGCCTTGCGGTCGAGATTGATGCAATAGGTGTAAATGCCCTGCTGATCCAGTTCCGTCACTGCCTGCCGCGCATCCTCGATCAACAACCGGCCATCTTTACTGTCTATGTCCGAAGGCTCGCCGTCGGTCAGCACCAGCATCAGTTTCTTGTCGGCCTGCTGCTGCTCCAGATAGTGCGCGGCATGACGCATCGCCGCTCCCATGCGCGTGGAATAGCCAGCTTGCATTGCTGACAGCCGCCCCTTCACCCGGTCATCCCAGCTTTCGCTGAAACCCTTGATATGCAGGTAGCGCACGTCATGCCGCGTGTTGGAATGAAACCCGGCGATGGCGAACGGGTCGCCCAGTTTTTCGATTGCCCAGGCCAGCAGCGATACCGCTTCCCGGCTTAATTCCAGAATGGTCTGGTCGCAGCCCGCCGCTTTTTCGTTGAGCGATTCGGACAAATCCAGCAGCAGCATCACCGCGATGTTGCGCCCGCTGGTCTTGTGGCTCATGTTGATACGCGGGTCGGGCGTCGCGCCGCTCTTGTAGTCGATCAGCGAACGCAGCGCGACATCCAGATCCAGTTCGCTGCCTTCTTCCTGATAGCGGATGCGCACCTTGTCCTGCGGCTTGATCAGGTCGAGCATCTTCTTCAGGCGCTTGGCCAGCGCGCCGTGTTTGGCCAGCAGCCGGTCGATGTCCGCCGCATTGCCAGGCGGGTGCAGGGCTTCATATACGCTGACCCAGTCCGGGCGGTAACTCTGGTTGAGATAATCCCATTCGTGGTAATGGCGCGGCGGCAGGCCTTTGATTTCCTCGCCCGGCTCTATCTTGCGCGGCTCGTCGAACGCCTCTTCCTCGTCGCCCTCCTCGATGAATTTCCACATCTGGCGGTTGTCGTCGCGGTAGCTCACCACGGTATCCTTGAAATGGATTTTGGCGAGCTGGTCGCTCTGTCGGCGCGTTTTCGCGACGAACGAGACCGCCAGCTCGGCGATCTCCGAAGTGCTCATGTCGCTGTGTTGCATCAGGTCGTGGAAGCGCTGCGCGAACTCGACGATATGCGGGTTCTTGTAGGGGTGCTGCGGATCGAGGATCGCGCGCGACAACATCGCCAGACGGTGACGCACGCCGGATTCCTGTTCGGGGTCGCAGGCATCTTCGGCAGGAATCGGGTGCAACGCCGCGAAGATGCGGCGCAGGCCGGGATACTCGCGCATCGCCAGATATTCCACGCGCGAGTCTTCCAGAAATTCCACCGCCATCCGCTGGAACGGACTGAAGTTGTCAGCGAAGATGGCCGTCGTCCAGCGCCGGTGCGCGGCGATATGCGCGAGCACCGCGCGGTAGCGATCTATACCCAGAATCCGATTAACCGTTCGTGGTGAGCCTGTCGAACCACATAGCCCTTCGACAGGCTCAGGGCGAACGGTTGGCGCAGGCACAATGAAGTCGTCATACACATCCGGCAGACGGATACCGAGCTTGTCGTAATACGGAACCGGCTTGCGCAGTTCGTCGAATGCGCCCGAATAGGGGATCAGTTGATCTTTGTCATGCCACAATCCGCGCAAGTACATGTCCAGCTTGCGCTCGTTATCCACCAGCAGCGTGCCGTGCCGCTCGCGCTGCAGCACGGCGCGGCTGTCCGCCGATTGCAGGCTGAAGTAATCGATCTGCCGGTCGGGATGATCCTTGTAATAGCGTACGCCGTAATCCACCCAGTTCTTCAGCCCCGCCAGCGAAAGCTGGCCGAACAGCACCGAGGCTTGTTTAAAAAGGGGAGGCAGCCCCGGGCTGGGAAAAGTTTGGTGGATGCCGTGGATCGAACCGGTAGTGCGTTCCATGAAATCCAGCACGATGTCCAGATAGCCGCGCAATTGTTCCAACGATTGCAAGCGCCGCGCGGCGGCAGGCAATGACTGCAGGAATGGCGTAATGGCATTGCCGTTGGGTGACTTCGTCATCCTGCGGATGCACTCCATCACGGGCGGCAGCGCATCTTCGCCCAGCGTTTTCGCCACCGCCGGCCATTTCTCCAGAAAGATCAGGATCGGCTCCGCGCCCCGCCCCATCTTGCCGAGGAAGTGCGCGCTCTCGATGTAAGCGTCCACTCCATGTGTGGAAAGCGTCGCCAATGCCTCGCGCATGCAATCGGCGAACACCGGCGCGACGCGCGGAAAACCGCAGTCGAGCTGCTTCCAGTAGGCTTTCAGTTCGGCGGGGATGGTTGCGGTTTCCATGATTTCAAGTAGGTCGGGCTTCAGCCCGACTTGTCGGGTTAATACCCGACCTACAAATGCAATTACCCGAACACCGCATCGATCGCATGATCCAGCGTGTCGCGGATGTCAGCGTCGTCGGTGATCGGGCGCACCAGCGCCATGCGGCATGCGGCGCGCGGCGTGACGCCGCCCTTGATCAGCGTAGCGGCATACACCAACAGGCGTGTCGATATGCCTTCGTCCAAGCCGTGCCCTTTCAGGTTGCGCGCCGCCTGACCGATCTTCACCAGTTGAGCCGACATTTCCTTATCCATGCCGGTTTCCTTGCAGAGGATTTCCGCTTCGACCGCTGCAGCCGGATAGTCGAAGTCGAAAGCGGTGAAGCGCTGCTTGGTGGATTGCTTCAAGTCTTTCAGCAGGCTCTGGTAGCCGGGGTTGTAGGAAATCACCATCTGGAAATCGGGATGCGCTTCGAGCAACTCGCCTTTCTTGTCCAGCGGCAGGGTGCGGCGATGGTCGGTCAGCGGGTGGATCACCACGGTCGTGTCCTGACGCGCTTCGACGATTTCATCGAGATAGCAGATCGCGCCGATGCGCGCGGCAGTGGTCAGCGGGCCATCCAGCCAGCGCGTGCCGTTGGCGTCGAGCAAGTAGCGCCCGACCAGGTCGCTGGCGGTCATGTCTTCGTTGCACGCCACGGTAATCAGCGGCTTGTTCAGCTTCCACGCCATGTACTCGACGAAGCGCGATTTGCCGCAGCCGGTCGGACCCTTGATCATCACCGGCAGGCGCGCCGCATAGGCGGCTTCATACAGTGCGACCTCATTGCCCTGTGGCTGATAGAACGGCTCTCTGCCTACCTTGTATTGGTCTTTATTTACCATGATCAGCTCCCCCGTGAACAAAACGCCCCCAGCAAGTGGGGGCGCGTTTTTACTGCTCGACTATCCCCGCATTATTTGTGCACGCCCAGCTTCTCGCGCCAGCCGGGGAATATCTTGTCCGCATCTTTTGGGAAAGATTCGAATGCGCGCGCGAATTCCTTGTGCTCTTTCGCATACTGGATCGGATCGGCACCGGACTTCCAGCATTCGTAGGCTTGGCGCAACGAAATCGCACCCGCTGCCGGGGAATCGATATGGCCGTAAGAACCGCCGCCTGCGGTGTTGATCACGTTGCCGTGGCCGAGGTTTTCGAAGAAGCCCGGCAGCCGCAACGCGTTCATGCCGCCGGAGATGATCGGCGTGGTCGGCTTCATGCCGTACCATTCCTGATGGTAGAACGGCCCGGTACAGGAGTCGCGTTCGATCATGTAAGCGATGATGCGGTCATCCTTGCCGCCTTCCATTTTGCCGTAGCCCATCGTGCCGACATGGATGCCGGAAGCGCCTTGCAAACGCGACATCTTGGCCAGCACGAACGCGGTATAGCCGCGCTTGGAGGAAGGCGAAGTCACCGCACCGTGCCCGGCGCGGTGGTAGTGCAGATATTGATTAGGATACTGGCGGCGCGCCGTGGTCACCATACCGGGTCCGCCGACGTAGCCGTCCACCAGGAACGCGACCTTGTCCGCATCCGGACCGAACGTTTCAAGGATGAAATCGGCACGCGCGCACATTTCATAGTGGTCGTCGGCGGTGATGTTGGCGGAGAACAGTTTGGCCTGGCCGGTTTCGTCCTGGGCGCGCTTCAGCGAGTCATACACCAGCGGGATCACTTTCTTCAGCGGGCAGAATACCTGGTTGCCTTGCGGCTCATCGTTCTTGATGAAATCGCCGCCCAGCCAGAACTGGTAGGCCGCCTTGGCGAACGGCTCGGGGCGCAATCCCAGCTTGGGTTTGATGATGGTGCCAGCAATGTAGCCGCCATCCTTGATCGGGCGACCGAGAATGCGCCATAGATCGGAAATATCCTTGGCCGGGCCGTCGAACAGTTGCAACATGCGCGGCGGCACATAGAAATCCTGCATTTGCAGGTTCGCGATGTCGCCCATCCCCTGATTGTTACCGATACACAGCGTCAGGAAAGATACGATCATCACGCGGCCATCGGTCACGTTGCGGTCGAACAGGTCATTTGGATAAGCGACTTTCATGATGCCCTTGGCTTCGTCGATGAAATACACCAGCGCGTCCACGCCCTTGGTGAATTCGTCGGTGGTCGACACTTCCACGTTGGTGCCGGTGGAGGATTCCGCCGCGATGTGCGCCGCCGCTTCCAGATAGCCGGTGCCCGCAGCAGGCTCCATCGTATAAGCAACCAGAATGTGGTTGCCGCCCTTGATCAGGTCTTCTTCTTTCAGACTCAGATCCGCATAACGGTTCGATTGATCCATGGCTTTATTCTCCTGTGTTAACGATTGATCATGACTTGCAACGGCTGTCACTATAGGTGCATTAATCTATAAGCGATAGTCAATTGTTTTTATCGATACCATAAGCAACACTTATAGTTTACTATAATCCCATCATGCTCAATTTCACCCTGCGTCAGCTCCAGGTCTTCGAAAAGGTCGCCTGCCACCTGAACTACTCGCGCGCCGCCGAAGAACTATACCTATCGCAACCGGCAGTGTCCATGCAGATCAGGCAACTGGAGGACCATATCGGCCTGCCGCTGTTCGAACAGATGGGCAAGAAAATCTTTCTCACCGAAGCCGGGCGCGAGTTGTTCCATTACAGCCGCAGCATCGCGCAACAGCTCGCCGAAATGGAAGCGGTATTCGGCGAAATGAAGGGGCTGGGGCAAGGCAGGCTCACGCTGTCGGTGGTAAATACCGCCAATTATTTCACCTCACGACTGCTGGCGAGATTCTGCCAGCGCCATCCCGGCATCAACGTGATGCTGCAAGTCGCCAACCGCGCTGCCGTGCTCAAACAGCTTGCCGACAACAGCACCGATCTCGCCATCATGGGACAGCCGCCAGACGGGCTGGATATCAGCGCGGAATCGTTTCTGGATAACCCGCTGGTGGTGATTGCCGCGCCCAGCCATCCGCTTGCAAAACTCAAGCGCATCAAACTCGCCCGGCTCGCGCTTGAAACCTTTCTGTCGCGCGAGCCGGGCTCCGGCACGCGTAGCGCGATGGAGCGGATCTTCGCGGAGCATAAAATCCAGCCGCGCATCAGCATGGAAATGGAAACCAACGAGGCGATCAAACAGGCGGTTCAGGCCGGTATGGGGCTGGGCATCCTGTCGCTGCACAGCATCGAACTCGAACTGGAAACCAAACGGCTCGTCATACTCAACGTCGAGCACTTCCCGCTACGGCGCCATTGGTTCATCGCGCATCGCTGCAACAAACGCCTTTCCAGTGCGGCACTGGCCTTCAAGGAATTTTTATTGAAAGAAGCACACCTTTGAAAATTACTCACTTGGCAAATTCTTTCGGGCAGCAAAAAGCCCGGCACTTCCGTGCCGGGCTTTTTTGCCAACTCAAGAACCCGATTAAGGAGCCTGGATGTTGGAAGCTTGCTTGCCTTTAGGACCCTGCACTACTTCAAAGGTAACCTTTTGGCCTTCTTTGAGTGACTTGAAGCCGCTCATGTTGATTGCTGAAAAGTGCGCGAACAAATCTTCGCTACCATCATCGGGAGTGATAAAACCAAAACCCTTTGCGTCATTGAACCATTTAACTGTACCAGTTGCCATGTGATTACTTCCTTACTAAAAAAACGGGGAAGGCCCCCGCGAAACTGTTTGAATCTAAGACCGCACACGGCAAAACCAGTACTGCAGATACTTTGAATCAAACACCAGCGCGCTTTTTACTCTCGTTTAGTTGATATCGTCAAGTTGTTTTTGAAGTATTTTTTGATTAGGCTTGAAAAAGTACCGCTAATCGTCAAGGATAGCGGCCAAGTAAAGTGTCAGAATAAACATCTAAGGACTATGGCCACCAAACAACAAAACAGCTCGGTACTTGCGCCAGAACAGGCTAAAACAAAGCCTCCGCACTTATACAGGGTGATTCTGTTCAACGACGACTACACGACGATGGAGTTTGTGATTGAAGTGTTGAAGCGATTTTTTTCAATGAACCGTGAACGGGCGCTGCAGATTATGCTCAAAGTACATAATGAAGGCTCGGCGGTGTGCGGGGTGTATTCGCGCGATGTCGCCGAATCCAAAGTCAGTCAAGTCGCAGAATTTGCAAAACAACACGGGCATCCGTTACGATGCGGCATGGAGGAAACGTAAAATGATTGCGCAAGAATTGGAAGTCAGTTTGCACTTGGCGTTTGTCGAGGCTCGCCAGAAGCGCCATGAGTTCATTACTGTTGAGCATCTGTTGCTCGCCATGCTGGACAACACCTCAGCCGCGCACGTACTGCGTGCTTGCAGCGTGGACATTGATGAACTGCGCCAGGTTGTCGCAACGTTTGTTGACAAACACACGCCAGTCGCTGCGGGCGAAAAGGAAGTGGATACTCAACCCACCGTCGGCTTTCAGCGCGTCATTCAGCGCGCGATACTGCACGTGCAGTCCACCAACAAGAAGGAAGTGTCCGGAGCCAACATTCTCGTTGCGCTATTTGGTGAAAAGGATTCCCACGCAGTACACTTTCTTGCGGAGCGCGGTATCAGTCGTCTTGACGTGGTGAACTACATTGTGCATGGCATCGCTAAAACCGAAGCTGGCAATGCCACACAACCGCACGGTGACACTGAATCCGAACAACAATCCACCGATGACAGCGTGCTGAAGATCTACACGCTGGATCTCAATGCGCAGGCGTTGGCGGGCAAGATTGATCCGCTCATCGGGCGCGACATTGAACTGGAGCGCGTAATTCAAACATTATGCCGTCGCCGCAAAAACAATCCGTTGCTGGTGGGCGAGGCAGGTGTCGGCAAAACAGCCATTGCCGAAGGTTTGGCACGCCGCATCTTTGAGGAAAATGTCCCGGAAATACTCAGAAATGCGCGCGTATATTCGCTGGATATGGGTGCATTGCTGGCAGGCACCAAGTATCGCGGCGACTTCGAGCAACGCCTCAAAGCGGTGCTAAAGGAGTTAAGCGATGCACCAAATGCGGTTCTGTTCATTGATGAAATTCACACCCTGATTGGTGCGGGTGCGGCCTCCGGCGGCACGATGGATGCATCCAACCTGCTCAAACCTGCGCTATCGAACGGGCAATTGAAGTGCATCGGCGCAACCACCTATCAGGAATACCGGGGCGTCTTTGAGAAAGATCACGCGCTGTCGCGCCGCTTCCAGAAAATCGATGTGCCTGAACCCTCGGTAGAGCAAACCATCGCGATTCTGCGCGGCCTGAGATCGCGTTTTGAAGAGCACCACAGCGTCAAATACAGCGCGGCGGCATTGACCAGCGCGGCGGAACTTTCCGCGCGCTTCATCAATGACCGGCACCTGCCGGACAAAGCCATCGATGTGCTGGATGAAGCGGGTGCCGCGCAGCGTATCCTGCCAAAATCGAAACAGAAAAAAATCATTGGCAAGCACGAGATCGAGGAGATTATTTCCAAAATCGCGCGTATCCCGCCACGCAGCGTTTCATCGGATGACCGCAACGCGCTGAAAACGCTGGATCGTGATTTGAAAGCGGTTGTATTTGGCCAAAACAAGGCGATTGACGCGCTCGCCACTGCCATCAAGATGTCGCGCAGTGGCTTGGGCAATCTGCAAAAGCCGATTGGCAGCTTCCTGTTCTCCGGCCCGACCGGTGTCGGCAAGACAGAAGTGGCTCGGCAACTGGCTTACGCGCTAGGCATGCCGTTGCATCGTTTCGACATGTCCGAATACATGGAACGTCATGCCGTGTCGCGCTTGATTGGCGCGCCACCGGGTTACGTCGGTTTCGATCAGGGCGGGCTGCTTACCGAAGCCATCAGCAAACAGCCGCATGCCGTACTGCTGCTGGACGAAATCGAAAAGGCGCACCCGGATATTTTCAACATCCTGTTGCAAGTGATGGATCACGGCACGCTCACCGACAACAACGGACGCAAGGCGGACTTCCGCAACGTGGTTGTCATCATGACTACCAATGCGGGCGCTGAAGCGCTGAACAAGAGTCGCATCGGCTTTACCCAAAACAGCGCAAGCGGCGACGAAATGGCTGACATCAAGCGCACCTTTACGCCAGAATTCCGCAACCGTCTGGACGGCATCATCTCTTTTGCGCCACTGGATCACGAAGTCATACTGCGCGTGGTGGACAAATTCCTGATGCAACTTGAGGAACAGTTGCACGAAAAGAAAGTTGAAGTTGTATTCACCGATGCGCTCAAGGATCACTTGGCGGAGCACGGCTTTGACCCGCTGATGGGCGCGCGTCCCATGGCGCGTCTGATTCAGGATACCATCCGCAGCGCTCTGGCCGACGAATTGCTGTTCGGTCGATTGGCTAACGGTGGCAAAGTGACAGTTAATGTGGATGCGGATGGCAAAGTGCGGCTACAGTTTGAGGAAGAAACAGTTACCGCTTGAATACCCACCCTATGAATCAGTGGGCGATCCCGCTCGCTCGACACGCCATTGGGAATTCACGCACACCCGATCCACTGCTCACATTCAGCAGAATATTAAAAATATGTCGTGAGTACGGATTAGTCATGCAGCTCCGCTTCGGCAAGTGTTTTACCTTGGGCATCTTTGCCGGAAAGGGCAGGAGCAAATTGAAGCTGCCAATCAATCGCTAGGGTTGGATCATTCCAGCGGATGCAGCGTTCGTGCTCCGGATACCAGTAATCAGTGGTCTTGTACAGAAACTCTGCCGTATCCGAAAGCACGACAAAACCGTGCGCAAAGCCTTCCGGTATCCACAGCATAAGCTTGTTTTCGGCGGACAATTCCACTGCGACATACTGCCTGAAAGTTGGCGAACTGCGGCGAATATCCACTGCAACATCGAGCACCGAGCCTTGCACTACGCGCACCAGTTTTGCTTGCGGGTGCTGGATCTGGTAGTGCAAACCGCGCAGCACGTTTTTGGCCGAGCGCGAGTGGTTATCCTGCACAAAATCCACATCACGGCCCGCCAGTTCGGCGAACTTACGCCGATTGAAGCTTTCAAAGAAGAAGCCTCGGTCGTCGCCAAATACTCTGGGTTCGATAATCAACAAATCGGGAATGGCGGTCTGGATTGCTTTCATTCGGCAATGATCTTTTCTTTTAGCAACTGCACGAGGTAGTCGCCATAGCCGCTTTTCAGCAAAGGGGCGGCGAGCCGTTCCAGCTGTGCAGCATCAATAAACCCCTGACGGTAGGCGATCTCTTCCGGGCAGGCGATTTTTAATCCTTGGCGGTGCTCGATAGTCTGGATGAACTGGCTGGCTTCAAGCAGCGATTCATGCGTGCCGGTATCCAGCCACGCGTAGCCGCGCCCCATCATTTCAACGGACAGCTTTTCTCGCTCAAGGTAAATGCGATTGACATCGGTAATTTCCAGCTCGCCACGCGCGGAGGGTTTGAGATTGGCGGCAATATCCAACACATCATTGTCGAAGAAATACAAGCCAGTCACGGCGTAGTTGGATTTCGGTTGCAGCGGTTTTTCTTCCAGCGAGATTGCACGGCCTGCCGAATCAAATTCAACCACACCGTAGCGCTCCGGATCACGCACATGATAGGCAAACACCGAAGCACCCACCGTGCGCTGTGCTGCGCTGGCCAATTGGTTTTGGAAGGTGTGGCCATAAAAAATATTGTCCCCCAGCACCAGCGCGGAAGGTTGGCTACCGATAAACTCCCGACCAATGATGAATGCCTGCGCCAAGCCGTCCGGAGAAGGCTGCACGGCATATTTCAGATTCAGGCCCCACGCGCTGCCATCGCCCAGCAATTGTTCGAAGCGCGGCGTGTCCTGGGGAGTGGAGATAATCAGGATGTCGCGTATTCCCGCCAGCATCAGCGTGGATAGCGGGTAGTAGATCATCGGTTTGTCGTAAATCGGCAGCAGCTGCTTGGATACCGCCAGCGTGACGGGGTGCAGGCGGGTGCCGGAACCACCGGCGAGGATGATGCCTTTGCGTTGGGTCATAGTTGTTTATCCAGAATCTCTGTGAGCATGCGCGCCACGCCATTCTGCCACAGGGGCAAAATCAAGCCAAAGGTACTTTGCAACTTTGCAGTATCCAGCCGCGAATTGAGCGGGCGTTTAGCCGGTGTGGGGAAGGCGCTACTGGGCACCGGTTGGATAGCATCTGGCATGACTTTGAGCGGAATTCCTGCACGCCGCGCATAATCGAGTACGAAGCTGGCGTAGCCGTGCCACGAGGTCTCGCCTCCAGCAACCAGATGATACAGTCCGGAAAGCTCTGGCCGTGCGGCACGAATGGCGTGAGCAGTAATATCAGCCAGCAGCTCCGCCCCGGTGGGCGCGCCGACCTGGTCGTTGACGACGCTAAGATTATCGCGCTCCTGGGCGAGACGTAGCATGGTCTTGGCAAAATTGCCGCCGCGTGTGCCATACACCCAGCTGGTGCGAAAAATCAGGTGTCGGCATCCCGCCTGCTGAATGAGCTGTTCGCCCTCCAGCTTGGTTGTTCCATACGCGCTGAGCGGAGCGGTAGAATCCGTCTCATGCCAAGGCCGGTCACCGCAACCGTCAAACACATAGTCGGTGGAGTAATGGATCAGCCAGGCATTGCCGCGTTTGGCTTCCTGCGCCAGCACTGCGGGTGCAAGCGCGTTGATGACGCGGGCGAGTTCCGGCTCGCCCTCGGCCTTGTCCACCGCCGTATGAGCTGCGGCATTGACAATCACATCCGGTGCTACGGCACGAACCGTTCGAACGAGTCCATCGGGATCGGTGAAGTCACCGCACATCTCCTTGCAATCGGTATCCAGCGCAATCAGCTCGCCAAGCGGCGCGAGGCTACGCTGTAACTCCCATCCGACCTGGCCGTTTTTGCCAAAAAGAAGAATTTTCATCAACCGCGCCCCGCATAGTTTTTCTCAACCCATTGCCGGTAGCTCCCGGACTGCACATTGCCCACCCAGCCCTGATTGTCCAGATACCAGCGCACGGTTTTGCGGATACCCGTATCGAAAGTCTCGGCAGGTTTCCAGCCCAGTTCGCGTTCAATTTTGCGCGCATCGATCGCATAACGGCGATCATGGCCGGGACGGTCGGTGACAAAGACAATCTGCTCGCGATAGGACTTGCTATCCGTGCGTGGACGCAGTTCGTCGAGCAGGGTGCAGACGGTGTGCACGATGTCGAGATTGGCTTTTTCGTTCCAGCCGCCGATATTGTAGACTTCGCCCAGCCTACCTTTTGCTAGGACGCAGCGAATCGCACTGCAATGATCTTTGACATACAGCCAATCGCGAATCTGCTGCCCGTCGCCATACACCGGCAACGGCTTTCCCGCGAGTGCGTTGACGATCATCAGCGGGATGAGTTTCTCCGGAAAGTGGTACGGGCCGTAGTTGTTGGAGCAGTTGGTGGTCAGTACCGGCAGGCCGTAGGTGTGATGGTAGGCGCGCACCAGATGGTCGCTGGCGGCCTTGCTTGCGGAGTACGGGCTGTTCGGTTCGTAACGGTGCGTTTCGCTGAAAGCGGGTTCGTCTTTGGCGAGCGAACCATACACTTCGTCGGTGGAAACATGCAAAAAGCGAAAGCCGTCCTTTTCCGCATCAGCCAAACCAGACCAATAAGCACGCACTGCCTCCAGCAAATGAAAGGTTCCGACGATGTTGGTCCGGATGAAATCTTCCGGGCCATGGATGGAACGGTCTACATGGCTTTCCGCAGCAAAATTGATGATGGCGCGCGGGCAGTATTGCCTCAGCAACTGCCCCACCAATTCCGCGTCGCCGATGTCGCCGCGCACAAAGATATGGCGCGGATCGCCCTTGAGCGAGGCAAGGTTTTCCAGATTACCCGCGTAGGTCAGTTTATCCAGGCTGATTACGCTTTCTTCGCCTTGCGCAAACCAATCCAGGACGAAGTTCGCGCCGATAAAGCCCGCGCTGCCGGTTACTAGAATCATGGTTCCCTGATGGCCTTATAAATGGTTAACGAATGGCATCGAACGCATCCGCCGCATGCAGTACCTGCTCTGGCGTATCGGGCGTTCCGACCCTTTGGATGTAATATTCTATCGCCTAACACCAGCGCGCGGCACATGTTCTGCTCCGCGCAAGTCATCGGCAAAACAAGCACACTGATGGCCTAACCTGCTATCTTTTGGAAAGCATTTCCGTAATAAGCATTGTCTTTCCATGAGTCGAACAATCAGATTAATTCAAACAATCTTATGGGCAGCTTCAGCGCCAACAATAGGGCATTGGTATACAGGCCGTTCTCTCTACATGCCCTGATAATTTCCCCGTTGAGCTTTAGCCGCGCCAGAAATCCGCTATTACTTACCCCTCCGGAGCGCATAATAACGCTAACCTTGTCGAGAAATTTCCAGGATATTTTTTGCTTGATGCACAACCTGACCAACATTTCAAAATCGGCCGCAATGTGATAGCTGGTATTGTACGGGCCAGCACTTTGGAGGCTGGCTCTTTTGCAATAGAACGTCGGGTGAGGAGGCATTACTCCAATTCGCAACAACCACGCGCCAAGTCTTTTGACACGACATTTTCGCAAGATCTTTTTTAGATTCCCCTTGTCGACGATATTCAGGCTGGAGAAAATTGCATCCACATTCATCGCGCAAAACCCATCCGCGTAATCCCGCACAACCTCCTGCCCGGCAAACAGATCATCCGCATTCAACATACCAATATACGCGCCGGAAGAAAGAGCTATCCCTTTATTCATCGCGTCATAGATCCCGCCATCCTTTTCGCTGGCCCAATAATCGATTGCGTGCTCATACCGCTTCAAGATTTCGACAGTTCCATCATTGGAACCACCGTCGATAATAATGTATTCAACGTTGTTATAAGTTTGGTTTATAACACTTCGGATTGCGTCCTCAATAGTTGACGCGCCATTGAACACGACTGTAATAACCGTAATAAGTGGTTTATTTGGCAGCGAGCTTTTATATATCCCTTTGGTTCGCAGCCCGCCCTCGCCCTTGCGATCCTTGTTCACAGGCAATTGGAGTAGTGGCCGAAATTTACAATCCGGTTCATGACTTGGCGAAGGGGGCGCATCAATCACATGTTGTGTAGTTGAATAACGCGCATCCAAACCGGCATGCAGTTGCCTGTTGATTTCATTGGGCTTCGCCAGGGCGCTCTGAGAATCTGCTGGCTTCATGAGAATGATTCTTGCGTCAAGCTTCAAATACCCGGCAAACGATAGACACTCACAAAAGCAAGAGTGTTGACCAATTGATACAAGGCTCGATTGAGGAACACACCAACCGACCCCAACTTTTCCAAAGTTTGCGCTGCTGCCCCGATAACGGATAGGTAAAGTGCTCTGAAAGACTTCGGCCCGAATTTGATCCCCTCAAACTGCGCCAGCTCTTTGATCCGGACTGACCTCACAAATGCAGATTTATTATCGCCGTGCATGCGATACCCTGCCACCGGCTTGGCTAGTTCCAGCCAAGAGTATTTCTGGTACGCCGCATAAAAAAACACGACATCAAACACAAAATGAAATTGTGTTGGCCATCCTATGCTCTCGTATACTTTGCTACGCCAAAATGTAGCGGGTTGAAGCACCGCAGTACGATAGCGCATCAAGTGAAACCCATCCAAAGGATGAAAGCGATATCTTATCGGACGCATCCAACGACCATTGGCATCGAGGTAGCACCCGCCCATGCTCAGCACATCAATTGATGGGTAAGCATTAAACGCATCAACCACACCACGCAATGCGTCTGCGCAAAGATAGCAGTCATCCGCGTTCAAAAAACACAAGATATCTCCCGTTGCCTGAGCGAACGCTTTATTAATCGCATCCGCCTGCCCCTGATCCGAGGTGCTTACCAGGCGGAATCTCTTGTCTTGTGCACAGAAACGATCAATGATCGCCAAAGATCCATCTTTTGATCCGCCATCCGCAATCAACACCTCGAAGTTTTCATAATCCTGCATCAGGATGCTGCTCAGGCATGCCTCAAGAAATCTCGCATAGCTGTAGGATGGAACTGCAATACTTATTTTCACCAGCATCCGTCCTCCTTCACATTCCTGAACAAGAGGTCGGCCTCGGTGATGTCGCGTGTTCCTTTCCGCACATTTCTTAGCAGGTCAAGTATTTCCACGCATTGAAACCCATGCTCACGCATGAAGCGCATTACCTCATCCGCACTCGCGCCGGAACAATATGATGATGCGAACGATACTTCGATTTGCACATAACGACAGCGCGCCAAAAAATCGACGGCCCCTGCCAGAACGTCCAACTCAAAACCTTGTACGTCAAGCTTCAAGAACGAGTTCGCACCCCATTGAATTCCGTTGCTGATTTCATCCAGAGTGGTGCATTGCACTTGGACACTAACTTGCGCCTCCTGCTGAGTATCGATACGTTGCAGGAAGGAATTATTCACATTATGCGAATAGCGGATCAGCGGCTTCGTGCCATTTTCAGAGCCAAGCGCACAAGGGAAGGTTCGACCGGATATGGAAAATTGCTTAAACGTGCTGTTTAGTTTCTCGAAACAATCCGGGTCCGGTTCAAAACTGTAAATCGGCAATTCCGGCCAGACTGAATGCGCCATATAAGCAAACTGCCCCTCATTGGCGCCCACATCCCAAATCGAGTTGATGCCGGTTATTTCTCCACGACGGCGCATTGCATACAAATTTGCCAGCAGGCCGAAGGAAACCTTTTGCGGATTGGTTACACGGCGCAATAACGCTTGAGGCGCTGCCAAAATTGCCAATCCAGAAGGCAACAGATTGTCAAGAAACATACTTACTCCAGTAACGCCTTCAGGAAGGCTGTTTTTGTATTCTCAGCCGAATAATTTGTTCAAAATTTCCCACCATGCAAGAAGAAACCCCCCGAACAATCGAGGCGGTTTAGCGAAAATAATCGCGCTCGCTTACAACCCGAGCACATTTAAAACCCGGCCGAGAAATTTGCGTACAGTCCTTTTGGGAACAATTGACGATCGGGATGGCAGCAGCTTTTCCAGTTCGCCAGTTTTCTCAACAGCGAAAGGCCGATTGAATTCAACGCCTTCAAAAAACATTTTTTTGTTGCCCGCATATATATCATCCCATCCCGACTCAAGCGTCCTCTCGAACATTGTAGTTACAGCAGAAAACTCAGAAAGAGCCGTCTCCTGCTTTGGCAGGTACCTCAACACGTTTAGCTCGAAATCAAATTTCACAAAATGAAGGTGAACATCAAAGTCGTACAAGTATTCATAAGTAATTAATGGATATTCGAGATATCCTCTCCCCCCGCTTACACGAAATATCTCATTTACAAAACCAGTGACATCGGGAACATGCTCTATTACATGCGAGCAAATCACGTAATCGAATTGCTTATCCTCAAATGGAAATCTCGCCCCGTCATAGTAGTACACCGGCCTGCCGCCAAAATCCGGCTCTTTTAACACGCCCCCCCGCTGTGATATTTTTGATTGGTCCGTATCGAATACACTCTCCAGAAAAGCATTGCTTCTGGGATGGGGCGTAGCGCCGGGGCCAATTTCAAGCACTTTATCCTGCGGTCTGATGGATTTAATTTTTTTCGGAAAAAACATCTCAGTTTATTTCTTGATAACAGGCTTGCAGCATATTATTCCATTTCTCCAATTGCTCGGTAGCGGCGCGCTTCCTTAATCTGGCTATTTTATTCATTGCCGCACCTTTTTTCCCGATACTTATTTTTGCTTTAACCATTCAAGGCTGAGCAAAAACCCAATCAAGTTGATCGCCAGCCAGCCAATAGCCGCACCGATTGTGCCTTGCCATATGACAAACCATGGAATTAGCACTATCGAAAGAATCAGGGCAAACGCATTTACCTGCAACACTCGGCGGATATTCTTACGCGCAATCCAATTCATGTATCCTACATTGTAGAAGGCGTTCAGGGCTGTCCCCACAAGCATAATTGTCAATATTGGATAAACGACTGCAACCGGCTTGGGATCTCTTAACCAGATATTCAACAACCATTCTCCCGCAGCAAGATAAGCCGTTGCGCTTGCTGCAACAACCAAAGCAATTGCGGCCAACAGCTTGATGCTTATGGCGCGCAATGCAACCGGATCGGTTCTCATTTGTATGGCTCGAGGCAATATTCCTTGCGTCAGCGGATTAATCAACTGCAAAGACCCCACGGCTACAGTTGCGGCAATAGTGTAATACCCGAATTGCTCTAGATTGACCATCCGGCTGAGAATGATCCTGTCCATTTGTACGGTCAGCGCACCCAACATGGTTGCGCCGAACATTCCCGCGACCAAACGCCAATCAGGGCGTAATTCACTAAACTCCCAGCAGACCTGTCTGCGCCGCACGTTTAATATCCGCCATGCGACTTTGCCTCGCACCAAAGTTTCCAGAAGCGCAATCAAGGCGTGCCAGATCAGATAGGCCAACAACGTTGGCCAGACAAGGACGACGATCACGCCGCCAGCATGGCGCAACAACGCACCGCCCAACATGATGCCGTTAAGGGTAACTTGTGCTTGCGCGCCCACCAGCAGGCTCCGATAAACCGAACCCGGAAACTGGACTGCGAAGATAACCGCCGCACCGTAAATGGCTTCCCTCCCCAACGCAACAGGCAGGCCTTCCAAATTCAGCCAATACTTGGCAATAGTGTCAGCAAGCAGCAAAGTGAAGCATCCGGCGCACAGCGCGAACAACCAGTAGAGGCGTTCGAAACCGAACAGCAGTGTTGCTGTACGTCGCCGCCCATCCGCCGAATCAAGACGTACCGTAATTTCGCGCACCAGCGCTTGGCTCATGCCCATATCCAGCAAACCGAGAACCGCCTGCAGCATCACTATAAACCCGATCAAACCGAATTGTTTGGGGCCAAGCGCCGCCAGATACCATGGCAAAGCTAGAATCGGTGCCAAGCCAACCGTTCCAGTTCCAATGTAATTGGCAAGGATGTTTCGTTTCAGCGTCATTTCCAGAAACCACCCGGCTACGAATAGCGGGCAACGAAATCGCCATAGGCTACCTTCACACCTTCACCCAGTGAGATGCCAGCTTGCCACCCCAATCCTCTAATTCTGGAAACATCCATCACCTTGCGCATCGTGCCATCCGGCCTGGAAGTGTCCTGAATGAATTTACCTTGGTAGCCCACCACCTCGGCGATCTTTTCCGCCAGTTCGCGAATGGTAAGCTCTTCGCCGGAGCCAACATTGATGAGCGGGCAGAGCAATGGATCGACGAGCGCGTCATAGCGCTTCGCGTCCAGGGTGGCAAGAAACACCAGCGCGTTGGCCAAGTCATCAACGTACAGAAACTCGCGCTTCGGTGTGCCGCTGCCCCACAACACTACTTCTGTCGCACCGGAAACTTTTGCCTCGTGCATCTTGCGGAGCAGCGCAGGCAAGACATGCGAGTTGTTCAAATCGTAGTTGTCGCCGGGGCCATACAAGTTGGTCGGCATGGCGGCCAGCCATTTGGTACCGTACTGGCGGTTATATGACCAGCACATTTCGATACCGGCGATCTTGGCCAAGGCATAAGGGCGGTTGGTTGCCTCGAGCGGACCGGTGAGCAGATATTCTTCCCTGATCGGTTGCGGGCAATCGCGCGGGTAGATGCAGGAGCTGCCCAAAAATATCAGCCGCTTTACGTTTGTCGCATGAGCAGCACGGCAGATATTTGCTTCAATCAGCAAATTGCTCATCAGAAAATCCACCGGGTAAGTATTGTTGGCGTGGATGCCGCCGACTTTGGCAGCGGCCAGAAATACGACTTCGGGGCGTTCGGACTCAAAAAACTGCTTCGTGGCGTCAGCGTCCTCCAGGTCCAGCTCGGTGTGAGTTCGCATTACCAAACTGGTATAACCCTGCCGCTGCAACTCCCGCACAAGCGCGCTGCCGGCAAGACCCCGATGGCCGGCGATGTAGATTTTGCTGTTCTTATCCATCGATGCGCTGCTTATTCGTGGTAATCGTAGGCTGTAAAGCCATGCTTTTTTACCAACTCATCGCGCTCGGCGCTCTTGAGGTCTTCGCACACCATTTCAGCCACCATCTCGTGGAATGTGATCTTCGTTGTCCAGCCGAGTTTTTGTTTGGCTTTAGTGGGATCGCCCAGCAGAGTTTCGACTTCGGTGGGACGGAAGTAGCGCGAATCGATTTGCACGATGCATTTGCCGGCAGCATCGTAACCTTTTTCTTCCACCCCGGTGCCTTGCCATTTGATGCTGATGCCCAATTCTTGCGCTGCGATTTCGACGAACTGGCGCACGCTGTACTGTACGCCTGACGCAATGACAAAGTCTTCAGCCTGCTCTTGTTGCAACATCAGCCATTGCATTTCAACGTAGTCCTTGGCGTGCCCCCAATCGCGCAGTGCGTTGAGATTGCCAAGGTAAAGGCAATCCTGCAGGCCGAGTTTGATGCGCGCTAGCGCACGGGTAATCTTGCGCGTGACGAAGGTTTCCCCGCGAACCGGGCTTTCGTGATTGAACAGGATGCCATTGCAAGCGTAGATGCCGTAAGCCTCGCGGTAATTTACGGTGATCCAGTAGGCGTAAAGCTTGGCAACCGCATAAGGGCTGCGCGGGTAAAACGGTGTGGTTTCCTTTTGCGGGGTTTCCTGCACCAAGCCATACAGTTCGGAAGTGGACGCCTGGTAGAAGCGGGTTTTCTTTTCCATGCCGAGGATGCGGATAGCTTCGAGGATACGCAGTGTGCCGATTCCGTCGGCGTTGGCAGTATATTCGGGCGTTTCAAAAGAAACGGCAACATGACTCATCGCGGCGAGATTGTAAATTTCATCCGGTTGGACTTGCTGGATGATACGGATCAAATTGGTGGAGTCGGTCAGGTCGCCATAGTGCAGGATGAAGCTGGCTTTTTTGACATGCGGGTCCTGGTAGAGATGATCGATTCGGTCGGTGTTGAACAAAGATGAGCGCCGTTTGACACCATGCACCACATAGCCCTTTTTGAGCAGGAACTCGGCAAGGTAGGCTCCATCCTGCCCGGTTATGCCGGTGATCAATGCAACTTTCTTGGCTGGGTTCATTTTTCAATACCTTCTGTGTTTGACGGCTGCCTGCCGTAATTATCTTCATAACGCTGAATATCTTCCTCGCCCAAATAATCGCCGACCTGGATTTCAACAATATGCAACGGTTCGTTACCGCGATTTTCCAGGCGGTGTTTCATGCCTATCGGGATATAGGTGCTCTGATTTTTCTGTACGGTAATGACTTCCTCGCCGTTGGTAACGGTCGCCGTACCGGATACCACCACCCAGTGCTCGGAGCGTTGGCGATGGCTTTGCAAGCTGAGCCGTGCGCCCGGAGCGACTTCAATGCGCTTGATCTTGAAACCATCCGGGTCTTCTTCCAGCACGGTGTAGCTGCCCCATGGCCGGTTGACCTTGGCGTGATAGATATGCTCGGTCGCACCGCGTTGCTGCAAGGTATCAACCACCTCGCGCACCTGCTGGGTTTGATCACTTTTTGAGATGAGTATGGCGTCGGGGGTCTCGATAACACAAAGATTTTCCACACCGATGGCGGCGACCAGCCGTTTTTCGGCGCGAATCAAACTATTCTTGCAGTCCAGTGCAATGACGTTGCCTTGCAGGACATTGCCGTTCTCATCCTTGCTGGAAATCTCATGCACCGCTTGCCAGCTGCCGACATCGTTCCAGCCGATATCACAAGGAATCAGGGCAACATGGCTGGATTTCTCAAGCACGCCGTAATCGATGGAGATGGATGGCATGGAAGAGAAATGTTTTTCCACGGCTTGCTGGAATGTTCCCGCGACGCGGCTCTCGGCAAGAATGGTTTGCATCACTTGATGCACAGCGGGCAGGTGTTGCTGAATCTCCGCGAGTATCACCGAAGCGCGCCAGACGAACATGCCCGAGTTCCAGTAATACCCCCCTTCTTTCAAGAAGCGTTCGGCGGTGGAATGATCCGGTTTTTCGGTAAAACGCTCCACCACATACACCTCAGGCGTATCACCCGCGTGTGCCTTGATGTAGCCAAATCCAGTGTCAGGCCGGGTGGGCTGAATGCCGAAGGTAATGAGCTTGCCGCTTTCCGCAGCCTCGATTGCAATATTCAAGTGTGCGCGAAAGCGTGTTTCGTCCTTGATGATGTGGTCGGCTGGCAGCACCACCATGATAGGGTCTGCACCATTTTCCGTCAGGTAAGCGGCCGCCAGAGCGATGGCGGGGGCCGTGTTGCGCCCGATGGGCTCAAACAGGGCTTGGTAAGGCAGCAGGGCATGATAAGCCTCGCCTTTGGCATGAGATTCTTGTGTGACAATCAGGACATCACCGGCATCAATTACCGGGGACAGGCGATTGATCGTGGTTTGCAATAGCGATACTTCTCCGTCCAGCGCCAAAAACTGCTTGGGCAGATGCTGGCGCGAAAGCGGCCACAAACGGCTGCCGCTACCACCGGCGAGAATGACTGCATGAACCTGATGATCACTCACGGATATTCCCCAGCAAACCTTTTTGCTCCGCTTCGCGCTTCAGCTCCTCTATCTCCGCGTGCAACTGCTCATATTCCTGCATTTTGTATTTGAGAAAACGCACGGTAATCCGCGCCTTCTCCTCGACCCCGCGCGGGGTAAGCAGGTAGGCATACGCCAGTTTGTTGTCGCTGTTGCGGAAATTATTGACCTTCAGGCAACCCTTCTCGATCAACGCGTTCAGGCAGAAGTTAACCTTGCCGAGGCTGATACCCAAGCACTTTGCCAAATCTCTTTGGGAAAGGCCGGGGTTATTTTCCAGAGTTTTGAGCAGGCCGTAACTGGTAGTATCGTCAAACATAGGGTGCGTTCAGCAAATGAACAGCGCGTATTACAACAGCCGCAACTCGAAGCTGTCAAGCATGAAACAGTGCTGATTAATTGTATAGTTTGTCCAACGGCACTTTCATTTTGGATGTATCTCAGCATCAACAAAAAATCCCGCATTAATTGCGGCGTTCTTGTGACGGGCAATGATAATCGCCCTGTTCCCTTGTGGCGATAGATTTGCAGGAGGGGATGTGATGTGAAGAAGAGGAATCGACTACGGTACCAATGGCATACGGGTTATAAGTTTATCGATCGGAAAATATTCGCCCAATCGTTTTGAACAGTTCACGTTTTTCCATTTTCATCTTACGAAAATAGCGCAGCAGCGTTTGTTCCTCTTCCTCACTTTTGCTCATTACAGGTATTTTTACAGAAGATTTATTAACCTCTGAAAGTGCTACCAGCTCAGACACCCTGAGTCCAAATTCTTGTGCAATGAGCTGTTTTAACTGGTCGCTGGCACCGTGCTTGCCAGTTTCGATTCGAGAAATGCTGGGTGTCGTTGTCCCAACACGATGCGCTAATTCCTCTTGGCTCCAACCCTTCTTAAGCCGCAATTGTTTGATAGTTTTTCCGATGCCCATAGTGTGAGAGTGTCGGTGTAGCTTACTCAATGCGCAATAACTCGCAACGCAATGTTATTGACACGATTATTGCCTGTAGCGCAATATGCCGACCTGCATATATTGGGTCGAAATGTTACTTTCACTGTGACCGTCTCGTCCGAGGTCAACAGAGCCCCGCGTTTAGCTTCAAGAAATAATGTAATTAAATCGATTTTTCGGAGCTAATTTATGGCTGTTATTGACCTTGTTAAATGGAATGGCAATCCAAGCATACTGGCTTGGAAATTTCCATCCGAAGAGCTTTCAACGTGGACCCAGTTGATTGTCAATGAAACCCAAGAGGCATACCTTGTCAAAGGGGGTGTTTATCAAGGGCCTTTTGGCGCGGGACGGCATACCCTATCTACCGAAAATATACCGCTTTTAAGCAGCCTGATTGCCATACCATTCGGCGGAAAATCTCCCTTCACTGCGGAGGTTTGGTACATCAACCGCGCTACCAATCTTGATATCCGCTGGGGCACACCTGACCCCATCCAACTGCAAGACCCAAAATATCAAATCATGATTCCGGTCAGGGCGTTTGGGCAATATGGTATTCGGATTGTCGATGCCAAGAAGTTCTTGCTCAAGCTGGTCGGCACGCTTCCAGGCTTTGATGTAAATACCTTGTCAGACTACTTCAAGGGCGTTTTTACTACAAAGATCAAAACCGGGATTGCAAACGCGATCATTAAAAACGGGCAGTCTGTTTTAGAGATTTCAACTCAGCTCGAAATACTCTCCGATATGCTCAAGGCGTCTCTCGCGCCAGAGATGGAAGATTACGGTGTTGGATTGGCGCAATTCAATATCCATTCCATCAACGTCCCTGAAGATGATTCGGCGGTCATTACCTTGAAATCCGCATTAGCTAGGCGAGCAGAAATGGGGCTGCTTGGGACTAACTACCAGCAACAGCGTAGCTTTGATGTGTTGGAAACTGCTGCGGGCAATGAAGGCACAGCAGGCGGCGTGATGGGTGCAGGCATGGGAATGGGCATGGGAATGGGCATGGGCATGGCAATGGGTGGCCCAATGGGCGGCGCGTTTGCTCAGTTAACTCCACAAATTCAAGCAGGCGTGGCGCAGCCTACCGGAGAACAACCTCAAGCTGTGTGTCCAAAATGCAATGCTGCCAATGCTTCAGGGACGCGGTTTTGCGGCAGTTGTGGGGGTGCTCTGGCCGGTACAACTGAAGCCAAACAGCAAGTGGTGACATGCGATAAATGCAACACGATCATTCCAAAGGGATCAAGATTTTGTCCAAATTGTGCCGACCCAGTCAATGCATGCCCTGCATGTGGTGAAGACAACCCAACTGAAGCAAAGCAGTGCCGTAAATGTGGCAAGGCATTGCCAGTTGATTGTGGGAACTGCAAGTCGGCAATCCCTGAAGGCGTGAAATTCTGCCCGGAATGTGGAACAAAAACGACACCTTCATGCAAAAAATGCGGAAGCGATGTGAGCAGTGGGGCGAAGTTCTGCAACAACTGCGGCGAGTCTCAACAGGCTATTTAGAAAAAACGGGGTTAATCATGCGTTCTATGGGAATGTTCAATCTTGCGGTATTAGTCGCCAGCGTAATGGTGCTGACGATAGCTGCTGTTTTGGTACCCGATAAATCGTGGAGCAATGCGGCAATCACGTCAGGCGTAATTTTTACGTTGTCAGTCGGATTCATTTTTTACGCCCCTTCGATACTCGTGAAAAGCCAGAGCGGCAGTGATGCCGCTCAAATGGCCTCGCTAGGTCCACTCGGCGTTGTTACCGGCTGGACGCTTCTGCTGACAGTCGGCGCCTTTGTCCTTGCTATTCTCGGCATGGACAAGCTGGCATGGTCATTAGACATATTCGCTATTGGCTCATTCATCATCAGTGGGCTGATGCAACGCGCAGCTACAAATGTGATTGGAAATGTAGCAACTCAATATTCCGCACCTAGCATGCATATTGGCTGGCAAGGAAAAATTCAAGGTTCGTGCAGCATCGCATCTGATGCCAAATCCAAAGCATCTTTGGAGCAGCTTGCAGAAAAGTTGCGTTATGCGGCCAGCGACGTTTCCGTCAGCTCACCACAAGATTGTCAGATTGATAGCGAAGTAAAGGCTATAAACGAGCAACTCAGTGCTGATAGCGCTGCAAATGTGCAGAGTCAAATTTCTAAAATTGAAATGCTGATCGCACAGCGTGATATTTTCTTGCGATCAGCACGCAACAAAGCGTAATTCTTTACCTATAGCAAATTGCGCCAACGACAACACTAAGCTGGACCGAGTAGTTTAAGGAAGGCGTAACAATTACGGAGGTGGTGGAATGAGCAACGATGAACGCGAGCAGTCAATGAAGAAAAAGCTTGACGGCATAATGGAAGTTGCGGGCATGATGGTCGAGAAGGCTGCCAAAAGAATGCCGGGTGCCGGGGTGGATCAGATCAAGGCTGAGGCGTTGCTAATCTACAAAGATTTCTTGAAGAATAAGGAAGTCTTAGTCCCACAAGAGTATACGGAGGCAGTAATCCTCGCCATCGGTATAGCAGCCAAGAAGGTAGCAACAAACGGCAAACGAGAGGCTTCCATGTCAGACAAATGTAATAGTTGCGGAGCGGAAATTAAATATGCAGCGGGGAGCCAGTCACTAAAATGCCAATACTGTGGCGCAACTAACGAAATTCAGAAGGCAGAGAATCAGCTTCCCAGTAAAGTCGAAGTGATTATTCCATTGACAGTAAGCCAAGATGACTTGGAAAAACGGGTCTATAGTTTTATGGCAAGCGGGAATTGGACACCGGACGATATGCTGGAGGCATCCACCTTCACCAAAAAAGAGTGTTTTTATGTGCCCGCCTATTTGATCCGCGTCAAATATAAAGCCACTTGGACGGCTTCTTTTGGCTACGATAAAAAAGAACCCTATACAGATTATCGAACTGTAACAAGGAACAATCGCCAACATCAGGAAGCGTATACCGCTTATCGAACAGTTACGGATTGGAAACCTGCCAATGGTGTAGATTCAGGGGAGTTTTGGGTTTCAGCTTATGCTGGGAAAAAACTGGGTGAGTCTGACCTGTCTCCAGCAGAGCTTGTGACATATGTAATATCTCAAGCATTAGCCAAAAATAACATTATTACTAGTTTCAACCCCTCCTTTACAAAGGGGGTCGAGACGGAAATGTATAGTGTTCCTGAAGCAAGTGCGCTTGCATCCTTAAAAGATGAAATAAACTCGAATGTCGACGATAAAGTACAAAGCCACGGCAAGGGGGATCATCAAAAAGATTGGCATTGGAATGCCACAATGTCGCATGAGACAAATACGATTTACGTACCAATTTGCCACGCTGTTTATGATTATGAAGGAACCGAATATCACGTCTGGATAGATGGTATAGGAGGTGATGATATTCGTGCTGACAAACTGCCAGAAGACAAGGGGCGGAAAAAATTAGTATATTTTGGATTCGTGCCTTTGGGGGTGGGACTTGCCGCTTTAATAGTGAACTACTTCAGCGGGACGTTCACTTTTTATGGTCTAGTAATAGCAGCTATATTGGGGGGTGGATACGCTGCGATTAGGAGCTGGCACCTTATTGAATATTCGAAAAAGATTCGTGATTCATTATTGACACAGATTCATGCTTCTTCGAATACCATAAAAGTGACGGGCGATGAAGAGCGAGACAAGGTCGCTCGATCTTTTCAACGTCCTGAAAAGCCCCTCTTTGCAAAGACTCACTACGACAAGTTTGTTCTCCCAGCGTTGTCAGTCCTAGTGTTAATTTCAATTAACTCGGAAAATACTAAACATTCAGAAAAGATGCCGCAAGCCGTGACACTGGCATCGAAGAGTGGGGATATGGCTGCACCAGTACCAATTGCAACCCCAGCACCTACGCTGCCTGTTGTAGTTAAGCCCGATACGGCGTCTGCTGTGGAAGCCGTTTCATCTGTGCCTGCTAGTGTGGCTGTTGTGAGCAGTAGTGCGATAACGGGATGGGTAAAGCTTGTCGAAAGTGAGGACGTGGACTTCTATGTCAATGCATCCTCCATTCGTAAGGCTGGCGATAAGGCGACAATATTGACGCTGTCTGATTTTAAATCGTCAAAAAATTCCAAATCAGGTAAGTCATATATGTCAAACACGAATCAAGATGAATATGACTGCAAGGAAAATAAAGAACGATTACTTAATATTGTCTCTGCGTACTCTGAAAATATGGGACGCGGTGAAATTACTGCTACAAACTCTGGTTCTAATCCTGCTCCTGGAGAATGGTCGCAAGTCACTCCTAACTCCTTGATGGGGGCCATATTTAAAATCGCTTGCGGGCAGTCCGCACATGTGCCTGCTGGTGTAGTTGCATCACCGCAAGCAGCATTGATGCCAAGCTTCGATTGCACCAAGGCATCCACCTTTTCCGAGAAAGCAATTTGCAGCGATCCATTGCTCGGAAATTTAGATGGCGCATTATCGAAGAACTACAAATACATGCTTGCTTCAGACATTGGCGATGGAGCAAGGAATGACCTAAAAACGACGCAAAAAGATTGGCTTGCGGAGCGCAACAAATGCACAGACAACCAGTGCTTGGCTAATACTTATCGAAAGCGTATGGATGAAGTTTGCGAGTATCCAGTAATCTCAGGTGCACATCCAATTTGTACAACTTCCGATGACATCAAATAATTCACGTTGGATTTTTCCAGATCGAAACATCACTATATTCAATGGGTAAACGTATGGCCTTTCCAAGGCCAAGCAACTTCCCATACAAGGAAGTCTTCTACTCCGATGGTGAAATTGCCTTGATTAAAGGTCGATATAAAGATTCTGGCCATGATTCAATCGGAATGCGATGGATGGTTGGAGAAAGCGATCTTGGCTACCCAAGCACATACGGAAATCCAATGTGGATGGGCGTGCCAGACAAATTAGCACAGTACGTCTTAGAGGGAATATTCAGAGACATTGAGAAACAAAAAGCGTTTATTATTGATTTCCAAGAATTTATGGACGCACTAGAATTCATCAGGACGCGTGGGTAATAATTCTGCCATTCTCATCCACAATGCGGATGCAGCGCATGGCCTCGGCTTTTGGATTCGGTAGCAGCGAGCGTAGCGAGCGTAGCGAGCGTAGCCCGGATGAAATCCGGGAATTCATCATCTAAATTTCCCCCGGATTCCGCTACGCTGCATCCATGCTACAAATACCCCGATCTTAGCGACCCCACCCGATTGCGACTTTACCGTATGGCAAATTCCACTCAGAAAAGTCGATGGGTTGAATCATAAGAGACTAATCCGCCTGTTTGCGCAGGAACGATGGGGTATCCAGAATATCCATGCCGGATTTTTCCATTGCATCTACCGCTGCCCTGCGCCCGCTTCGAATGTATGCAGGAGTATCCAGATCCGGGTAATTGACGTTGGAACTGGCAATCGGCTCATTATCCGTGCCAGTGCGCTGGTAGGTTTCTTCGCCCCGATAAACCATTTTCGGCTTTTGTTTAACGATGTGTGGCGCGCCCAGCCCGGTTGCGACAACGGTCACGCGCAATTCGTCGCCCATGCCTTCGTCGAACACCGAGCCAACGATTACCGTCGCTTCTTCAGCGGCAAACTGCACGCAGCCAGTTACGTCACGCAACTCCTTTAAGGTCAGGCTCATGTTGGAGCTGATGTTAACCAGCACCCCGCGCGCGTTGGACATATCGACATCTTCCAGTAACGGGCTGGCTATTGCCTGTTCAGCGGCAATCCTGGCACGATCCGGTCCTGATGCAATTGCCGCGACCCCATCACGCATGGGGTCAGGTCAATAGACGTGGCATTGTCTGCTTGTCTGAATAATAGGAGACCACGCTTTTTGGATAGAACGATTGTGGATGTATCTCATCATTAACAAAAATCCCACATAAATTGCGGCATTCTTGCAAATCACCCTGTTGCTGCAGCGCCAAATCGTTGCCAGCAAGCGATGTGCTATGCTCCGCACGGTTGTTTTTTGATGGCTCGCAATGAAATTCTTCTTCTCTTTGTTGCTGATTGTATCCGCCATGCTGGCAAATCAGGTTGCGGAAGGTGCGCCGCAAAAACCTGTAAAGAGGGCGATGTCAAACGCTCGCCCTGCGGGCGTTCCTGGTGCAGGCGGGGGCGAACGTTCCGGCGCACTCCTTGCAAGCGATATGGATTTTATCGCGGCTCACGATGCGTTTCGCGCCGGGGACGCAGTCAAATTGAATCGTTTTGCGCAGCAGTTAAAAAAGTCGCCACTGGAAGTTTACGCAAGCTATTACCAGCTGCGCCTCGACCTGGAAAATGCCGACACAAAGGACATAAAGAGCTTTCTTTCCCGGCCGGAAGATACGCCGATGATCGACCGGTTGCGCGGTGAATGGCTCAAGCTGCTCGGGAAAAAACAGCAATGGGATTTATTCGATGCAGAATATCCCCGGCTGCTTAATGAGGACACCGAACTGACTTGCTATGCTTTGCAATCGCACCTTCGCAGCCAAGAGCAAGCTGCGCTGCACGAAGCGCGCGGTTTGTGGTTCAGCGGCAAGGAGCGACCGGAAAGCTGCGTTCCACCATTCGAGGCGGCGCTGTCCGCCGGCATCATCACTGAACAGGATGTTTGGCTGCGGCTGCGCTTGGCCCTGGAAACTGGCAGCGTCTCGCTCGCCAAGCAACTTGCCGAACGGCTGACCGGCAGCTATGCGGTGTCGCCTAAAGCTTTGGAAAGTGCTGCGGCTGATGCGGATCGTTATCTGGAAAGAGCAAAGCTGGATAAGGCGAGCGAGGGTCAACGCGCCGTCGCTCTATTCGCCCTGCATCGCCTGGCAAAACAATCTCCAGAACTGGCTGTCGCGCGCTGGGCGAAGATTGAGACATATTTCCCCGCTGCGGAACAACATTATTTTTATGGCTGGCTGGCTTATGAGGCGGCGCGCAATCTGGACGGACGCGCGCTGCAATGGTACAAAATGGCAGCAAATACTCCCCTCAACGAACCGCAGTCCGCATGGCGGGTACGTGCGGCGTTGCGGGTACTGGATTGGCCCGAGGTGCTGTCAAGCATCGACATGATGGGTGAGAAACAGCAGCGTGACGCGGTCTGGCAATACTGGAAAGCGCGTGCGCTTCAAGCATCGGGAAAACCCGCTGAAGCGAAAAAATTGCTCGCACCGTTGGGCGGCGAATACAATTTCTACGGCCAATTGGCAAGCGAGGAATTGTCCAACTCGCCGGCATTGGGCGAGCCGGTGGCAACATTCAAGCCTGGCAAGCAGGATATAGCGGCAATGCTGGCACTACCGGGCATTCAACGCACACTGGCGCTGTATCGCATGGATTTGCGCAGCGAGGCAGCAAAAGAATGGGGCTGGACATTGCGCAACTTCAACGATCAGGAGCTGCTTGCCGCAGCGGAAATCGGGCGGCGCAACGAAATGTATGACCGCGCCATCAACGCGGCAGATAAAACGGTTACCACCCATGATTTTGGTCTGCGCTACCTGGCGCCTTACCGCAGCGCCTTGCAGGCGCACATTCGCAAGCATGGATTGGAAGAGGCATGGGTATACGGCCTGATGCGTCAGGAGAGCCGCTTTGTGACCGCAGCCAAGTCCGATGTCGGCGCGTCTGGCTTGATGCAAATCATGCCGGCAACGGCGCGCTGGGTAGCGAAAAAACTGGGGTTAAAAAGTTACAAACAATCACTGGTCCGCCAACTGGATACTAATCTGCTTCTCGGCACTTATTACATGAAAACCGTGTTGTCGGGGCTTGATGACAGCCCGGTGCTGGCCTCCGCTGCCTATAATGCCGGGCCGGGTCGGGCACGCCAATGGCGGGGCGACCAATCGCTGGAAGGCACAATTTATACCGAGACCATCCCGTTCGATGAAACCCGCGACTATGTAAAAAAGGTGATGAGCAACACCATGTATTACGCAAAGCAATTTAACGAACCGCCTCGTCCGCTCAAGCAACGTATGGGCATCATTGCGGGCAAAACACCGGATAACCAGCAGGCCATCCAATCCGCTCGTGGTGAGCCAGCCGAACCATGAAAAGTAATGCCAAAATCTATTGCGTGGGCGGCGCAGTGCGCGACCGGTTACTCGGCCTGCCTGTCCAGGATCGCGACTGGGTGGTGGTGGGCAGCACGCCGGAAGACATGGTGGCGCAAGGCTATCAGCCGGTCGGCAAGGATTTCCCGGTATTCCTGCATCCGCAAACTCATGAGGAATACGCGCTGGCGCGCACCGAACGCAAAACCGCGCGCGGCTACAAGGGCTTTGCCGTCTATGCCGCGCCGGATGTCACGCTGGAGCAGGATTTGCTGCGCCGCGATTTCACGATCAACGCCATCGCGCAAGATGCCGACGGCAACCTGATCGACCCGCATAACGGCATTGCCGATTTGCGTGCCGGCATATTGCGCCATGTCAGCGCGGCATTCGGCGAAGACCCGGTGCGCATTTTGCGCGCAGCACGTTTTGCGGCGCGCTTCGGTTTCGCCATTGCGCCCGAAACCCTGGCGCTGATGCGCGGCATGGCAGACAACGGAGAAGTGGACGCGCTGGTGGCGGAGCGTGCCTGGCAGGAGCTGGCGCGCGGCCTGCTGGAAAAAAAACCGTCGCGGTTTTTCGAGACGCTGCGCAGTTGCGGCGCGCTGGCAAAAATCCTGCCCGAAGTGGACGCGCTGTTCGGCGTGCCGCAGCCGGAAAAATACCACCCGGAAATCGATTGTGGCATTCACACCATGCTGGTGGTGGACGATGCCGCGCAGCATGGCTATAAGCTGGAAGTACGTTTTGCGGCGCTGGCGCATGATCTGGGCAAGGCCACCACACCGGAGGATATTTTGCCGCGCCACATCGGCCATGAACTGCGCGGTGTGGAGCTGGTGAAGAAGCTGTCGCAGCGGCTGCGCGTGCCAAGTGACTGCCGCGACCTAGCCTTGCTGGCGGCGCGCTATCACGGCGACGTGCATCGCGCCCGTGAGTTGCGCGCCGAAACGGTTATAAAGTTATTCCAGTCGGCGGATGCGTGGCGCAGGCCGGAGCGTTTCACCCGATTGCTGCAAGCCTGCGCCTCGGATGCGCGCGGACGCACCGGGCATGAACAGGATGCCTACCCGCAGGCGGATTATCTGCTGCAACTGTTGGCTGCCGCACGCGCGGTGGATGCCGGTGAAATCGCCAGGCAATGTGCCGATGGCGGCACAACTGCCAGCGCAGTACAGCGGGCGCGCATCGGCGCAATTGAAGCCGAAAGACAAAAACTAACATGCCTCTGAACTATTCTCAGTCACCTGTTGGTTTCACTCCTTCCCCTGCTTGCGGGGTAACCAGCGACTTGGCTGCCGTTTTGGGGCGGCCTAGTCGAATGGCTAGTAGTTCCATCAGAAGGTTGGGATGGGGGCAAACGACGGCGATTAACCGGGCAAACATCCCACTCCCCCGCGCGCTACGCGGGCAAGGGAGGGGGTACGTGCACTTGAATAGTTCAGAGGCATGAAAACTAAACGGTCAACTGTAAATGAAACTTGGGAGCCAATGCCGTTGTGCCAGATATTCGTGTCACCTCAGCCAACTCGTCTGTACCCAACGGTTGCATGGTTTCAATCTGCTGCTGCAGGACGCGCAAATCCGCCTCTGAAGCATCCGTCCCCTGTGCGGCACGCCGGGTGATTCGCTCGCGCAACGTGGCATGATCCGCCTGAATATCCAGTATCCGAAAACACACATCACGCCGTTGCGCGATCTCGCGGAACATATCTCGTTGCCAGCGCGCCAGGCAAGCGGCATCGACGATCACCGTCCAGCCTGCATCCAGCAGCGTCTCCGCCAGATGCGCCAAGTGGGTGTAGGTGCGGCGGTCGGCTTCCTGCGTATAAAGCCCGCCGGCCTCGCCGCCGCTGTGCGCCAGAACGTCCAGACCGACCAAACGCTTGCGCTCCACATCGGAACGCAAGCGGATCATCCCATGTTCTTGCAGCAGCAACTGGGTAAGCGTGGTCTTGCCTGAACCGGACAGGCCATGTGTAATCCAAAGCTGGGCCGGCATATTTTGCGACAGATTCTCGGCTAGCCGCAGACAGGCACTAACCTCGGCGCGGCTTGCTCCGGCATCGCTCCCGTCAACCTGCCCGGCACGCAGCACAGCCACCTTGGCGCGCACCAAGGCGCGGTACACCGCGTAATAACGCAGCAGCGGCACGCCAGCGTAATCACCGCTCGCCTCCAGCCAGCCATTGAGAAACCGCATCGCCAGGTCGCGATGATTGCGGTGCAGCAAATCCATAAAGCAGAAAGCCACTTCCGAAATAACATCAATCCAGCGTAATGCTGTGCTGAATTCAATGCAGTCGAAAATCAGTATCTGTTCGTTCACCCAGGCAATGTTGCCCAAATGCAGGTCGCCATGACATTCGCGAACCCAGCCGTTGCGTTTGCGCTCACGCATCAGGGGTGTGAGACGGACATGTTCGGCGCTGCACCAGTCATGCAATGCCGCTAAACACTGGCTTTCCGCCGGGTCGTCCAACCGGCTGGCGAGGAGCTGAAAATTTTCCGCGACGGGTTGGGCAATTGCATCCGGCTCACCCCACGGGCTGTCGGCAGGCGTGCGGGCGCACTCGCCAAGGTGAAATTGCGCCAGCCGCACGGCAAGCTGGTCTATTTGTGCGTCACCCAGCTCGCCGCGTTCGTCCATATGATCCAGCGCGGCATCAAGCGGAAACTGGCGCATTTTTACCGCGTGTTCGATGGGCTCTCCCGGACCGTTAACCTGCGGTGCATCTGCATTACCGGCAATAGCAACCACACCGAGATAAGTCTCTGCCGCCAGCCGCTGGTTTAAACGCACCTCATCGGCACAGGCTCGCTGCCGCAGTGCCAGTGTGCTGAAATCCAGAAAACCAAGATTCACCGGTTTTTTGATCTTGTATGCATATACTCCGGTAAGCAGCACCCAGGAAATATGCGTTTCAATCAACTGCACCCCCTCCACCGCATGGTCATAGCAAACCGGGTCGCTTAACAGTGCGCGAATGAGCGGCGGCAGTTGGGCTGCCTTATGCGTTGTCGGTGCTGTTGGGGGCAACATCACGTTCGAATTTAGCGGTGAGCGAAGCAGGCTCGGTGCAAAGCCTGGTTAGGCTCTGGAGGAGGATTGTCGGGAACAGGAACGTCTCCAATAAGCGATGCGTTTTGCACCGGATGTTTTGCGAGTTGGGCGACAAGACCGCCCATTCCAGCGAACCCACTTTCATTCGGCTCTATAAACGATTGCGCCCCGAAATATCGCGCTAATGCAATCGCGGACAACAGCGACTAAGCTGGTAAAGGGCAACCCTTACTTTAACTTTGTGCGACCCAATTTACGAGCTTCCGGGTTTTAAAAGTGATGTGAAAAATGGGCGCTCAAATTTGCCCTTCATGAGCATGATTTTAACGAGCGGCGCCTATTGCTTAGGCGCCCCCTCGGGCTGAGCTCCTTGCATCTCCTTGAGGGCTTGCTCGATGGCCGCCTGGTCGCCAGACTGTTGGGCTTTTTCAATCTTCTTGCCGGCAGCCTCCATCCGCTTGCTCAATGCTTCCAGCTTGGTTACATCGACATTGACAGAGCCCTTGGGGGTTTCGACCGATAATTGGCCTGTCGCAGAACCCATGCCCATTGACGAACCACCGCGGACCGCACCCAGAATCGTTCCGGAAATCACACCCACGACAATCGCGCAGACCACCAGAACTGCCGTATAGGGCAGAGCCTTTTCCTGAGGTGCTTTCATCAGCGTGGGAATACCCAGGTAAAGCAAGTACAGGGAGTAGAGCGCCGCCAAAAAGGTTAATGGGCTCAGCGCCGGTATCAGTGCAAAGATACCGCCCACCATGGCAGCGGTGCTGCTGTAGGCCACCAGTTTCAAGGCATTCATCGGATTTTTCTGTCCGCCGAAACTGGGAGCCAGTGCGTCGGCAATCAGCGCCATGACATAGACCATCGCCAGCGCCATGCCATAGCCCAACACCATCTGGACCAGACCGGTCACCAGGGGAATCCGTACCGATACGCCGAAGGCGCTGATGCCGAACAGTGACATGCCTATGAAACCGGCCACTGCCTGGATGGCGGCGAGAATCATGATGTATTGGGTATAAAGGGTCGCTGTATTGGTTTCCTCGGTCTCAATGATTGACCAAGCCGGTTTCGGCGTGAGCAGAATTTCCTTGACGCGTGCGATGATGTTCATGATTATCCTTTCAGATAGAGACAGGTTTCATTATGTGCAAGGAGCGATAAGCTTTGCAAGCTGTTTCAGAAGACATGTTTCAGAATAAAATGAACGGGTTCTGAGGTTTCCCCACGAATCAAGCCACGCCAAGTTGCAGTTCGATAGCATCGGCAGCCTGCCGTCGCAGCTCTTTGATACAAGCCCATGGATTCCTCAATGTAGCCAACAGGGTTGGATGACCGATCACTCGCTTGGACAAAGTCATTACCGAAGTTTCTGCACGGTCGGTGCGGCTGTTGCTTGTCGATTGTAGCTGCAATTCCATTTCTACTTCAATAGCGCGAATGAATAATCTACTCCCACACAACGATGGATTTGATCCATTGCATTATTGATGGTTGTTTTCTACCTTGCTTTTGCATCATCAACCGCCGCGAACTGGATGCGATGCAGTTGCGCATACACGCCATTTTTTACCAGTAGCTCGCGGTGCGTGCCAATCTCGGCAATTTCGCCCTTTTGCAGCACGACAATCCGGTCGGCTTTCTCGATTGTGGATAAACGATGTGCGATAACCAGCGTGGTGCGGCCTTTCATCAAGGTTTCCAGCGCCGCCTGCACGTGGCGTTCGGACTCGCTGTCCAGCGCGGAGGTGGCCTCGTCAAGTATCAGTATCGGCGCATCTTTCAGAATTGCACGGGCGATGGCAATGCGCTGACGTTGCCCGCCGGACAGCTTCACGCCGCGCTCGCCAACCAGCGTATTCAAGCCTTCCGGCCACTCGCGGATGAATTCCATCGCGTGGGCAGCCTGTGCGGCAGCGATGATTTCCGCTTCGCTGACTTTTCGCATTTGCCCGTAGGCGATGTTCGCCGCAACGGTGTCGTTGAATAGCACGACTTCCTGACTTACCAGCGCGATGTTAGCGCGCAGGCTGGATAAAGTAAGAGCGACAAGATTATGCCCGTCGAGCAGGATCGCGCCGCCGGTCGGCGTATAAAAACGCGGTACCAAATTAGCCAGCGTGGTTTTCCCGCTGCCCGACGCGCCGACCAGCGCGACATTTTCTCCGGCACGGATATGCAGGTCGATGTTGTTCAATGCGGGACGACCACTCGGCGCGTAAGAAAATTGCACCTGGTCAAATTGCAACTCGCCGCGCACCCGGCCTATCGTTTCCGTGCCGCTATCTGTTTCACTTGCAGTATCGAGCAGGGCAAAAACACTCTCCGCTGCCGCCAGGCCGCGTTGCAGATATTCACTAACACCGGTCAACCGTTTAAGTGGCGCGGTAAGCATCAGCATCGCCATGATGAATGAGACAAACCCTCCTACCGTTGTTTCATCGGTTTGTGATTGCAGGGTCGCCAGATACACGACTAGCGCCAGCGCCAGCGCCGCCACCATCTGTACGATGGGCACATTAGCCGCAGCTGCAGAAGCCTGTTTCATCGCGTAGCGGCGTACCCAGTTGGCCTGCTCGTTGAAGCGTCGGCTCTCGTATTGCTGTCCACCGAACAGTTTGACCACTTTGTGTGCTGACACACTTTCCTCGATCACCTGCGTAATATCACCCATCGCCTGCTGTGCATCGCGACTGCTGGTACGCATTCGTTTGCTGATGGTGCTGATGATAAAGGCAATGATTGGGGCCATCAGCAAGGTCAGCAGCGTGAGCTTCCAATTGAGGTAGAACAGCCAGCCGAGCAAACCGAAAATAACGATGCTGTCGCGCACCGAAATCGTTACCACCGTTGTCGCAGCATTGGTAACTTGCGTAACATCGAAAGTCAGCTTGGAAATAAGTGAACCGGTTGCGTGGTCATCGTAGTAGCGCGTCGGCAGGCCGAGCAGCTTGCGAAACATCTCGTCGCGCAAATCCATCACCAGCTTGTTGCCGACCCAATTGATTGCGTAAGTACCGATAAATGTCGCCAATCCGCGCACCAAGAAAATCACAATGATGATCACCGGCACCATGCGCATCATCGCCTGATCCTTGTGCACGAAGGTGCCATCCAGCATCGGTTTCATCAGCGCGGGCACCAGTGGCTCGGTGGCGGCGACTACGATCATGCCAAGCAGGGAGGCTGCAAAGGTACGCCAATAGGGTTTGACGTAATTAAGGAGGCGCAAATAAAGTTGGCTGTTGGTCATATTCATGGCGCGCACTTTAGCAGAAAGTCCACAAGCTCCCCCCGAGTACTCACTAACAGGTACTCATGAACAGGTTTGTGTGTCCATCAACACCCACAAAATCAGTGCCGCAGTTTCCAGCACCTCAAGCAGCGCGCCCGCCGTATCGCCGGTGGTACCGCCGAGGCGCGCCATCATCATGCGCCGCAGCAACCAGAATACGGCGAGGCATCCCATCACCAGACCAGCACCGCGCATCCCCAGCACGACCAGCACGACCAGCAGCGTGACCAGCAACATCATGATCACAGCGCGGCGCGGCGCATGTTGGGCAAGTGCCGCACCCAGCCCGCCGGGGCGCACGTAAGGGGTGGTGATGAACAGCAATGGCATGGCGCTGCGCGCCAGCAGCAACGGCCACAACAATGCCCAATCATTACCGCATTGCATCAGGCCGACCAGCGCGGCGAATTTCAGCAGCAACACCAGCACCACGGCGACCACCGCAGCAGGGCCGGCATACGGGTCTTTCATGATTGCCAGCGTGCGTTCGCGGTTGCCGATGCCGCCCAGCCACGCATCCACGCTATCGGCCAAGCCATCCAGATGCAATGCGCCGGTCATCACCACCCATGCTGCCAGCAGCAGGGCGGCATGCAGCAACACCGGCACGCCATGCAATAGCACATGCAGCCCGGCCAGCAATGCGCCCAACAGCAGCCCCACCAGCGGGTAATACAGCAGCGACGCGCCGATTTCGCGTTCGTCATATTGCTGTTTGAGCTTGACCGGAATCTGCGTGAGGAACTGGATTGCGAGCAATAGAGGATAAAAAGTTCTCATGCCGAGGCCTGCATAATTTGCTGCGGCTCATGTTTCACAATGACCTGATGCAGCGCCGCGTGCGGCACAGACAGGTTGAGCAGCTCGGTCAATGGGCGTTGTTGCAGGTGGGTCAAGATGATGCGCATCACCCCGCCATGGGTAATCAGCAGTACGCGTTGGTCTGGATAGTGTTCAGTCAATTCTTGCCAGGCCGCCAGCACACGCGCCTGGAATGACAGCAGCGGTTCCGCCTGCGGCGGCGGGCAGGCAATCGGGTCGCGCCAGAAATTCTCCAGCGCGCTCGCATCGGCAGCGGCAATTTCCGCCGCACTGCGCCCATCCCATGCGCCGAAATCCATCTCCTGCAAGCGCGCGTCATAATACAGCGGCAAACTGTGCTGTTGCGCGTAATCCTGGGCGAATGCCGCGCAACGCAGCAGCGGCGAACTCAGCACCGCGTGGTAGCGCGGCGCGTCCGGCAAAGCATCGGCCATCTGCCGGTAACCGTGTTCGCTCAGCGACACATCGCTGCGCCCCAGATAGACGCTGCCCGCCAATGTTACGCCGTGGCGCAGCAGGTCGATGTGAGTACTGCCAGACATCACAGCTTGTCCGACACGCCCGCTTCGGCAAACGTCGCCATGTTGTTATGCAGCGCGCAGGCCAGCCGCAACAGCGGCACAGCCGTCGCCGCACCGCTGCCCTCGCCCAGCCGCATGCCGAGTTGCAGCAGGGGTTGCGCGTCGAGTGCGGCGAGCACGCGCTGATGCCCCGGCTCGGCTGAGGTGTGCGCAAACAGCATCCAGTCGCGCACACATGGGTTGAAGCGCACGGCGACCAGTGCCGCCACCGAACTGATGAAACCATCCACCAGAACCGGCATGCCGTTTTGCGCGGCGGCCAGATACGCACCTGCCAGCGCGGCGATTTCGAAGCCCCCCACACAGCGCAATACATCCAGCGGCTGCGCCAAATTGGCACGGTGCAACTCCAGCGCGCGCTGGATCACTACAGCCTTATGCGCCACGCCTTTGCTATCCAGCCCCGTGCCTGGGCCCGCCAGCAATTGCGGCGATTCATGCAACAGCGCGCAGGCGATGGCGCTCGCCGACGTGGTGTTGGCGATACCCATCTCGCCGCCGATAAAAATTTGCGCGCCATGTTCACGCGCGCGCAGCACGCTGTCGCGCCCGGCCTGCAAGGCCTGTGCAAGCTGCGCCCCGGTCATTGCCGGCCCGGCTGCAAAATTGGAAGTCGAGGGGGCGATAACCGCGCGCACCACGTTCGGCCACTCGCCCGGATCGTTCACCGTACCGAGGTTCACCACTTCCAGGCGCGCACCGAGCGCCTTTGCCAGCACACTGATCGCCGCGCCGCCGCGCGCGAAATTTTTCACCATCTCGCCGGTGACCGCCTGCGGAAAGGCGGAGACGTTTTCCACCGCAATACCGTGGTCGCCGGCAAAGATAGCGATGGCAGCATGCTCCACGGCAGGCCGTTCCACGCCTTGCATCGCGGCCAGCTGCACCGCCAGCGCCTCCAGTTGCCCCAGTGAGCCGGGCGGCTTGGTCAGATGCCCTTGCCGCGCCAGCGCCGCTGCCCGTGTCGTTTCATTCAATGCGGCACAAGGTTGCGCCAGCCAATCGGTATTCATGATTACTCCTGTTCTATTTGAAATTGTTAACAACCTGCGCCTGCCATGCACCTACTACATTCCATTTTTTACTACCACCGGCAATCCCGCCACCGTTAAAATCACCCGTTCGCAGCATTGCGCCACCGCCTGATGCAAACGCCCCGCCTCATCGCAATAACGCCGCGTCAACTCGCCCAGCGGCACGATGCCCATGCCGGTCTCGTTGCTCACCAGGATGATGTGGCCGGGCAAGCCGGGCAATATTTGCAGCAACGCCGCGCTTTCCTGACGCAAGCGCGCCTCGTCCTGCGCGCATAACAAGTTGGTCAGCCACAGCGTCAGGCAATCCACCAGCACACAGTGCCCTGCGGCGGCGTGGCGTTGCAGGGCGGAGGCCAGCGCCAGCGGCTCTTCCACCAGCTGCCAATGTCCGGGGCGTTGCGCCTGATGGTGCGCGATGCGCGCCCGCATCTCATCGTCCTCCACCGTGGCGGTCGCCAGATAGGTGACCGGCAAACCGCTCGCCAGCGCGTACTGTTCGGCCAGGCGGCTCTTGCCGGAACGTACGCCACCGAGGATCAGTTCCTTCATGCGCTTTCTCCCATCAGTTGCAAAATGCGCGGCATATCCAGGTGCGCTTCCAGCGTGTCGGCCAGACGCTCCAGATTCTGCTCGCGCAATGCGTGGTAATCGAAGGCCTGCGGCGCTTGTAATCCGGCCCACTCCAGCAGCGCGGCACAGGCCTGCGGCGATTCGAACACGCCGTGCAAGTATGTTGCCATGATCTGCCCTTCGCCAGAAATTGCACCGTCCGTGCGGCCATCGTCGAGTTGTGCGAAGGGGTGCTGCAACGCGCTGCCTTCACTCACCCCGGCATGGATTTCGTAGCCGCTCAGCGGCATGCCGCCCTGTGCGAGCCTGCCCTGCACATTGCGCAATTGCTTGTGCGGCTGCAGGGTGGTGGCGAAATCCAGATAGCCGAGACCTTTGCTGCTGCCCGGCGCACCTTCGATGCCGTGCGGGTCGTGTAGCGCCGTGCCGAGCATCTGCAGCCCGCCGCAGATGCCCATCAGCTTGCCGCCATAGCGCAGGTGCCGCGCCAAGTAGTCTTCCCAGCCCTGCGCGCGCAGCCAGTCCAGATCGGCGCGCACGTTCTTGCTGCCGGGCAGGATCACCCAGTCGGCGGCGGGTGGCGCTGCATCGGGCGCAACCCAGTGCAGCGCCACTTGCGGATGCAGGCGTAGCGGGTCGAAGTCGGTGTGGTTGCTGATGTGTGGCAGGGCGGGAACGGCTACACGCAATTTTTCCGCACCAGCTTCTACCCTCTCCCTGCAAGAGAGAGGGGATGATGGAGGCAACGCATCCTCGGCCTCCAGATGCAGGCCGTGCAGATACGGCAGCACGCCCAGCACCGGCTTGCCGGTGCGCTCCTCCAGCCAGTCCAGCCCATCCTGCAACAGCGCAATGTCACCGCGAAAACGGTTGATGATGAAGCCGCGCACGCGCGCCTGCTCGCTCTCGCTCAACAATGCCAGCGTGCCGACCAAGTGGGCGAACACGCCACCGCGGTCGATGTCCGCCACCAGCAGCACCGGGCAATCCACCGCTTCGGCAAAGCCCATGTTGGCGATGTCACCGGCACGTAAATTGATTTCGGCAGGCGAACCGGCGCCCTCCACGACTATCATCTGATACTGCATGGCCAGGCGGCGGTGCGAAGCGAGCACCGCCGCGCGCGCCACACTCTTGTAATCGTGATAGGCGGCGGCTTCCATATTGCCGATAGCGCGCCCGTGGATGATCACCTGCGCGCCGGTATCGCTGTTGGGTTTCAGCAGCACGGGGTTCATGTCGGTGCGCGCAGCCAGCCCCGCCGCCTGCGCCTGCACCGCCTGCGCGCGCCCGATTTCGCCGCCATCTGCGGTGACCGCGCTGTTCAGCGCCATGTTCTGCGGTTTGAACGGCGCCACGCGCACGCCCCTGCGCTTGAGCGCGCGGCACAACCCCGCCACGACGGTGCTCTTTCCCGCATCGGAAGTCGTGCCCTGGATCATCAAGGTCGCGGCCCTCACAGAATTTCATCCAGAGCGGTGCGCAATCGTTCCCAATCCGTTGCGCTGCCAGGCAAACCGAAACGCAAACTGCGGGGTTCCGCAAAGTAGCGCGTGAGTATGCCGCGCTGCGCCAGTTGCCGATGAACGGTTTCGGCCAACCCGGTTGGTGCCCACTGAAACAGCCCGCAACCACCGGCAGATGGCAGCCCTGCCGCGCGCAGCAATTGCGCCAGGCGCACGCCATCCTGCAGCAGGCGTTTGCGGGTGGCCGCTTGCCATGCGCTGTCGCGCAGCGCGGCTTGCGCCACGTGGCGCGAGGGGCCGGCCACACTCCACGGCCCCAATGCAGCCCGTGCGCGCGCCAGCAATTCGGGATGTGCCAGCATGAAGCCGGCACGCGCGCCGGCCAGCCCGTAAAATTTACCCAGCGAACGCAGCACGATCAAACCCTGCGGCATTTGCGGCTGCGCGCAACCCGCTTGCACACTGGCTTCGATGAACGCCTCGTCCACGACCAGCCAGCCGCCGCGCGCCGCGAGGCGTGCATGCCACTCGTGCAAATCTGTCGCGGAGAACAAGGTGCCGGTAGGATTGTTCGGCTGCATCAGCACCAGCACCCCGAGGCTATCTACAGTGTCGGCAATTTCCTTTGCCGACACCTCCACGATTTCATGCCCGGCGCTACGCCAGGCAAGAGCATGTTCGGTATACCCCGGATGCAGCACGCCCACCCGGCAATGGCCGCGCAAGCGCGGCAGCAGTTGCAGCGCAGCTTGTGAGCCAGCCACTGGCAATACATCTGGCGTGCCGTAATAAGCCGCCGCAGTTTCCTCCAGGCCATCCTGTTCCTGCGGCAGGCGCGCCCAGACATCCGGCGGAACCGGTGGCGGATCAAAGGGTATGGGGTTGATTCCGGTGGAGAGGTCCAGCCAATTCTCCAGCGCAATGCCATAGCGCGCAGCCGCGACGCGAGTTTGTCCGCCGTGCTCAAGCATGCGACCACGCTCCACTCAGCAAGAGCAGCAGCACCCATAGCCACGCACCGCGCTGCACCAGCGTCGTGGCGCGCGCGATATCCGCCGCGCCCGGTGCATTGCCAGCCCCCAATGCCGGGCGCTCCTCGCGCGCGCCGTGGTAATTTGCCACGCCGCCCAGCATGACCGCCATGCTGCCCGCGCCGCTCGCCATCACGGGTCCGGCATTCGGGCTATCCCAGGTACGCGCCTGTTGCCGCCAGCAGCGCAATGCAATGGACGTGTTGCCAAGCAGGGCATAGGTGAACGCGGTCAGCCGTGCCGGAATAAAATTCAGCGCATCATCCAGCCGTGCCGCCGCCCAGCCGAAGTAGCGGTAACGCGGCGTGCGGTAACCCCACATCGCATCCAGCGTATTCGCCAGCCGATACAGCAGCACGCCGAGCGCGCCCGCCAGCACAAACCAGAACAGCGCACCGAACACCGCATCGTTGCCATTTTCCAGCACCGACTCGACACCGGCGCGCGCCACATCCTGCTGTTGCATCGCTGCCGTATCACGGCTGACGATCTCGCCCACGCGCAACCGCGCAAGCGCCAGGTCATCGGCCTGCAAGGCTTGCCGGATGCGCCCGGCGTGCTCGCTCAAGCTCTGCATGCCGAGCGCAAAATATAGAACCAATATACCAGTGAGCGGTTGCAGCGGCTGCCGCCGCCACAATAGCCAGACAAGCGCCAACCATGGCGCGATGACCAGCAACCATGCCAGCACGCCGTGAACACGCAGCCGGAACGCGGGATGCGCACCGCCATTCATGCGCCGCTCCATCCATGCCGCAAAATTTCCGAAGCCCACCAGCGGATGCCAGCGGCGCGGCTCGCCCAACAGCCTGTCCAGCAACAGCGCACATGCCATCATCAGCGCGGTATTCAGCACACCGTTTCCTTGCATATGAAAAGGCAGTGCAATCGAGGGTATGCGCACCCGGATACGTGGAGTTCGGCGGAAGAAAAGGTCATGGCTACCGCAAGAGCGATGTGGCGATTAGAGTTCCACGCCTTGTTGCGCCTTGACGCCCGCGTGATAGGCGTGTTTGACGAGGCGCATCTCGGTGACGGTATCGGCAAATTCAATCAGGGCATCGGGTGCGCCGCGCCCGGTAATCACCACATGCTGCGCGGCGGGACGTTTGCGCAAAGCGGCGAGCACGTCTTCCAGTTGCACGTACTGTAGCTTCAGTGCGATATTGAGCTCATCCAGCAACACCACCGCATACCGCGCATCGCTTAACAGATCGCGCGCCTTGTTCCAGGCGGCGGCAGCGGCAGCGATGTCGCGTTCCTGGTCCTGCGTTTCCCAAGTAAAACCCTCGCCCATGACGTGATAATCAACTTCTGGAAAGCGCCGGAAAAATTCTTCTTCACCGGTGGAAGAACTGCCTTTGATGAATTGCACCACGCCGACGTGCATGCCGTGCCCGAGGGCGCGCGCCAGCATGCCGAAACCCGCCGTGCTCTTGCCTTTGCCGTTGCCGGTGTTGACAATGACCACGCCGCGTTCGGTGCCGGCCCCGGCAACATTCTTGTCGATCACCGCCTTTTTGCGCGCCATGCGCGCGCGGTGTTGCGCCGGGCTATCCGCCATGCCTAAACGCGTCCGGAGGAATGGGCTGCGTTTTTGCCTGTGTTAACCAGCAGCACGTGCAGCATCGCAGCACATGCCAGATACAGCAGGGTGCAAGACAGGTACGGCGGATAATATTTGGCGATGCCTGCCGTATATTGCATCGGGCCGGGGTTTGAGACATGCCCGGAAAGCAGGTAATAACTGGTATTGGAAATCAGGAACGCCGCAGTAGTCGAGCACCACGCTGCGGCGGCCAGCAACCCCAAGTTAGACCAGTTCATTTGCTGGCGTGCGGCGAACCAGCGGCCGGCATACCACAGGCAGGCATAGGTGGGGATCAAAAACCAATAGGCTGGTGAAATGCATGCGTCGCTTACGCCGCGAAAGGCAATCGCATAATAATCAACGCCTCCCGCCACCAGCAGCAGGAATACAAATGCCACGGCGGCGGGCCAGGCCGTGCGCGCCAGATAAAATCCGGCCAGGAAAAACACCGCCAGACTGGCATCCGGCAAAGATACTGCGGAACCAAAATGGCTATAGAAGCGCGTAGCCGCCATCAGCAACACCAGTGCGGTAAATATTCCAGCTTGTCGGGTTTGCAATTGCATTTTTGTTACTCCTTTCAATTTTATTACTCCTTCCAATTAAGCCACCTGAATGGGCGGCAACTTTAGCAGAAAAACGGGGGGATCGAAGCGTGCCCCCGTTCTTTACCGCCCTTACTGCTGGTAACCCAAGCCAACAAACAACGTGCGCCCCAGCGGGTTGTAGCCATAAGCCGTGGCGTCATTCTGGTTGGCCAGATTATTCGCACGCAACGATAGCTTCAAATTTTTGTTGATTGCATAGCCTGCAATAAGATTGATTACGTTATAACTTGGCAAGGTAACAGGCGTGCCCGTTGTCAAATCCGCATCTGGCCGTGACCCACTGTATTGCCACTCACCGCCAACTTGCCACGTCCTGAACTGTTGCATCAGGCTGATGTTGCCATGTTGTTTGGCGCGGCGTGTCAAGACCGGACCCGTGCCAACGTTACGCGGATCTTGCAAGGTCAATGCAGCTTTCATGCCCGTGTCGCCGAACTGTCCGGCGTAGCCGAGCTCAATGCCATCAATGCGCGCTTCACCCAGGTTGACCATCGCATAAGCAGGCAAATTATTCCCGACAATTAAGCCGCTAATCCGATTATCAAAGTACGCCGCATCGAAACGCTGCGAGCCCTCCGTATAGTGCAATCCCAATTCGCGATTGCGGGAATGCTCCGGCTGTAAATTGGGGTTGCCTGCATAGGTGAAGCCCCAACCAAAATCCGTAAACGGATAGAACAAATCATTCAGCGTAGGCGCCTTGAATGCAGTGCTGATGCTTGCTGTCGCGCGCCAGACATCATTGATAGCGTAGCCGTATCCAAACAGGCCGGTATTTGATCGGCCAAAATCGGAATAGCCGTCCTGACGCAAGTTGGCTTGCACCTGATGCGAGCCGTAATAACCCGTATAACCCGCAAACAAACTATTCACCTTGCGTTTTTTTGTCGTGAATGCAACATCGCTTGTTACCTGTTGCGTTAAATTTTCCACGCCCAGGCTAAGCACGTTACGCTCACCCAGTTGCAAAGTGTTTTGCCAGGCGAGTTGCTGGTTACTTGTTCTGAATGCCGCGCCATTTGCCAAATCCAATTGGCCATTCAGAAAAGTTTGCGTGTCATCCACCCCTTGCGCCAATTGCAAGTGGCTTTGCCAAATGTCGCTCAAGCGGTTGTCCGATGAGAAAGATAATTTGCTCACTTGAGACTTGCTGGTATTGCTGTCAGTCGGGCCAACGGTGCTGTCATACTGGTTATGCCCTTCACTGTTAAAAGCCGTGGCGGTCAAACTGTGGTCCGGGCTAAATTCATGACGCACATTGGCTGACAGACTGGTGTTGTCATAACCGTCCTTATCCGGATTGGCACCGGGAAGCAGCACAGGATTGAGGGTCGATACGCCGTCGGTCTTGAATCTGGAGGCTTGCACATTAAAGCTTGTCTTCTCAGCCACGCCGCCAAACCCCGCAGACAAGCGCTGTGCCCCTTGACTGCCCATACCTGCGCTCACATTCGCGGCGGGTGCGCCGTGCCCACGCTTGGTGAAAATCTGCACCACCCCGCCGATGGCTTCGGAGCCATACAGACTGCTGACATTGCCGCGCACCACTTCGATGCGCTCGATCTGATCCAGCATTAAATCCTGAATCGAAGCGGTGCCCGATGTGGCAGAGCTAATGCGCACGCCATCCAGCAGAATCAAGGTGTGAGTGGCATTCGTGCCCCTGACGTACAAGTCGGTGGTTTTACCCATACCACCGGCCTGATTGATTTCCACCCCGGCGACACTACGCAAAATAGCCGGCACATCAGCTGCCTGTGACTCGCGTATATCCTGCTGGGTGATGATTGCAGTGCTGCTTAAAGATTGTTTTAACGGCTGTGCAATGCGTGTAGCGGTCACCACAATTTCGTCAAGCGTGTCGGGTTCCGCATATGCCAGTGAGGTGGCCGCGCATAAAACGGCGACAAGAAGTTTTTGCTGTTTCATTTGGATTTTCCTGAGCAAGTTCCAAGGTTCCCCGTTGGAACGTTCAATTACAGGAAATGAAGCAGACAAAACAGGAGGGAAGTGTGGCTAACCGGCATGGCTGGCCATTCTGCCGTCCATGCGCCGCCCGCTGCATTTCCCGACCTGTGGAATCCTTGTGGGATTCCCGCACTCAAGGCCGATATACGGGCTCGCAAGACAAAACGCATCGCCTTCCCATGATATGCTCACAGTGGCATATTGATACGTCCACACTTGCTTACCGTTGCGGGGGCAGCACAGGTATTTCACCTGTTTCCCGTTTAACTCATCTGCAAGCAGACAAGAACCTTAAAGCAGTGCGTACTTTAGCACAGGCGTGATGCGCTTGCCAAAAACCATAAATCGCTTTCAGAACTCTAGCTTACCGTTTGACTTATCAGCACTTTTCAAATTATAGTCAAAATATGGAAAACGAATTCAACGCTCTGGCAAGCAAACTTGCGCAACTGATACAAGCCTGCGGCAAGTTGCGGGCAGAAAATCACCAGCTGCGCCAAGAGCTAGCGCAAGCACTTAGCAGCAATCGCCAGTACAGCGACAAGATGGGAATCGCGAAGGTGCGGTTAGAAAAATTGCTAATTACACTTCCTGAAGATCAAGCATGAGCGGCACAACCAAAACACTGGACATTAAACTTCTCGACCGGGAATTGCGCGTTGCCTGCCCCGAAGAAGAGCGCGAAGAACTGCTGGATGCCGTTGCCTATCTGGATAAAAAAATGCGTGAAATTCGTAGTGCCGGCAAAATCGCCAGTGTCGAGCGTATCGCCTTGATGGCCGCGCTCAACATCACGCACGAACTGCTTTCCGTAAAAATTGGGCGCGGGTTTGACCTCGCTGATTTTAAGCGTAGAATGGATTCGATGCAGGCGGCGATTGACAAGGCGTTGGCCGAACAAGATTCGCTGTTTTGATAAGACTTCTAGCCATCTGACTGATAGAACTACTAGCCATTCCACTAGGTTGTCAAAGAACGACAGCCAAGTGGCTGGTTATAACCCAGCAAAATACGCTGGGTAAGTCATTGGTTATAGTTTGTTCCCTGCGGTGTTCGTCAGGCTCATAATTCTTTGAACCAATAAGCTTTGCTTAAGGCCGCAACCATTATGTCACTGTTGTGCGCGTCCCCGGTGGTTGTATTTGGCGGATGTACCTGATGTGATTTGGAAACGGCCCTCTTGAACCCAGGTTCAAGATGCTGGGTCAACGGCACAGGCGGGGGGCTTTATTTCAGTGCGGCCTTGATTACCTCGGGCCGCATTTTTTATTTGCGGGCGTGGATCATACCTGTCAGCAAATATGCGCTTTCTTGATTTGGGCGGGAATCCGGGGGATATTTACCGATTAATATTCCCAACAAAATTCGTTTTAAATTTGTTATCATTTCAGCAACTGTCGTATTGGTTCCCGTGTTGGCTCGCCGTAACGCCGTCTTATTTTCCTTTTGGAAGGTGGGGCGGGTCTGACGGCCCGCGTGTAGCTGACCTGGTTCGGATGCGACAGAATGTACCGTATCAAAGCGCTGCCAGCGTGCAGGTCTGCAGATCCTATGAGGTCAAAGCTCCATTGTTCACGACGAATCAGTCGTAATCGAGTTACCGGGGCTTTCAATACGCGCGAATTCCATAACGGGGTTTGCGTAGCCATCATCCTTCTGTCTTCCTCCGCGAGTTCTGGACGTGCCATTGTTGTATTTAACAGGGGTAGCCATGTCTCATCTTGAAAAATTCGACGCCATCGTTCATGACCTGATCGAACCCGCAGCCATCGGTTGCGACGTCTTATTTCGACGCACTGCCATTAATACCCAATCTTGCCGCCGCATCAGGCGTGTTTGATACAGAGGTATGTTGACTTATAACTGAAGAGGAGGAGATTTGAAATGACCAGAGAACGAGGAGATATTTTAAAGGATCTGATGGATGGCGTTTTCCTGATGAACGAGGAACTCGTCATAAAGGCCGCCAACGAAATTGTGGCCGCCAAGTACGATGCTTACGACGCCATCAACAATGGCTTGATCGCCGGCATGAACAAGGCGGGGGAGCTTTTCGACCAGGAAGAATACTTTGTGCCGGAACTGCTCATCTGTTCCGACGCGATGTACGCGGGAATTGAAATACTCCGCCCGCATCTCAAAGTGAGTGACGCGCGGGAAAAGCACAAGGTAGTTATCGGTGTTGTGGAGGGGGACACCCACGACATCGGGAAAAATCTGGTGAAGATCATGATGGATGCCGCCGGTTTCGAGGTGCATGACTTGGGAAGAAACGTGCCACTGGCCAGTTTTGTCGAAAAAGCCAAAGAAGTCGGCGCGGGACTTATCTGTCTTTCCACGCTGATGACCACCACGATGGATGGCATGGCGACGGTGATCGAGATGCTCAAGGAAGAGGGGATCAGGGATGCTCACAAGGTCATGATTGGCGGCGGGCCGATCTCGCAAGCCTTTGCCAACAAGATTGGGGCAGATGGTTATGCGGATAATGCGGCCGGCGCAATCAGAGTAGCCAATAACCTGCTGGCGAAAGCCGCGGCTTAACGAGGAGACCAGAATGAATACTACTGCTACCATTCCCGCCGATACGCAAAATTCAATTGAACGGGTGCTGTGTTATCTGCAAGGCAAAAAGCCGCAACGCGTTGCCTGCTTTCCACTGATACTCAACCACGCAGCCCGCGTGCTGGGGGTTCCCGTGGGTGTATACAACCGCGACGGCAAAACGATGGGCAAAGCTCATGTCGCCGCATTCCGCCGGTATGGAAATGACCTTATCCTGATTTTTTCGACCACCTCCACCCTCGCCGAGGCGATGGGAACAAAGATGAAGTTTTTTGATGAAGACGCCCCGCAGATTGACGAGCCGTTTCTCAAGCAGCACTCCGACATCTCCAAGTTGAAAGTGCCGGACTTCTCCAAAGACGGACGGTTGCCGGTTTATCTGGAGGCGACCGAGATATGCGTGGCGGAAGTTGGAAGCGAAGTTGTTGTCAGCACCGTTTTCGGCGGGCCGTTCACCACGGCGGCGGCGCTTTACCCGGTGGAACTTCTGACGCGGGATCTGATAAAGAACAAGGCGTGGGTGCATGAGCTTCTGGAGATCTGCACGCAGGCCGGAATCAAGTTCATCGACGAGATCCTTGCAAGAAAAGCACTGCCGATAATCGTGGAGCCGATCGGTTCCGGCAGTCTGGTTAGTCCGCGCCACTTCCACGAGTTCGTTGCGCCGTACCTCAAGCGCCTTGCCGACCATGTCCACAAGACCGGCGGTGGAATGCCCGCCGTGCTGCACATCTGTGGCAAGACCAAGCCGAACTGGATGGCGATGCTGGAAGCCGACTTCGACATCTGGAGCCTGGATGACGTTGATCTTGGTGAAGCGAAGAAGGCGGTTGGACACCGCGTGGCGCTGGTGGGCAACGTTATTCCGGCAAACCTGCTGAAGAATACGCCCGAAGAGATTGACGCAGAAGCGCGGGAAATCTGCGAAAAAATGGGAGATAAGGTTGGCTTCATTCTCGGTTCGGGATGCGAAGTGCCGATCAACACCCCGCCGGAGAACATCGACGCTCTTATCAATGCCGCCCGCAAATACGGTCGCTATGACAATTAATAGCCCCTGCTAACAAACAACATGAGGAGATTCAAATGAAATTATTTCAGGATCGTATGTGGCTGATCGTGGCCGGTTTGATGTTGGCCATCGCAGCCACTCGTTTTCACCATTTCGGTTCGGCAGTTTCTTTGCCCGATGCTTCTTACGCGGTATTTTTTCTGGGTGGTTTATATCTGGCCCGGTTTACCCGTGCGTCCAAGGTTATCTTTCTCGCGCTGCTGCTGGAAGCGGGCTTGGTGGATTACTACGCGACCTCCGTTCAAGGCCTCAGCGACTTTTGCATAACCCCGGCCTATTGGTTCCTCATCGCGGCTTACGGCAGCTTGTGGTTCGCCGGCCAATGGTTCGCGCCCCAGTTAGTTAAGGAAGACCATGGCTTGGAACGCAAGAGTCTGGTCGGGCTAGCCTTGACGGCGGGAGTCGCGACCAGTTTTGCTTTCCTGCTTTCCAGTGGCAGCTTTTATTTATTCTCCGAGCATTTTAATAATATGACTGCGACTGAATACGCATCGCGTGTGCTCCAATACTATGGTTCATATGTCTCGGTGGCTCTGCTTTATGTTGCTTGTGCAGTCGCCATTCACATGGCATTCGATATCATCAGGAACAAAAGCGCGTATTCACCATCAGACACTGCCTGAGTGCCGATTTTTTTATTACTTCGTTGGCCTGACAGCTGGCTGATCTTCATTTCAGCCGGAGCGCGCGCCAAGAACAGGAGCAGTTAACATGAATCAGAAAGAACGGCTCCTAAGCGCATTAGGGGGAAAACCCGCCGACCGGCCCCCGTTCATATGTCCCGGCGGAATGATGAACATGGCGGTGACCGAACTGATGGACGCCGCCGAAAGCTGTTGGCCGGAGGCCCACTCGGATGCCGAAAAGATGGCTCGCCTCACGCTGGCCGCGAGCCGTGTTGGCGGTATTGAGAATACCGGGGTTCCTTTCTGCATGACCGTGGAAGCAGAGGCGATGGGAGCACAGGTTTACCTCGGCTCGCGGGGAAATGAGCCGCGGGTCACGGAGTATGCCATCGCCTCTTTTGACGAAATTAACCGTCTGCGGTCAATCGACCCTGGCAAGGGGCGCGCAAAAGTTTGCATTGACGCGATACGGATACTGAAAAAAGAGGCGCCCCAAACGCCGGTCATCGCCAACCTCACCGGCCCGGTGAGCCTGGCTTCTTCCCTTATCGATCCACTGGTCTTTTACAAGGGGCTGATTACCGATAGCCAGAAAGCCCACAAGCTGATGGAAGCCGTCACCGAAAACCTTATCCGGTTTGGTGATGCGCTGGCCGAAGCGGGCGCCGACGTGATCTGCATCGCCGATCCATCGGCATCGGGTGAGATATTGGGGAAAAAAGCTTTTGCCGAGTTCGCCATTCCATACATAAACATCCTGGTAAATTACTTCCGGGAAGAATACGGCACCCCGTCCATCGTGCATATCTGCGGCGATGTACGGTGCCTCGGCAGCCTGTTATCCGAGATTGCTGCCGAATCCATCAGCGTAGATGCGATGGTCAGCATCAAGACGCTCAAGGAACTCGCCCCCGCTAAAGTGTCTATGGGTAATGTAAGCACCTATCTGCTGGAAAAAGGCGCACCGGATGACATCACGAAACATGGCGAACGGTGCATGAAGGGTGGAGTGGGTATTCTCGCACCGGCCTGCGGCATCAGCCCCAGAACCCCGGTGGTGAATATCAAAGGTCTTTCGAGAGCCGTCTTTGAAAGCAGTTCAACCGTCAAGTTGTAAACAGGTTGCAAGGACAGATGATGGGCAAAGTGGAAATCAAGTTTCTGCCACAAAACAAGGTGGTGGATGCCGTTATAGGCTCCTGTCTCATGCAAGTGGCGCGAGATGCCTTTATCGATATTGAGTCGTCATGCAGCGGCAAAGGCACCTGCGGCAAATGCCTGGTACAGCTTGTCGATGGCGGGGCGGATGAGCCGCACCCCGAAGAGATTAAACATATCAGCGGTGAAAATCTCGCGCAGGGAGTGCGGCTAGCCTGCCGCTTGAAGGTCACCGGCATGGCCGACTACCAGGTGCTGGGGGTGGGCGGAAAAAAACACCGCATCCTGTCCGAAGGGCTGATGCCGGAGTTCAGCCTGAACCCGAACATCCGCAAGGAATACATCGAGCTTGAAAAGCC
>JAHFRA010000025.1 GCA_023259035.1 Gallionella sp.
ATCATCGCACGCAAAATTGCCCGAGCCGCTTGGTCTATCCATCATTACAAGTCAGTCTTTAATCCGGAAAGGATTACAAAAAATGCTTGACGAAAATCATAGAATCTCAGGGCGAACGGCATCCCCAACTTTTTAATCATTTCGCCTGAAAAACCATCACGCAAAAATATCCTCGCCCAGGCTCGGGCGACCGCCTGTTTTCGGCGCGCGTGCCGATTTGCTCGGCACCTGCTTGCGCAGGCGCAACAGTAAATCGTGGGTGGTTCGGGCCAAGGCATATTCATGGTCATGTTCGTCGTCATCACCCTCTTCAGACCTGGCGCGCAACTGGTTTTCGCCGGGCTGCCAGTCGGGAAAAATTTCAAACAGCACCCGCTCCCACGCATCCATATCGCTGCGCGCGATCTCCAGCGCCAGCGGAATAACATCGTGATCCGAAGTCGTCTGGCCGCTGCTGTGCGCACCGCGCGAGTGGATGTCGTTGGCGAGCTCGATGATCTCCCCGGTAGCGGTCGAGAACAGCGCGGCAAAGGCTGTCGTCCCCCAATCGGTCGATAACGCCTCATGGATCAGATTGATGCGCCGCGCCGCATCGTCACCGGAGAAAATCACTCCATGGATATGCGCGAACAGGGATTCGGCCAGCTTCTCCGGCTCATCCGCAATCATATCCTCGCCCCAGGTGGCGGCGAAAAAGGCCAGGCTCTCCGCCCAGGCCTTGGGCGAAATCAGCAGCGTGGCCAGCGACAACTTGCCGCCATCAAAAGCGGACAAATGCATCGCGGCCACCTGCGGCTCCAGCGTATCCAGCACCGCCACCACGGCCAGATCGCCGAATTGTTCCGCGGTGTCGTTGATCGCCTCCTCCGCATGGGCGGAAGAACCGGCCAGAACCAGCTCGGTAACTTGCCGGCTGATCGCTGGGAAATTAGTGTTGTCAGCCATTCCCGTCCTCGCGTGCATCGAATAGGTCAATCACATCCTGGTTCGGCACGCCCCGCTCATCGTCCTCGCCGTCATCCATATTTTTATCGCCATCCTCTTCTTCTTGCAGGGCTTCGAGCGAATTGTCCACATCAGCCCAGCGTTTGGCGTTCTTGAACAAGAATGCCGTAATGACCGCCTTGCGCGCCAATTCCGGATTGCTGCCGAAAACGGTAGCCAAAGCCTTGCCCGCCTCGGCATCCGCACACGACACCATCGCCATCACCTGCGCGGCATCGCCCTTGTCATATTGCTTGCATTGCGCCAGCAGCCCGGCGGGATCGTCAAAATTCAGGTGGTCGGCAAGCGCAAAGCTCAACAGGTTCACATCGTCGATTTCCGCGCCCTTCGCGTATTCGCCGAGCAGCGACTTGATGACCATCGCGTAGTTCTTCCGGTCGGGCGGATCGCCCAGCGTATCCTCGATCTGGGCGCCCAGTTCGCGCGATTGATAGGCAAATTCGTGATGGATATTATTTTTCATGGGGCTTCGTATTTAGGGTGATGAACTGTGCTGAAGAATAATCCCGCAGCGCTCGAACAGTGCATGCCACAAGGCATGCGCTTCATTATCCGGATCGATGATGATGCGATTGTTCAGGCTCTGGTTATATTCGGCTCTTTTTTTCGGGTCCGAAAGCAACTCGTACGCCGTCTTGATCGCATTGAAGCGCATCTCCGAACCGGAATGCGTATTCCGGTCCGGGTGATGGCGCATTGCAAGCGAGCGGTACGCCTTCCTGATCTCATCGGCCGTCGCGGTCGGCGCAACGCCGAGAATGTTGTATAGGTTTTCCAACGGATGTCTCCTGTAAGGCGCGGATTTTACACATTAGCCGGGGAAATTGCGGCCATTTCCGACATCGCCACCAGGGGCGTATTGATGAAACAACTAGCCATTCGACTAGGTTGGCAAAAAACACCAGCCAAGTCGCTGGTTATGCCATACGCCCCTACAATGCGCGCACCTTCACTGTCTTGCCCTTCAGCTTGCCTGCCGATAATTTGCGCACCGCTTCATGGGCGATGTTGCGCGCGACGGCGACGTAGGTGGTCTGGTCGGTAACGTTGATCTTGCCGACCTGTTCGCGCGTGTATCCCGCTTCGCCGGTGAGCGCGCCCAGCACGTCGCCGGGGCGGATCTTCTCCTTGCGCCCGCCGAGTATCAGCAGCGTGACCATCGGCGGAACCAGCGGCGCTGCATCGGCGCTGGGCAACTCACCCAACTCATGCCACTCCGGTTCGATGCGCATCATCTTGGCGATGCCGATGATGCGGTTGCGCTCGCCCGGGCTGCACAGGCTCAGCGCCCAGCCGTTCTCGTCGGCGCGACCGGTGCGGCCGATACGGTGGATGTGCACCTCGGGGTCGGGCGTGACCTCGACATTGATCACCGCTTCGAGCTGCGCGATGTCCAAGCCGCGCGCGGCGACATCGGTCGCGACCAGCACCGAGCAGCTGCGGTTGGCGAACTGGATCAGCACCTGATCGCGCTCGCGCTGCTCCATATCGCCGTGCAGCGTCAGCGCCTTGATGCCCTGCGCGTGCAGCACGTCCAGCAGCGCGCGGCATTGCTGCTTGGTGTTGCAGAACGCCAGCGTGCTGACCGGACGGTAATGCTTGAGCAGCGTGGCGACGGCCTGCAACCGGTTCTCGTCTTCCACCTTGTAAAAGCGCTGGCGTATCTTGCTTTCCTCGTGCTGTTCCAGCAGCTTCACCTCCTGCGGCGCGCGCATGAACTGGCGCGCCAGCCGCGCGATGCCTTCGGGGTAGGTCGCCGAGAACAGCAGCGTCTGGCGCTCGGCCGGACAACGTTTCGCGACATACGCGATGTCGTCGACAAAGCCCATGTCCAGCATGCGGTCGGCCTCGTCGAGCACCAGCGTGTTGAGCGCCTCCAGGTTCAGCGTGCCGCGCTCCATGTGATCCATGATGCGCCCCGGCGTGCCGACGACGATATGCGCACCGTGCTCCAAGCTGCTGGTCTGCGCGCGCATGATGCTGCCGCCGCACAGCGTGATAATTTTGATGTTGTCGGCAGAGCGCGCCAGACGGCGGATCTCCTGCGCCACCTGATCCGCCAGCTCGCGCGTCGGGCACAGCGCCATCGCCTGCACCGCAAAACGGCGCGGGTTCAGGCGGGTCAGCAGCGCCAGCGCGAACGCCGCCGTCTTGCCGCTGCCGGTCTTGGCCTGCGCGATCAGGTCGTGGCCCGCCAGAGCGATCGGCAGGCTGGCCGCCTGAATCGGCGTCATCGTCAGGTAGCCGAGCTGCTGCAAGGTCGCCTGCATGCCGTGCGACAGCGGCAGCTCGTTGAACGAGCGGCCGGTTGTACTTGCGGCGGGGGATGGTGGGGCTGTATGGGTCATGCGTTACCCTTCCTTGCGCCTGCGTGCCGCAAAAGACTTGAAAGGCTTGCGCGTCCCCGGGCGTTTGCTTTCGGTCTCCGCCGGTTTGGGTTTGGGTGCCAGCAGATTTTTGCCGGTGCTTTTTTTGGTGGCCTGATGCTCCGAAATGGCCGCAGCGAATTGTTCCACCGCCAACAGAATGATCGCGTGTTCGCCGTCAAGGTGGTAATCGGCAAGGCTTTCCTTGATGTCGTAGATGCGTTCCTGGATGTCGGCTTTCTTGCGCTGAACTGCCATCATTTGCTGCGCATCCGGCGCCAGCGTATAGCCGCCATCCTGCGCGCAGAGCAAACCGTATTCGGAGAGCCGGTAAAACGAATCGGACAATTTGGTTTCGACCGGAATAGCGCCTTGCATCAGATCGGCGGCAGCGATGATCTCGACCAGCTCCGCCGGGCGGCGCTTGGCTGCAAGCGACAAGGCCAGCAAAAGAATTGCATCAACATCGTGGACTGGATACATCGGATAACCTTTGAATAAATAGGGAGGAATAGCCAGCAGGCCAAGTGCGTCAGGCGCGCGGCGGTACGGCGGCAGAAAATACCAGTCAGACTGCTATCGGCCAATCACGTGGCATGGATAATATCGGATGGTTACTCGGTTGTGGCCGCGACAGGTTGCACCTCGACATACAACGCTTCGAGTAGCGTCTCGTTCATATCCAAAAGTTGCAAGCAGGCGTGCCCCAATTTCGGCCATTCACAAGTGAGGCTCAACCCCAGTTGCTGCTGCACGATGTGCTCCGCAAGTTGGCCCGTCGCGATCAGTCTGCGGCTCAGCATTGGCAGGTTAGAATTGGCTGATTCCACTGCCACAAGGTCATGGTGATTGCGGATGGCGAGACAGATTTCTTCTGGAAGCCACCAGTTTTGCGCCAATAAGCAACCGATCATGGCGTGATTGGTCGGCAGATCGGCTTCTTCTACTTCAGTGAAGTTGCGCACGGCCTCTCGATTGGCCGCAGCAAGCAGTGTCTCATAGTTCGAAAAACGTCCAAGCAGAACCGGAATGCCGCAGTCACGGAACAGCCCGAAGGTGTAAGCATCATCGGCACGCAGGCCGCTTATTTTGAAATGTTGCGCTAGCCAGCCGGAAAGACGCGCAATGCGCGCCGAGGCGTCCCAGAAGCGTTCCAGGTTCGGTACGTTCGGAAAGGTTTTGCGCAGGATGATGCCTGCCACGGCACGGCTGGCTGTGTTCAGGCCGAGTATGGCGAGCGCTTCGTTCACCGAACGTACCCGCTGGCGCATGCCGAAGTAAGGAGAATTGGCGGTTTTGATCAGGCCAGCCGAAAGGCCGACATCGCTTCCGATAATGTTCGCAAGGCGGTTGTAGTCGGGTTCGTCTTTGCGCGCTTCAGCCATGAAGCGGTCTAGAATGACCGGGCAGGGCGGTATGCCGACATCAATAATGGAACGTTCAATCAGGTTGTCGACTGCCGTTGGAGGAGAATTTTGCATGGTGTCTTTCATTTCTTGTTCCTCGTTTTTAGCCAGGTAAGAAGGCTTTCTTCTGCCATGGGGCGCGCGTAGAAAAATCCCTGAATAGCATCTACGCCTACATCCAGCAGTGCATTGATCTCTTCTTGTCTCTCGCATCCTTCGGCCACGATAGTCATGCCCAATTCATGACCGAGTTGAGTCATTGCCCTGACCACAGCCAGAGCGCGACGGTCTTCCGGCAGCACGGTGACGAAAGCGCGATCAAGCTTTAGTTTTTTTGCTGGAATATCCTTAAGGTTAGCCAAGCAGGAATAGCCGGTGCCAAAATCGTCAATAGATAAACTCACGCCTGCCGCGATAGCGCTTTTCAAATTCTGCTGAACTGCATCTGAAACATCCATGAACAGCGATTCGGTCAGCTCCAACTCCACCAGATCCGGTTTGACGTTGGAGCAGATTAAGGCGGCGTGCAGCGCCTGGGTGAATTTAGGCGAGACCAGCTGGGCGCGCGAGACGTTGATTGCCACTTTGGTGTGATAACCCGCATCATGCAGCAGACGCGCCTGCATTGCGCCCTGCAACAAGCACCACTCCCCGATACGAATAATCAGGCCGGTTTTTTCCGCGACGGGTATGAACTTGCCGGGCGAGATGTTTTCGCCGTTAACAGAGCAGCGCATGAGCGCCTCAACAGCCTCAACCTCCCCATTCGCACGAATAATAGGCTGGTAGTGGAGACATAATCCGCCAGTCTCCAGCGCGGTATGCAGGAGGCTTTCAATCGAGAGTTCTTCGCGTGCAAGCGTAATTCCGAGACGCCCCGGGATCGGTTCTTCACCGGAACAAACAATACTGTTTCCCCCTTTTCTTTTGGCCGCGATCATGGCGCGGTCCGCGCGCTCCAGCAGGGAAAGAGAGTCTTCGCAGTTATGGATTGCAATGCCGATACTCGCGGTAGGACGCAGGGTTAAATTGCCGATGGTAATGGGATCTTCAACAGTTCTGGCCAACTCGCCGGCAAGCTGCTGTGCCTGAGAAAGATCGCATTTTGGAACGAGGAACACGAATTCGTCCCCCCCCATTCTGCAGAGTTCTGCGCGTCCGCTTACCCGGTTACGGAAACGCAACGCGAGCTCCTTGATTATCTCGTCACCCGCCAAGTGTCCAAACGAGTCATTGATTTTATTGAAGCGGTCAAGGTCAAGCCAGATGACGGCCAAGGGGTGACCGTTTGCCACTGAGTCGGCGGTGAGCGCCTCCGCTTCATGCAAGCAGCCCATTCGATCAAGGAATCCGGTGAGGGTATCTATACTATTCATATCACAAGGCGATACACACTTAAGTGTGTGAGGGAGTTAGGATAAGCCAATGGAGTCAGCTTCGCATTACTTTTTTCCAGGCCGCTTACCCGCGCGCTTCGCTTCGGCCAATAGATTCAGCCAGTCATTTGGCGGATTTCCACTTTTCAGCATGCGCTGGAAAACCTGGCAGGCATCAACACAGAGACCAAACCGGCTACATGTTGGATTCCGGCTCGGAGTCCGGCGTGACGGCATATAAAAAACAGGGGAGACCGAAGTCTCCCCTGTTAAATTTCCAACGGCTTATTGATGCTGCCTATAACCAATGACTTGGCTGTCGTTTTTTGACAGCCTAGTCAGATGGCTAGTTGTTCCTTCAGGCAACGCTCAACAAGACAATTAGAACAATATTTCTGCCAACAGTGTTGTTGATTTTTGACCTTGTTGGTTTGAAACATTCCATGCAGAACCGGATTGCCTTGTGTGGTTCAAAGAAAGCTCAAAGTTTTGTGCCAACTCATAGGTTACACCAAGCATGAACGCATTGTCGCCATCAGCACCAGATGCACCACCGTTGGTTGCACGACGAATCGCGGCTTGCAAGGTGGAGATGGCTGGAATGATTTCCAGCGAACCGGCTATGTTGAAAGACGATGCTTTGTTTGTTGCGGTGCCAATTGCGCCATATCTTCTTTGTGTCGACCAGCCAGCTGCCATGTGATTGCCGTTTGCATCGGCAGGCGCTCTGGCATAAGTGACATACAGGCCTGTAGACATTCCACCCACTTGACCCTGGAACTGCGAATCAATAGCCAGCAACTTGTAGCTGGACGGACCCGCACCCAACGCGGATTGAGTGCCGCTAAAGTTCTGGATACCGACAGCAGAATCCCAGCCAGCCAGATCAAACGTACCGGCAACGCGCAAATAAGTCAGCGGCAGGGTATTGGCACCTGGGGCTCCTGGAGCTGCAGTTGCATACCGACCAAGGGTCGCGAAACCCATGTTTGGATTAGTCGCAACAAGTGTCAGGCCAGTCGCATCGGTGCGAGCACCCATGTATTCAGCTGCATAAGTGGCAGCAACGTGCTGTTTGGCCGGGCCAGAGTTACCCATCATCTTGTGAGTATCGGCTGCGCCGGTATTCAACAATTCGAAGGCATAAGCCGCGCCTTGACCACCGGAGTACGCGACCAAACCTACGCGCGAGTCACCAACCGGAGCCAACATTGCCACTTTAGCCGCGCCAGTGCCAGCCGCTCCAGCTGCACCCAGTTCCGACAGGAAGCCGGCGAATTCAGAGATACGTCCACCGTAGAATATCGACAGTTCGCCACCGGCAGATGGAACCTGCCACTTGGCATTCGCAGCACCAGCATCGGATTCGGTTTGATGTACGATCGTTGCCAAAACACCCATGTTCAGCGTGTCAGGAATGGACAGATGCTCGCCTTCCACCTTGCCTTGCGCGCCCATGATGGTGAAGCCAGAGGCCTTGAACGAACGGCCAAAGCCATTCAGCAATGGGAAGTGTTGGTAGTGGCAAGCGCTACAAGCCATGCCGGTTTGACGGGCAAATACTGGAACAGCCGCTGCTTCTGGGGCAAATGCGGTTGCTGCCAACACGCCTGCCAGAGAGAGAACGATTTTTTTCATTGTGTATTTCCTCTTGGGTTAAGATTTAAAGTTAATCGGTTTTTTTAAGACTTGAAGCGATGGATAAAACCCTCCTGCCACCACTGGGAGCGTAATATATGTGTGTTGCAGGGATGTGTCAAAAACTTGCCATAAAAAATGTGGTTATTTTGCAACAATTATTTCCAATGATTTACGGGCTAAGCCAAGTAAGCCACGCATACGAGTGGCAAGGCGTGAGCAGGAAACAGATTCGCTTGCCGTTTGATTGCTGTTTGACCATTACTTTATGTTTGCCAACCTATTGATTAATATGTTTATAAAAAGCTGTTTCTTGAGAGATATCGAAGCCCAAAGCTCCTGCCGGTTTGCCCTTCGATACTTCAGCCCGAGCGGGCGTAGAAAGAGAGATTGTGCCGAATCAATGGTCGTTTTTTCAGTCGATAACTATGCAAAACTGACCAAAACATGCCAAGTTGAACACGACAGCTATAGTTTGGATTGTGGCAGGCTATATCCCATTTTAAAAAAGGAAAGTGAGCTGATGGGCAATCCGGATTGAAAAAACTGGATTCTGGATTACGCATTGCCTCAATTACCCCGCTTAACATACCGAATTGCACGCATTCCCTGTAAAATCGCGGCCTTCATTTTTATCGGGTTGTACTCACCATGCGCGTCTCACAATTTTTCATCTCCACCCTTAAAGAAGCCCCGTCCGAGGCCGAATTGCCAAGCCACAAGCTGATGCTACGCGCCGGCTACATCAGGAAACTGGCCAGCGGCCTGTACACATGGATGCCGCTCGGCCTGCGCGTGTTGCGCAAGGTGGAAAACATCGTGCGCGAGGAAATGGACAAGAGCGGCGGGATCGAGTTGCTGATGCCTGCCGTGCAACCCGCCGAACTGTGGCAGGAAACCGGGCGTTGGGAAGTGTTCGGCCCGCAGATGCTGAAGATCAAGGATCGGCACGACAATGACTTCTGTTTTGGCCCGACCCACGAAGAGGTCATCACCGACATCGCGCGCCGCGAAATCCGCAGCTACCGCCAGTTGCCAATCAATTTTTACCAGATCCAGACCAAGTTCCGCGACGAGGTGCGCCCGCGTTTCGGCGTGATGCGCGCACGTGAATTCGTGATGAAGGATGCCTATTCGTTCCATGCCGATTATGCGAGCCTGGAGCACACCTATCAGGTCATGCATGACACCTACAGCCGCATCTTTACCCGTCTCGGGCTGCAATTCCGCGCCGTCACGGCGGATACCGGTGCGATTGGCGGCAGCGGCTCGCACGAGTTTCATGTGCTGGCGGATTCCGGCGAAGACGCGCTGGCATACTGCCCTGCTTCCGATTACGCCGCAAATGTGGAGATGGCGGAGGCCGTCGCACCAATCGCGCCGCGCGCTCCCGCGACACAGGAAATGCAGAAGACCATCACACCCGGACAGAAGACCATCGAAGAGGTCGCCGCGTTCTTCGATACTTCCGCGCAGAACGTATTGAAAGCCATCGCGGTAATGACGCATGAAAACGAGTTCGTGCTGCTGCTGTTGCGCGGCGACCACACCCTGAACGAGATCAAGACGGGCAAGATACTGGGCGAATTCCGTTTTGCCAGCGACGACGAGATACACCGCAACATGAGCTGCCGCGCCGGGTATATCGGGCCGGTTGGCAGCAACGTGCGCATGCTGGCCGACCGTGCCGCAGCAGCATTGAGCAATTTCATCTGCGGCGCGAACGACGACGGCTTCCATTACACCGGCGCCAATTTCGGGCGTGACGTGCATCTGGACGAAGCAAATGTGCACGACCTGCGCAACGTGGTTGCGGGCGATCCTTCGCCGGATGGCAAGGGCAATCTGGAAATCTGTCGCGGCATCGAAGTCGGGCACATTTTCCAACTGCGCACCAAGTATGCCGAAGCGCTAAAAGCCACTTTCCTGGACGCGCAGGGCAAGGCGCAAATCATGGAAATGGGCTGCTACGGCATCGGTGTTTCGCGCATCGTGGCCGCCGCCATCGAGCAAGATTACGATGAGCGCGGCATTATTCTGCCGAGCGCGATGGCGCCGTTCCAGGTCGCCATCGTGCCGATCGGTATGGGAAAAAGTGCGGCAGTGCGCGATGCGGTGGAACAACTGTATGCCGGGCTTGTCGAAAAAGGCGTTGAAGTATTGCTTGATGACCGCGACGAGCGCCCCGGTGTGATGTTCGCCGATATGGAGTTGATCGGCATACCGCACCGCATCGTCGTCGGCGAGCGCAGCTTGAAGGAGGGTATGCTGGAATATCAGGGCCGCTGTGACGCCGCCGCACAGTCCATCCCCTTGCAAAACGTGTCGGAGTTCGTACAATCAAAACTATGCAACTAATCCATCGGCCATTTTTACACCGTTTCGCCATGCCGCTGTGCGTGGCGTGGGTGTTATTGGCCGCTGGAATATTGTCCGCTTCTGGCGCCTTCGCCGGAGCGCAAGTCTATACGCCGCTTTCCGCCAGCGTCCGCGCAGTGTTGCAGCGCAGTGTATCTGACCATGCCGCGCCAAAACTGGCTTTTAGCACGCAATATGAGGCGGATGTGTGGCTGAAAGAAATGTCGCGCCGCTTGCAGAGACGCCTCCCTGACGCAGAATACCGGCTTGATTTTCTAAACACGGTGCATTACGAAGCCAAGCGTGCCGGACTCGATCCGCAGTTAGTGCTGGGCTTGATCGAGGTGGAAAGCGGTTTCAAGAAATATGCTGTTTCCAGTGCTGGCGCTCGCGGCTATATGCAGGTGATGCCATTCTGGGTGAAAGAAATTGGCACTACCGAACATAATTTGTTCCACCTGCGCATCAACCTGCGCTATGGCTGCACCATCCTGCGCCATTATCTGGATATGGAAAAAGGTGATTTGTATCGCGCGCTGGGGCGATACAACGGCAGTCTGGGGCGACCAGAATATCCGAATATGGTACGCGCCGCATGGCACAACAATTGGGCCTTGCCGTACCGCACGGCCAGCAGCGCCGCTCCCGCCGGTTAATGCAAATCAGGGCGCCTGGTCGAATTTCTTGTTTTTGATGTAAGTCTCGATGCTTGCGCGCGTCACTTCTCCCGCCTGGTAGCTCACTTGTTCGCCAGTTGGGCTATACAGGAAGCTGGATGGCAGCACGTCCAGCTCTCCTATCTGCGCAGTTACCTTACGATTACCCATCACTACCGGATAGCTGATGCCATGCGCCTGCGAGAAATCGGCGACTTTCCTGCTCGAGCCAGAATCCATCGCGATGCTGATCACGACCAGGTCGCTGTCTTTATGCGCGTCGTGCAAACTGCTCAATTCGGGGATTTCACTCAGGCACGGCGGGCACCAAACTGCCCAAAAGTTCACCAGCACCCACTTGCCGCGATAATCCTCCAGACGGTGAGTTTTGCCTTGTGTGTCTTCCAGCGAAAAGCCTGCCGCATGGCCGGAATACGGCAATACCAGCAATAACCCTATCAGCAAGTTACGCAACATTCCTGAGCTCCATCGAAGGGTTGTTAGTGTCCGTGCTTTTCAGGTGCCTTCTCGTCATCTGCCGCAGCATCGTCGGTACCCTGTTCGGAAGCGTGAGTCAAATACAACGCCAGCGCGACAAGCGCGATACTTGCGCCGAGATAAACCAGATCCAACGGGGTGCTCAGGTGCATGTTCAGCGCATTCTCGAACAGCGTGACGATCAGGATCATCAATATCACTTTGGCCAAACGCGATTTGAGGTCATCCAGATTATTGATGACTAAAATCTTGCTGGATGCCTTGCTGCCATGCGCCTGATCGATATCGCTGATGAACAACTCGTACAAGCCCAACGAAAAAATCAGCATCACTGTTGCCAGCAAATAACCGTCCACCACTTCGACGATGTGCGACACCGTGCTGTCGTGCAGCACCTTGCGCGCCTCCGCAGTCATGCTCGAATCGGCGTAGTGCAATGCGTGCTCGAACAGATACGCCACATCTACGGTAGCCATGTAGAAAATCGCAAACCCCGCCAGCAAGCTGCCTATAACGGCAGCCAATATAACGAAGCGGCTGTTCCACAACGCTCCCTCAAATAATTTCTCAAGAAGATTCATTTGGTACACCCGGAAAAACGCCGCGCATTAAAGCGTAAAAGTTCATATTGGGCAAGCGGTCAGGCAGGGCCGCGCGCAAAGAGTTCCTGCAAAGTCATATCGGCGTTTTGCTCTAGCTGGACGGCGCAAGCCGCAAGCCACTGTTGCAATGGGTCGCCATTCTGCCCGGCGGGCAATGAACCGCGATCCAGCACGAACAAGCGCAACAGTTCAGCGGCACGAATATGATTTGCATCTCGCAGCAGTAGCCAGCCATTCCCTTCCGTTTTGCGCACCATGTCGGCGCTTGCCAATTTTTCGAGAATTTTTTCCAGCACGTCATAACCGAGATGCAGGGATTCGGATAACTCCGGCAAATCGCCCACTCTGCCCCGCTGCAAATTTTTTACCATGATTTGCAGTATGCGCAGGGCATCCAGCAATTGAGCGGCGGACGATAAACGTTGTATCACCGGCGCGTGCCAATGCGACAGCGATGCCGCGATCACCGCGCCAAACAGGATGGTCAACCAGGAGAAATAAATCCACATCAAGAAAATCGGCACACTGGCAAATGCACCATATACCAGCTTGTAGGTCGGAAAATGGCTGATGTAATAACCGAACACGCGGTTCATGGATTCAAAAACCAGGGCTGCCACGATTGCGCCTATCAGTGCGTGCGAGCGTGGCACATAGCCGTTTGGCACAAGCCGGAACAGCATGGCGAACGCCAGCGTGGTAAACAACACCGGCAATATCTTCAACACGCCCACGCCGAAGATCGGAATTTGTTTGGCATAGCCCATCGACAGCCCGACCAGCCATGAAGTCAGAGATAAGCTCGCGCCGATGAGCAACGGCGCGAGTGTAAGCACCGCCCAGTAAACAACCAATCGTTTGAACAGGGGGCGTGGGCGGGTCGCCCGCCAGATAATATTAAACGCATGGTCTATGGTCAGCATCATCGACATTGCCGTTACCGCAAGAAATACGACACCGACTGCTGTCAGACGCATCGCACTCTCGGTGAACTCGCGCATGTAATTGGAGATGATTTTTTCCGCCATGTTCGGCATCAGGTTGCTAAGCAGATAATTTCTTATCTGGCTGGAAAACTCCTCGAACACCGGAAATGCCGAAAACATTGCCAAGGCGATGGTGACCAACGGAACCAGCGACAGCAGCGTGGTGAAGGTCAGGCTCGCCGCAATCTGCACGCAGCGGTCCTGGTTGAAGCGCGTCACGATGAAGCGTGTGAAATTCAAAAAACTGTGAAAATTCTTTCGCATGACTGCTCACCTCATTCCTTGAGGCGATTTTATTCCTATTCTCGACAATTCGACAGTCCGAGCGACACAGCATAAATAGAGCTAATAGAAGCCAGTGCGAATTCATAAAAACGGCGCACCGAACGTGCGCCGTTTACCCCGGCTTGAAATCTGCCAGAAAGTTTACAGTTGCGGGTGTGCGCGTTCCAGCTTGCTGTGCAACTTGTTGAGCGCGTTCAGGTAAGCCTTGGCGGAAGCCACCACGATGTCGGTATCCGCGCCCTGCCCGTTCACGATGCGCCCGCCCTTGGCCAGACGTACTGTCACCTCACCCTGCGCATCGGTGCCGCTGGTGATGTTGTTCACCGAATACAATTGCAACTCGGTGCCGCTATGCACGATTTTTTCGATGGCCTGGAACGTCGCATCCACCGGCCCGCCGCCTTGCGCCTCGGCCTCGTGTTGCTCGCCATCGATACTGATCGCCACCTTGGCCACCGGTAACACCCCGGTCTCGCTATGCGCGCGCATGAAGGCCAGGCGGTAATGCTCGCTGACCTGCGCCACCGCCTCGTCGCTCACCAGTGCCTGCAAGTCCTCGTCGAAAATCTCGTGCTTGCGATCTGCCAATTCCTTGAAGCGCTGGAACGCGGCATTGAATGCCTCTTCCGAATCGAATTCGATATTCAGTGCGGTAAAACGCTGGCGCAACGCATTGCGTCCGGAAAGCTTGCCCAGCGTCAGTTTGTTGGCATTCCAGCCCACGTCTTCGGCGCGCATGATCTCGTAGGTCTCGCGGTGCTTGAGCACGCCGTCCTGATGGATACCGGACTCATGCGCAAACGCGTTTGCGCCGACGATGGCCTTGTTCGGCTGCACCGGATAACCGGTGATGCTGGAAACCAGTTTGGAAGTCGGCACGATCTGCGTGGTGTCGATGCGCGTGTCGAGGTTGAATATGTCGCGGCGCGTTCTTACCGCCATCACGACTTCTTCCAGCGAGGCATTGCCGGCACGTTCGCCCAAGCCGTTGATGGTGCACTCGACCTGGCGTGCGCCGCTCATCACGGCGGACAGGGAATTCGCCACCGCCAAGCCCAGATCGTTGTGGCAATGCGTGGACCAGACCACCTTGTCCGAGTTCGGCACGCGCGCGATCAACTCCCTGATGCGCTCGCCCCATGCGGCAGGAATCGAATAACCCACCGTGTCCGGCACGTTCAGCGTTTTTGCACCGGCCCGGATTACCGCGTCGAACACGCGTATCAAAAAGTCCATATCCGAGCGCACCGCATCCTCGGCGGAAAATTCCACGTCATCGGTATATTCCAGCGCCCACTTCACCGCACTGACCGCGCGCTCGACCACCTGATCCTCGCTCATGCGCAACTTGTGCTGCATATGGATCGGACTGGTGGCGATAAAGGTATGGATACGCCCCGACTTGGCCGGCTGGATCGCTTCTCCGGCACGGCGCACGTCATTCTCGCCGGCGCGCGCCAGCGAGCATACCGTGGAGTTCTTAACGGTTTCGGCGACAGCCTTCACCGCCTCGAAATCGCCCTGACTGGCGGCGGCAAAGCCTGCTTCGATCACGTCCACGCCGAGCTTTTCCAGCTGGCGCGCGATGCGGATTTTCATTTCCCGGGTCATCGCCGCGCCGGGGCTTTGTTCGCCGTCGCGCAACGTGGTGTCAAAAATAATTAATTTGTCAGTCGTTTTATTTGGCATTTTATTTGGCATGCTGTACTCCAATGGAAATAGGTCAAACCTGCGCAACCAATATACGGCTTGCGCGCTCACTTCGAATTATGTGGTGTGTGATTAGCGCGCGCCGCGCAGCAGCAGCGCAGCCAGCAGGCTGGAGGTGGATTGAAGTGTTGCGATGTGTGTGGAGAAGTGCATGGGGCAAATATTACCAGTTTTATCGCTTCACGCAATGGGCTGTTGCTTATACGGGGGGTGTTATTTACGCATTTCCCCAATGATGTGGAACTTGTTGCGGTCAAATAGTCGGCAGACCATCAATCGGGCTTAAAGTTATAGGGGAGTTTTTGCAGCACCGATTTCATTAGCATATCCTGCTCAAGAAGGTGCTCGATCAGCCATTCGCTCAAAAAATAAGAGTAATGCTCGGCCGCACTTTCGGACCACCGGCCATCGTTAGCCACCAGTTCATCGCTCATCTGCCGGAGCTCCTCCAGCACATAGTGATGCTCCAGTGCGTGCTGTATAAAAGGAAAATCGACCGATTGCGCAATTTTCGCCTCGTTTCCAAAATGAACCCGCACGTAATCCTCGAACGGTTTGAATGTTTGCAACAGGGCGCGGCTATCCCTTGTTCTGATCGCGCGCTCTATGCTATTGACCATGTCTATCAATTGTTTGTGTTCGGTATCCAGCATTGCATTGCCGACACTCAACCGCTCTGTCCACGCCAATTCCATAATGGTACCCGTAACGCGCTTTGATAGAACGCGGCCAAGCAAACTCCCGTAGCGGCCACTTGATCGTCCGGTCGCCTTACCCCGCCTAGCTGTCAGTGAAAAGCTGTTTTAGCGCCCACAAGGAAAACACCACCGAACCCGCTGCGCTGCCAACCGCACAAATTGTAGCGATAATTGCCATTATTTCCTCCCGAAGTATCCAGATTGGTCGCCATAGCAAGGTCATACGGCGCAAATCGTAGCACAATTCATTGCACGGGGGAGGGCTTTTAGCTAGAATCCGGCATGGTCATTTATGCTCGAATTCGGGCATAAATACAGTCCGTTATCCGTCCCCGAATTTTCCGAATCCAGCAACACTTATCCAAAACAATATCCCGGTGTGACCAAAAAGCTCTACATAAAAACCTTCGGCTGCCAAATGAATGAGTACGACTCGGACAAGATGGCTGATGTGCTCCGCGTCAGCGAGGGCATGGTGCAGACCGACAATCCGGAAGAGGCAGATGTCATTTTGCTGAATACCTGCTCAATTCGCGAAAAGGCCGAAGAGAAAGTTTTCTCTGAATTGGGGCGGTTGCGCCCGCTCAAGCTCGCCAACCCCAATTTGCTGATTGGCGTTGGTGGATGCGTGGCCAGTCAGGAAGGCGCAGGGATTGTGCAGCGCGCGCCTTATGTGGATATTGTGTTCGGCCCGCAGACCTTGCATCGTCTCCCGCAACTCATCCATGCATGCCGGGATACCGGTCGGCCGCAAGTAGACACCAGCTTCCCCGAAATCGAAAAATTCGATTATTTGCCGATTCCGCAAACAATCTCTGGCACGGCTTTTGTTTCCATCATGGAAGGTTGCAGCAAATACTGCACTTACTGCGTGGTGCCCTATACGCGCGGCGAAGAAGTATCGCGCCCGTTAGCCGACGTGCTGCGCGATGTTCAAGATCTGATCGCGCAAGGTGTAAAAGAAATTACCGTAATAGGACAGAATGTAAATGCCTACTGCGGCACGACCGATGATGGCGATACGGTTGACTTTGCATTTCTGTTACAAGCCATCGCCGCGCTGGATGGCGTGAAGCGGCTGCGCTACATGACCTCGCACCCCCGGGAAATGACACAGCGTTTGATCGATGTGTACACGACTACGCCCAAGCTGGTCAGCCACCTGCATCTGCCCGTGCAGTCCGGTTCGGATCGTGTTCTCGCGGCGATGAAGCGCGGGCATACGGTGCTGGAATATAAGTCCATCATTCGACGGGTACGCGCGGCGCGCCCCGGAATTTGTATCACCTCGGATTTTATCGTCGGCTTCCCTGGCGAGACCGAGCAGGATTTTGAGGCTACGATGAGGCTGATCGACGAGATCGGCTTCGACAACAGTTTCAGTTATCTGTACAGCCCGCGCCCCGGCACACCAGCCGCCGAGATGAGCGACGACACGCCGCAAGAGGTGAAGGCGGCGCGCCTGAAGCGTTTGCAGGATCGCATCATGGAGCAGGAAGACGATGTGGCGCAGGCGATGCTTGGTACGACACAGCGTGTGCTGATCGAAGGTCTGTCAAAGAAAGACGCGCAGGATCTGGCGGGGCGCACCGACAACAACCGCGTGGTAAATTTTCGTGGCGCGTCAGACACGATAGGTTGCTTTGCCGAAGTAAAGATTACGCAAGTGGTGCGACATACGCTTCGTGGTGAGTTAGTATCCGGTCCATCTTGAATCAGGAAAGCCAAACTTTGCAATTCGCACTGGAGCCGCTGGACAACCAGCGGCTTACCCATTTGTGCGGCCCGTTCGACGAGAATCTGCGCCAGGTCGAAACCGCACTGGAAGTCAGTATCGCCCGGCGTGGCGAGCATTTCACCGTGCAGGGCGCGCAGGCCGGATTGGCGCGCCAGGTATTGCAGGATTTCTACCGCGAAGCCCAACACGACATTACGCTTGAACGCTTGCAGCTCGGCCTGATCGAGGCGATGAAATGGCACAACAAACCGCAACCTGCCAGTGACTCCGTGCCGTTGCTAATGACGCGCAAGGCCGAGATACGCGGCCGCACGCCGCGCCAGAACAGCTATATACAGGCCATTCAGGAGCATGACATTACCTTCGGTGTCGGCCCGGCAGGGACGGGTAAAACCTATCTCGCCGTTGCTTGCGCGGTAGACGCGCTGCAACGCGAGTCGGTACGCCGTCTGGTGCTGGTGCGCCCTGCCGTGGAAGCCGGGGAGAAGCTTGGCTTTCTGCCCGGCGACCTGGCCCAAAAAGTCGACCCCTACCTGCGTCCCTTGTACGATGCGCTGTACGACCTGATGGGCTTGGAAAAAGTCGGTCGCGCCTTCGAGCGCGGCATGATCGAAATTGCCCCGTTGGCTTATATGCGCGGGCGCACGCTGAATCACTCCTTCATTATTCTCGATGAAGCACAAAACACCACGCCGGAGCAGATGAAAATGTTTTTGACGCGTATCGGTTTTGGCAGCAAGGCGGTGATTACCGGTGATGTGACACAGATTGATCTGGCGCGCGGGCAAAAAAGCGGCCTTGTTGAGGCGCGCAACGTGTTGAAGGAGGTGCGCGGCATCGTGTTCAGCGATTTTCTCGCCGAGGATGTGGTACGCCATCCGTTGGTACAAAAAATCGTTACGGCTTACGAGCGCCATGAGCAACAGAAAGACCGATAAGGTTTTGCCGCACAAGCTGTCACTGTCTGTGCAATACGCCAGCAGTGCGCGGTGTTTGCCGTCCCGCCCGCAATTGCGTCGCTGGGTAAAAACCGCGTTGCAGCGCGATGTATCCATGACGTTGCGCATCGTGGACGAAGTCGAGGGGCGCGAACTGAACAAAAAATATCGCGGCAAGGATTACGCCACCAATGTGCTGACTTTCACGTATGACGATGCCGGTCCGTCCGTCTCAGCGCAACGGTTGTATGGCGACGTAGTAATCTGTGCGCCGGTAGTGGAAAAAGAAGCTGCCGAGCAGCATAAAGACTTGTTTGCCCACTATGCGCATCTCACCATTCACGCGATCCTGCATTTGCAAGGCTATGATCACGAGAATGATGTCGGTGCAGCCGAGATGGAGGCATTAGAAATCGCACTGATGTTAAAATTGCGCCGTTCCAACCCTTATCAGGAAACGTGTATTGCAAATGGACGATCCAGAAAGTAGTAAACCCGGCTTGTTGGAGCGGCTTTCCACGATGTTGTTGCGTGAACCGGAAGACCGGGAACAACTCGTCAAACTGTTGCATTCCGCTTATGAGCGCAATCTGCTGGATGCCGATGCGCTGTCCATGATGGAAGGCGTGCTGCAAGTCTCCGAACGCCAAGTGCGCGAAATCATGATCCCGCGCGCGCAGATGGATGTCATTGACATCAGTGAGCCGCCGGAAAAGTTCATCCCCTTTGTCATTGAAACTGCGCATTCACGCTTTCCCGTGACCGACGGCGACAAGGATAATATTATCGGCATTCTGTTGGCGAAGGACTTGCTGCGTTATTACGCGGGCGAGGAATTTGATGTGCGCGACATGCTACGCCCGGCAGTATTTGTGCCGGAAGCCAAGCGGCTTAATGTGCTGTTGCGTGACTTCCGCAGCAACCGCAACCACATCGCGCTGGTAGCGGATGAGTATGGTGGCGTGTCCGGCATGATAACTATCGAGGATGTGCTGGAACAAATCGTCGGCGATATAGAGGACGAGTATGACTTCGACGATGATGAAGACAACATCGTTCCGGATGGTGCAGGGCTGTACCGCGTCAAGGCCGACACCGAGATTGCCGACTTCAACGAGGCGCTCGGCACTGAATTCAGCGATGAAGAATGTGATACGGTGGGCGGGCTGGTGCTCAAGGCTACCGGACAACTCCCCAGGCGCGGGGATCGCATCCAGATTGGCGGGCTGACCTTCACCGTGCTGCGGGCGGATAGTCGCAGGTTGCATTCATTGTTGATTGAGCGCAAGCAACCGGTATCTGAAGAAAATATCTAGCCCGGATATTTCGCCGGATCGCGGGATGATGGCGAGGCGATTTGCGGGCAGGTTTGCGCATCCCGCGTCAAGCCGATAGCCGCGCCTATTGGCGCGAAGCGGGGGCGCGAAGATGCCGCAAAGCGACCGCCAGCACCCGCGAAGGCCTGCGCTACAAACCGGATTTCACTCTTGTGGGTCTGCACCCCTGTATTTATGCCGCTTTCCATTGATTTTAGGGCCGGTACGGTGAAATATCCGAGCTAGCCCCCAAGGCGGGTTTGTTGCATCGGAATTGCCCGGTTCTGTTTTCTCCGGGAATCCTCTGGCAGAAATACGGTTAGCCTATATGGCATATTGTATTTTCCCTCTGGCTCTGAGATAGTATCAAACGAAATAAGATTCGGCTGTTGCCGTTTGGCCGCTCGAATAGAAGCGTATCCGGATTTTACCCAACAAGGTGACCAGCATGTTTGATGAATTCAATCGCGAAGTCTTTGCCTGCGGTGAGTATGTATTCAAGGAAGGCGATGTCGGGGATTGTGCCTATCTTATCGAAGACGGCAGCGTGGAAATTCTCGTCGTGGAGCAAGGCGTAGAACGTCGGGTTTTGCTGATGTGCAAGGGGGAGATGTTCGGGGAGGTGGCACTGATTGACTATCAGCCCCGCACTGCAACAGTCAGGGCCGCCGAAAGAGCGGTACTGGTGCCCATCAGACGAAAACTGTTGGAAGAATTACTGGAAAAAAGCGACCCGATATTACGCCATCTGCTGCTGGTTATTCTGGAACGCTTCCGTGGCAAACAGAACAAGGGCTCAGAACCTGCGGTCGCCACAAAAATTTCACAAGAGCAATCCACCCGTCGCAACGCCCTGAAGGGAGAGGCGACGCAGAAACTGTCACTCGCCCACGGCATTACGCGCGCACTGACAAACAAGGAATTTCAGCTCTACTATCAACCGATTTGCAATTTACTTGATGGTCGAATTGCCGGGTTCGAGGCGTTAATCCGCTGGCATCACCCCACCGACGGCGTGATCCAGCCCAACGATTTTCTCTGGCTTGCCGAGCAAACCGGGCTAATACGCGAAATCGGACTGTGGACGGTTGAGCGCGCCTGCGAGGACTGGCCGACCCTAAAGCAATACACCAATTATGAAGCTCCTTTTGTCAGCGTTAACTTGTCAGCAACCCAATTGACCAGCGAGACGCTGGTGGATGACATCAAGGCGATCATCGCGCGCCACAATATGCCGGCGGCAAATCTGAAGCTGGAGCTCACGGAAACGGTCATGGTCGAGCGGCCCGAAATTGCGCTGCAAATCCTGAATAGACTGGTTGAACTGGGTAGCAGCCTCGCACTGGATGATTATGGTACCGGCCATTCCGGGCTGGATCACTTGCAGCGGTATCCGGTCGGCACGCTAAAGATTGATCGCGCCTTCGTCGCACCCATACTTGAATCGACGCAGAGCAGCGGAATCGCGCGCTCTTCAATTGACTTGGCGCATCTGCTTGGCATGGATGTGGTTGCCGAAGGGATCGAAACCAAAGAGGTATGCGCAAAACTTCTGGAGATGAAGTGCGACTTCGGGCAAGGCTGGCTTTTTGGCCGCCCCGTCGCATTGCAGGATATGGCTCTGAGCCACAAGAAAATCTGATGCGAGCTTCTAATAATACTTATTTCAAACATGTGCGCCCACTTTTGCCAAGCTTTCAATCCATGATGTGCTGAAGGGTAGGGATTGCAGTCATACACGAATTCTCGATGAGACTACCGCCTCTATCCCTGATGGAATCCGCTAGCCCGGATATTCCGCCAGCACCCGCGAAGGCCTGCGCTACAAACCGGATTTCACTCTTGTGGGCCTGCAACCCTGTATTCATGCCGCTTTCCATTGATTTTAGGGCCGGGCCGGTGAAATATATGGGCCAAGTAGCTCCTTCTCATCCCCGCACTCTTTCAGACGCTGTGAAATTATCAGGTTTGTCCGCTCACGGCTTGACCGGTCTCGCCATCATTTCATGCCTACTTTGACGGTGCAGTTTTTACATCAGATTTCTTCTGGGCGGCGTGAGTCAGCCTGACATTAAGTGCCTCGCTTTTCTCCACGACGTAATCGCTACCTTGATCGAAGCGCCATACCCAAGCGCCGGCGCGGCGGGTTTTGAATGTTGTATCAGTCCAGTATTTTCCGGGCAGCGATTCCGGAAAGAACGCTTTTGGAAGGGTGGGTCCGGGGAGGGGGATGCTGGTATCTACTATGGTGTTTAACTCAAAACGGCTTGGCAAATACCAATCAGTCAAGCCGCAAAGTTTTTGTGCATTAACCGCTTTGATATAAGAGGCAGTATCGCAATCGCTGCCGCCACATACCCCGGCATTCGGTTTGCCTGCGAAGCCACCGTTGCTATTTTGATCAGGGTCGTACCAACTGTAAGTATTATTGATATTTTGCAAGCCGGGTTCGGATTTTTTTACTTCCCAGACTAAACCTGATTGGTTGTCCATTACACATGTCCACGGTCGTTTGGCATAGTCGCTGCCGTCATTTGCGCTGCCATCCTGGTTAAGGCGCACCATGTCAAATACAAACGGTTTTGGAGTAAGGGCGTCGCCGCAACCCGTGATTACCAATGAGCACAGCAGTGCCAGAATATTGCTGCGGTAAGAAGCGAAGAGGGTTTCTGACATCATGCTGCAGTGAACTGTTTTTTTCATTTGGTGTACCCGGAGACTTTGTGGTTCAGTAATTAAGGCTGTCATAGTGCTTGTGGTTTCCAGTCAATTCAACGCTCACCTGATTAGGCAAACACAACGCGATCTCGCCAGCCTTTTGCAGCCAGCCTTGGCGCACACAGTACTGGCGGGGGCTGGGGTCGAATGCAATGCGCGCCTTGCGCTGCTGAATGCTGATGATACTCACCCCAAGAGGCCCGGGTACTTCGATTTGCTGATCACGCGACAGCGGCACTTCGCGGAAAATCTTGCCGCCGCTGCGAATGATGGCCTTGTCGGCGAGGTCGCCGCCCCACAGTTTGAGCGTGAGCAGTACCACGCATAAGCCGCCGAGCAACAGCGTCAGCCAGTCGCCTGCCTTAAGGTGCGGCAGGATGGCTGCGCGGATGGACTCATACGAGTTCACGGTGGCGCACCAGCACTTGTTGCTGTTGCTCGAAATGCCGGGCAAGTTTCTCGGCGAGATATACCGAGCGGTGCTGCCCGCCGGTGCAACCGATGGCAACGGTAAGATAGCTGCGGTTATCCGCGACGAAGCACGGCAGCCAGCGTTCCACGAAATTGCGGATATCGCCGAACATATCCTGTGCGGCAGGGGTATTTTCCAGAAATGCGATTACCGCCGCGTCGTTTCCGGTGAGCGGGCGCAACGTCGGGTTGTAGTGCGGGTTGGGCAGGCAACGCGCATCGAATACCAGATCAGCATCCAGAGGAATGCCATGCTTGAAGCCGAATGACTCGAACAGCAGCGTCAGGCGCGCGCGATCCACCTTGATGAATTGCTTGATCCAGGCGCGCAACGCATTGGCATTGAGTTCGGTCGTGTCAATATGATGGCCGATGTTGCTGATTTCTGCGAGCAATTCGCGTTCATGCTGGACACATTCGGTCAGGGTGAGGCCTTGTTTACCGTTTGCCAGAGAAGCGGCATCGTTAAGCGGGTGCAGGCGGCGCGTTTCGGAGAAACGCTTCACCAGCGTTTCGGTCTGCGCATCGAGAAACAGCACATGCACAGCCAGGTCTTTTTGCATAAGTTGCAACAGCAGGGCAGGAAGCACTTGCACGCTGTGAGCGTTGCGCACATCCACGCTTACCGCAATGTTTTGATAACCAGCCGGCATGAGTTGCTCGACCAGGCTGAAGAGCAGCTCGGCGGGCAGGTTGTCCACGCAATAGAAGCCTGAATCCTCCAGCGTTTTAAGCGCGACGCTCTTGCCGGAACCGGATAGGCCGCTGATCAAAAAAAGCTGCATTAATACCTCTATTAACCAAGTTATGTCTATGATACCCGACGATAAAAGCGCGGCGTATTTTCAGCCCTGTCCAATATGGATTGAGTCTAAAGGGTTAGCGTATTTCCAGCAAGAAATGATTCTGAGAGGGGCGTGTTGCGGCGCCAATCTTGCAGGAAACCGCCAGGCGTGAAAAAGCTTGCATCTCTGCAATCCTTATGTGTATTGGCGGAGTGGACGGGACTCGAACCCGCGACCCCCGGCGTGACAGGCCGGTATTCTAACCAACTGAACTACCACTCCAAAATTACGTGTGGTTGGATGCCGCACAGTCCGGCAACTCCTGCACCTGCACGGACACAAGTGCGCCAGAAGTAAAAAAGGCCCGCATCACTGCAAGCCTTCTGGTATTGGTGCCGCTTGACGGACTCGAACTGTCGACCTACCGCTTACAAGGCGGTTGCTCTACCAACTGAGCTAAAGCGGCATTATCTTTTGCGAATTGGTAGGTCGTGCCAGATTCGAACTGGCGACCAACGGATTAAAAGTCCGCTGCTCTACCGACTGAGCTAACGACCCCCTATGCAAAGGAGCGCGAATTATACGGATTTGGCCCGCACTGTCAACGCAAAATGCCGCTTGCCGCAAGGCTCGGCGACTATTTGGTTGCACGGTAGCGGGTCGGGTCGCCCATACCGGCGGAAATGAACCCGGCGCTGCGCAGGCGGCATGAATCGCACACGCCACAGGCGCGGCCATGTTCGTCGGCCTGGTAGCAGGATACCGTCTGCGCATAATCCACGCCGAGCAAATTTCCCTGCCGGATGATCTCCGCTTTGGACATATGCAGCAAGGGCGCGTGAATGGTGAGCGGATGCCCTTCGACGGCAGCTCTGGTGGCGAGATTCGCCATGCGCTCGAATGCCTCGATATACGCGGGTCGGCAATCGGGATAGCCTGAATAATCCACCGCGTTCACACCGATGAAAATATCCCGCGCCCGCAACACTTCAGACCAGGCCAGGGCCAGCGACAGCATGATGGTGTTGCGGGCGGGAACGTAAGTAACCGGGATGCCCTCGGTGGGCTGCTGCGGCACCGCGATGCTGTTGTCGGTGAGTGCGGAACCGCCAAATCCGGTCAGGTCGATGCTCACCACGCGGTGCTCGCGCGCACCCAATGTTTGTGCGACGCGCTGCGCGGCCGCCAGTTCGGCATGATGGCGTTGTCCGTAATCCACGCTCAGCGCGTAGCAGGTGAAGCTTTGGGCGCGGGCCATGGCCAGTATCGTTGCCGAATCCAGCCCGCCGGATAAAAGTACGACGGCATTTTTCATCATTAATGTCCTGAAGCGATCAATGCCCTGGGTTGTTGTTCCACAGTAACTTGTGCAATTGCAGCAGCATCCTGACCGGCAGGCGGTCGCGCAAGATCCATTCAGCCAACTGCGCGGGATCCAATGTGCCGTGCACGGGCGAGAACAGCACCGCGCATTTTTCGGCGAGACGATGTTGCTGCATGACCTGCCTGGCCCACTGGTAATCGTGTTCGTCACACACCACGAATTTTATTTCGTCATGCCGGGTCAGCAGCGGCAGATTTTTCCATTGATTTTTTTCGGCTTCCCCGGATGCGGGGGTTTTGATATCGACCACCCGCATCACCCGTTTATCGACTTCACCGATATCCAGCGCGCCACCGGTTTCCAGCGACACGTCATAGCCCGCATCACACAATGCGTTAAGCAGAAGCAGGCAGTTTTTTTGCGCCAACGGTTCGCCGCCGGTAACCGTCACATAGCGCGTTGCGTATCCGGCAACCTGCCGGAGGATTTCCGCCACGCTGATGTTTTCCCCGCCCGTGAAAGCGTAGGAAGTATCACAGTAAGTGCAGCGCAACGGGCATCCGGTTAACCGGATAAATACCGTGGGCAAGCCGATGCGGCTGGTTTCGCCTTGCAGGGAGAAAAATATTTCGCTGATGCGCAGTGGCGCGCCTAAGTACGCGTGCGGCATAAGTGGCTACTTGGCAGTAGCGATGAGTTTCTTGGCTTTGCTTGCAGCTTCGCTGTCAGGGTACTTGGCGACAAGCTGCTTGAGTGTTTTTTGCGCGATCTCATTTTGTTTCAACTCTTGCTGGCATCCGGCAATATTGAACAGCACCTCGGCAGCTTTAGGGATGCCGGGGAAAGCCTTGAGCAAGCCCTGGAAGGTGTCGAGCGCGCCCTTGTAATCCTTCAGCGTGAACTGCGCATTGCCCAGCCAATAATTGGCATTGGGTACATGCACCGACTCGGGATATTTGTTGATAAATTCCTGGAATGCCTTGACCGCATTATTATGGTTTCCGCTCTTGAACAAGCCATAAGCGGCCTCGAAGGCGCGGTTTTCGAGAGCCGGATCGGATGGGTCGGCAAGTACCGCCGGAAGTACCGCCGACACAGGCAATTCAGCGCTTGCGGAAGCGGCTTCCTCCCTGGATTCAAAATGGCGCAAACGCGTATCCAAATCCACGTAAAAATCTTTTTCGCGTTTTTCTGCATCCTGCAATCCGTGCGCCAGCTCTTCATTCTGTCCGCGCAGTTTGCGGATTTCGCCGTTCAACGCATCAATCTGTCCAAGCAAGTCCAGCAGTGATTTGGTTTGTTGTTCGGCGGCAACTTCCAGCTTGAGCGCACGCGCATCAAGCTGCTGAATATGAGCCTCAAGTTGCTGAACACGCGTATCGAGCTGCTGAACACGCGCATCGAGCTGCTGGATTTGTTTGCGCGCGTCGTCATCCGAAAACAACCCCGCTAGCGCGGGGGCGGTAAAACACAAAGCCAGCAACAAGAGGGCTCGCTGCATTAACGTGAAACTCGCGCAGCGATTCGTTTGCCTCCTCTCCCAGGGATTCAAGATTGCTTTTCTCGTTTGTCCCTTCTCCCGCTTGCGGGCTAGTTGTTTCATCAACAGAGTTAGAGAAAGGGGTTCTTTGCGGGAGAGGATTGAGGGGAGGGTGAGGGGAACGGGCATGGCGAGTTTCATTTTCAAGCTTGCAATGCCCGTTAGCATAGTTTACTTTGCGTAGATCAGATCGGTGCGGCGATTCTGTGACCAGGAGGCTTCGTCATGACCGGATGCCCTGGGCTTTTCTTCGCCATAGCTGACACTTTCCAGTTGATTCGCGCTTGCGTTACCCAATTCCAGCATCTTCTTTACGCCATCGGCGCGGCGCTGACCGAGACCGAGGTTGTATTCATTGCTGCCGCGCTCGTCACAATTACCTTCGAGACGCACCTTGCGATTGGAATGCTCGCTTAAATACTTGGCGTGCGCTTGCACGACCGGCTTATCGGCATCCTGCACTGCGGCGACATCGAACGGATAGTACACGCTACGCTTGGCCAAAATGCTGGCAGGGTCATTCAGCGGATCGACTTCAGTTTGTGCTGGGGCAGCGGCAGTCGCTTCGGTCGCTCCGCCCGTGGTCGCTCCGCCCGTGGTCGCTTCAACCTTGTGCTCTTCGCCCTTGGGTGCGGTTGGGGGGGCGGTTTCTACCGGTTTGCTGGCACAGGCAGCGAGCAGATTAACCAACACAATACTGATTACAAGCTTCTTCATGGTATTCCCCTTTACTTAGGTATTAAGTTAAAAATTCGATCCCCACATCGGTTCGCGTGCATCGCCGCTTTGCGTGAACATGAGCTGTTTGACGCGACCATCGCTGGATACGGTGGCTAATATACCACGACCTCGCGCCTCGCTGGCAAAAAGGATAAGTTTGCCGTTGGGGGCAAAGCTGGGTTTTTTCTCCCATCCACCTTCGGTGACAATCGTTATCTGCCCGGACTGAAAGTCCTGTATGGCAACATGAAATTTTCCATTAATGAGATGCGCAAACACGAAGCTCTTGCCATCCGGGCTATGCCGTGGCGAAAAATTGGAGCCTTCGCCGAACGTTATGCGCTGTTCCGGTCCGCCATCCACCGACATGCGATAAATCTGCGCGCTGCCGCCGCGATCCGAAGTGAACAGCAAATATTGACCGTCCGGCGAAAAGTTTGGCTCGGTATCAATCGCGCCGCTGAAGGTGATGCGGCGGATGCCGCTGCCATCCGGGCGGATCAGGTAGATCTGCGAACTGCCGTCGCGCGTCAGCACAATCGCCAATTGTTTGCCATCCGGCGACCAGGCCGGCGCGCTGTTGCTGCCGCGAAAATTGGCCAGCACCGTGCGCTGGTTGGTGTATAACGATTGCACATACACTGCGGCGTGCCCGGTCTCGAAACTCACGTAGGCAAGATGGCTTCCATCCGGCGACCAGGCGGGAGACATGATCGGTTCGTTGTGCGACAGCACGACCTGTTCGTTGTAGCCGTCGCTATCCGCCACAATCAGCCGGAATTTTTGTCCCTGACGGTTCACATAAGCGATGCGCGTGCTGAACACGCCCTTGTCGCCGGTTAATTTCTCATAAATCAAATCCGCGATGCGATGCCCGATGGCACGTGTCTGATTTTCGCTTGACGAGACCGCCTGGCCGATCAACTCGGTTTGCTTGACCACGTCCAGCAGACGGAAGCGCGCCTCGATGCGGCCATTGGTTTGCGCCGCAACTGTGCCTATCGCCAGCGCCTCCGCACCGCGCACCTGCCAATCCGGATAGCTGACCTCGGCGGGTTCATGCGGCGATTTTCCGGTTGGGTCAACCAGGCGAAATAATCCGCTGCGCTGCAAATCTCCCGTCACCACTTCGTTGATGGATTGCGCCAGCTTGCTGTCCCCGCCGAATGGCACGATGGCCACCGGAATCTGGTGTTCGCCCGCACCGATAATTTCGATATTCAACACCGCGCTGGCCATTGACGCCTGTGCCAGCAACAGTAAACCGACTACGCTCTGCAATATGCGCAACTTCATAAACACCTCTCTTATTTTTTCGGCTTGGGTTCCGGCTCAAAGCCCAATCTCAATTCACGAAAACGACTGAACAAACTCATATCGGCAGGCAACGGCAACGGCTGCGATTTCAATATCGCGCGCTCCACCGCATTGTCATAAGCCGCATTACCGCTGGATTTAAGCAGCCTTGGATTCAATACTGTACCACCCGGCAACACCGTCACCAAAAATTCGGCGCGCGCATCGTCCGCCACGTCCGGCGGCAGCACGATATTGCGACGTATCTTGGCAGCAATCTTGCCGATATATTCATCCACCACGCGGCCAACCGCCGCCGCTTGCGCGGCCTGTTCGTGTGCGGCCTGCTCGGCACGCGCCAGTGCGGCTTGCTCGGCCTGTTCAATCGCAACCTGTTCTGCAATTCTTGCTTCTATTTCCTGTTTGGCAGGTTTGGTTTCAACCTTTTTCTCAGGGATTGGTGCAGGCTTCTTTTTTTCCGGTTTGACCGTGACCGGCTTGGCTTCAGTTTTCTTTTTGTCCGGCAATACGATGTCCGGTTTGATTATTTCCTCCGGCTGTGGCGGCTGTATGGCCTCGGGTTTAATGACTTCCTCCGGTTGCGGCGGCTGCACGACCGCTTCAACCTTGGGTTGAACATGTGGAACAGTAGCCGCATCCGGCAGGCTCTGCCACAAATCCACACTCATCGCCGCAGGCTGCGTGGTCTGCCAGCTAAAACCAAAACCCAACAGCGCGAAAAATACGCCATGCACCAGCAAAGCCAGAATGCCTGCGGACAGTTTGTTGGGCTCGTCGTAATAAGCAACCGCGCTCATTTTTTGGCTTGCGTCAACAGGCCAACTTTTTTGATGTGCTGCTGTTGCAACACATCCATCACATTGATAACCTCTTCGTAGCGCACGTTCTTGTCGGCGGAAATCACCACCGCCTGGTCCGCTTGAATGGCCTGCCTGGTTTTCAGGATCGCAATCAACTCATCGCGCGACACGCGGCTCTCCTTGTCGCCCCTGGAAAGATCGCGCAGCGCCAGCGTGGCGTCTTTTTTGATGATAACTTCCAGCGGCGCGACCGGCGGCGCAAGCGACTTGCTGACCTGCGGCAAATCGATCTGGCCGGGATTCATCAGCGGCGCAGTAATCATGAAAATCACCAGCAGCACCAGCATCACGTCGATGTAAGGCACGACATTGATCTCGTTCATCAGACGGTTATTGGAACGCCTATTCGTTCGCATAATTGGCTCGCAACCGGCTCATGGCTGGCGTTGCAGGACATTGGAAAACTCTTCGGTGAAACTTTCAAAGCGTGTCGCCAGGCGATTGATGTCATGCGCGTAACGGTTGTACGCGACCACCGCCGGAATCGCCGCAAACAGACCCATCGCGGTCGCCACCAACGCTTCGGCGATACCCGGCGCGACATGCGCCAGCGTCGCCTGCCCGACATTCGCCAGACCGCGAAACGCGTTCATAATGCCCCACACCGTGCCGAATAGCCCCACATACGGGCTGACCGAACCGACCGAAGCGAGAAACGCCAGATGCGATTCCAGCCGGTCCATCTCGCGCTGATAAGTCGCGCGCATCGCGCGGCGCGTGCCGTCCATCACCGCGCTGGCATCCACACCGTGCTGTTTTTTCAACTTCACAAATTCGACAAAACCGGCGGCAAAGATGCGCTCCAATGCGCCGTGATCGCGCGGCGAACCACCGATTGCCCGCTTGTAAGTCTCATTCAGGTTCTGGTTGTGCCAGAACGCCTCTTCGAATTCCCTGGTCAGCCTGACCTCGCTGCGGATGGCAAACAGCTTCAGAAAAATGTACCACCACGACAGCATCGACACCAGCAGCAACAGTCCCATCACCATTTGCACCAGCACGCTGGCGCTGCCGATCAGGTGTATAAACGACAAATCCTGTGCGACTTCCATTGTTGCCCTTTCCCGATTAAACCTTCCACTGCTTGCGCAGCACCTCCGGCACACTGACCGGCTTGAAACCTTCCAGCGAAACGCACACCAGATGTATCTCTCCCTCGGTCAGCAGCTCGTCCCCGCGCAGCACGCTCTGCAACAAGGCAAGACGGCTGCGCCCGATGTCCTTGATCTGCGCCGTAACGTTCAGCAAATCGTCGAGCAGCGCGGGTTTGAAATAATCCAGCTTGAGCGTGCGCACCACGAATATCACGCCGAACTCCTTCATCAATCCGGCGTTGCTGTAGCCATGCGTGCGCAGCCACTCAGTCCGCGCCCGCTCCATAAAGTTCACATAACTGGCATGATAAACCACCCCGCCCGCATCGGTATCCTGAAAATACACGCGCACCGGCAAGCTGAAAACCTTTTGTTTACTCATCCAGCAAATCCCCGTTAATCGGGTTATTGGCAACCACCAGCCCGAAGTGGCGATAGGCGTTCGCCGTGGCCACCCTGCCGCGCGTGGTGCGTTGCAGATAGCCTTGCTGGATCAGGTAAGGCTCCAGCACATCCTCGATGGTGTCGCGCTCCTCGCCGATCGCCGCCGCAAGGTTATCCACGCCGACCGGCCCGCCAAGAAATTTCTCGATGACGGTCAACAGCAGCTTTCTGTCCATCACATCCAGCCCGCGCGAATCCACGTCCAGCATCGTCAGCGCGGCATCCGCCACTTCGCGCGTCGCATTGCCATCGGCGCGAACATCGGCGTAGTCGCGCACGCGGCGCAGCAGGCGGTTGGCGATGCGCGGCGTGCCGCGCGAACGTTTGGCGATTTCCAGTGCGCCATCGGGCGAGATCGGCATCTCCAGCAGACCGGAAGAGCGCGTCACGATGCGCTGCAATTCTTCCGGCGTATAAAACTCCAACCTCGCCACGATGCCAAAACGATCGCGCAACGGATTGGTCAGCATCCCGGCGCGCGTGGTCGCGCCGACCAAGGTGAACGGCGGCAGGTCGAGCTTCACCGAGCGCGCTGCCGGGCCTTCGCCGATCATGATGTCGATCTGGTAATCCTCCAGCGCGGGGTAGAGGATTTCTTCCACCACCGGCGACAGGCGGTGTATCTCGTCGATGAACAGCACATCATTCGGTTCGAGATTGGTCAGCAGCGCGGCGAGATCGCCGGCGCGCTCCAGCACCGGACCGGAAGTGTGGCGCAGATTCACGCCCATCTCACGCGCAATGATCTGCGCCAGGGTGGTCTTGCCCAAGCCGGGCGGGCCGAACAGCAGCACGTGATCGAGCGGCTCTTTGCGCCGCTTCGCCGCCTCGATAAATATTCCCAGCTGGCTGCGAATTTTTTCCTGCCCGACGTATTCGTCAAGCTGCTTCGGGCGCAGCGCGCGCTCCATGACTTCTTCCTGCCTGGAAGCGGCAGTAGCCGCAACTATCCGGTTAGAATCGGGACGCGGCTCGGTAGTGAGATTATCGCTATGTATCATGCTTTGGAGAGCAGCTTCAGTGCCTGGCGGATACCGTCAGAAACATTGGCGTCTTCGGCCAATTGCCGGGCCGCCCAGCCCGCCTCTTTTTCGTTGTAGCCCAATCCCAGCAGCGCATTCATGATGTCGTTGCCGGACGATGTGGTCGCCGCGCCTTGCGCTGCACTTGTGCCTGTCACGATAAATTTTCCCTGTAATTCCAGCAGCAGTCTCTCGGCAGTTTTTTTGCCTACACCGGGAATCTTGGTGAGGCGTCCCGCCTCTTTATTCGCCACTGCAATCGCCAGATCATTCAGGCTCAAGCCGGACAGCACCGAAAGCGCGAGCTTCGGTCCCACGCCGCTGATCTTGAGCAACAGGCGAAACGCGACGCGCTCATCGTTGCTCAAAAAGCCGTACAGCAAATGCGCATCCTCGCGCACGATGAGTTGCGTGTGCAGCACCACTTTTTCATGCAGCACCGGCAGGTTGTAGAACGTGCTCATCGGCACGTCCAGCTCATAGGCCACGCCCTGCACGTCCAGCAAAATTTGCGGCGGATTTTTCTCCAGCAGAATGCCGCTCAAGCGACCGATCATGATTTCCCCTTAACCCAATCTGCCGTTACGCATACGCAAGCCCTTGGTCGCCAGCGCACCAAGCCCCATGCCGCCGTGCGCGTGGCAGATCGCGCAAGCCAGCGCATCCGCCGCATCCGGGCTGGGCGTGCCGGACAGCTTCAGCAAGCGCTGCACCATCTCCTGCACCTGCTCCTTCTTCGCATGACCGTTGCCCACTACCGCCTGCTTCACCTGCAACGCGGTGTATTCCGCCACCGGCAATTCCGCCAGCACCGCCGCGCAAATCGCCGCACCGCGCGCCTGCCCGAGCAACAGGGTGGATTGCGGGTTGACGTTGACGAACACTTTTTCCACCGCCACCTGTTGCGGCTGGTGCTGCGCGATCACTTCACTCAACGAATTCAGTATTACCTTCAACCGTTCCGGCAACTCGCCGTCCGGTGTCTTGATGCAACCGCTGGCGACGTAGCTCAACTGCTGCCCGGCTTTGTCCAGCACCCCGAAGCCGGTAATGCGCAGACCCGGATCTATACCGAGAATGCGCATAACCTATTCCGGTTTGCCTGCGAAACTAGAACAAGGCGGCAAGCGAGCGACGACGTGACAGTACCGATAAGTACGGTAAGGAGTCGCGCAACGCAGCCAACGCAGTTATCGTGAAGCAGGCTAAGCGGGATCATTCCTCGATTACTGCGGTGGTATACACCTCTTGCACATCATCCAGACTTTCCAGTGCGTCGAGCAGCTTTTGCATCTTCACCGCATCGTCGCCGGTAAAAATTACCTCATTGGCCGGCTTCATCGTGACTTCGGCAAACTCCGGTTTGTGGCCTGCCGCCTCCAACGCCTGCTTTACCTTGACGAAATCATTTGGCGCGGTAATGACCTCGATACTGCCATCGTCATTCGTCGAGATGTCTTCCGCACCGGCATCCAGCGCGACCTCCATCAGGCTGTTTTCGTCCGTGCCGGGAGCGAAAACCATTTGTCCGCAATGCGTGAACAGAAACGACACCGAACCATCGGTACCGAGATTGCCCCCGTTTTTGCTAAAAGCGTGACGCACATCCGCCACGGTGCGAATTTTGTTATCGGTCATGCAATCCACCATCACCGCCGCACCATTGATGCCGTAACCCTCGTAGCGCAGCTCCAGATACTCAACGCCGTCCAGCTCGCCGCTGCCGCGTTTGATGGCGCGCTCGACGTTATCCTTGGGCATGTTGTTGTCATAAGCCTTTTCCATCGCCAAACGCAGGCGCGGATTGGCATCCGGATCGCCGCCTCCCAGTCGGGCCGCCACGGTGATTTCCTTGATCAGGCGCGTGAAAACCTTGCCGCGCTTGGCATCCTGCTTGCCCTTGCGGTGTTGAATATTCGCCCACTTGCTGTGTCCAGCCATGCTCGCCTCCAAAAAATCCGGGCACCTCTCTAAATCCAAACCCCGTCGCGATACTGCGTTGCTCAAGAAATTTTAACGCTTGCATATCAAACATATGTTGCGCGCTAAAATTTCTTTTGCGCCTTGTCTTGCTTAGGATTTTGAATTTATAGAGCCACCCACCAGCCAGGTTGTTCTAAAAAAGTGCCGCGATGGTATCATTTCCGCCCTGTTAACCCAATATGTACCTAGCCGGAGCACTCATGAGCGAACCGATTCTGATCGCAAAAAATACCGAACAAGAACTTTATCTGCTGCCGCAAATGGCCAATCGTCACGGCCTGGTGACCGGCGTGACCGGAACCGGCAAGACCGTCACGCTGCAAACGCTGGCTGAATCGCTCAGCCGCATCGGCGTGCCGGTGTTTCTTTCCGACATCAAGGGCGACCTGTCCGGCATCGGCAAGATCGGCGGCGGCAACGCAAAAGTCACCGCGCGCGTCGAACAGCTCAAGCTGGAGAATTTTGCGCATCGCGCTTATCCGGTGACGTTCTGGGATGTGTTCGGGGAAATGGGCCACCCGCTGCGCGCCACCGTCTCCGACATGGGGCCGCTGCTGCTCGGGCGCATGCTGAATCTCAACGAGGTGCAGCAAGGCGTGCTCGCGCTGGTGTTCAAAATCGCCGATGACTGCGGCCTGCTGCTGCTCGACCTGAAGGATTTGCGCGCGATGGTGCAGAGCGTGGGCGATAACGCAGCCGACTTCACTACCGAATACGGCAACATCTCCACCGCCAGCATCGGCGCGATCCAGCGCGGGCTGCTGCAAATCGAAACGCAGGGCGGGGACAAACTGTTCGGCGAACCGATGCTCAACATCGCCGACCTGATGCAGACCGACAGCAACGGTTACGGCATGATCAACATCCTCGCAGCCGACAAACTGATGACCTCGCCGAAAGTCTACTCCACGATGCTGCTGTGGCTGCTCGCGGAACTGTTCGAGAATCTGCCGGAAGCGGGCGACCTTGCCAAACCCAAGCTGGTATTCTTTTTCGACGAAGCGCACTTGCTGTTCAACGATGCGCCAACCGCCCTGCTCGACAAGATCGAACAAGTGGTGCGCCTGATCCGCTCCAAAGGCGTCGGGGTGTATTTTGTGACACAGAACCCCGCCGACGTGCCGGATAAAGTATTGGGCCAGCTCGGCAACCGCATCCAACATGCGCTGCGCGCCTTCAGCCCGCGCGACCAAAAAGCCGTGAAAGCCGCCGCCGAAACCATGCGCGACAACCCCAACCTGGATGAAGCGACCGTTATCACCGAGCTTGGCGTCGGCGAAGCACTGGTCTCCTGCCTCGATGAAAAGGGCACGCCCGGCATTGTCGAGCGCGCGCTGATCGTTCCGCCGCAAGCGCAGATCGGCCCGATCACTGATGCCGAACGCAAAGCTATCATTGAAGGATCGCTGCTCGCCGGACACTACGAAAAAATGGTTGACCGCGAATCGGCGTACGAAATCCTGAAAGGCCGCACCGACGAAAAACAACCGGAAAGCACGGTGCAGCAACCGCCGCCGCCACGGACTTCGCAGCCATCTGCTGGCGGCGGCATCGGCGGTATGCTGGGCGACATGCTTGGCAATAGCGGTGGCGGGCGCGCCAGCAATCGGCAAGGGATCGGCGAAACGCTTGCCAAAAGCGCCGCGCGCTCCATCGGCTCGGCGGTCGGGCGCGAGATCATTCGCGGTGTGCTGGGGTCTTTGTTCGGGGGGCGCAGGTAACTTCAGATGTAGCGTGCGCTGCGCGCACGACATAACCCGGAAATCGTGCGCACAGCGCACGCTACATTGACGGCCAGTTCAATAGAATCAAGGCGGGAGTGAAATGAAAACCATTCTGATTGCAAACCCGAAGGGCGGCAGCGGCAAAACCACGCTGTCGGTCAATATCGCCGGTTATCTGGCCAATCGCGGCCAGCGCGTGGCGATGCTCGATCTGGACCGGCAACAATCCTCCGCATTGTGGCTGGCCACGCGCACCGACGACCTGCCGCGCATACACACGCTGGATTCCAAAAAAGGACATGCCAACGACTGGCTGGTGATCGACTCGCCCGCCGGCCTGCATGGCAAGAACCTCGCCCACGCCCTCAAGCTGGCGCATAAAATCATCGTGCCGGTCGCCCCCTCGCTGTTCGATCTGCAAGCCAGCCGCGACTTTCTGAAAACATTGGCCGAAGAAAAGTCGGTGCGCAAAAGCAAGTGCAGCATCGGCATCGTCGGCATGCGCATGGAGATGCGCACCAAAGCGGCCTGGGCGCTGGAACATTTCCTCGCCACCCTCGACCTGCCGATACTCGCTTGCCTGCGCGAGACTCAGGTGTATGTGAATGCCGCCTTCGAAGGCAAATCCCTGTTCGACCTGCCGCATCACCTCGCCGAGCGCGAACTGGAACAATGGGCGTTCCTGCAGGACTGGCTGGAGAAAGACTGACCACATGCGCAGTGCGTCACTTTGTCCCGATGCCAGAAATTTTTGTGGAATACGTAGCCCGGATGAAACGTAGTGTAATCCGGGAATACAGTGCTCCGTTCTTCCCGGATTCCGTTGCACTCCATCCGGGCTACAACTGCTGATCACATGCGCAGTTCGCGTAGGGCGCAATCGTTATTGCGCCGAATGAAATGGGGTTCGCAGGAATGGGCGACTTGCCTCCCAACTCGCAAAACATCCGGTGCAATGCGCTTCGCTCTTCGGCAAGCTCGGGACGGGTGCGATTCAAACTGGTGTGGTGGAATACGTAGCCCGGATGAAACGTAGTGTAATCCGGGAATGCGGTGCTCCGTTCTTCCCGGATTCCGTTGCACTCCATCCGGGCTACAAC
>JAHFRA010000026.1:0-3351 GCA_023259035.1 Gallionella sp.
GGTCAATATACCAATCATAGTCTGGTCGACTTATCCACAGCCGCGTAGTACGCTACGCTATCTATTGCCTGGTCAGAATTCAATCGGTACAGGTGATCACATTTCTTTCGGCGCCAACATCTAATAGAGGCGGGCAGGATGCCAGATGTACGGCGCTGACGCTTTTCTATCTGGAAGTTTTTCGTCCGCTAGGTTGCTATGCACCCGTCGCAGTCGACTCAGGGCTCCGCCCCGAGACCCCGAAGTAGTTACCTCGATACCAGGTACATCTTCAATGACTGGGCATAAGGCATGGAATACTCATTTTCTGGCAGGCGGCAAGCATAAATTGGCAGGCTTCACGACTAGATATCTCCGGCTTTTTTAAGAGCCTTCCAGCCAGCTTGACGTGATACCCCAGCCTCTTTTGACGCATCAGAAATGCTCTTTCCCTTGGCGCGTTCTGCTTTTAATTTTCTTAAAGTGGCGCCCTTGCCAGCCATTGACGTTTTTCGCCGAGTTTTTTCTTTTTTCGGATGCACAATGCGGTAAGCCACCGCCCTTATAATCGCATCAAACTCGGAATATGAATCCGGGTAATTCCTTAAGTGGCGGCGCGACTCTTTTTCTTTTGCAGCCAAAGCGTCGGACGATACCAGTCCGGCCCATACTGCGTCGGCAAATTCCTCTTCAAAAAAATAGTCCTGTTCAAGTTGCCGCTTAAGATTTTCTATTTCTTCCGTATATGTTTTGCTTCCAAGTGCATGTCCAAGTTCGATAATTTTCTGGTGAAACGCATTGCGCCTATTATGATCACGACGATAAGCCGGCTCTCCAGGCTTGTGCATTCGGCAAAACCGTGAACTTGGAGCCGAGCCCTCTTTTTGCTCCGATTTGTCACCTACGATCTTTATTTCTTCAGCTTCACACAGCCTTTCGCATAACTCGCAGAATGGAAAGTGATCAAGGTTTCGGCGAAAAGCCAGGCGCCTCACCGCTTCTCCTTTGCATTCATTGCCAACCCTTACGGAAAAAGTGTGTGGCCTGAAGTTCTTGCAGAAATGAATTACAGAAATGAGCGTCTCAAGCGTGCCAAATATATGACTTGCTCTCTGATTTCTCCGATCCGGCCTTGAATAAGCTCTGGCAATTGCCCGGATCTTTTCTTCAAGACGCCAAGCATCTTTTCTGGCATTTATTGCAAACCCATCCCCTGCCATAGCAGAGAAAAAATCCGCACCCAGTGCCTCGACAAGACCTGGCTCAACCTCCTTTGCTAAGAGGCTCCAGATGGAATATTTATGACTGCGCGCTGTTGTGCTGTGAGAAGAAGAAATCTTCTCGTTGAAACGCTGCAATGCTTGAGCCACAACTGGGTGGCAATCATCGTGAATGCTCAATTTCCACATAATCATCTATCCAAGCGTCAACCTTTTCATATTCTGTAACGTATTCTGACGCCAGCCAATGACATTATTCCACCCACGGGTCAGCGCCGTACAACCGATTAATCGATCAAATAAAAGGAAATGAAATGAAACACAAATTATTTAGACCAAAACCGCCCGAACAAAACAGATCCAAGCGACTTGAAATCCGCGCAACTGAAAAGGAAGCCAAAGACATCCAGTTTGCTGCTGACATTCGGCAAATGACTGTTGCAGAATTCATGCGAAGGGCGGCCCTTGGTCGCCGCGCGGATGTCAGGTATGAGGTTGAAATAGTACTGGCACTAAGCAATGTTATCTCAGAAATTCGCGACCTGCATGCAGCAGTTGTCAAAACCGGCATTTTGCCTCCCGAAAATGAGTGGCGGCCGATAATTACAAAAGCTATTGAAGCAATGAAGCGAATCGACAAGTAATGCTCATTGCACATGACAGATGATGTGATGGTGCTCTGCAAAATTATCCTTCGCTATTTTCTACTATGCAACTTCCAATGCCATATCGCCGTGGACTGAACCGGCAGGATGCAATCCGATATCTCGGTATCAAGGGAACCTTCTTTGACAGGGAAATCCGCCCTCTTCTTCATGCCCGTCGGATGGGGACGTCCATAGTGTTCGACCGTTTTGAGCTTGACTCTGTGTTCGAACGGTTTATGCTTGCCGACGGGGATGTGGGGCCGACAGTGAAAGGAGCAACACAATGGCCAAAAGAACCCCAGGAATCACCGAAACAAAGGACGGCCGCTGGAGAGTCGACAAATCTTTCGAAGGAACTCGACTTCAAGGCCGTTTTGAAACGTGTAAGGCAGCAGAAAACTGGCTGCTAACCGAAATTGAGTGGCGGAGACAAGCCCAGTACCGGCGCCCCTCCTACAAGTTCGAGAAGGCCGCAGCCAAGTACCTGCTGGATAGCGAAGGGAAGATTTCCCTGCTGACCGAAGCCACCCTGCTCGAAGTCATCATGCCCTTTACCGGGCACTTGAACCTGGAGCAGATCCACGATGACACCTTGCAGCCATTCATCAAGGCTCGCAAGGAACAAGGCCGGAAGAACAAGACGGTCAATGCATCCTTGGGGGTGGTACGACATATCCTGAACCTCGCTGCTCGCAAATGGCGCGACGATCAGGGGCGCACTTGGCTGGAAACAGCACCGCTGATATCGATGTTACCCCTGGATGACGCGCGGAAACCTCGACCAATCAGCTGGGTTGAGCAGCGGATGTTGCTGCCGATGTTGCCATCTCACCTGCAGCGCATGGTGTTGTTTAACTTGAACACAGGCGTGCGGGATGATGTGGTGTGTAATCTGCGCTGGGAATGGGAAGTTTTCCTGAAGGAACTGGAATGCAGTGTGTTTATTGTTCCTCCCCGCTACGTCAAAGGCCGTAAAGGCTGGCGACCGCTGGTATGCAACCGTGTTGCCCAATCGATTCTGGAGGAGCAGCGTGGCAAGCACCCTGAATTCGTGTTTATTTATCAACGCGGCAAGGGTCATGAGCCCCATGCCGTGGAGACGATGAACAACAACGGGTGGCAGCGTGCAAGAAAGGCGGTTGGCCTGCAGGATGTCCGCGTGCATGATCTGCGGCATACGGCGGCCATGCGGCTACGTGAGGCAGGGGTACGGGAAGAAACTATCTCGGACATCCTGTGGCACAGCCGGGGGACGATGACGGCGCATTACAGCGTTGCACAGGTACGTGAGCTTCTGGATGCTTTGAATCTGATCACCGATGAGAGCAACCGGACGAACGCGAATCTGGAGATGCTGTTCAGGGAAAAGGCCGAGTTCCTTCAAAGTCCCTTCAAAAGAAAAATGGGCTAGGTCATTTCTGACCTAACCCATTGATTTACTGGTGCGCCCGGAGCGATTCGAACGCCCGACCCCTTGGTTCGTAGCCAAGTACTCTATCCATCTG
>JAHFRA010000026.1:3361-36169 GCA_023259035.1 Gallionella sp.
AGTGAAATCAATAAGGAAAATGTTTGCATTAAGGTAAGAGAAGATCAGCAATTCCCACATTGTAGATATGCCTTTTTAGCAAAATGATTGTGAGTTGAGTCTCAATAGGTATCACTCAAGCTCATGCAAAAGTGTCACCAGAAGTGTCACCAAATGATCTGTGGCAAATAAAAAGGGTTAAGCATTTCTGCCTAACCCTTTGAATTTATGGTGCGCCCGGAGCGATTCGAACGCCCGACCCCTTGGTTCGTAGCCAAGTACTCTATCCATCTGAGCTACGGGCGCGGTTATTATTGTATTCGGCAGTGGACTGAGTCTACTGTCAAGTTACCTCATAAAAAATTTCCGTTAACGGATGTCTTCACAGCGAATTTGAAAGACTTTGTATTCCTTAAATTCTACTCTACGCAAAAAACACACCAAAACTACGCATCGAGACAATCTCAAACCATCAACGCGTCTTTAGTAGTCTTTAATGTAAATCGTACTCGGGGATTATAGGGGCGTATCAGGGAATTAGCAACGGGCGGATTCAAGTTCATTGTATTATTGGAAAACAAACTGAACTAGTGACGTACACACCTCAACACCAAAAGCGAATCATGAAAACAGCCAATCCGGATAAGACCAAAAAGTTGAGTGAGAATGTTGCGCCACTGGCTGAGGATATTAAAAACTATAAGATTACACGGCTGTTGGGGCGTGGAGCGACGAGCAATGTTTACTTGGGAGTAGATAAAACATCTTTGAAACTCGTCGCCATTAAAAAAATGCGCCCGGAATGCAGTATTGGTGTCCAGAATAAAATGTTTGCAGTCGAATCCTCGCTGTGCGGAAAGTTGAAACATCCAAATATTGTTTCACTCATAGAGGCCAATAGCGGTGATGCGGACAATACTTATATCATCATGGAATATGTGGAAGGTGAGTCGTTGGAAAAATTTTCCACTCCTGACAACCTATTGCCTGTCAAAATTGTCACGGATATTGTCAGGCAGGCTGCCGAGGCTTTGAATTACGCCTTCCAGATGGGTGTGATCCATAGGGACGTCAAACCGGCAAATATTATTATGAGAGTTGACGGATTGGTTAAGTTGACCGATTTTGGCTGCGCTTTGCTGTTTAATTCGGATACCACACAAATAGCCGGGGCGGGAAGTTTGAGCTACATGTCGCCCGAACAACTCACGGGCATAGCGCTGAATCACCAGTCCGATATCTATTCACTAGGGGCCGTACTCTATCGCCTGCTGACTGGACACAATACTTTCAATGCAACGGATAATTACGCGGCCACCAACCAGATCATTAATCACCCGCATATCCCGGTTGAAATACATCGCGTTGGGTTATCCAAGGAATTGGTTCGCATTACGGACCGTGCCCTGCAGAAAAACCTTATAGACCGTTATCAGGACTGGAAGGAGTTTCTTAGTGATTTGTATGCGGCATCTGGGGAAAGTTTGGTTGAAAGCCAAGTCGATGAGAAGACCATGTTCGATTTGATGAGCAGTTGTATTTTTTTCAAGGATTTCCTTACGGTGGAAATATGGGAAGTTCTACGCGCCTCGCTATGGCGCACATTTGGGCACAATGAGCAACTCCTCAAAGATGGCGAGCACGGCTTTTCTTTCTACATCCTGCTGAAAGGCAGTGTTGTTGTAACCAAGAAAGGTCGCATGCTCAATGTCATTCAGGCCGGCGACTGCGTCGGGGAAAATGCCTGTTTATACAAGGGCAGTCCAATCAGGGGTGCGACTGTAACATCGCAAGGTGAAGTCATAGCGTTGGAAATTTCCAAGGAGCGTTTGGAAGGTTTCTCAAAAGATGTTTGTATCCGCATGGATCGCGCATTACTTCGCTCATTGAACGAAAAACTATCCGCATCCAACGCACGCGTATTACAGCTAATGGGTATTTAAAGCAGGTTTTCACTATTGAGCTTCCCCCGAAAAATCGTCTTTCAGAGGTGACGTAAAATTAACGTTACTTTTGAAAGGAAGAATATCCCGAAGCAGGAATACACGACCGGGTTCAAGGAACAGGCGGTCAAATATGTGAAGGCAGGGAAATCGATTGGCGCGGTAGCGAAGAAATTGGGGCTGATTGATCAGATACTGCGCAACTGGGTCAAGGCTGCGGGTAAGCTGGCCGGAGCTGGCGGCAAGGTGGTGACGCAGGAGCAGATGGAGCGGTCCCGATTGCGAGCAGAAAATGTAAGGCTAAAGCGAGAGTGTGAAACCCTAAAAAAAGCAACGGCCCTTCGACAGGCTCAGGACAGGCCAAGCCAAGCCAAGCCAAGCTTCGCGAGAGACACACTGTGAAGCACGCCTGGATGGACAAGCAGCAGGAATTTGCGCTCGCCGAGATGTGCGTAGTGCTCGATGTCAGCGTGAGTGGCTACAGGTCTTGGAGACGTGGCGGCAAACCGAATCGCAAACGCCTCTCGGATGCGCAGATGCTGGCGCTGATCCGATCTGTTCATGCGGAGTTCAAAGGCATCTATGGCAGCCCGAGAATGGTCAGAGAGTTGCGTGGCCGTGGCTTCCCTGCATCCAAGGGGCGGGTCGAGCGCCTGATGCAAGAAAACGACCTCCGCGCGCGGCACAAGCGGCGCTACAAGGTAACGACCGACCCCAAGCGCAACTTGCCGATTGCACCGAACCTGCTGGATCGGAACTTCAACCCGGCAGCGCCGAATCAGGTCTGGACATTCGACATCACCTACCTGTGGACAGATGAGGGCTGGCTGTATCTGGCGATTGTGCTCGACCTGTTCAATCGTGAGGCGGTTGGCTGGTCACTGAAACCGCGTATGGCAGCAGACATCGTCACGGATGCGCTCACGACGGCATGGTTCCGCAAGAAGCCCGCAGCCGGGTTGATGCACCACTCAGATCGGGGCAGTCAATACGCCAGCCACGCATTCCAAGGAAAGCTCGAAGAGTACGGCATGATCTGCCCGATGAGTCGCAAGGGGAATTGTTGGGATAACGCGCCGACCGAGAGCTGGTTCAACAGCTTCAAGAACGAGCGGGTGCATGGACTGCATTACGAAACACGGGAGGAGATGACGTCCATGAGCTTCGAATATATTGAAGTGCTTTACAACCGGAAACGGCAACACTCGACGCTTGGCTATAAGCCACCGATCCGGTTTCTGAGTGACTGGCTTATCGCTCAACAGAAGGAAAAACTGGTAGCATGAAACCCACCTCTTGGAAGACGAATAACCGGGGGAAGCTCAATCAGCACCACACCAACAATCAAGTCACTTTAGTTTTTAGCGGGATTAAGAGATCAGACTTAAGTTAGAATGCGCAGCGTTTGGAATACCTGCTGCCTTGATGGAATCCGTTTGGCATAGTTTTTGGCATATGAAAAACCGCGCCAACATAAAATCAAGCAGTGGTGCGGCTTTCATAGTGTTCGATGGTGCCCAGAAGAGGACTCGAACCTCCACACCTTGCGGCACACGGACCTGAACCGTGCGCGTCTACCAATTCCGCCATCTGGGCCAAGACTTGCTGAAGGCGCGCAATTTAATTGTTAAAGGATTTATTGTCAATGAAAAAGAAAAATAGCTTACGCCTGCAAGACCCATTTCTGGAGCGCGAGCGCGAACAGTATGAACATCCGCTGCCGAGTCGCGAATTCATTTTGCAGATGTTGACCGAACAGGGCGCTCCGGTCAGCGATGAAGAGTTGTTGCAGTTGTTGCATATCGAGGCGCATGAGGAGGAGTTGTTTGCGCGCCGCCTGCGCGCGATGGAGCGTGACGGGCAGATCATGCGCAACCGCAAACACGCGATCTGTGTGATGGAGAAACTCGATCTGATCAAGGGCAAGGTGCAAGGCCATCCGGATGGCTTCGGTTTCCTGATTCCGGAAGACGGCAGCCCCGACATGTTCCTCAGCGAGAAGGAAATGCACAAGGTGCTGCACGGCGATGTGGTGATGGTGCGGCAATCCGGTGTGGATCGGCGCGGACGTCCGGAGGGCAAGATTATCGAGGTGCTGGAGCGCGGTAATAGTCGTGTGGTTGGACGCCTGCATGAAGAGCACGGCATCCAGTTTGTGGTGGCGGAAAACCGCCGCATCACCCAGGATATTCTGGTTGCAGCCGGGCAGTCAGGCGGAGCCAAGTCCGGACAGGTGGTGATGCTGGAAATCCTGAAACATCCCGACAAGCATGCCCAGCCAATCGGGCGCATTGTTGAGGTGTTGGGCAACTATGCCGACCCCGGCATGGAAATCGAAATTGCGTTGCGCAAGCATGATCTGCCGTATGAGTTTCCCAAGGACGCAGAAAAACAGGCCAGGAAAATTTCCCCTGTCGTTGCCGCCGAGGATTGGGCCGGACGCGAAGATATCCGCAGCTTGCCGCTGGTCACGATAGACGGGGAAACCGCGCGCGACTTCGACGATGCGGTGTATTGCGCGCCGGAAAAGGGCGGCTACCGCCTGGTGGTGGCGATCGCCGATGTCAGCCACTATGTGCAGACCGGCGACGCGCTGGATCGCGAGGCGATTTTGCGCGGCAACTCGGTGTATTTCCCGCGCCGCGTGATCCCGATGCTGCCGGAAGAATTGTCCAACGGCCTGTGCTCGTTGAACCCGCGGGTGGATCGCCTGTGCATGGTGTGCGACATGCATGTCAGCAATAGCGGCGACATCGGCAAATACCGTTTTTATCCGTCGGTGATGTATTCGCAGGCGCGGCTGACTTACACGCAGGTTGCAGAAATGCTGGCGCAGCCGGATGGCGAATTGGCCAAGAGTAATGCGGCCATCGTGCCGCATTTGCAAAATCTTTATGCGTTGTTTCAGAAGCTGCTGAAAGCGCGTGAGAAGCGCGGGGCGATTGACTTCGAGACGGTCGAGACGCAGATGATCTTCACCGACCAGGGCAAGATCGAGCGCATCGTGCCGGTGGTGCGCAACGATGCGCACAAGTTGATCGAGGAGTGCATGCTGGCGGCGAACGTGTGCGCGGCGGGTTATTTGCATGATCACCAGCACACCGTGTTGTATCGTATTCACCAGGGGCCAACGCCGGAAAAGTTGGAGGGTTTGCGTGAATTCATGAAGGAGTTCGGTTTGCAGCTCACCGGCGAAGACGATCCGCAAGCTGCCGATTATTCCAGGTTGCTCAAGCAGATCAAAGGCCGCCCCGATGCCGGTTTGCTGCAGACTGTGATGCTGCGCTCGCTGCGTCAGGCCAAGTATGAGCCGGAGAACATCGGGCATTTTGGTCTGGGCTATGAGGCCTATACGCATTTCACCTCGCCGATCCGCCGCTACCCTGATCTGCTGGTGCATCGTGCCATCAAGGCGGTGCTGCAAGGCAAGCAATACAAACCCGCGCAGAAATGGAGCGAGCTGGGAGTGCACTGCTCGATGACCGAGCGCCGCGCCGACGATGCCACGCGCGATGTCGAAGCCTGGCTGAAATGCTTCTACATGCGCGATCATCTCGGCAGCGTGTTTACCGGCACGGTTTCGTCAGTCACCAGTTTCGGCATGTTTGTTGCGCTGGACGACTTGTATGTCGAGGGACTGGTGCATATTTCCGAGCTCGGCAAGGATTATTTCCAGTTCGACGCCACCAAACATCAGCTGCTTGGCGAGCGCACCGGACAACGCTATCGCCTCGGTGATCGCGTGCAAGTGCGCGTCGTCAAGGTGGATATGGAAAGCACCAAGATTGATTTCGTGCTGCAGGAGGTCATCGAGAGAGCCGAACAGCGAGCTGCGCCGAAGGGTGCCAAAAAAGCTTCCAAAGGTAAAAAACGCCATGGCTGATCTGCGCCTGATTTACGGTTTTCATGCCGTCACCTCGCGTATCCGCCAGAACCCCGATGGCGTGCTGGAAATTTACCTGCAAGCGCAGCGCAACGACCCGCGCATGCGCGACCTGATCAAGCTCGCCGAAACCAATGGCGTGCGCATCATCCCGATAGAAGCGGCACGCCTCGACGGCATGGCGGGCAATGCCCGGCATCAGGGAGTAGCCGCGCGCGTCGATGCGGCGCAGCGTGTGCAGCACCTGGATGATGTCCTGGATACGCTCGACGAGCCGCCGTTGCTGCTGGTGCTGGACGGCGTGCAGGACCCGCACAACCTCGGCGCCTGCCTGCGCAGCGCCGACGCGTTCGGCGTACACGCGGTGATCGCACCGAAAGACCGCGCGGTCGGCATCACCGCCACGGTGGAAAAAGTCGCCTGCGGCGCGGCGGAAACCGTGCCGTACATCACCGTCACCAACCTCGCGCGCACTTTACGAGAGCTACAGGAGCGCGGCATCTGGGTGGTCGGCGCGGCAAGCGAAGCGGAGCGCGACCTGAACGGCTTCAAACACACCGGCCCACTGGCCTGGGTGCTGGGTGCGGAAGGCGAAGGCCTGCGCCGCCTGACGCGCGAGACCTGCGACGAACTGGTGCGCATCCCGATGCTGGGCAACGTGGAAAGCCTGAATGTTTCAGTGAGTGCCGGTATCTGTCTGTTCGAGGCAAGACGCCAGAGATTGAGCTGACGGCAAGTTATGTCAGCGCAACCGGAATGCGTTGCCCAACTAATGGGCGACCACCTTTAGGGTGTCTCTATAAATTCAAATAATTGCACAGCGTCAACGAAGGTGCGGCCAGCCAGAGCGTTCTGCCAACAAACCAAAAATAGAAGTTGCGGCGATACGGATGCACCGACAAAGTGATAGCCCACGCAGGGGGTAACGTAGCTGCAAAGGGGCTATTGTGCTTGCCCTCACTGCCGTTCGGGTGTAAATTGCCGCATCACCATCGATCAAGAATTCGTAAAATGAGCACTGCCACCTTGTCCAGCAAATTCCAGCTTTCCCTACCCAAGGCGTTACGCGAAGCCATGCAGCTTCAGCCTGGGCAACAGTTCGAACTGATACCGATGGGATCGGTTATCCAGTTGGTTCCCAAGACCTCCATCAAGCAACTGCGCGGCATCGCCCGTGGCGCAAATTCCGCGCAATACCGAGACCGGGCGGATCGCTCCTGATGTTTCTGGTGGATACCTGCGGCTGGATCGAATGGATGATTGATTCGCCGCTCGCCAAAAGTTACTCGCGCTACTTGACCTCTCCCGATACGCTGATCGTGCCGACTCTGGTGCAGCACGAACTATACAAGTGGCTGTACCGGGAAATAGACCCGCCCACCGCCTTAACCGCCATCGCCGCAACCCAGACCGCGATCGTCATTCCACTCGACACCTCGTTGGCGCTACTGGCTGCAGACACCGCGCGGGAATTTAAACTGGCAATGGCGGACGCCATCATCTACGCCACCGTCCGCCAGCACCGCGCCACACTCATCACCAGCGACATACATTTTGCAGACTTGCCGCATGTAAAGTATTTTCTAAAATGAAACAGACTTCTTTAGCTATTCAGGAAGAATAGGCGGCTTTAAGGACGCAATTTTCGACCTTAAAGACTGGGCGCGGTCAGCACTGCAAGTGCTATAACCGTGGCTCCCGATTACGCGATTATGATGAGCGTTCAGATAGCTCGTCATCCCCGCCGCATGGCACGCACTAGGCAGCGTGCCGGTAATGACAATCCGGTCATAACAGGTCAGCACGCCTGCTATCCGGTCACGGTAGCGTTCAAGAAGCGGGGTGTTCATGGTAGCCTCCATTTCGTATCACAGAGCGCTAATACTTTAACCTGTTTGGTTCCGGCTTAGGATAATTATAGTTCCCGATTATGTGCCTGCCGAAGCAGGTTCGTTATTCTACAGACCGACAGTTCGCTTCCAGTTATTTACCACCCCGTTTCACAACGACGCAGTTAAGTGAACAGCATGGGTGTCCCCTATTGCTCGGCATTTCGGCCTATTGCTATTGGCTTGGAGTGCGAGTAAGGTTCCGTTCGGTATCTCGCACCACACAGGCACACGCAATCCAGCACAGAAAAAACCGCACCTCTAAACAAGCACCGTTCCAAACCCACAGGGAGGCAGCATGACAACAAAAACTCCGGATAAAGTTGAACCGAAATACACACCGCGCTTGCAAGGGGTGGGCAGATGCCCAAGAAAATTCAGGACACCCTCATTTTTCACCTTGATTTGCAAACTATCTGTTTTGGGGGTTTTCTTTACTTTGCCTACGCAAGCGAGGGGAGCTGTTCCTCCAACTATGGATTCGGTTGCCCCGATTTCTTTGTCAATTTGGGATGCCTGTGACAATGGTGCTGGTTATTACGTTAGTTCGACTGCCGCAGGAGCTTGCAGTGCATACGTTTTACATTCCAACCCCGTTCTTGCCTATTCTGATTTAGGCTATACGCCTATATCTCCCACGCTCGGTTATTGCACTCAGGTTAGCAATCAATATCCTAATAATCCGCGAACTCTAACTTGTCGCGCTTGGATTACAAAGGATGCAGTTTGTCCTTCCAGTACGCCTGCGTACACTTTTAATCCTTCTAACCAAATGTGTGAGCGTCCTGCTACTCTCACCATCATCCTCTCAGGTGGCTCCAGCATCGAACCATGGCACAAAAAATTCGACCAAAATCACACAAAGGCGAATCTGCCCTTCAAGGCAATTGTGACAGATCAGAATGGTCAGGCTAAAGCAAATGTTGGTGTCAGCATCACGTCAGACGTCACGCAGGACAGCGGCGGGCATGCTCATACCAATGGCAGACCCAATGGTAAGCTGGTCGCCGGTACATCGGCCAGCACGTTGGGCGGGATAGCTACTATCACAGGCATCACGGATAGCACCGGGACTTTCTCGTTTACCTTCGGCGCAGAAGAAGCTTCGGGCGAACACAGGCTCACGGCCACTTGCGCAGGCTGTGCAGCTCCGGCAAATACCACGGTGAATGTATTGATTCCGGGCTTGACGTTGTTGGGTGTCGAGCCGGGTAGTTATGATTTGCAAGGATACAAAGATTGGCATCCCGGCAACCATTACTTTTCTGATGCCGCGATAGTCAAAATCATCAACCTGGCGCATGCATATAGCCACGACCCGGCCTTCAACAATCAGCTTCTGATAATCAACGACAGCAGCCTGAGCAGAGGCGGGGTGCTCGATCTCGAGCAGGATTGGTCTTACACGCCCAATGGACACGAGGGACACAGAATGGGCATTGTCGTTGATATAAACAACTATCGCGATGGGCCAAACGCAAGCTTTAGGAAGCTTGCCGCAGACTTTGATATTACCGCAAGATGGGAGGGACCAACACCGCAACATCCGAACAGAAAACCGCACTATCACGTATTGCTTCTAGGGGAGGATCGCTAACATGAAAAAATTAATCCGTATGTTACTTGTGTTAGTTGCGACCAGTTTCTTCGTGCCCGCCCTTGCAGTTGAGGGCGAATCCATCGTATTCAATCCAATGACAGGGAATTATTTGATTACGTATCAGGATTCAAGTGATGGAGTTTTTGAGCAAATCACTTTTGTTCCTTCTACCAAGATCAATCCTCTCCTTAAGAGTAAACTCAAGCTAGTTCAAGATGCGGTCATTCATTACGGATATGCACTGACTAGCGGGCAGGATAGTCAGCAAGAAATTGAGGCTTTTCGGTTAGATCCAGTAAGCAGTGTTACCACTAATACGTCTGATATTCCGCTGAATGCCCCGCCCGGACAGATTGCAGTGGATATGCTGAATGCGGCAGGTTATTTCGAAACACCCACCCCTTGGCGCGCGCGTATGGCTTATTCACGCGATGGAAAAGCCTTTAGAATTAGCTGGAGTTATAAAGTAGACGGCGGACTGCCCCCTGGCAAACAGGCGGTTTTTGGTTTTGACAGCCACGACTTACCCAGCATCATCCAAGTGCAAGTAACGGGCTATGCGCCGAATAGCCAGGAAATTCCAGGGGAAATATTACAAGATGCTCACGATGGTGCTTTCGGCCAACAGTACACCGAGCTTGTATCCAAAAAGAACTTCGTCCCCCGCAACACCGCCGTACCTACGATCCCCGTCCCCACGCCCTTCGACGCCGCTGTATTGCTCGACCGCATCCAGACCCAGATGCACACCTGGATCGGCATGCAATTACTCGATGCGACCTTTTCTTCCCAGCTAGACCGTTACTTTCAATCCGCCATCAGCGCATACCGTTTGAACCAACCCAAGGTCGGCAAGAAACACATCCAGACGATGCGCGAACTCATCAAGAAGGAGCAGCCGGACGCGGATAGGGAAGATGTGCAGGATGACAGGGATGAGAAGGGCGATAACAATGATAACAACAAACGCATCCTGATCGACAAACTCGCTGCGCGCATCCTTGACTTCGATCTCAAATATGTGATGAAACGCATGGGTGGGGACAAGGGCGATTGATTCTAAAAATGAGCGGGTTCGTTTGAACCACAGATGCCGGAGCCGAATTGTTTTTGGTGAACCAAGCTAAGCGAGAACAATGTCACGTCGTCCGCGTATAGGCGCGACATACAGACTTTGTTGTCACGCAGAATGCTTGGTGTGTAGCAGGTCACTTGCCTCCCATCACGACAGGAATGCGCCGCGATCCAAATGCCTTGCTGAACTTTTCGAAATGCCCGGCGATGCGCGCATCGCAGTCCGGACAATGGCCGTCGGGCGTGAGGCGATATTGTTTGATTTCATACCAATCGCGCACGATCAGGGCGCTGCCGCATGACGGGCAGTTCGTGGTGTCCCCTTCGAGGTTATGCACGTTGCCGGTGTAGACATACCGCAGTCCGGCAGCCTTGGCGATTTTCCGGGCCTGTACCAATGTTTCCGGCGGGGTGGCGGGGATATCGGCCATCTTGTAGTCCGGGTGGAAGGCGCTGAAGTGCAGCGGCACATCGGGCCCTAATTCCTTTGCGATCCACTGGCTGAGCGCGGTGAGTTCGCCGTCCGAATCGTTCTGTCCCGGTATCAGCAGCGTGGTGATTTCGAACCACACGTCGGTCTCATGCTTCAGGTACCGCAGCGTATCCAGCACCGGCTGCAAATGCGCGCCGCAAAGTTTGACATAGAACTCGTCGGTAAACCCCTTGAGATCGACATTGGCGGCATCCATCTTGGCGTAGAAATCGCGCCGCGCCTGGCCGTGCATGTATCCGGCCGTCACCGCGACGGTCTTGATGCCGCGCGCATGGCAGGCATCGGCGGTATCCATCGCATATTCGGCGAAGATCACCGGATCGTTGTAGGTGAAAGCCACGCTTTTGCAGCCATATTTTTCGGCGGCAATGGCTATGGCTTCCGGCGTGGCCTGATCCATCAGCGTATCCATGTCACGCGACTTGCTGATATCCCAGTTCTGGCAAAATTTGCACGCCAGGTTGCAGCCGGCGGTGCCGAAGGAAAATACGCTGCTGCCCGGATAGAAATGGTTGAGCGGTTTTTTCTCGATCGGGTCGACGCAGAAGCCGGAACTGCGCCCGTAAGTGGTGAGCACCATGATATCGCCGACCCGGCCGCGCACGAAGCAGGCGCCGCGCTGACCTTCGCGCAGCTTGCAGTCGCGCGGGCACAGGTCGCACTGGATGCGACCATCATCAAGCAAGTGCCAGTATTTGGCCGGGTACTGCTCGGCAATGCTGATCGGTTCGTCCATGTCATAACTCCTTAGAAAGCGTAGCGTGCGCTGTGCGCACGTTACAGCGTCTTTTCACTCCATTTTTTCACGGTATAACGCGACAGTTTTACGTCTTCCGCCCAGAAGTCATCGGGCAGTCCCGCCTTGCGTTTGAGCATGGCGAGAAACTGGCGCGGTTGCGCAAGGTTTTCCCATACCTGCGGCAGGAATGTGCTGCGGTAGCCGTCATATTCGAAGATGACTCCATCCATATTGGGACGCAGTTGCGTCAGCGCGTCCAACTCATCCCTGAAGTGCATCGGCTGCGCCGGGGCAAGCAGCGACACCTCGACTATTATTTCGGCGAATTCTTCCGCTGTGAGCGGCGCGAAACGCGGGTCATGGAACGCGGCAGCCACGGCGTTGTCGCGCACATCTTCAACGAGTGAACGATGCGCTTCCAAGCTGCCGATGCAACCGCGCAGTTGACCATGCAAGGTGAGGGTGACAAAAGTCGCGCCGGGTTGCCGTAGCCAGCCGGCTTGCGGTGTATTTTGCTTGGGCATGTCTTTTCCGGGCGGGCCAAACTGCTCGGCGATGGCGCTGCGTGCCAGCTTCAGCAAGATGCGGCCATGTTCATCGTCTGTTGTAACTGCGCTGTCCTCATCTTGATCTTGCGTAAAGGCCATCGCGGCATAACCCACCACCTGATCGTGCGATCCGGCGGTATCCCCTGAGTTGCGCAGGTCGAGCAGATGCGGCGTGAGATGGTGTTGCTGCGCTGCGACGATCAATCCGCTGATTGGCGTGCCGCCGCAGGCATGGTCGTGTGCGATGGGTTGGCGCAGCTTCAGGATGGATTGCACCGTTTGGTTATCCACGCGTTGCGCGGTGGAGTAGGGCAGGTAATGGGATAAATCCGAGCTGATGACGATCAGCGTTTCATCGCCGCCCCATAAGATTTCCAGCACCTCGGCGACTTCCTCGGCTGAGGCCATGCCGACTGCCAGTGGCAACAGCTTGAAATCGGGCAGCACGGTTTGCAGGAACGGCAGTTGCACTTCCAGCGAATGTTCCTGTGCGTGAGATTGTGCGCTGATGGTGACTTGCGGCAGATGTGCGATGGCATGCGCAGCCGCCAAATCCACCTGCACGATGCCGAGCGGTGTGGCGAAAGCGTCTGCGTCCGGCAGAGCCAGCCCGCGCACCGCGACGCGGTGGGTGGGGCCGAGCAACACCACGCGCCTGATATGTGAGGCGATTGAATCGAGTGTTGCATAGGCGGTGGCCGCAATCGGACCGGAATAAATATACCCGGCGTGCGGCACGATCAGGGCTTTGGGGATCAGATCGTTGGGATGCGCTTCGACCAGCAACTGCCGCACGTCATGCGTGAGTTGCCGGGCATCGGCTGGGTAGAACATACCTGCAACGGCAGGCGGGCGGGCGGCGGACATGGCAATCCTCCTTCATGCGATGTTCTTATTATGAGGGCAGACCGGGAGGAATCAAGTTTCTTAGCGCAGAGCCTGCTTGAATTCGTCGTGGAAGTGATGGAAGGCGCTGTCGAGCAGTTGCACGGCGCCGTTGAGGAGATGGCAGCGGCCGCTGCCGGGCAACATGGCGCAGAGGTTTTCCAAAGTTGCGAGGTCGGCTGTTGTGCCGCGCCCGGTGTCGATGCGGTCCAGCAGGCGGCTCATCGTGGCGGTGCCCACCTTGCACGAGTTGCACTGGCCGCAGGAAGAATGCGCGAAGAAGCGCTCGTATTCGGCCACGCGCTTGACGATGCCGGTGCCTTCCGAGATGACGATCATCGCGCCGGTGCCCAGATTGCTGCCGCGTGCGCGCAGGGATTCGAAATCCAGCGCCACGTCGAGGTCGGCGGGTGTCAGCAGGGTGTTCGATGGTCCGCCGGTAAACACCGCCTTGAGCGGTTTGCCGGACAGCAGGCCGCCGCCATGCGCGAAGATGAGTTCGCGTAACGGCGTACCCATCGGCAACTCGAACACGCCGGGATAGAGCACGTCGCCGCTCAATGAATACAGTTTGGTGCCGGTGCCCGGTGCTTTGCCGAGGGCGCGGAACCATGCCGCGCCATGCACGACGATGTGCGGCACATGAGCCAGCGTTTCCACATTATTGATCAGCGTCGGGCAGCCATGCACGCCAGCCTGAGCAGGGTAGGGTGGCTTGCCGCGCGGAAAGGGAAAACGAAGCTTTGGTTCCGGCACGGAACCAAAGCTTTGTTTCAGTGAAGACTCATGCCCGCTTGCGGGCGTTATGTCGGAACTAGAACTCTTTTTTAGCGAAGACTCATATCCGTTTACGGATGTGACGCCGGAACTAAAACGGCCCTCCACCCATTCCATCGATGCGGTTTCTTCGCCGCCGATGTAGTGCCCGGAGCCGGGCAGCAGGTCAAGCTGCAACGGTTTGCCGAGCGCGGTTGAAGCCTGTGCCAGTAAATCCGATGCCCGCCATTGTTCGAGCGCGGCCTTCATCGCCGCCAGCGAACGCACCATGTCGGGATTGATGTAGAGCACAACGCGATTGGCGCCAATCGCCAGTGCCGCCACCACGGCGCCTTCGATTATCTGATGCGGCGTTTCTTCCAGCAGCAGGCGATCCTTGAAGGTGCCGGGTTCGTCCTCGTTGCCGTTTACCACCAGATACTTGTCCGGCTTCGGTGCTGCGGCAGCGACCATATCCCACTTGCGCCAAGCCGGGAAGCCGCTGCCGCCCAAGCCGCGCAGATCGGCAAGGCGTATCTCCCCGCGCACGGCAGCCGGATTTTGCGCGGCGCACGCCAGCGCTTCGCCGCCGCCCGACTGGCGCCAGCGCGCCATGTCGGCGCCGATGCGGCGATCCGGATGCAGCAGTACCAAGTGTGGTTCAATTGAGGGCATATTATTCAAGCCGACAAGTCGGATTTAAACGTACGGTTGCGCTATTGTTCCCACGCTCTGCGTGGGAATGCTGCATGTCTTTTTCAGGTTAATTTCAAAATTCAGCGATTCCATAAGCCTCCTGCCGCGTAACCCGGCAACACCTGCGGTGCCCGGCGCGTCAGGGGCATGCCCGCGAGGGTCAGTGCGCGGCGCAGCCGGTTCACGTGTTCGAGGGTGACTTTCTTCGGCCCTCTGTCGCGGTTCGCGGTAGCTGCAATACCGGCGCGGCGGCCAAAGCTGATGATCTCGAGCAGGGCATTGCCCATGATGCGGTTGCGCCCGTGGATGCCTCCCGCTACTTCGCCCACCGCGTACAGGCCGGGCACCGTGGTGGCGCCATTGACATCGATGACTGCGCCGCCGTTCTGGTAGTGCAGAGTCGGATGAACCAGCAATGGTTCGGTGCGCGGGTCGATGCCCGAGACGCGGGTGCGCGTCATCAGGTTGGGGAATTGCTTTTCCAGCAGACCCGGATTGGCGCGCTCCAGGCGCGGCGTATCGAGCCACACCCCGACGCGCTGGCCGTCGATGCGGATGCCGCGCCCCTCGCTGCACTCGCGCAGGATCGCGGCGCATACCATATCGCGCGGCAACAGTTCGTCGATGAAGCGCTGGCCAAGGCCATTCAACAGCAAGGTGCCCGCCGCGCGCACGCCCTCGGTCACCAGCTTGCCGGACAAATGGGTTGGATGCACCAGCCCCGTGGGGTGGTACTGGAACGAATCCAGCTCGCGCAACCGTGCGCCGATGCGGTATGCCAGAACCAGTCCGTCGCCCGTCGCGCCCAGATGGTTGGAGGTCGGAAAGCCGTTCAGGTGCAGCCGCCCCAGCCCGCCGGTTGCGAGTATCACGGAGCGGGTGCGCACGATGCGCAACTGTCCATCAAGCAGCGAGGTGAGCACCGCGCCGACGCATTTCTGACCGAGTTCGTTGGACAGCAATTCGACGGCGGGGCTTTGCTCCCAAACCTCGATGCTGCGATGCTGGATGACGGCTTCGCGCAGCACACGCATCATTTCCAGGCCGGTATAGTCGCGGCAATGGACGAGGCGTGCGCTGCTCATGCCGCCCGCGCGCCGCGTGTGCAGGTCGCCGCTGGGAGTCTGTTCGAACTGCATGCCTCGGCGTATCAGCCAGCGCAGTACATCCGGGCCGTCCCCGGCCATGACGGCTACCAGTGCCGGGTCACCGGCATGGTGTCCGCCGCGCAGGGTGTCCTGAATGTGCTGCTGCACCGAATCGTCCGGTTCGATGGCGGCCTGGATACCGCCTTCGGCCATCACAGTATTGCTATCTCCGAGGCGCAGTTTGGTGGCCAGCAGCACGCGCGCACCTTTCTCGGCAGCCATCAGCGCCGCCGCGCATCCCGCGCCGCCGCCGCCGATCACCAGCACGTCGATATCCGTCACCGGAGTTCCGGCAAGATCGGCCTCGTCGATGAAGGCTTCTGATTGCAATATCTCGGCCAACTCGCGCTGGCAACTCTCGCCCGCATTGGCTCCCACCACCAGCTTGACCAAGCTGCCACGCAAGTGATCCGGGTGGTGCGCGTTGAGCAGCGTGTCGGAATCGGTCAGCTTGGGCAGCGGTTCGACAAGCGCATCGGGCCGGTAGCGCGCGAGGGCCTCTGTCAGAGGAATGCCGTTGCTCATTTTGAGTTAGCTCCTATTGTTTTCATCCCTCATCGCTCTCTTTTTGGGTGGCTTCCTGGCGCTCTTGGCGTAATTCTTCCAAGCGCTGGATGAGGTTGGGCGGGCGCAGGTGAAAATGCGCTGTTATGCGCCGGCTGAACAGTCCCACATGGGCCGGTGCGATCAGTTCCGGGCAGGCGACATCGCACAGTTCGCACATGACGCATTCGAAGAAGGCCTCTCCCGCATCACGGAAGCGGCCTGCGGCAGCCAGCGCAACGCCGTTTTCGACGGTGATGCCTTTGGGGCAGGAGGTGTCACAGCCGTGGCAATGGCGGCAGCGCGATGCTTCGGGAAAAATATCCTGAAAACGCGCGTGGATGTCCCACGCATTCTTGAAATCGCTGATCTCGTAATGATGGCGTGGCGCCGATGCGGGCGGCATGAACACTACCTCGATGCCGTTTTCGGCGAAAGTCTGGCAGGCGAGGCCCACCGTCACCTCCTTGCCGCGCCGCAGCATGACGCGGCAGGAACCGCACACACCCTCCATGCAGCCGACACTGGTGATGCGCGGCACACCGGCGTGCCACGCCGCCTCGACCAGGGTCATGCCCGTGTCTGCCTTCACGGCAAGACCGTTGATGGTCAGTGTGATGCCCGGCTGCTGATCGATTTCATTCTCCGTTATTGCCATGGTAGTTATCACACATATGCCGTCATTCCCGCTTGCGCTGGAATGACGCAGGAGCTTTATTATTTGCCAAGTTTCATTCTGGATGATGCGGTGCGGTCTTCAATTATGCAAACAATAGCCGTTACGGGCGCGCGAGGTCGATGATCTTGCGCAAATCATAATCCTTGTGTCCGCCGACACGTTCCACCAGTTCGGCCATGCGCTGATCCAGGGTGGGGCGCTCGGTTTTGTACAGCAGACCGGAGGGTATGCGGCCTGCCTGTTTTGCCATATTGACCGCGTTCATGGCAGCATTCAAGTCACTTATGTCGTGATTGGCATCCATCTGGTCGCAGGCGGATTTGATTGCCTGTGCGGTGTCAATCTCGTTGAAAGACGGGCATTGTGAGAGCAGATTGATAAAGGCGAACCCCTTGTGCTCCATGCCCTCCTTGATCAGTTGCGATGCGAGTTTGACGTTGCCGGCAAATGCTTGAGCAACATAGCTGGCACCGTATGTCAGCATATACAGTACCGGATTCAGAGGTTCCTCCACACCGCCATAAGGGGTGGTGGTGGTCTTCATTTCCTGCCGGGAAGTGGGCGAGTACTGGCCCTTGGTCAAACCGTAAATATGGTTGTCCATCAGGATGTAAGTCATGTTGATGTTCTTGCGCGCCAGATGCGGCATATGTCCGCCACCGATGGAAAAGCCGTCGCCATCGCCGCCGGTAACCACCACGGCGAGATCGGGGCGAGCCAACTGGACGCCGGTTGCAACCGGACCGGCGCGGCCATGCAGGGTATGCATCTTGTAGGAGTTGACGAAGTAGGGCAGACGCGAGGAGCAGCCGATCCCGGAAATGCTCACCAGGAAATTCGGATCGACGCCGATTTCGGAAAGCGCGCGCAGCAGTCCTGTCAGTATGCCGTGGTGGCCGCAGCCGGCACACCAGAACGAGGGCGTGTCGGTCTTGTAATCCTTGGGTTTGAGATCGACCTGATGCAAGTGCATTTGTGGGTGAAGGATCGCATTCATGCCATTATCTCCCTGACTCTCTCCTTGACTTTGCTGACTATCATCTCGGGCGTGAAAGGCATACCGCCGCATATAGTGTACGACTCGGGGCGCAACGAGGTTTCCGCGCGCACGAAGTGGGCCAGTTGACCCTGGAAGTTAACCTCGGGCAGCAGGAGCCGCCGGCACGATGCACCAAAGGCTTCGAACTGTTGCACAGGCAGAGGATGCAGCAGCTTGGGATAAAAGCCCTTGACCCGGTAGCCCTCGGCGCGCAGACGTTGCAAGGCTTCGCGCACCACGCCGATGGTGCTGCCCCAGGCAATTACGCCCATATCCGCAAGATCGGCGCGCTGTGCTGTGCCGGCGCTTTCCACAGCATCCACTTCCACCGGATCGACGTCATTGACCACGCCGTTGAGTTTGCGGAAACGCTTGCTCAGCATCGCCTCGTGATTGACCGATGTGTAGCTGGGCAGGCCGGCTTCGTTATGTTCGAGGCCGGTGGCAATGTGCATTCCGCCGGGTGTGCCCGGATCGGCCATCGGCGAAATACCGTCCTCGGTCTGCGCGTAGCGCCGGTATTCGCCTTCGCCATTCCAGCGCTTGCGCTCCACAACGGTGTAATTGTCCGGGTTTGGATAAGGCACGTTCTGCGTCGAAAATGCCAGCGAGCCATCGGAAAGCAGCAGCACGGGACACTGATATTTTTCGGCAAGGTTAAATGCCACCACCGTCAGGTTGATGCAGTCCCGAATGCTTTCCACGGATAGCACGATGCGTCCGGCATCGCCGTGAGAGCCATGTACCGCCAAAAACAGATCTGACTGTTCATGCTTGGTCGGCAAGCCGGTGGATGGCCCGCCACGCTGGACGTCAACGATTACACAGGGCAGTTCGCTCATAACCGCCATGCCCAGCATTTCGCTCATCAGCGACAAACCCGGCCCGGAAGTGGAGGTCATCGCCTTCTTGCCCGCGTAGGACGCGCCAACCACTTGGGAGATGGCAGCGATTTCGTCCTCGGCCTGGATCAAGGTGCCGCCGCGTTTAGGTAAATGTTTGGCCACATAGATTGCGATTTCGGTCGCCGGGGTGATTGGGTAAGCGGCAAAGAAATCCAATCCGGCGATCAGCGCGCCGAGACCGATGGCGTTGTTGCCCGACATCACCACGACATCGCGCTTGGCCTTGGGTGTACCGATAGTCCACGGATCGGTTTTATCCAATGCCGCAGCCAGTTCGCGGCCGCGCTCAAATGCGGCCAGGTTGCCCTGGATCACGTCTTCGCCACGGCGCGCAAACTTGGTGGCGATCACTTCGCGCAAAGCCTCCACGGGGATATTGAACAGCACAGACATCGCTCCCATCGCCACCATGTTTTTGGCGCGCGGGTTGTTCATGCCTTTTGCCGTATGGGTCATCGGGATGGGATAAGCGTATACGCCGTACGGAATGTCGGGAGTGAAGTCGCCCGGGCTGTCGTAAACGACGGTGGTGCCCGGCCTGAGGCGAGGGAGGTTCATGTTGTAGGCTTCGCCGTTGAAGGCGCAAAGGACATCGAAAGTGTCCCCTTGGTTGTACAACTGTTCGGTGCTGGCGCGCACCTGATACATGGCGTACCCACCCTTTATTTCGGCGGGGAAAGTTTTGAAAGTGTAAACGTCGAGCCCGGCGCGAGCGCAAGCCTGAGTAATGAAATCGCCCACTGAGATAACGCCTTCGCCGCCTTCGCCACCGATGCGGATGATCAGGTCGTTCTTGGTTGTTCGTTGCATCTGCGAGTCCTTTTTTGCCCGGTATCTGAGGGAAACACCTCGTCCACAGGATGATTCCTGATGGTTGCAGGAGTGGGGTGATTATACTGAGAAAAATAGCTAAAGCCGTGTAAATAGTCGGCTCTGCAAAATTCGTTTCCCGTTCAAGCGTTGCGCGCAACGCGCTTCCATATTTGTGTTCTGGCATTCATACGGTGCAGGCGGTCGGGGTGATCGAGGTGAAGCTCACCGGCAGGCCCGAGGATGCGCTGGCGTTGAGGGTGAAGGGCGGGTCGGCGGGGGGTGTCGGGCAGCGCGGCAAAGGTGATGATCTGGTTGGTTGCGTTGCCGCCAGTGAGGTGGCGCTCGCCGTGAGGGTAAACGGCGCATCACCCATCTTCCTGTCCGGCAGCGCGCCAAACGCGATGCTCTGGCTGGCCGGATCGACCGCGAACGATTGCGCCACCTGACACAAGTACAACTTGCGGAAACGCTCGGGCTATCTCAGTCGGCGATGACCGCCTACGAATTGGGGCAGCGGCGCGTGCCAGCATCCATGCTGCCAACCCTGGCCGAGATTTTTAAGGTGCCGGTGGATGAGTTGCTGGGGAAGCCCGCTAACGCGCGCACCGGCAAGCGCGGGCCGGCATCGAAACTGCAGCAGCATATGGAACGCATCAGCCAGTTGCCGAAACCCCGGCAACGTGTCGTGATGGAGGTGCTGGAGAGTATGCTGGCTCAGAACAGATAGCCGGTAAAACAAAGGGCCGCGTCAGCGGCCCTTCTTCTTAGCAGCTACCCGCGCAGCGGGTATGGGGGAGTTATCTCTTTTTAGAACTACTCAATGCGGATCAGTCGAACCCGCCCCCATTGATTTTGATCAGAACTTGAAACGCACAGCGATCAACCAAACCAATACCGCTTGAATTCCCCCGAGCACGGTCACAATTGACAACATAGCAAACGGACTATTTAGAATCCACGGCACCCACTCAACTATCCTCTCAACCAAGAGCGACGATGGCAGGGTTACAACCTCCAAAGCAATTGCGGGTAGTAGATGCTCCCTTGTCGAATTCTCATAAAAAAAGTATGTACTCCATGCCCACAATGCAACCCCACCCAACGCAAGTGAATATATCGCCGCAACAATCTTCATGATCAGACATCTTTCCGAATATGCCCCTAAGGACGTCGTGTACCTATTCCAGGAGTTGCCTGCAATCCGTTCGCAAAGAAACCGGGCATAAGTGTTCCGGTTGTGATTGTATTGAGCTCAACCCCACCCGCCTTCAATGCCCTTGAAGCTGCAATTGAGCACTGGGTATAGTCATTTGAAGGGTTCCATGACCATAGCTTCAAACCGCGCTCCCGTGCTGCTGCCGCATCAAACGCCTTGTCATTAGGAACATTAATCCGCCAAATTTCGGAGGTAGCACGGCTTTCTGCGGTCATCGTATCTGCGAAGGATTTTGTTTCGTTCGGCCCCAACGGATACCCATTGCTGGGAAATTGACTAAGTATCACCTGCGTGGAGTTCGCCTCAGTAACCATCACATGCCCGACACTCGATCCCTCAGCACGCCATATGTACACGTCAACGTCACGCAACCCATATGGATCAACATAACTCAGCGGATTCCCTCTCACGTAGGTGTACGTGTTAATGCCGCCTGCCAAGCCGATCAAATCTGATTCGAGATAACGTCCAGTAGCTGGATCGAGATTGCGATTGACGTTGTAGAACGTATTCGTTTCCTTATCCGCATACTGCCCCGCGAACCGTAGCGGGAAGGTGAACGCACCCTGCCCTGACGGATTTTCGTTCGGCACGTTGTTGCCAAACGGGTCGGTGTTCTGCCACTCCCAAACTTTATTTCCCGCCGCATCCGTGATGACTCTCGGCGTGTCCAGATGATCGCTGTGGATATAGTACACCTGAACCCCCGCCGGGCTGACCGCGAACGATTGCGTCACCTGCGCCGCCGCGCCGTAACGGCTGTCCCCTGCCTGATCCGCCTGGATCGTACAGGTTCCTGTCGCTGCCAGCGTGACCGTCAAGTTGGCCACCGCGCATACCGCCGCTGTCGCTGACGTGAAGCTCACCGCCAGGTTCGAGGTGGCGGTGGCGCTGATGTTGAACGGCGCATCGCCCATCTTCCTGTCCGGCAGCGCGCCAAACGCGATGCTCTGGCTGACCGGATCGACCGCGAACGATTGCGCCACCTGCGGTGCGGCGCTGATGTTGATGTCGCCCGCCTGATCGGCCAGGATCGTGCAGATTCCCGTTGCAACCAGCGTGACCGCAGTGTTGGCGACCGTGCATACGGTTGGGGTGCCGGAACTGAAACTTACGGCGAGGTTTGATGTGGCGCTCGCGCTGATGTTGAACGGCGCATCGCCCAGCGTCCTGCCCGGTAATCCGTTGAACGTGATGCTCTGCCCAAGCTGTTCGATCACCACGCTGGCCGTGACCTGCGGCGCGGCGCTGTAGTTGGCGTCGCCCGCCTGGTCGGCGCTCAACGTGCACAGGCCCGCGCCCCGGACGGTGGCGGTGCTGTTGGTGACGGTGCAGGTGGTTGGGGTGGCGGAGGCGAAGATGACCCCGTTGCCCGATGCGCCGCCGGTGGCGGTCAGGGCGAAGGTTTGGCCCGGGCTGTAGGTGACAGGGGTCGGCGGCGCGAAGTCGGTGATGGCTTGCGTGCCCTGCGTGACTTCGAACGTTCGTGTGACTTGCGGTGCGGGGCCGGTGCCGCCGTTGCCGGGTTGATCGGCGGCGAGGGTGCAGGTGCCGGTTGTGACGAGAGTGACGTTGCTGTCGGCCACGGTGCAGACGGCGGGGGTGATCGAGGTAAAGCTGACCGTCAATCTCGAGGACGCGCTGGCGCTGATGCCGAACACCGCTTCGCTGAGTTTTCTGGTGGGGAGCGCGGGGAAGGCGATGGTCTGGCTGTTGGCGTTGATGATGACCGTGGCGTTCGCTTGCGGTGCGGCGCTGTAGCTGGCGTTGCCCGCCTGGTTGGCGGTGAGGGTGCAGGTTCCGGCGCTGACGGCGCTCATCAGGCTGTTGGCTGCGGTGCATACGCCGGGTGTGGTGGAAGCATAGATGATGGGGTTGCCCGAGGCGCCGCCGGTGGCGCCGAGCACGACGATCAGGCCGGTGCTGTAGGTCAGCGGCGTGGCCGGTGCAAAGCCGGTGATGGCCTGGGTGCCGGGCGCAACCGCGAACGAGCGCGTCACTTGCTGGGCGGCGTTGACGCCGCTGTTGCCGGGCTGGTTGGCGGCGATGGTGCAGGTGCCCACCGCAACGAGGGTGACGGTGCTGCCGGTCACGGCGCAGGCGGTCGGGGTGATCGAGGTGAAGCTCACCGGCAGGCCCGATGACGCGCTGGCGCTGAGGGTGAAGGGCGGGTCGGCGGGGGTCTTGTCGGGCAGTGCGCCGAAGGCGATGGTCTGGTTGGTTGCGTTGCCGCCGGTGAGGCCGGTGACGTAGGCCGGGGTGGTGCGGGAGGCGGTGGTGCCGTCGCCCAGTTGGCCTGCGCTGTTGCTGCCCCAGCACAGCAGCGCGCTGTTCTTGGTCAGGGCGCAGTAATAGCCGTTGCCTGTGCCGATTTCATTGACGCCGGTGAGCCCGGCGATGGCTTGCGGGATCGTGGATGTATTGTTGGCGCCCCAGCACTGGGCGATGGCTTCGGGCAGGAGATCAGATATTCTGGGCGGGGCGCACATGGGTTTGAGTTGTTTTTATTTCCGTTCAAATTTCAATCGAGTACGACCCTATTGATTTTTATGATAAGGGGTAATCGGGCTACGTTACCTATTTGCGAGGTTGGAGGTCAGCAGTAGGACATGGCACCCCTTTTTTAGAAATTTGAATCCAACCATCATTATCTTCATAGTTAACAATAAGCGCGTTATCAAGGCAGTTAATTTTCATTTTGGGCGAATTGAACATGCGATTTGGAGCATAGGTTACCAAATCATAACGCCAACCTTGCCTCTCTACGGAAACGACCTTCTGCAACGCAGTATAAGTCTCCTCATCTGCTGTAATTGTTCTTTTTCCCATTTCATGTCCTTGCTTGAACTCAACATATGTGAATTCTTTCGGCAAAAGATTTACGGGGAATTCTATGCTGTAGAAAGGTAATATGCTCATTAAGATGGCTTTTATGAAGAACATGCTTACCTCTGCCCCGCTCGCAAATTTTGAATTGCCTTCACAATAATGTCATATTGGCGATTCGAATAATCTCTGCAACTGTTCGAGGCAACATTGTATGGTCCAGTCCAATCACGCTGAAATTTGAGATAAGCCTCGATTAGAGCATCCTCCTGCTGCGTCGTCTCAAACCGGCGCTGAATTTTTGTAATCGGATCGCTATCTGAATAAATCACGCCGCTACCAGGGAGACCTGGTTGCTGATGCCCTTGATAGGCCTCCCAAAGACCTTGCTGCGGCAAATCTCTACTAGACATACCAAAGCTCTGTCCATATTGACCATTGGGTGTGTCCACAACAATTTTTTGATGCAATCCACCAACGGCATCAGTATTCGCCACATATACGTCTAGTCCCGTCGGATCAGTCCACCTTAATGGGTTCCCATTGACATAGGTGTAGGTATTTACCCCCCCAGCAAGACCGATGGGATCGCTCTGGCAATAGCGTCCTGTGGCAGGGTCGTAGCAATCGCGGAAGTAGTTGTAATGCAGCCCCGTTTCCTTATCGAAATACTGCCCCGCAAACCTCAGATTGAAGTTGAAGATGCCTCGGTTGTTCGGATTCTCGTTCGGAGCATTATTGCCGAACGCCTCCGAGCTATCCCACCTCCACACCAGATTGTTGCCCGCATCCGTAATCACCCTCGGCGTGTTCAAATGATCGCTGTGGATGTAATACACCTGAACCCCGGCCGGGCTGACCGTGAAGGATTGCGTCACCTGCGGCGCCGCGCCGTAACGGCTGTCCCCTGCCTGATCCGCCTGGATCGTACAGGTTCCTGTCGCTGCCAGCGTGACCGTGGTGCCGGTTACCGCGCATACCGCCGCTGTCGCTGACGTGAAGCCCACCGCCAGGTTCGAGGTGGCGGTAGCGCTGATGTTGAACGGCGCATCGCCCATCTTCCTGTCCGGCAGCGCGCCAAACGCGATGCTCTGGCTGGCCGGATCGACCGCGAACGATTGCGCCACCTGCGGCGCGGCGCTGATGTTGATGTCGCCCGCCTGGTCGGCGCTCAGCGTGCACAGGCCCGCGCCCCGGACGGTGGCGGTGCTGTTGGTGACGGTGCAGGTGGTTGGGGTGGCGGAGGCGAAGACCACTCCATTGTTCGATGCGCCGCCGGTGCAAGCCAGTGTGCCGACTTGGATGCCCTGATCTCTCATATCACGACTAAGCGTGCGGCTCGCGCCTGGATGTACCGCGAACAACTGCGCGATATTCTTGAACGCAAACAAATCAATGTCGTTTCTGCATTGTTGGCACAGTGGTGTACCAATGTCATGCGATCAAAAGTTGAGCCGATGAAGGAGGTCGCTAAAATGATTCGCAGCCATTTCGACGGCATCGTGGCTTGGGCACAGACTCGGCAAACCAACGGTTTCCTCGAAGCCCTCAATGGTTTGTTTCAAGCGGCCAAACGTAAGGCGCGTGGCTACACCAGCATTCACACCATGCGCACAGTGATATTTCTCATCGCTGGCAAGCTCGATTTTCAAAGGTTTAACCCTCATGCCGTTTAATCCACTCGTTTTTCAAAAGAGCCTATATTTTGGTTGTTTCCGACAGGCTATGCAGATAATTATTTTTTACTTGCACGTAATGCTCGGCCGAGTATCTCAGGTAAGCGGTTTCTTCAGGGGTTAGCGCGCGGACGGCTTTTACGGGACGACCCACATAAAGCATTCCGCTTTCCAGCACTTTACCTGGCGGGACCAGGCTGCCTGCGCCGATCATGACGTGATCAGGAATAACGGCGTCATCCATAATGATCGATCCCATCCCGATCATGCACTCATTTCCGATCGTGCAGCCATGGAGAATGACGGAGTGTCCAACAGTTACATAATCCCCGACCACTAAGGGCGAACCGTCAGGCTTATCCGGCGTCTTGTGGGATACATGCCCCATCGTGAAGTCCTGCACGTTGCTGCTTTGCCCGATCACAATGTGGTTTACATCGCCCCGCAAAACCGCGTTGCACCAGATTGAGCTGTCATTGCCGATGCGTACATTGCCGATGATCTGGCAGGAGGCGTGGAAATAGACGCGTGCCCCGAGAGTTGGCGTGTCGTCGAGATAAGCAGCTAGAGGCATGAAGGCTCCACAGGTAAAAATAATAAATTGATAAACGGTTGAGGTTGCATTTTTAACGCACCGGACAGCATTTTAACTTTTTCCGAAAATTTGGGCAGCCGCTAAAAGCTGACCATCCTGACCCCGCGCGCCCAGCAAGGATATGCCGATCGGGCAACCATCTTTTTCTATCAGCGGTATCGAAACTTGCGGTAGCCCGGCAACGGTAGCGATGCAGGTATGCCTCATTGTATTGACGCGGGATGCCCTTGCTTCATCTATGGGCCTGCCCTTTAAAGGTGCGATACCGGGGGCGGTCGGGAAAACAATTATAGTGCCGGGAGAAATAATGTTTTCAATCTGGCTGATCAGCCATTTTCTGACCAGTCTTTTTGCTTCCATATCATCGCGACTGACAGAAGATATTTTTTCCAGCCTGCCGCGTATCTCTTCGCCGAAAGAGTCGATATTCTGGAAAATCCATTTGCCGTGCGCCTGATTCAACTCCCACCATTGGATATTTCTTAGCACTTCGATCCAGGTTGAAAAATCCGGTTTGCCTAATTCAGTTTCGATAATCTCGACGGGCAAGCTGGATAATGTTCGAACAAAAGCGTTGTACTTTGATGCAATGCCAGTATCTTCCGTGCCGGGTTCTTTCGTACAGGGCAAATCGCGCGCTATCACAAATTTGTCGATCTTAAATTCTGGTATCTCGATGCCGAGCAGCACGCCGCCCACTTTTGCCAGAACATCCGGCGTTCTGGCAAACCAGCCGACCGTATCAAAGCTGTGCGCCATCGGGTGAATGCCTTGCAGCGAAATGGCGCCATGCGTCGGACGAAAACCGTAAATGCCGCAATAAGATGCCGGGATGCGCACGGAGCCGGCAGTATCGGTGCCCAGAGCAAAATCCACCAGGCCACCGGCGACTGCTGATGCAGACCCGCTGGAAGAACCACCCGGAATTCTATTCGGGCATTTGGAGTTTAACGGGGTGCCGTATTGGGCGTTTTCGCCATCAAGAGAAAACGCCATTTCGTCTGAAATGGTTTTGCCGATCAGTGTGGCGCCTTCATTCAACAGCATTTCTACGGATGGCGCCGTTGTCTGCGCTACCGGATGCGTGTTTTTCCAGAGGGGATTTCCGGCGCCCGTAACAAATCCTCTAACATCGAAAAGTTCTTTTACTGCAAAAGTCAGCGATGAAAGCTTCCCCTCCATGTTCGGGTTAACTGTGATCATCTCACCGGGGACAAAAGCATTGCAAGTATCGGCTGGTTTCATAAGCGGGCTTGTTGGGTAGATAGAAACGGGCGGGTTCGCGCAAGTGAGCGATGATCGGTATCAAGATCGCATGTGTACCATTCGCCAATACCAGTTCATGACCCGCCATTATATAGTTTGAAGTCAGAGATTACCCGATTGCCAGTCATCCAGATTGCCAGTCATCCAGAAATTCGACCGTTCGTCCGGCCAGTCTGCCAATCATCCAAAAGCTTGACCATTCGTAGCAAAGGCTTTGATCTTTGGGTTAATGAGTCCCGATAATACGGACATATAGCGACAAGCAAAGTGTCTAAAGATCAGGGTTTGAAGAGGAAGAAAGGGATAAGAGACCGCTTCCCTGTTGGCAAACAAATAACATTGGAGAACTTGCAAATGACTACCACAATTATCGGCATCATCATCACCGCCCTCGCCATCGAAGTAGACAAGATAACGTTATACCAGCACTACAGCCTTCCGTTGGTTGCTTTCGCGGGTGTATTGACTGTCATCATCTCACTCGTGCTGTAGATTGAGTGTAAGGAGCCTCAAGAAACCTGATTTTTCCAATCTGCGAATCCCAATCTGCGAATCGAAGACCAGCGTCACGTGCGCGAGGTATCCAACGCACGAGGAAGCCACCGGGCCACGCCTAACTTGCCGGTAGATGTCATTGGCGTTTTTGTGTCGGCGCAAACTTGAACGTCTCTTGTGATGACGATGCAATATGCCAAAACCGGAAAATCATCCACAACCTGAGCTGTTTCAGAGATAATCTGAGGGCAGGTCAAAATTCAATGCATTATCCGGGTCAGATACGCGCATTCCAAAAACGAATTATTTCCAATCAACTTCAGGGAGCAATCATGAATAAACGCCTCACCGCCATTCTTGCCATGATAACCGGTTTGTTGAGCACCGCAGCATGTGCCGTGCCCGGTGAGTACTGGGAAGTTACCTCCAAAATGGAAATGCCAGGCATGCCTTTCGCGATGCCCGCCACCACCGTTAAGGTGTGCATTCCACCGGGGGAAGAAAAAGATCCCCGGCGTATGCGGGACAAAAAAAGCAATTGCGAATTTACGGATGTTAAAACGTCAGGCAATAAGGTCAGCTATAAGGGGAAGTGCGTCGAGAAAGATGGAACCATGAACATGGAAGGAGAAAACACCTACGAGCGCGACAGCTATCACGGCATCATGCACATGACCGGCAAGTCTCAGGGGCATGATATGGACATGAAGATGACCTCCAGCAGCAAACGGATTGGCGGCAGTTGCGACAGCGAAGAGCTGGTAAAGAAGATGCAGGCACAAACAAAAGAGATGACGGACAAGATGTGCGATACGTCGGATTTCGATACGCGGAAATGGATTGGCTCGGCCAGCATGTTTATCACGCCACAACCTGCTTGTCAGGGCAAGAAGGAGGCGCTGTGTGATGCCGTGCGCAAGGACTCGCCCCGTGATGCCGGCACTTACCAGACTTTGGTCTCCTCAGAGAAAAGTAACGGAAACCTGATTACCAAGGCTTGCGGGTTGGACATGGCTGCCATCACCAAGTCCGTCTGCAAGACGCTCAATGGCAAGAATTACAGCCAGTTATCCGCGTCCTGTCCTGCGGATGCCAAGGCGTATCGTGAGTATGAGCGCCGCAAGGGATGCGAAGGCCGCAGCTACACGGCCCAAACAAAAGCCGAGGACTTCAAGAAATGCATGAGCGGGATGAATGCCGACGAGAGTTCTGATGACAGTGGGCAGAGTGAAGCGTTCGCACCGGACAAACCGGGCAAATCATCTGCCAACAACCCGGCTGCCGATGTGCTGGAAGGCGCCAAAAAGCTGAAGGGCATATTCGGGTTCTAAGTGCGTACAGGAGTTTTCATCGGGCTGTGGTTGCTGTCCCAAACAGTTTGGGCAGTATCACAGCCCGATCCATTTCCGCAAATTGCCGATGCTTATCGGGTGGAGATTGATGGCGCTGTGACTTGGGAAAAACAGGCCGATAGACCCCTGCCGCCCGCCAGTCTGACCAAGCTGATGACCGCGCTGTTGGTGCTGGAGCAAGGACGCTTGGAGGATGTGGTGATTGTCAGCCAGGCTGCCACCCGCGAAACCGGTTCTCGCCTCGCTCTCAAACCCGGCGAACACTTCCGCGTACAAGACCTGCTTGCCGCCACGCTGCTCCATTCGGCGAATGATGCCTGTCACGCACTGGCAGACCATTTTGCCGGCAGCGAGGGCGCCTTCGTGACCCGGATGAATCGCCGCGCACAGGAACTGGGGTTGCGCAACACCCGGTTTCAAAACGCCTGCGGGCACGATGCACCCGGCCACTATTCCTCCGCTCACGACCTCGCCCGTTTGGGGCGCGAGCTGCTCAAACATCCGCAAGTCATCCCCGTTACCTCGCTCAAGCGCACGACCATCACCGCATTGGAAGGCAAGCAATACAACGCGACAAACAAGAATGCGCTGGTCGGTCGCTACGGCGGCGCGCTCGGCCTCAAGACCGGATACACCGCCAAGGCGGGCAAGTGCCTTGTGGCCTACGCCAAACGCGGGGGGCACGAGGTGCTGCTGGTAATGCTGCATGGCAAAGACCGCTGGTGGGATGCGGCAGACATTCTCGATCTCGCTTTCGACCATGCGCACACGGTTCCCTGAAACAAATACCGGCGTACTGGTGTGGCTGATATTGGTAATTCTGGTCTGCTACGCCAATGCGCTGACCAGCGGATTCCAGTTTGACGACTTCAACGTCATCGTCAACAATCCGCGCGTGCATTCCTGGTCAAGCTGGATGGAGGGCTTGACCCTCGGCATCCGGCCCCTGCTCAAGTTCAGCTACACACTCAACTGGACGATGGGCATGGGCGTGATCGGCTTCCACGTTACCAATCTGCTGATCCATCTGGTGAACGCTTACCTTGTCTATCGGCTGGCGAAAGAATTTGCGGGTCAGCAATGGCAAGCGGATGCGTTGCGGGACATCCCGCTGTTGGTTGCATTGCTGTTCGCTGTTCACCCTATCCATACCGAGGCAGTCACCTACATATGCGGCCGCTCCACCTCATTGATGACGCTGTTCTATCTGGCCGGGTTACTCGCTTACATCAGCGGTCGCACACAGCAAAGCGGCATCAAAATGTACGGACTGACTCCGCTGTTTTTTGTCATCGCCTTGAGCGTCAAAGAAACCGCCGTAACGTTTCCGCTGGCGCTGTTGCTATGGGAATACGCCTGCGGCGGAAAATGGCAGCGCGCCCTGACGCCGCAATGGCCGAACTGGCTGGTGTTGATCCTGAGTGCACTGGTTTTTCTGTTCAGCGACGGCTACCTGTCGCAAATGGAACGCAGCGCCCAGTTCAATTCCTTGCAAGGGAACGCGGCAACGGAACTTTCCGGCTTCGCCTACCTGATGCGCCAATTGGCTTCACCGTTATGGCTGAACATCGATCCGGGCCTGCCGCTGCTACACGATCTTTCCGCCAGTTGGTTGCAACTGGTATTCTTCGTTGCGCTGCTCGCGCTGATGTTCGCCTGCTGGCGCAGACGCCCGTGGATCGGCTTCGCTTTGGCGTGGGCGATGTTGCAGTTGATCCCGCTGCACCTGTTCCTGCCGCGCATCGACATCGTCAATGATCGTCAAATGTATCTGGCCGACTGGCCACTGCTTCTTGCTTTGTGTATCGAGGTCCGGTTGTGGACGAGCGGAACAAGAACCCGAGTTTTCGCCGCGCTGCTGTTGTCAGGTTTGGCTTTTCTCACCGTGTTGCGTAACCAGGATTACGCCAGTGAAATAAGTTTGTGGGAAGATACCGTGATGAAATCGCCCGACAAGGCGCGCGTACACAACAACCTCGGCTATGCTTACATGCTCGCCCATCGCCATGATGAAGCGCGGCGCGAATTCACCAGCGCGCTGCAACTCGATCCGCGTCTCTACAAGGCGCGCTACAATCTCTATCGGCTGGATGACGAAGCCAGTTCCCCGGGCGAGAAAAATGAGAACTCAACGACAGTCCCTTGATGGCTTTGTGACACTGTAGAATTAAGCAGATGAACGGATTGAAGCTTGCTCACTATTTATTGCCCAAAGGAGAACAACAGTCTGGATACTTTGATCTATATCCATAAAGGATTTTTGCTGCTAGATTGCGGTTTCAGTATTTTCAGCTCCTCCATGTTCCTGTGTTATAGCAAGATAGCTGAGGCCACTAATCGCCGAGGTTGGCAGCGCAGGCTTTTTAGTGGGTAGCATCCAGCGGGCAAGAATATTTATGGGGGTTACCATGCGGTTACGCGGATGGTGGCAGTGAATCATTAGTTCACTGTAGCAAGTTCAACCAACAGCAAAGGATAAACATGAAAACATTTTTTGGAATGATTGCAGTCGTCGTTTCGTTGGTTTTTTCGCTGGCGGCATGGGGTGACTGGAACGACCCGCATGTGGAGGGTGCCAAGGAACATCCGCTGCTCAAATTCTATCCGCAGGCCAGTGTTACCGAATACGACCAAAAGGATTTTGACAGCGCGGAGATGCTCACCGCTTACAAGAAGGGTGCTGAAGCGCCTTCTACAGTCGACACCATGGAAGGCAAGGTTACAAAGTATCACTATGCCCATAAGCCCAACACGTCGCCGCTGGAAATCATCCGACAATATGAAGCCGCCTTGAAGTCGGCGGGCTTCATCACGATAATCGCGGGCAAGGGCGCAAGCTATCCCGGCATGCCAGAAACCAACGATCCTGATGCATTTGGCTCGTTCCGGCTTGACCGAAAAGGAAAACCGGCTGTCTACGTCCAAGTGCTCGCCTCATATAATGGAGGACCTGAATATCCCGAATCGCATGTGACGATTGTGGAAATCAAGGGCATGGAGCAGAAGCTGGAAGCCAATGCCGAGTCCTGGTTCGACGAAATTTCAAAAACCGGTCGTGTTGCGGTTTACGGCATCAATTTCGACACCGGCAAAGCCACGCTTAAACCTGAATCCGAAAAGGTGCTCGCGGAAATCAGCAAGTTGGCGACCGGCCATGCGCAGCTCAAGCTCGGCATTGAGGGGCATACGGACAACATCGGCGGTGCAGCCGCGAACAAAAAACTTTCCGAAAGTCGGGCGGAAGCTGTCAAGGCCTGGCTGATAAAGAATGGCGCCAACGGCGCGAACTTCACGACAACCGGATTTGGCGACACGAAACCAGTGGATGACAACAAGACAGAAGCAGGCCGCGCCAAGAACCGTCGTGTCGAACTGGTTAAGCAATAAGCCTGGTTATTTTAGAGAGGCGCATAAGTTTACCGGGTTTTTATAAATCGCAGTTGAACGGCTTGAATCTTGCTCACTATTTATTTCTCGAAGGATAACAACATGACAACTACTTTGTTCACCTCAACCACGCTTGGTAAATTGTCGCTCAAGAACCGCATCGCCATGGCACCGATGACTCGCTCCCGCGCCATCGGCAATGTGCCGAATGACTTGATGGAGAGATATTACCGGATGCGTGCTGATGCCGGACTCATCATCACCGAAGGCGTGTCACCTTCGGCAAATGGCTTGGGCTATGCCCGCATCCCCGGCTTGTTCACCGATGCGCAAGTGCAAGGCTGGCAGCGTGTGACGGATGGCGTACACCAGGCTGGCGGCAA
>JAHFRA010000006.1 GCA_023259035.1 Gallionella sp.
GGGGATACCCCTCAATACCACGTTGGTTCCCATGACGCTGGGCTCGTGCCCTGCCGGTCTGGTGGTGTATGCGCCCGGCGAAAACTTGAGAGCTTCGTCCGGCGAATGAATATTCATGTTGTCGATGTTTTTGGCAGACACGACGCTCACTGATGCGGGAGCTTCGGAAGAGGATTGCTCGGTCTTGGTTGCGCTCACAACCACATCGCCCAGCGTTTCAGCACCCTTGTTATCCGCTGCGACTGCCGCATGCATGACGCTCACATAAATACAACTCAATACAAATAAATTTCCGCTGTTAAGTAACCGTTTTTTCATCACTGCATCTCCTCACGTTTAATGGCTAAAATTGCTTATAAATTCTTTGAAAGTGTGCGGATGCTACAGATGAAAAACCGGTTTGGGAATGTGGCAAATTGTCGCACCCCCAAACGAATCGCCCCACATGGAGGACATGGGGGGCGATCAACAACAATGGCGGAGCGACTGCCCCGGCTGAAATAGAATCAAGCCGCTATTTTTTTGCGCTCATTAAAGCAGGCGGGACAGGAATCCGCCGAGACTTTCATATGCCTGTGCTGTCACGCAAACAACGCGATGTGGTTCATGCCAAATCCTTATCCACCCGCTCCTTGATCCGATCCAGCAGAGTATGCATTTGACTGACAATCTCGTGCGCCTGTTTTACATTCCCGCCGCTCTCGCCACACTTTTCCAAGGCATGGCATAGATTGGCAAACCCCATCGCGCCCGTCATTCTGGCCGGCGATTTGACATGGTGTCCCAATGCGCCCAGTGCCGCCAAATCATTGCGTTCAAGTGCCGCTTCGATTTCCCTGATATCTCCGCGCACGGATGCCAGAAACTTGAGGGCAAATTCCCGCATCTTCAGTTTGTCGCCCCCAACCAGATCGGCCAGCACTGACAGATCGATCACATCGGGATTCCCCGTCCAAGCTGGTTCGACAGCCGGGATGGAAGATGTGGGGGAAAAAGGCTTTGGTTGCGGTCGCGCCGAGAGCCAACGGGCAACCGTGGTGTAAAGTTCAAAGGGCTTGAACGGTTTGCTGATGAAATCGTCCATGCCTGTAGCCAGACAGTATTCGCGATCCTCATCCGATGCGTTAGCCGTCATGGCAATCACCGGTATGTTCGCCAAGTCCGGATTGGCGCGAATCAGCCGGGTAGCCTGGAAACCGTCCAGCACCGGCATCTGCAAGTCCATCAGCACACAATCAAAAGACTCTTTTTGCAACAGATCGATCGCCTCTTTTCCATTCTGGGCAACGCATACGACAGCACCGGCGTTCTCAAGAAATTCGGTGACCACCTCCTGGTTAAGCAAGTGGTTTTCTGCCACCAGAATCCTGGTTCCGTTGAGCGCTGCCAGAATATTTTGCGGCACAGCTGTTTCATCATTGATTTTAGGCGCATGAAGCACGCCGCTTTTGCCTAGCCGCACGCTGAACCAGAAGGTGCTGCCCTGGCCCAGAGTGCTATCTACCCCCACCTCCCCCTCTTCCATCATCCCGGCCAATTGTTTGCTGATGGCAAGCCCGAGACCGGTGCCGCCATATTGGCGTGTGATGGAGGTATCGGCCTGTTGAAACGGCTGGAAAAGCTTGGCTTTCTCCGCGTCGCTCATGCCAATGCCGGTATCCTGCACCTCAAAGCGCACCAGGCAACTTGTTTCGCGCTCACCAATTTTCCTGGCGCGGATAATAATTCTGCCTTTTTTAGTGAATTTGATGGCATTGTCGGCGTAATTGATCAGCACCTGAACAAGCCGCAACGGGTCGCCGCGCAAGTTATTCGGGATGCCGGGATCGATGTCAAAAACCAGTTCCAGCCCCTTTTTATCGGCCGTCTCGGCAATCATGTTGCCGAGCCTTTCCATGACTTCGTCTAACGCAAAATCAACTTTCTCAATTTTGATTTTTCCGGCACCAATCTTGGCAAAATTAAGCAAGTCGTCAATGATACCCATCAGGTGTTCGCCAGAAGATTGGATTTTTTTGAGGTAACTGCGATTGTTGGGATTAATCTCTGCCCGGAGTGCCAGATGTGCCATGCCGAGAATGCTATTCATCGGGGTGCGTATCTCGTGGCTCATATTGGCAAGAAACTCGCTTTTGATCTGGTTGGCAGCTTCGGCCATCCCTTTGGCTTGAATCAATTCATGACTGCGCTGCTCAACCCGATCTTCCAGCTGTTCATTAAATTCGCGTAGCTGGCGCTCGGCCTGCTTACGCTCGGTAATGTCAACAGACATGCCGATCAGGTACAGCGGGTTGCCCGCTTCATCGAAAACCGGTTTTTTGTAAGTGTGCACAATCCGGTTTTCCCTGCGGGACGCGCTCCACGCAGCTTCCTCGAAATCAACCAACTGCCGGTTGGCAAACACCTCTTTGTCCTTGGCCAGAAAAAGCGCCATCTGTTCAGGCGGGAAAAACTGACTGGCATCAGTGCCGCGCAAGTCGGAAAAAGACATGCCCCATTGCTCCTCGCAGGCCCGGTTCATCAGTATGATTTTGCTGGCGGAGTCTTTGATGAATAACGCCACCGGCATCACATCGATAATTTCCTGCAAACGTGCTTCGCTCGCGCGCACAATTTCTTCGGTCTGCTTGCGATCGGTAATCTCGCGTGAAAAACCGGAGGTGCCCAGCACCTTGCCGTTCTCGTCAATGATGGGGGTTTTGAAGGTTTCCATCCAGAGAGTCCTGCCGTCATCGAGTGCCGGCTCCTCGATACATTTCTGTTGCCGCGAAGCCAGCACCGCCACATCGTCATTGTGATATTTCTTCGCCAGCTCCATCGGCCAAATGTCAAAATCTGTCTTGCCAATGAGCTGCTGTAGCGCACCCACCCGGACAGAATCGAGAAATCTTTTGTTTGCCTTGATGTAGCGACCCTCGGTGTCTTTCAGCCAGATCATATAGGGTGAATTGTCCAGGATGGCGTTCGTGCTCGCTTCGCTTTCCCGCAACGCTGTCTCGGACCGGTCGCGCTCGGCAAGATAAGTCGCCAGCGCCATGCCATTCACGGACAGCACAAACATGTAAAGCCAGTAATTGACCAATTGGGTTTTGGCGATGTCGTTGGCGAAGTAACCGATTCCATGGTACGCGCCCCACAGCGCATGGATTGCCATCATCAGCACAGCGATCACTGTTCCACGGGTTCCAAGACGCAACGCTACCCAGGTGCCCAATAAAAACATCCAGGCGCCTCTGGCCAAATTGGCAATACTGTCGGGGAACCAGCCAAGAAAAATTACCTGGCCAAGCAAAAACGTCAGACCCAGCAGCAAGATCGCTTCGGATATCCATTTCGCTTCGAGCCAATCTCTTTTTGTCCGCCACCAAACCAGGATCAGGGGCGTAATCAGAGCCACCCCAAGCACCTCACCCATCAACCGGTGAGCCAAGGTTACGACATAGGTTTCGGAGGCTTGCAATCCGAGAACCAGCAATGCCGTAGTTTCAGTCAGAGCACAGATGATGCCGCCAACACTTCCCGCCAGGATCAGCAACAAATAAGCGCGCAACGATCGAAGGCGCAAATCAAAGCTGCCGTTGCGCGTGAGCAACCAGGCAGCAATAAGCACCTCCAGTGTATTGCCCAAAGCGATAGTGAGCGCCCCCCAGAATGAGCCATTCGATATCGCATTGGTCAGGAGTGCCCCGAGGAGTATCCCCCAGACATATTGCCTCCCGCCAATCAATAGTACGGCCAACGCCAATCCGCACGCAGGCTGGAAAATACTGATAATTCCCTTGCTGTTGAAATAGAGATCGCTGGTATAGTCAATCAACGCGTAGAGCGCAGCAATGCCGAGTTGCTTCAGCAGGTCTGTCAAGCGGCGTCGGGTATCTGAATGGGGCATCTCGGTTAAACTGTTCTCATGAGGTTATATGGTATTAACAAACCACCCCTTGCTCAAAAATATTTTTGCTTCTAGTCAAAATCAATTTCGTCTAGAATTAAGAACCGACCGAAAAATTTGACGGGTATGACACATGAAATATAGCACATTCACCCTCTTGACCTGTTTCGTCCTGCTCACCGGGTGTGCGACGCTCAGCGAAAATGAATGCCGCTCCGCAAACTGGTACCGGCTTGGCGCCAAAGATGGTCAAAAAGGTGAGCCGGTGGGTTTGTTGGATGAGCACAAGGAGTCCTGCGCGCGCTATGGCATTCGACCAGACGAAAACCAATATCTGGCGGGGCGAGAAGCCGGGTTAAGGCAATACTGCCAACTGGGCAACGCTTTCCGCACCGGCCTGAACGGCGAAGAATACAAGGGGGTTTGTCCGCTGGATGTAGATGCGGATTTCCGCCGCTATAACACCTCCGCACTGGAGGTGCACAATTCAAAAGAGAAAATCGAAGATATCGACCGCCAACTCAGTGCCAAGGAACATGAGTTAGGCAAAAAGGACACCCCTGAAAAAGAACAACTCCGCCTTCGGGAAGAAATCAAGAAGCTGGATCACAAGCGTGACCGCTTGCGTAGCGATCTGCGCTATCAGGAACGTGAAGTGGATCACCTGATGGATGAAGCAAGGTATCACGGCGTGCGTTATTGAAATCGAACAAACCCGCCAGCGTCAATTCGCCCGTAATTTCCACCCGATCAGCAACAACCCCAGCAATGCCATGCCTGCACTGCATGAATACATCGCGCTCGCACCCCAGTGCTGCCATAGCGGGCCGCTCATCAGTCCGCCCGCCATACCGCCTGCGCCGTAGGTGACGCTGCCGAACAATGCCTGCCCCTTGGACTGGTGTCGTCCCTGGAAAAAATCGTGGATCAGCGCCACCGCAGCAGCGTGGAATGCGCCGAAAGTGGCGGCATGCAGCGCTTGCGCGACAAGCAGCAGCCACAAGGAATCCACGAGCCAGGCAATCATCAGGAAACGCAACACGGCACAAGCAAGGCTTACCATCAGAATATGCGGCAGGGTGCAACGCCTTGTCAGCCAAGGCATCAGGAAAAACACACCAATCTCACAGACCACCCCCAACGCCCACAACCAGCCCACCGCACTCTTGGCATAGCCATGTTCGACCAGATAAATCGAGAAGAACGTGTAGTAAGGCCCGTGCGCAACGGACATCAAAAAACATGCGCCAAAAAAAACCAGCACCTGCGGCTGCGACACAATGCGCATGATCGGCTGACTGTCGGTATGGTGCGCCAGCACTTCGGTAGGCGGTATCTGGCGCGCGAAAAGCAGGATGCCGAGCTTGAGCGCCATGCCCACCCACAATATCCAGGCAATCGCGATGGTATCAAATGCGTAACCCAGTCCGAGCACGGTCACGACAAAGCCAACCGAGCCCCAGGAGCGGATGCGCCCGTAATGTGCCGCATGCTTGCCCAGATAAGTCAGCGTGGTCGCTTCCACCAGCGGCATCGACGCGCTCCAGAAAAAGCTCATCATCCCCAGCACCAGTAACATGCCGTAAAAACCGGTGGTCGCAAACACGCCCAGATAACTCAGCGCGCTACACAATGCCGCCAGTTGCACCACCAGCAGGCGCTTGCCGGTGCAGTCGGCCAGCCAGCCCCACAGCGCCGGCGCCAGCATGCGCATCATCGGCATCACCGACATCAGAATGGCGATTTGCACCGCATCGAACTGGATGGACTTCAGGTACAGGCTCCAGTAGGGCGAATACATGCCTACAAAGGCGAAGTAAAAGAAATAGAAACCGGCGATGCGCCAGTGGTAGTTTTTGGTGGTGGACATAACGACGACAGCTTCTGAACGGGGCTTATTATCTCACGCGACAAAAATAATTTTGCTTCTGCCCTTGAAAACAAAAACTCTACCCCAATTAGTCTGCGGATCGAAACACGGAGAACACCATGGAACAGAACGAAACCAACCCGCTAACCGAACAGCAGGCAGCTACGCCGGACGCTGATCCCGCCGCCGCAAGCACGGCTGAAGTCATGCCCAGCCCGGAAGAGATGCTCAGGGAAGCCGAGCGCAAGGCGCAGGAACATTACGATGCCTGGATGTACGCCAAGGCCGAGGGCGAGAATATCCGCCGCCGCGCGGCGGATGACATCAGCAAGGCGCAAAAATTTGCCGTGGAGCGTTTCTCCGGCGAGATTCTGGCGGTGAAAGATAGCCTGGAGGCCGGTCTGGTGGTAAAGACAGAAAATATCGAAAGTTTCAAGAGCGGCATGGAGTTGACGCTCAAGCAACTGTCTGGCGTATTCGAAAAATTCAACATCAGCGAGATCAATCCGGTCGGCGAGAAACTGGACCCGCACAAACACCAGGCGATCGGCATGATCGAAAGCGATCAACCCGCCAACACCGTGGTCAGCGTGATGCAAAAGGGTTATGTGCTGAATGACCGCGTGCTGCGCCCGGCACTGGTGATGGTGGCGAAAGGCAAGGAATAGCCTGTTGCGCGGCCAATCTGCGGCGTTGCGTGCTCGCTCACTCCTCGCCTACCAGAACGGTAGTCTCGTCGTTCGCTGCGCGGCGCCTTGCATCTTGCCCTGCTCACGACGGCTCTTCAGGTTAGGGGCTTGAAATAATCAGCACCGCCCCTATGTTAGGCGGCAAGGCAACAACGGCATTCAATCTTTAAGTATTTAACTGAAAGGAAAAGCATCATGGGAAAGATTATCGGTATTGACTTGGGCACGACCAACTCCTGCGTGGCCATCATGGAAAACGGCAAGACCAAGGTGATCGAAAACGCCGAAGGCACGCGCACCACGCCAAGCATCATCGCCTACATGGAAGACGGCGAAGTGCTGGTCGGCGCGCCCGCAAAGCGCCAGGCGGTGACCAACCCGAAGAACACGCTATATGGCGTAAAGCGTCTGATCGGTCGTCGCTTCGACGAAAAGATGGTGCAGAAGGACATCGGCATGGTTCCTTTCAACATCGTCAAGGCCAAGAACGGCGATGCCTGGATCAAGGTGCGCGACAGAGAAATTTCCGCACCTGAAATTTCCGCACAAGTGCTGGCAAAGATGAAGAAGACCGCCGAGGACTATCTGGGCGAACCGGTCACCGAAGCCGTCATCACCGTGCCCGCGTATTTCAACGATTCGCAGCGCCAGGCCACCAAGGACGCCGGCCGCATCGCCGGTCTGGAAGTGAAGCGCATCATCAACGAACCCACCGCAGCCGCGCTGGCTTTCGGTCTGGACAAGCAGGAAGGCGACCGCAAGATCGCGGTGTATGACCTGGGCGGCGGCACGTTCGACATCTCCATCATCGATATCGCCGAAATCGAAGGCGAGCACCAGTTCGAAGTGATGTCCACCAACGGCGACACCTTCCTCGGCGGCGAGGACTTTGACATGCGCGTAATCGAGCATCTGGTGGATGAATTCAAAAAGGAAAGCGGCATCGACCTGAAGAAGGACATGCTCGCGCTGCAACGTCTGAAGGACGCGGCGGAAAAAGCCAAGATCGAATTGTCTTCCGCGCAGCAGACTGAAGTGAACCTGCCGTATATCACCGCGGATGCGAGCGGCCCGAAACACCTGGCGGTAAAAATCACCCGCGCCAAACTGGAAAGCCTGGTCGATGACCTGATTGCGCGCACCATCGAGCCGTGCAAAATTGCGATGAAGGATGCCGGTATCAGCATGTCTGACATCGGCGACGTGATTCTGGTCGGCGGCCAAACCCGCATGCCGATGGTACAGGAACGCGTCAAGGAATTTTTCGGCAGAGAGCCGCGCAAGGACGTGAACCCGGACGAGGCTGTCGCGGTCGGCGCGGCGATCCAGGGCGGCGTGCTGCAAGGCGAAGTGAAAGACGTGCTGCTGCTCGACGTGACCCCGCTGTCGCTGGGCATCGAGACGATGGGCGGCGTGATGACCAAGCTGATCAAGAAGAACACCACGATCCCGACCAAGGCATCGCAGGTATTCTCCACCGCCGAAGACAACCAGAACGCGGTGACCATCCACGTGCTGCAAGGCGAGCGCGAAGTGTCTTCCGGCAACAAGAGCCTCGGGCAATTCAACCTGACCGACATCCCGCCCGCACCGCGCGGCATGCCGCAGATCGAAGTGACCTTCGACATCGACGCGAACGGCATCCTGCACGTATCGGCGAAGGACAAGGCGACCGGCAAGGAAAACAAGATCAAGATCCAGGCCAGTTCCGGTTTGAGCGAAGCGGAAATCCAGCGCATGGTGAACGATGCCGAAGTCCACGCCGAAGATGACCGCAAGGCGCTGGAACTGGTGACCGCGCGCAACCAACTTGACTCGTTGATTCACTCCACACAGAAATCGCTGAAGGAATACGGCGAACAGCTGAATGCCGAGGAAAGAGCCAACATCGAAGCCGCCTTGAAGGAAGCCGAAGCAGCGGTGAAAACCGACGACAAGGAAACCATCGAAGCCAAGTCCGAAGCGCTGGCGACCGCCGCGCAGAAACTGGGCGAGAAGATGTATGCCGCCGAACAGGCCAAGGCGCAGGGCGGGGAAGGCTGCGGAACCTGCGAGCCGGGTGAACAATGTGCCGACCACAAGAAGGACGAAGGTGACGTGGTGGATGCAGAGTTCACTGAAGTCAAGAGCGACAAAAAGTAAAACTCATTAGCAACCCGTAGCCCGGATGCAGCGAAGCGGAATCCGGGGATATTTGTAACGTTACAAGCCCCGGATTCCGCTTCGCTGCATCCGGGCTACGTTGCTATTCAGTCCAGGCTAGATGAGGTTTCTGCACCCACACTCGCTTTAATGAAATCGCTCAAGGACAAAACATGAAGCTGCAACGCGTTTCACATTTCACGTTTCACATTTCACAACCATGAGCAAAAAAGACTACTACGAAGTGCTAGGCATCAACCGCGATGCCTCTGACGAAGAAATCAAAAAAGCTTATCGCAAGCTGGCGATGAAGCATCATCCCGACCGCAACCCGGACAACCCGAAGGCGGAGGAACGCTTCAAGGAAGCCAAGGAAGCTTATGAGACGCTGAGCGACGGGCAAAAGCGCGCGGCTTACGACCAGTATGGCCATGCCGCCTTCGAGTCGGGTGGCATGGGCGGCGGCGCAAGTGGCGCAGGCGCGGCGGGGTTTGATTTCTCCGACATTTTCGGCGACATTTTCGGCGGCGGACGCGGCGGTGGCGGACGCAGTAATGTGCATCGCGGCGCCGACCTGCGTTACAACATGGAAATCACGCTGGAGCAAGCCGCACGCGGCACCGAGACGCAGATTCGCGTGCCAACCATGGCGGAATGCGAGACCTGCAAGGGCAGTGGTGCCAAGCCCGGCACCACTCCGACCTCGTGCACCACTTGCGGCGGACATGGACAGGTGCGTATGCAGCAGGGCTTTTTCTCGATCCAGCAAACCTGTCCGCGCTGTCACGGCACCGGCAAAATAGTCGCCTCGCCGTGCAAGGATTGCAGCGGCAACGGACGCATCAAAAAACACAAGACGCTGTCGGTGAAAATCCCGGCTGGCGTGGACAACGATGACCGCATCCGCCTGTCCGGCGAGGGTGAACATGGCGTGAACGGCGGGCCTCCCGGCGATTTGTATGTGGTGATCCACATCAAGCCGCACGCGGTATTCCAGCGCGACCATAACGACCTGCATTGCGAAATGCCGATCAGTTTCAGCGCCGCCGCGCTGGGCGGCGAAATTGAAATCCCCACGCTGGATGGCGTGGCGCGCATCAAGATTCCTGCCGAAACACAAAGCGGCAAAATCTTCCGTCTGCGCGGCAAGGGCATCAAGGGTGTGCGCAGTACAAGCCACGGCGATTTGCATTGTCACGTCATAGTGGAAACACCGGTGAACCTGACCGAACGGCAAAAGGAACTGTTGCGCGAATTTGAAACGATCAATGCAACCGACAGCGGACACCACAACCCGCGCGCCAAATCCTGGATGGACAAAGTGAAGGATTTCTTTGCGACGTAGGCTATTGGCTCCGCCATAACCAGCAGGTTAGTCTGCGCCGCAACAAGCCGCGATGCGGCGTGTTGTCTTTGGGTGCGCTACCTAAAGAGCTGCGGACGAAACCACAAGGTAATTTTTAGCAACAGCCAAGGCGTACCAGCAACGGAGGAAATCATGCAGATCAAAGCACTCGGCCATGTGGTACTCAAGGTGCGCAGCCTGGACATCTCGGTCGCCTTTTATCGCGATCTTCTCGGCATGAGGGAAGTCGCGCGCTATCGGGATACAATGGTGTTTTTTTCGCTCGGTCAGAACCACCACGACCTCGGCCTGCTGCAACTCGGCGCACAGGCAGAGCTGCCCGCTCCGCACAGTATCGGCCTGTATCACGTCGCCTTCAAGGTGGGCGACTCGCTCGACGAACTACGCGAATGCAAGGCACATCTTGAACAGCATGGCGTTGCCATTCTCGGCAGCAGCGACCACGGCGTCAGCCAATCGCTCTACATCAAAGATCCGGACGGCATCGAAATCGAGTTGTACGTGGATTCCGACCCCGTGCTATGGCGCGACGATCCGGCTGCCGTGGCGACGATCAAACCGCTCAGGCTGTAGAAGAATGCCGGATGGGAAATATGTACACCAACTTTCCCCGATAACCGTCTGACTAGCATCGCGTCACAGAATTGGTCGGCGGCGTAATTGTATCGCCAATAAAAAACCGCCGGATAAAACCGGCAGCTTTTTTGTTATCGCAACCGGTCGAGCCTCAATCAATCTTGAAATTTGCCTTCAACCACAAATTGCGCCCCATCTCATTAACGCGGGTAGAAGAAGGCAACCCGCTGACCCCCATATTCACACGGCTGATATGCTCGGCATAAACACGGTTGGCCAGATTGTCCACCCCTGCGCTGACCAATACGCCCTTGTTGGCACGCCATGTCGCGTTAAATGACAGCACGCTGAAACCGCTTGTGCGGCCGATATCCTGCCCGACGATATTGCCCTTGAATTGGTCGAAGCGATCCTGCGCCGCTACCATGCGCAACAGGCCGCCGACATTCCACGCTCCGCTGTCATAAGCCATGCCGATGCGGCCTTCCAGTGGTGCGATTTGCGCCAGCGCGGTGTTGTCCGTATCGTTGTTGCCGCGCACATAAGCCAGCGAACCGTCCGCTTTCCATTGCGGGGCAAATTGCCATGCCGCGTTAGCTTCACCACCCCAAGTGGTAGCCGAAACATTGCGTGTCATCGAAACAGCATGGTTCATTCCACACGCGCTGCCCAATCCAACAAATGCATTCATGTTGCTTTTACATGCCGATTCAATCAGGTTGTAATCACTGATTTTGTTATAGAAACCCGACAATGAGCCGGAGACCATTCCCTGTTTATAGGTCATACCGACATCCAGTTGGGTGGTTTTTTCCGGGCGCACCGTATCGAAAGCGCTCAATGTGGCAGTAGTTTGCTTGTAGATCAATTCCCAGTAATCCGGAGAGCGTTCTGCATGACCCAAGCCAGCATAAAAAGTGCCTGCATTACTTAATACGTCACGCTCAAAACGTGCGAAGCCGCTCTTCAAGGTATCGCTGCGTGAATGGTTGGCAGTTGGATTCGCTGTGGCGGTCATCCCCATCATACCCGCCAATACGGTTGCTCTCTTGTCTTGCGCCTTCCACCAATCCGCACGCAACCCGCCGATGATGCGCGAATCGTTACCAAGTTGATGGGTAGCTTCGCCAAACAGCCCTTGATTCTGGAAGTTTGCATCTTCTGTTCGCGGCTGCAAGTCATAGCTCATCGCGCCATTGCCGGGAGCTTTTCCGGTGCGCCCTGTATGCACATTCGACTGAGCATCCAGCCCCAGCTTGAATTGTGTGGTATCGGCAGGATTCAGCGTGCCGATAACTTTCCCGCCAACTGTTTTGCGATCCGGGTTCATGGCCGCCATCATGCTTGCCGGATTACCACCAGTACGCATGCTGTAGCTATCCATCACATGGTCGATGTAATTGCGATAAAGCTGGGTTTCCACTTTTTCCAGCAAGCCGTGATTTGCATTACTCCAGTCAGCTTTCAGCCCGATGTTGTCACGGGTAAATTTTGAGCCGTCTACCGTACGGTCTGCGTAGGCGGCTTTACCATCGCTTTTCGCCATGGACAATTCCACCCGGGTGTTTTCATTGGGTGTCAAACCAACCGCACCATTCGCACTCCAGCGCGAATAATAGGAATGCACGCTTGTCCCGTTACCATCCTTGTAATCACCAGCACGCGAACTCGTCCCAATGGCGCGCGCATACCAATTCGGCGAACCGCCATGCACATCGCCCATCACATCGGTGCGGCCAAAACTGCCGGCTGTTATGCTACCGTCAAACCCTGCGCCGGTATCGCTACGGTGAGCAAAGTTGCGCTCAAACAACACCGTGCCCGCCGAGGTGCCTGCCCCGTACAGCACAGACTGCGGCCCTTTCAGCACAGTGATCTTGTCGTAGGAGGATGGAAACACGTAAGCAGTGGGGGGATCCATGCGTGAGCCGCAACCACCCAGAATTTGCTCGCCGTCGAGCAAAATATTCAGCCGGGAGCCTGCCATACCCCTAAACACAGGGTCGCCATCGGTGCCGCCTTTGCGGATCGCCGAAAAACCGGGGATAGTCTTCAGATAATCGGCGCCATCATGTGCCGGAACCGGCTGGCGCGGCTGGCGTGGATCAGTTTTTACGACTAATGGCTGCTCCATCGCCGGTGCGGTAACTACTACTTCTGGCAAAGCTGTTTCAGTTGATTCAGCCGCAAACGCGCTGTACGTGAACGCCAATGCGACACAGATAGTTATACGCTTCAATTGCATTACGCTTCTCCCTTTAAATAAAAAATGCGGCGCGATTATCGATGCAATTTATTTGACTGGGAATGTGGCATATTGCCGCGCGGCAAAATGTCGCACCCCTTAAGATAGCCGACGTCAATGCGATACCAATAAAAAAACAATTTCTTACAAAAGAAGCATTGCTGGATAATATCGAACCGCTATACTGAAAAAAAAGAAAACTCCATTTCCTGCTTATGCGCCCTCATCTAATGCGTTACGTTTGCGCCCTACTCTGCTTTTGGAGTGGCTTGGCTATTGCCGAGGGGACAGTCGACCCGTTCAACACGGAAGCGCTGCTGCCGCTCAAACCGGCGCTGCGGTTGGGTGGCGCAGTTGGCGATCCATGTGCGGAGGCCATGCTGAATGGCGCGCTCAATCTGCCAGAGGTGGTCAACCTCGCGTTGTGTAACAACCCGCAAACCCGCGAGGCGTGGGCAAGTGCACGAGTGCAGGCGGCGCAGATCGGCATAAGCAAGGCAAGTTATTTGCCCAGTCCCAGCCTGACTGCTTCAGGCAACCGCAGCAGGATAGATACTGCGCCCAGCGTGTACCAGCGCAACCTTGGCTTGAGTCTTTCCTATCTGCTATATGATTTCGGTACGCGTGCTGCCAACCTGGAAAATGCGCGCCAGTTGCTGGATGCTGCAACCGCCACACAGGACAGCACGGTACAAGCGGTGTTTCTCTCTGCGGTGCAGGCTTTCTACCAAACACAGGCAACGCTTGCCGCATTAAATGCAGCGCGCGAATCGGAACGCGCCGCGAAAGAAAGTTTCGCCGCCGCCGAGGCACGCTATGCCACCGGAAGCGCAACACCTGCCGACAAGCTGCAGGCACAGACAGCTTACTCGCAATCCACGCTGAACCGTATTACCGCCGACGGCAACATGAAAAATGCAAAAGGTGCGCTGGCAAATATGCTCGGGCTGGATGCCAACCGGGATGTGTCTCTGGTAGCTGCAAATGGTTTTTCTGCCCAGCAAAGCTCCTTCACCAACCCGCCAAAACTTGATGTAACTACTCCAACAAAGGGTGCCGGTTACGCGGAAGAAGGAGATGCACTTAAGGTTTTTGAGCGTGATGTTGCTGCGCTGATTGAAGAAGCACGGCAGCGTCGCCCCGATATTTATGCCGCGACAGCACAAGTAAAAGCCGCCGAATCCAATGTGGATGCGGCGCGCGCGTCAGGCAAACCCTCTATCTCCCTAACCGCTTCAACTAATCAAAGCGCCAATGCCGGTGTCATCTCACGCGGTTCATCGGCCGGCATCAACCTAAGCGTGCCAATTTTTTCCGGCTTTGCGCCAACCTATCGGATACGTGCTGCCGAGGCACAAGTGGAAACCCAAAAAGCAAAACTGGAAGGTTTGCGCTTAAAGGTCGCACTGGATGTCTGGACGGCTTACCAGAATCTCACCACTGCGACACAGTCGCTACGCTCGACTGCCGACCTGCTGAACAGCGCTGAGCAATCGGAACGGGTCGCACTTGGCCGCTACAAGGCCGGGGTGGGCAGCATGCTGGACGTATTAAATGCGCAAAGCGCTTTGGCCAGCGCGCGTCAGCAGCGCATTCAATCCACGTTTAGCTGGAATATCAGCCGCGCCACGCTTGCCCAGGCAATGGGTAGTCTGGATGCCAACTTATTGCAGACCTTGCCGGACAGCAGCCAGCTACCCGGCGCGGCTCTTCAACAGGAAAAAAACCATCCATGAAAAAACTATTGCGTTCTCCGATGGGTTTGCTCTTCCTCGCTGTTGCCGTTATCACCGCAGGCATCGCCATTTATCGGCAGTTCTACATGGCCGCACCAACGCAGCAATATCGCTTGCAGGAAGTAATAAAAGGCGAAATCAGCCAGGTCGTCTCAGCCAATGGCACAATCAATCCGGTAACGCTGGTCAATGTGGGCACGCAAGTTTCCGGCACGGTAAAAAAACTCTATGTAGACTTCAACAGCAAAGTCGAGAAGGGACAGATTTTGCTGAAGCTGGATGATGCCCTGCTCGCCGCACAGCAAAAACAAAGTCTGGCCAACGTGCAAAGTGCCAATGCTTCGCTGGAATTAACCACCGCAAACGAAGCGCGTATGCGTAACCTGTTCGCGCAGGAATACGTTTCGCGGCAGGAGCTGGATACCGCGGTGCAAGCCAAAAAAGCCGCCGAAGCCCAATTGCAATTGGCGCGTGCGACGGTGGAAAAAGACCATGCCAACCTGGCTTATTCGGTAATCCGCTCACCGGTATCCGGTGTGGTGGTGGATCGCTCGGTAGATGTCGGTCAAACCGTTGCGGCCAGCTTGCAGACCCCGACATTGTTCAAGATTGCGCAGGATCTATCCAAAATGCAAATCGATGCAAACTTTGCCGAGGCGGATATCGGCAACATCCGCGTCGGGCAGACGGTGCGCTTCACCGTGGATGCCTTTGCCGGGCGCAACTTTCAGGGCGAGGTCAAGCTGATAAGGCTCAATCCGACCACCGTGCAAAATGTAGTGACCTACGATGTGGTGATCAACGTGGATAATCCCGAGCAGATTTTGCTGCCCGGCATGACTGCCTATGTGAGCATCGCGGTAGCCAGGCGCAAGAATGCACTGCTGGTTCCCAACGTTGCGCTGCGTTTCAAGCCTGCCAATGATGACAGCCAAAAAAACACTGCCCGCCAAGCGCCTGACAACGCGCAGAAACGCGGTGGTGGCCAGGCAGGCAGCACGACCGGTGGCGGCGCCTCAAAACCCAAGCGTGACGCTCTTTCCGGAAAAGTATATGTGCTGGAACGCGGCAAACTGACACCCATCAGCGTGTCACTCGGCATCACCGACAACCGCAATACCGAAATTGTCGCCGGTGATCTCAAGGAAGGTGTCCAGATAGTCGTTGGTGACGCGCAAACGGAGGATAAATCAAAAAGCTCCAGCAGCTCTGGCAGCAGGCCACCGATGAGAATGTTCTGATGGCTGCAGAACAATACTCCGTTCAGGCCGAGCTTGGCGAAGCCAGCCCTAAACCTGCCGAATCCATTGCCCCTCGCCCCTCGGCAAGCTCGTGGCGAACGGCAACCATTAGCGATGCGGTTATTCGCATCGAAGGCCTGCACAAGTTATATGAAACTTCCGCCGGATTGTTTCCGGCACTGAAGGATGTCAGCCTCAATATTGCGGCAGGCGAATTTGTCGCGATCATGGGGCCATCCGGCTCCGGCAAATCCACTTTCATGAATCTCCTCGGTTGTCTCGACAAACCAAGCGCCGGGCGCTATGTGCTGGATGGCCGAGACGTTGAGAAGCTGGGCAAGGATGAACTGGCTCTGCTGCGCAATCGCACCATTGGCTTCGTGTTTCAGGGCTTCAATCTGTTGCCGCGCATGTCGCTGCTGGAGAATGTCGCATTACCGCTGATCTATTGCGGGATAACAAGTGATGAGCGCCAGCAACGCGCACAGGCTCTGCTCTCCAAGGTCGGGTTGGACGGCTATGCAGCCTCCATGCCCAATAAAATTTCCGGGGGGCAACAACAGCGCGTGGCGATTGCGCGCGCCCTGATTAACCGCCCGCGCCTGCTCCTCGCCGACGAACCGACCGGCAACCTCGACAGCCAGACCAGCAAAGAAATCATGGCATTGTTTGAAGGCCTCAATAGCGAGGGCATCACCATCGTGCTGGTGACACACGAGCCGGACATCGCACAATACGCCAAGCGCCAAGTGCGTTTCTTTGACGGACGGGTTGTCAGCGACCAGATCACCCATCAGGAGGCGGCGGTATGAACACGGTGCGCGTAGCGTTGGCGCGGCTAGAAGTCGCCGCACGTGGCGTTTTATGCTCGCCCGATGAGGTGGCCGCATGATGTTCGCCATGCTTGGCGAAGCCTGGCGCGCGATGGGTGCGAACCGGCTGCGCACCATGCTGACCATGCTCGGCATGGTGATCGGCGTTGGCGCGGTGGTGCTGATGATGTCGATCGGACAAGGCGCGCAATATGCCATCAAGCAAACCATTGCGGCGATGGGCAGCAATCTGTTCGTGCTGCTTTCCGGCAGCACTTCGACAGGCGGGGTTCGCTCGGGCGGCGGCGGCAATCTCACCCTGACGGTCAGCGATGCCGATGCCATCGCCGAGCTGCCCGGCGTGCAGGTCGCGGCGCCGATTCACCCCGGCAACGCGCAGATTGTGTACGGGCCGAACAACTGGAACACCTCCATCATCGGCACCACCCCGGACTATCTGGAGGCGCGTTCCTGGCCGGTTATTTCGGGTTCGGCCTTCACCGACTCGGACGTGCGCTCCGCCACGCGCGTCGCACTGATCGGCAGGACTGCCGCCGAAAATTTATTCGGCAATGAAGATCCGGTCGGCAAGACCTTCCGCATCCGGCAAAGCCCGTTTACCGTCCTCGGAACATTGGCGGCCAAGGGCCAGGGCATGGATGGGCGAGATCAGGATGACACCATCATCATTCCGCTAACCACGGCGCAGCGCCAGGTATTCGGCTCCCAGTTTCAGGGGTCGGTGCGCATGATCATGGTGCAGACCACTACCCAGGAAGCCATGCCTGCCGTGGAAAAATCCATGACCGAATTGCTGCGTCAGCGGCATCGCATACGCGAAGGCATGGACAACGATTTCTTCCTGCGCAACCTGACTGCCGCAGCCGATTCCGCCGAAGAAAGCACGCGCGTCATGTCGCTGCTGCTCGGCGCGATCGCCTCGGTATCGCTGCTGGTGGGCGGCATCGGCATCATGAACATCATGCTGGTTTCGGTGACCGAGCGCACCCGCGAGATCGGCATCCGCATGGCGATCGGCGCGCGCGAACGCGACATCCTGCTGCAATTCTTGCTGGAAGCCATCATCATCTCGGTGGCCGGCTGTTTCATCGGCCTGCTGCTGGGCATCGGCGGCGCGCTAACGGTTAACGCGTTGACCGGCACAATGGTTATCATATCGGGCAGTTCGGCGGTCGTGGCATTTGGCGTGGCTGCCACGGTGGGTATCTTTTTCGGATTTTATCCGGCGCACAAAGCGGCCCAGCTTGATCCGATAGAAGCATTGCGCTACCAGTAATGCGAAGCGCGGTCAATCGCATTACCATTCGCAATTCAAAAACAGATTTAAATGGGACTTTATAGATGAACGTTGTGTCTCACGAAAAACCTTCGACACACATCAAGCGGCGCACAGGAATTGCACTGGCAGCCATTTTGCTTATTGCACTGGCCGTCGCAATCTGGTTGTGGCGCGCCAGCAGCCCTGCGGCCAAGTCCAAGGAAACGGGCATGATCCAAGTGGTGAGCGCCGTGGTGGCGCAAGCCGATGTATCGGTCAGGCTCACCACCAACGGCACGGTGTCAGCGCTGCAAACGGTTGATATACGCCCGCAGATCAGTGCGACAATCAAAGCGGTGCATATTAAAGAAGGACAGTTCGTGCGCAAGGGCGACAAAATGTTCTTGCTTGATATCCGCACCGAAGACGCCAACCTCAGCAAAAGTTCTGCACAGATAGCAAAAGATCGTACCGACCTGATGAACGCCGAGCGTAATCTCGAACGCCAGCGCGAGTTATTCAGGCAGGAATTTATCTCGCGTGCCGAGTTTGATGCAGCACAAAATCAGGTGGACATATTGCGGGGCCAGCTTGAAGTCGATCGCGCTTCCGTGGAGGCAAACCAAGTAGCACGCAGTTTCGGCGAGATCACCGCGCCAATTGCCGGGCGCACGGGCGCCATTACGATATATCCGGGAAGCCTGGTACAACCGAACGGCGTTGCGCTGGTGAGCATCACGCAGATCGACCCGATCAATGTCAGTTTCACGTTGCCGGAACGCGAGCTTGCAGCTTTGCAACAGGCTTTTGCCAAAGGCGAAGTACCTGTCAGCGCGAAGCAGGATCAGGCCGACCAGCCAATCCTGAAGGGGCGTCTGGTTTTTATCGACAATACGGTGGATATGGCAAGCGGCACGATTCGTCTCAAGGCGAAATTTCCCAATGCTGACTATCGCCTCTGGCCGGGCATGTTCGTCACGGTGGATCTTGCGCCGCGCACACTGGCCGGCGCGGTTACAGTTCCAGTGCAGGCGGTGCAAACCGGGCCGGAAAAGAAATTTCTTTATGTGATCGGGGAAGACCGCAAGGTAATTTTGCAGCCGGTGAATGTGCGCTTGATTCAGGACAATATCGCTGTAATTGAGGGTGTCGCACCGGGCGCGCGTGTCGTCGTGGAAGGCGCACAGAACCTCAGGCCCGGCAGCGTGGTGGCGGAGTCAGAGGACAGAGGACAGAGGACAGAAGACAGACAAAACAAAAGCGCTACAAAACCCGACAGCGCAGGCAAGCAATGAACATTTCCGAGCTGTGTATCCGCCGCCCGGTCATGACGGTGCTGCTGTCGGCCTCCGCCGTGCTGGCCGGCATTCTCGCCTACGGCGGCATACCCATTGCCGCGTTGCCGAGTTACGATACTCCCACCATCTCGGTTAACGCAACGCTACCCGGCGCCAGCCCGGAAACCATGGCCTCATCGGTGGCCACGCAACTCGAGCGCCAGTTCTCCACCATCTCCGGCCTGGCTGTAATCAACTCGACAAGCACGCTGGGCAACACCTCGATCACGCTGGAATTCGATCAGGGCCGCAATATCGACAGCGCCGCCATTGACGTGCAGGCGGCGTTGCTGCGCGCACAGCGCTCTCTGCCGACGGAAATGACCACGCCACCGTCGTATCAAAAGGTCAACCCCGCCGACGCACCGATCATTTTCCTGACGCTGACCTCGCCCTCGATGTCGCTGTCGGATTTGAACAGCTTCGCCAGCGACCTTATTTCACCGACGCTTTCCACGCTGCCCGGCGTGGCGCAGCTAAACATCAACGGACAGAAAAAATATGCCGTGCGAGTGCGCGTAAGTCCGGGGGCGCTTGCGGCACGCAACCTGACTGTCGATGACATTGCCACCGCGTTGCGCAACGCTAACGCCAATTCTCCGGTCGGCACGCTCGAAGGGCCGCGCCAGACGCTCATCATCCAGGCCAACCGCCAGCTCGGCAACGCCGCCGCGTTTGCCAATCTGATTGTGGCCACCGCCCCGGGCGGCAGTCCGGTGCGACTCTCCGAGGTTGCAGTGGTCGAGGACAGCGTGGAGTCGGTGACGACGGCCAGCTGGGCCAACGGCGAACGCGCCATCACGCTTTCGGTGCAGCGCCAGCCGGGCGCCAACACCGTCGCGACAGTGGATGCGATCAAGGCGGCAATGCCCGGCCTCATTGCCCAGATGCCGTCGTCGGTTCAACTCAAGCTGCGCAGTGACCGCTCGGTGTCGATCCGCAATGCGATCCACGATGTGCAGGTCACGCTGGCGATCACTGTCGCCCTCGTCGTGCTGGTGATTTTCCTGTTCCTGCGCAAGGCTACCGCCACTTTTATTCCGGCGTTGTCGCTGCCGATTTCGCTATTGGGCAGCGTGGCGCTGATGAAAGCCTTCGGCTACAGCCTGGACAATATTTCGCTGCTCGCCATCACCCTTGCGGTCGGACTGGTGGTGGATGACGCCATCATGATGCTCGAGAACATCGTGCGCCACATCGAAACAGGCATGCCGCCGCTGCAGGCCGCGCTGCAAGGATCGAGAGAAATGGGCTTCACCATCATTTCGATTTCCCTGTCGCTGGTCGCGGTGTTCATTCCGATTTTCTTCATGCCCGGCGTGATCGGACTGCTGTTTCATGAGTTCGCCGCCGTGGTCGGGATCGCCGTGCTGGTATCGGCGGTGGTGTCGCTCACGCTGATCCCGATGTTGGCCAGCCGTTACCTGGTTCAGCATGAAACAGAGGGGCGAGGCATGAGATGGACAGCATGGTTCGAGCGTGGTTTTACCCAAGTGCTGGAATCCTACGAACGCGCGCTCGACTGGTCATTGCGCCACAAACGCGCGGTGCTTGGCATCGCGGTCGGCACCTTGCTCGCCACCATCGTGCTATTCATGGTTTTACCCAAAGGATTTTTCCCCAACGAGGATATCGGTCAGGCAATCATCACCGTGGATGCGGTCGAGGATATTTCCTTTCCCGCCATGGTTGATCTGTTAAAACGCACTGGCGACGTGATTCGCGCCAACCCTGCCGTCGATACGCTTATTGTCAACGCCAGCGCCAGCAACAGCGGACGCCTGTTCATGAACCTCAAACCGCTTGGCGAGCGTCCGCCCATCGACAAGGTGATCGAGGAACTGCGCCGCGAGACTCGATCCATTCCCGGCGTCAGTGTCTTCATCAACCCCATTCAGAACCTCCGGCTGGGCAGTCGCGTCAGCAAAAGCCGCTATCAGTACATCATGCGCAGCGTGCGCGCCGAAGAGCTGCGCGTGGCGTCCGACGGCCTGATAGCGCGGATGCGCGAGGAAGCGATTTTCCGCGATGTCACCAGCGACGCGCAACTGAAAGGCTTGCAGGCGCGGCTCAATATCAACCGCGACAAGGCCAACCTGCTGGGCGTGCAGATCGCCGACATCCGCTCCGCACTCTACAGCGCTTTCGGCGAGCGCCAGATTTCGACAATCTACACTTCCAGCGACAGCTATCAGGTCATCATGCAGGCCGCCGCCGAGGATCGCGCCGACGAAAGCGCCTTCGACAAGATATATGTGCGTGCCAGAAACGGCACACTGGTTTCGCTGGCCAGCGTTGCGACCGTCAAGCGCGAAGTGGGGCCACTCGCGATCAATCACGCCGGACAGCTTGTGGCACTGACGATTTCCTTCAATCTCGCGCCCGGCGCTGCGCTGGGCGATGCATCCAGGCGCATCGAGCAATTCAAGCGCGAGCTCAATATGCCGGTGAGCGTTCTCACCAGCTACGGTGGCGATGCGGCGGCATTCCAGTCTTCACAATCGAGCCAGGTGGTGCTGATCATCGCCGCGCTGCTGGTGATCTATGTGCTGCTTGGCGTATTGTATGAAAGTTATATCCACCCGATCACCATTCTTTCCGGACTACCCTCGGCTGCGGTCGGCGCGCTGGCGATGCTGTGGCTGTTCAACATGGATCTTTCGGTCATCGCGATGATCGGCATTCTGATGCTGATCGGCATCGTCAAGAAAAACGCCATCATGATGATCGACTTTGCTCTCGATGCGCAGCGCAGCGGCGGCATGGCGCCGCGTGAGGCGATCCGCACCGCCTGCCTGCTGCGTTTCCGCCCGATCATGATGACCACCCTGGCGGCACTGATGGGCGCTCTGCCCATCGCCATGGGGCTCGGCGCAGGCGCCGAACTGCGTCAACCGTTGGGCCTCGCGGTGGTAGGAGGATTGCTGTTCTCACAAGTGATCACGCTTTTCATCACGCCGGTGATCTACCTTTATCTCGATCGTTTTTCCGGTAGCGGACCACTCCAACTGGCGAGCGACAAAGAGTAATGCCATTTCAAGGGCACATTTTTGCACCATGGTAATTTGTCGTGTGTTTGGTATACGGAGTTCTAATGAACGAATGCCAGATTTTGGAATCCAAAATCTGTAAAGATAATGGGGAAGCCGCTAAGATTCTTTGAAAATACCGGTATGCACCGCCACTTTGCATTGTGTTAGCCGGTGTGCAGACGGTATCTGCATTGACCGTATACCGCACTTGCCGACACAGAGTAGCATTCAAAGAAGATTGGCACCACATGCCATCCACTCACCAGCAACCCCGAGCGGTGTAAGCGGGTGTACTGCACGTTGTGCATGCTGACAAGTTTCTCGTTTTTGCGCACGGCATAGTAGACGCGCTTGGCAAGACCAAGTATCCTCGAAACGGCTGATGCGTTACGGGTCAATGCCCATCAAGAGAGAACGGTCATGGATATTTCACCGATCATTTCGTCTTCAATTGTACAAACAAGCCTTATTGGTACGGTCGGCGTTCAGCCTGTTACCTTTTTGTACACCCCGTCCGCGACGACAGCCGTGAGCAGTGTCGATATTTCAGGTCTGGGACAATTGCTTTCGGCGTCATCAATATTTGAAACTGGAATATTAAAGGCAGCCGCAACTAACCAAGCTAGCTTTTCCACTGTCGTTGCCGCCACACAATTCTTTGTCGATGCATTTAACAGCTTTTTGCAAAGCGACAGCTTGCAAAGTTCGCTGGGTGGATCGCTCAGCAACCTGTTTACGCAGATGCTGAACACACAAACGGCGGCGAGTTCGAGTAACGGAAAATCGATCATCGCCAGACTGTCCGAGATCGGAATCAAGTTTCAGGCGCCTGCGAGTCAGAATACTACTGGTCTGATGACTATCGACTTCGAGACGCTGCAATCTGCATTCAATGCCGACCAACTCGGAACTGTCTCGCTGCTGGCGCAAACAACTCAATCGATTGGACAGCTTGCCGCAGAATTTACGAGCCTTTTCGTCCAGATGGGTGATCTAACGCAAAATTCACAAGGTTTGCCCAACACAGCCACATTAAACGGATTGCTGGCGGCAACAGCTACAGGAACGATAGCGGCTGCGGGAACGATAGCAGCTACGGGAACAACAGCGGCTACGGAAACGACAACAGCTACGGAAACGACAACAGCTACGGGAACGACAGCGGCTGCGGGAACGACAGCGGCTGCGGGAACGACAGCGGCTGCGGGAACGACAGCGGCTGCGGGAACGACAGCAGCTACGGGAACAACAGCGGCTGCGGAAACGACAGCAGCTACGGGAACGACAGCAGCTACGGGAACGACAGCAGCTACGGGAACGACAGCGGCTACGGGAACGACAGCGGCTACGGGAACGACAGCGGCTACGGGAACGACAGCGGCTGCGGGAACGACAGCGGCTACGGGAACGACAGCAGCTACGGGAACGACAGCGGCTACGGGAACGACAGCAGCTACGGGAACGACAGCAGCTGCGGGAACAACAGCAGCTGCGGGAACAACAGCAGCTGCGGGAACAACAGCAGCTGCGGGAACAACAGCAACTGCGGGAACAACAGCAGCTGCGGGAACAACAGCAGCTACGGGAACAACAGCGGCTGCGGGAACGACAGCGGCTGCGGGAACGACAGCAGCTACTGGAACAACAGCAACTGCGGGAACAACAGCAACTGCGGAAACGACAGCAGCTGCGGGAACGACAGCAGCTGCGGGAACAACAGCAGCTACGGGAACAACAGCAGCTACGGGAACAACAACGGCTGCGGGAACAACAGCGGCTGCGGGAACGGCAGCAACCGCGGGAACGGCAGCGGGAATCATCGATGCAAATAACCCGGCGGTCGCTGCGGCCATCGCCGCCTATCACGTAGTCGACGGGATTTTCGACAGCAGCAAGCCTCATGGCGAAGCAAGCTCCGCCTCTTTTCCTGGTTATAGCGAAATTCGGCCCGCTACGCCGGTCCAAACAGTCAAGCTTGACCTTTACGCATGAGTATTTTCAGAGTCAAAAATAGCTATGTCACAGTTAAGGAACGAAGGAATGTCTGGCATTGAGAATCCAACCGGCCTGCCCGACGAAACCTTGAGCGAAGCCAACCGCACCAAGTTGCTCTCGGATGAGGCCTACACCCTCAAATCGCTGGGTCGGCTGGAGGATGCGCTTGGGCCGCAAAGCCTTGTGCATCAACGGACATGGGAAGCGGGGGACTGGAGCAATTTCTGCCGCTCCGGCGAAAACCTCGTGTCCCTGCTCACTCCACTGGGACGCTGGGCCGAGGCGGAAGCGGTGAGTCGCGAGGCCGTAAGCGTGGCAAATGGCATCAAGGACAAGGAGGAACGCTGGCAACGCACCACGACAGCTCTCGCCTACTTGGGCCATACCCTGCACGGTCGTGGTTATCTGAAGCAGGCATCTACAGCTTACACGCTGGCCGAGATGGTGCAGGCGGAAGCGCATCATCATCCCAAGCTCTATAGCATCTATGGGTACAACTATGCCCAACTCCTGCTGGAACAATCTTGTCAGGAGACGGGCTGGCGCGAGGTTCTAGAACGAAGGCATACTTCGCTTGATATTGCCGTGAAATTAAATCATGCCCTCTCGCAAGCTCTCGACCACGGCACCATCGGCCTCGCCCGCGCGGCCCTGGGCGAACCCGATACCGTGCTGGCCCTAGATCTGGCCGTGACCACCATGCAGCGCGCGGGCACGGTCATTCATCTGCCTGCCATGCACCTTGCCCGTGCTCACTACCAACGCAGTATCCACGACCTCCCCTCCGCCTGGACAGACCTTGAGGCCGCCCAAACCATCGCTCAGCGCAGCAATATGCGTACTTACCTCGCCGAATGCGCCCTGCTGGGTGGGAACCTGTTCCTGGATGAAGCCCGCGTACCCGAAGCCGCCGCACAACACGCCAGCGCCGCACAACTGATCCGCGAAGACGGCTATGGCAGGCGGCTGACCGAACTCCATCTGCTGTATGCCAGATTGCTGCACACCCAACGCGACCCGGCCGCCCTGCAAGCGCTGGCCGATGCTCAAGCCCGCATCCGCGAGGCGGGACAGTGGTATTTCTGGCGCGAACTGCGCGCCGTAGCAAACGAAATCGCCGCGCCCGACCCTGGCGAGTGTCCAACTTAGTGTATTACTATCGATTGGGCCATGATTAAAGTCCACTTTTCCGCCACCCACCCAACATGATCAGAATCCTCTACAGGCGTAATTTGTAACCCGACTTCAACAAAGCCAGCGCGAATCCCGCCAGCATCAATAAACTCCCGCTCACCACAGCCAAACTGAGCCACGGGGATATGTCCGACACGCCAAAAAATCCGTAGCGAAAGCCGTCGATGATATAAAAAAATGGGTTTAATCTTGACACTTGTTGCCAGAAAGATGGCAGGGAGTGAATGGAATAGAATGCGCCAGACAAAAAAGTCAGCGGCGTAACAATGAAGTTTGCGTACCCTCCAAGCTGGTCAAAATTTTCCGCCCAGATTCCCGCCACCACACCCAGCGAACCGAGCAGCGCACCACCCAGCAAAGCGAACAATATGATCCAGCACGGAAACTGCATGGGCGGCTGGGCAAACCAGAGCGCAGCCAGATACACACCCGTTCCCACCACCAGTCCACGCACCACTGCAGCCAGCACATAAGCCAGAAAAAATTCCCAATAGGCAATCGGCGCCAGCAATGCGAATACAAGGTTACCGGTGATCTTGGACGCACTCAGGCTGGTAGAGCTGTTGGAATAGGCGATCTGCAGCACCGTCATCATCACCAGACCCGGAATCAGAAAAGCGGTATAGCGCACACCCGGATAAATCTCGGTTTGCTGCTCCAGCATGTGCGAGAAAATCAGCAAGTAAAGCAAGGTGCTCAACACGGGTGCCAGCACAGCCTGGATACCCCCATTCCATATCCGAAGAAGTTCCTTGTAGAACAAGGCATAGAAGCTCAACATGCGCGCCCCACCACACGCATGAAAACATCTTCCAGGTCGGTTTGCTCCAAAGCCATTTCCTTTATTTCCACACCGTCCATGCGCAGTTCCGCCAGCACTGGCTCCAACGACTGGTAAGACGGCAGTTCCAGCAGGTAGTCCTCTCCCGTCTGTTCGGCTATCTGCGGCAACAATGCGGCAGGTAATGCGCCAGCCAGCTTCAACCGGACACGAACACCAGCCATGCTGCCAAGCAGGTTTTGCGTGCTGTCCAGCGCCATTATCCTGCCCTGCTTGAGCATGGCGATGCGTCCACACAGGGCTTCCGCCTCTTCCAGGTAATGCGTAGTGAGCACGATGGTATGACCGTCGCGGTTGAGCTGCTGGATGAAACGCCACATGGTCTGGCGCAGCTCCACATCGACCCCGGCAGTGGGCTCGTCCAGGACGATCACCGGCGGCTTATGCACCAGCGCCTGCGCCACCAGTACACGGCGTTTCATGCCGCCGGAGAGGCGGCGCATATTGGTTTCGGCTTTGTCGGTCAAATCCAGATGATGCATCACCTCATCTATCCAAGCCTCGTTGTGGCGCAACCCGAAATAGCCGGATTGCAAGCGCAACGTTTCACGCACATTAAAGTTTGGGTCAAACACCAATTCCTGCGGCACCACACCCAACAGACGGCGGCTGGTGCGATACTGTTTAACGACATCGTGGCCCAAAATAGAAAATTGTCCGCTATCCGGACGTGCCAGCCCAGCCAACAGGTTGATCAGGGTGGTCTTGCCCGCGCCATTGGGGCCGAGCAAGCCGAAGAATTCGCCCTGCTCGATGCGTAAATCCACGCCATCCACTGCGTGCAGGCTGCCATAGCGCTTGTGCGCCTTGCGGACATCAACAGCGGGAAGCATAAAGGAAATCCATAAAAACCCACATTTGCGAGCATCCTTTCCGGAATATATGTGCGCGGAAAAACGAAATTCAATAGAGTTTAACTATCGGCGAACTTACTTGTGTGACCGCTATTGTATTGCCGAACTGAGCTTCGGTTATTGTAGTAGCTATCATGAAAGGCGATGGAGCTTTGCGGCCAGATATATTGCCGGTAGCAGATGCCAGGCAGCAACCTGACACGCCATTACTCTTTCCAGATTGTTAACGAAATTCTTTCAGTCGATATTGAGATAACTCATCCTGACGAAGAACGCGCACACCCCCATTGGGAACCAAAAACATGGCGTCGGCCAGATCCTCAGCCACACCCATTGAGTGAAAGTAATCACGCATAATCTGTTTGGATCTGGACAGCAGTGCCGGTACATCGTCCCCGGGGCCTGCGGCTCTCAAGAAATGAGGGGAATCAATTCCGACTTTACCCATAATTGTGCGGGCCGCACCCCCGGCAAGTATCAAGACACATGCGCTAATACAACTGGCTTCTTGAGGGATAAACACTTCAACACCATTAGCTCGCAGTAGCCTGCCAATTTCCATGGCTTCTCCTATTAAACCTCCGGGTGAATGAATCAGTAGGCGTCGAATTTGGTGACCGTCATCCGTTCGATTTATCTCGGAAAGTAGCGCCTCTACTTTTTTTGCGTCGCCGTTTTCAATCTGCCCGGAAATAATAACCGCTGAAACGTTTAAAGGAGGGTAAGTTCCGGCGACATCTTTACGGCTTAATCCGATTTCAGCAGCTTTGCCAGTTGGCGATAACAGCGATAAAAAAACAAAAATTCCGGCGAGAGCAGCACTCAGGATTATAATTTCCCCCGATCTTGACGGATTCATTTTAGCTCGACGGATTCCGGATAAAAGCGCAGAAAACAATGACAGACCACCACTCCGTAATAACGGCTTTTGAGCTTCCGGTGATTTATCGTCAATTGACAAGTTCCATGCTACCAGTTTTTCAAACAGCTGAGCGATGAAGGCCGATCTTCTCCAAAGTAATTTCAGCCAGTCGCATTTCCTTTGATGAAACCACCCACCTTCTGATTTTACAAATTAGTCACCCACAAGACCTACAGTTCCTCCACAATATGCCGATGAGCAACACGACACCCCAGCTACAGGAACATCCGTGAATATCAATGAATTCATGCCGTTGGTCAGGAAAATTGCGGTAGAAATCCACCGGACATTGCCTTCCAGCATCATGCTGGACGACCTCGTTCAGGACGGCATGATCGGGCTGATCATGGCATTTCGCGAACACGAAGCGGACTCTGGCGCGTCATTCACAACCTTCGCGTGGAACAAGATCCGCTGGTCCATCATAGACGGTCTTCGGGTTGGCGATTGGGCTGAAAGATCCGTGCGAAGACGCGCCAACAAGGTCGCAAAAAAAATAGAAAAATTACAAGCATTGCTGCATAGAGAGCCCACCAAAATCGAGATCGCAGATGCGCTCGGGGTGCGTGTGGACGATATCACGACCATTCTAGGCGACGCCTACGGCTATAATTTCGTGAGTATCGACGAAGTCGTTCAAGGCAAAACACAAGACATTCCCGATTCGCGCATGGAACCCTCTGCCATCGTGGAGAAGCGCGAGGAATATTCCCGTGCGGTCGCCGGCCTAAAAACCTTGCAACCCAACGAAAGAAAGGCCTTCATTCTGCGCATCATGTGCGACTTGAGTGGGCGGCAAACAGCTACTGAAATGGGGTTGAGCGAATCCAGAGTAAGTCAATTGTATAAAACAGCAACCGAGAAACTCGCCGACTACATCTCGCGCTGATCTCCGTAGCACAAACCGACCTTTCGTCAATGACTGCCGATTCCAGATAAACTAAAGAACGCCGCCCCAGTGCGGAGCATTACACTTCCAACTTAAACCCGCCCTATCTTTCACCGAATATTTCGCGCAAAAACACCGTGGCTTGCTGCCACGAGTCTTTGTCGGCAGCAGCGTTGTAAGCCAGCGGCAAGCCGAATTTCTTGCCCAACGCATCCGCATCTGGATTGGTGAAGCTGTGCTTCACTCCGGGATAGGTGACCACACGAAAACTCGCCCGCGCATTTTCCATTTCCTGCTTGAAGGCGCTCACCTTGCCAGCGGTGATCATCACATCATCCTCGCCGGTAAAGGAAACGATGCGCGCTTTGATTTTGCCGGGTTGCGCAAGAATATCGGTATCCAGCGAGCCGTGAAAACTTGCCACGCCTTTCAAATCCTCGCCGATGCGCGCCATGTTCAGCACCACGCCGCCACCGAAACAATAGCCAATTGCCGCCACTTGCTTGGCATCCACGGTTTTTTGCCCGCGCAGCAACTGCAGGCCCGCCTCAAAACGCACCTTGGCCAGCGGCATATTTCTGCTCACCTCGGCGGCGAACTTGCCCGCCTCATCCGGATGATTGGCCTGCTTGCCGTCGCCATACATATCGACCGCCAGCGCGGTATAGCCCAACGCTGCCAGCATGTCGGCACGCTTGCGCGCATAGGCATTGTGCCCCCACCATTCATGCACCACCAGCACCGCCGGACGCTTGCCCTTGATGGCATCGTCATAGGCGAGATAACCCTTGAGAGTCGTGCCATTCGCTTGGTAGCTGACTTCCTTACCCTGCACCGCCGCTTGCGCCGCAGAAGCGGCTATACAGCAAAATGATACCAGCAACAAGAATCTTTTCATGGTCGTCTCCGTCGTAAAAACAATCAACTACGCCACCGCCAGATACACCCCGCACAACGCGATACCGGCTCCGGCAACATGGATAACCCGCTCATGCGCCGACCGCAGCATTCCCCAACCGAATGCGATACCCATAATGTGCAACAACGCCGTTGCCATCACAAAACCCAGCGCGTAAGCCATACCAGATGCCGCTGCCGGCATCTCGGCACCGTGCGCATGACCGTGCCATAACGCGAACAGCCCAACCATGCTGCTGCTCAACCAGAGCGGCAAACGAACCGATGCGGCGATCAACACGCCCAGCAGCAGAACCGACAGCACGATGCCCTGTTCGACAAACGGCAGACTGATGCCCATCATTGGCAATGCGCCGCCCAACGCCATCACGCCGACGAAGGTGAGCGGCACTGCCCATACGGAACGCCCGCCCATCTGTGCAGCCCACAGTCCGACCGCCAGCATCGCGCAGACGTGATCCAGGCCGCTGGTTGGATGCGCAAGACCATGCAGAAAGCCGCTGGCCTCGCCGACACCAATATTGGCATATGCAAAGGACGGCAGCAACGCACCTGCCGCAACAAACAATATCGAACGCAGCAAAACTGATTTACTCATGACGCCCCCTTATCAAAAAACATCTTTCAAACAATTCCCGACTGAACCTGATAGCGCACAAAAAAGATATTCAAATTCTGTGCGCGCAACCGTTGCATGATCTGCTCGGCGAGCTTGTCGTCCAGAATAAACTCCACCTTCACCGCCAGTTCCCCGGCGAGTTCGAAAAAGGTTTCCTCATGCAGCCTGCCGTGCCGCCCGAACCCGGCAATGGCGCGGAACGCCGAGCCGCCGAGGATACCGAGAGCCTTGGCCTCTTCGAGCAGCCACTCATACAATGGCATACCGGCGTGAAGCTGTTTTTCAGTGACATAGAATGTGAGCTGATCCATCGTTGCCTCCTAGTGTTGAAGCCATTTGAAAGTTTGAATACCCAACACCGTCATCAGCAGCGAGCCGCCGAGATGCGCCGCGATGATGCCCGCTCCCCACGCGTACTGTCCGCGCAGCAACAGTGTGACAGTCTCCGCCGAGAAAGTTGAAAAGGTGGTCAGCCCGCCGAGGAAGCCGGTGATGATGAACAGCCGCCACTCCGGCGACAGCCCCGGATGCTGGAGAAAAAACGCGACAGCCAATCCGATCAAATAACCGCCGAACAGATTGGCCGCAAGCGTGCCGAGCGGCAATTCGGGCAATGCCGGATTGAACCACAGCCCGAACCCCCAGCGCAGCCACGCACCGAGCGCCGCGCCGAGTCCCACCGCAAGAAAAGCATGAACCGTCATGATGAACTGATCCGCAAAGATGACTGTATTCTATCCCAGCACACGCACCGGCGCGAAGCCGCCGCCCGGCGTGCGGAAGTTGGTAGTCTGGCCTTGATAGAGCCGCGCCGCAACCAGTTGCACCTGCGCGGCGTAAACATAGCAGCGCACATCGTACTTGAGCGGTTGCGCTTCCGCCGCCTCCGCACAGACCATGCGCTCGCCCGGCGCGGCCATATGCTGTGCGACATAACCGCCCTGCATAATTTCACCGAACACGCGGCGCGTAAGATTCGCGCCGCGATACGCGCCCTTGCTGCCATAGCCTGTTGCGGGCTTGAAGAACCATTGCTTGCGCTCCCGCCACAACATTTCTTCCAGTTCGGGACGCACCATGAGGGTGTGCGGCACACCCAACCGCAGAGTGGCGATGTCGGCATCGCTTGCTCCGAGCGCGCGTAACCCATCCGCGTCGGTCAGCCGCATCAGATTGCGCTTGTCGGCGTAGCGGGCATAGTGCATCGGATCAGGTGTCAGCACCACGCCGCCATCCAGATACGCCTGCCGCAAGACGGAATGCTGCTGCAAGGAAAAATCCGTCAGGCGGTTATACACCAGGTCGATCTTCCGGTCGTCGCCGGAAGATTCAAGATACAACCCTTCGCCGCGCGAATGCAACACAGCGGGATCGGCGATATACGCCGCGATTCCGGCACGCTCGAACATGTGCTGCGCCAGAAGGAATTCGGGGTACAGGTATTGTGCTTCCGGCTGCTCGTCGACGATAGCAATGCAATTGAGCGGCGTATCGCCGCGCGCCAGCCGCCACTCGTTGCGGAACATATCAAGAAAAGTCTTCTCAAGGTTTTCTTCCGCCACCGCCACACCCGGCAAGGCAGCGTCGCGCTGGCTGTCGAGCAGCAACGCATTCAAAAATCCGCCGCCCGCATTGCTATTGATTTCGATCAGATGCGCGCCATCGGCATTCAGGTGGAAGTCGTAGCCGAAAAACACGCCGAGAGTTTTATTATTCTGCGCCGAAGAGGCGACAATTGTTCCCTCTCCCGCAGGCGGGAGATAACCAGCGACTTGCCCGCTTGCGGGCTTAGTCGAATGGCTATAACCAACCACTTGGCAACCGTCTTCTGGTTGCTTAGTGGGATGGCTAGTTGTTTCATCAGTTGTTCCATCAGGGTTAGGGAGAGGGGCGTGGAAATGAACACCATTCGTCCACCCCGGCAACCCTACCACCCGCTCCAGCGCATCAATCACTTCGCGCATCTGCTGCATCTGCGCAACAGTTATAAATACCGGCACATCGGCAAACAAATGCGGGCAACGCTCCGTCACCAAACCATGCCACGCCTCGCCTTGCGCCTGTATCGCCTGCCGCAGGGCGGCACGGCTCAATCCTGCCGCATGACCATCCGCATTCAGCAGCTCTGCCTCGATCACTGCCGGCCCAACAGCTTTTGTTTAAGATCGCCCTGCGCCGGCTTCTCGCCCAGCCAGATTTTCAGCAATGCAGTATTAAATGCCGCTCCGGCGATATTGCCTTTGGCAACGCCATTCACGCTGACCTGGGTTCCGCTGGAAGGTTGATAGTCCAGCGCGATGACATCGCCTTTTTTCACTTCAGACATCGTGTTAAAAATTGCCGAAAACTCCTTGACCGAAGCATCCAGCACAGCCATTTCTGCGGGCGCATGGTTGGCGGCGATGGCGGCATTAAAAGCATCCAGCAATGTTTTGGCAGCTACGTCGCGCAACAAATGCAACGCCACGCGTTTCTCGGTTGTATCGGACAGCACAGCCGCAGCACTGGTTTTTTTCTCGCCCAGATACAGCGCCGCGACATACACATCAAAAAATATTTTGGTGCGGACTCCCGCACCGTTCAATTGCAGCGTTGCATTTCCCACCTGAACCTTGTCGTCCAGCTTGATACCAGCCACTTCAAGGGCAAACGCCTGTGAGACCAAACACAGCATGAATAATACGATCAGTTTTTTCATTTTTTTCCCTTCAGTTCAGAAGACAGATGAAGATTTAACCCCCGCCCTAACCCTTCCAAGGGGAGGGAATAATACCGCTTTTAACTATCCTTTAATGGCCGCCGCATAGGTCAAACCCTTGTGAGCCCCCCGGCATAACCAATGACTAACCCAGCGCCTTTTGCTGGGTTAGTCAGATGGCTAGCTGTTTCATCAGAGCCGGGTGTTTACCTTGGTGAATCAATGGAAAGCGGCCTGAATACAGGGGGCAGGCCCACAAGAGTGATGTCCGGTTCGTAGCGCAGGCCTTCGCGGGTGCTGGCGGTCGCATTGCGGTATCTTCGCGCCAATAGGCGCGGCTATCGGCTTGGCGCGGGATGCGCAAACCTGCCCGCAAATCGCCTCGCCATCATCACGCGATCCGGGGAAATATCCGGGCTAGTCCCTCGATCATCATTCCGCCATCAACACCATCAGCAACCCGACCGTTGCCACACCCAGCACGATCAACCCAACCTGTTGCACGGTATCACGCAGCTGTGCGCGCTTGTGCAGGCCGGGTATCAGGTCGGCCACGGCAACATAGATCATGCTCGCTGCCGCCAGCGCCAGCAACGACGGTATCCACGATTGCATGGTCTGCAAGATGAAGTAACCCAGCACGCCGCCCGCCACCGAGGCGAAACTGGAAATCAGGTTCAACTGAAAAGCCTTGGTTTTGCTGTAACCGGAATGCAGCAGAATGGCAAAATCACCGACTTCCTGCGGTATCTCGTGCGCGATGATAGCCAGCGCGGTGACAATGCCGAGATGCATGTCGGTCAGGAAGGCCGCCGCGATAATGACGCCGTCCACAAAGTTGTGGAAGGTATCGCCCACCATGATCATCATGCCGCTACGCCCGTGGTCGTGGTTATGCTCGGCATTCAACAGTTCATGCGCCTCGCAATGCTCGTGATGGCAGTGCCGCCACAACACCAGTTTTTCCAGAACAAAAAACAGCAGAATGCCGAACAGCACCGTGCCAAACAAAGCGGGCACATTCGGCGTGAGCTTGATCGCCTCGGGAAGGATGTCGAGAAACACCGCGCCGAGCAACGCGCCGATGGCATAGCTCACCATCGCGCCAAGGTAGCGCTGTGCATGATCGTTGAGCGCGAACACTGCGGCACACAGTACGCTCAACGCACCGCCGGCCAAACTGGCCGCAACGATCCACAGCAAAACAGCCATAAAGTTGATTCAGGAAATAAGGGTGCAGATTATAACGAATTAAGGCGCCGCTGCTTTTTATCGTTCCCACGCGGAGCATGGGAACGATAAGTACTTGAACACTACCGGTCAAGCCAAACAGATAAACGTGCCCATGCGTCCCGTCACACCGTCGCGGCGGTAGGAAAAAAACTTCTCGCTCTCGCGGTAAGTGCAGCAGTCCCCGCCGTAAATTTGCGTGATGCCCAACGCGTTGAGGCGCAGTCGCGCCAGTGCATAGATGTCGGCGAAGTATTTGCCGGATTGGCCGGGAATGAAAGCAGAGGCTGCCTGTGAATCATATTTCACAAAAATATCTCGCACTTCATCGCCCACTTCAAACGCATCCTGACTGATCGCCGGGCCGAGCCACGCCATTAAATCTTGCGGTGCGGCGTTCATCGCCTGCACGGTGGCTTCTATTACGCCCGCCGCCAAACCTTTCCATCCGGCATGTGCCGCGCCGACCACGCTGCCCTGTTTATCGCACAACAACACCGGCAAGCAATCGGCGGTCATCACCACACACACCGCCGCGCGATGCCGGGCAATGCAGGCATCGGCCTGCGGCAGACAACTTGCGGCATCGGCATTTGCCACCAGCGTACCGTGCGCCTGCTCCAGCCACACCGGCTCGCTGGGCAGCAGATGATTGAGCAACATGCGGTTGCGCGCCACCGCCAGCGGCGCATCGCCGACATGGCCGCCAAGATTGAGGCTGTTGTAGGGTGCGCCGCTGACGCCGCCTTGGCGGGTGGTCTGCAAGGCTTTGACCTGCGCGGGCGCAGGCCAGTCGGGGATGATGCAATATTCAAGCTGGTTCACGCATCGCACTCCTGATCTGTTGCAACAATTGCCGCATATCCTCCGGCAGCGGCGCGTGCCATTCCATCATTTCACCGCTGACCGGATGTTCCAGCGCGAGGCGCGTGGCATGCAATGCCTGGCGCGGGAAATTATTCAATAACGTACGCAGTTGCGGCACGCATTTTTGCGGGCCTTTGAGATACACAGTATCGCCCACCAACGGATGTTTGATATGCGCCAGATGCACGCGAATCTGGTGGGTGCGTCCCGTTTCCAAACGGCAGCGCAGCAGGGTGCAGCTTATAAATTTCTCTTCGATTTGATAATGCGTGACGGCAGGTTTGCCGCCCTCCACCACCGCCATTTTGACGCGCTGGGCCGGATGGCGGTCGATTGGCGCATCCACCATGCCGCCGTGACGCAGCTCACCCCACGCCAGCGCCAGATATTCGCGCTGCACGCTGCGCGCTTCCAACTGGCGCACCAGATTGGTTTGTGCGGTAAGCGTTTTAGCCACGACCAGCAGGCCGCTGGTGTCCTTGTCGAGACGGTGCACAATACCGGCGCGCGGCACGCCTTCAAGTTGCGGCGCATAGTGCAGCAGCGCGTTCAACAGCGTGCCCTCCCAGTTGCCGCTACCCGGATGCACCACCAGTCCGACCGGCTTGCTGATCACCAGCAGGGCCTCATCTTCATAAACGATGTCGAGCGCAATATTCTCGGCCTGGTACGGTTGCTCGGCGGGATGCGACTGCGGCAGTACGGCGATCGCCTCGCCGCCCCACACCTTTTGCTTCGCGGCAGCAGCGGCTCCGTCCAGCGTGGCCTGCCCCGCCGCGATCCATTCCTGCAGGCGGCTGCGCGAATACGCCGGCAGCAGTTTTGCCAGCACCTGATCGAAACGCATGCCCCCGCAATCATCGGCCACGGTAAACCGCAGCGCGTCGGGCGCGGCACGGTTTGAGTTAGTGTCAATCCCGCATTCAGCTTGCCGGATCGCGGATTCGTTAAAAACGGGTGATCCTCCAAGCTCTTGCGAACTTAAGGAATCGTCACGCCCGCCTTTGGTATAATCGCGCAAATTATTTCTGGATTTAGTCATGCGCCATAGTTTAGCCGTATTCCTGATGTTTACGTTAACTGCTTGCAGCATATTCGATCCGTTGCCGGACGGTTCCGCGCCGACCAAATATCTGTCTGTTGAAGAAAACTACACTCAAGCCAAAACCGAATTGAACGATGGCAACTACGAATCGGCCATTAAACTTTACGAAACACTGCAATCGCGCTATCCATACGGTCGTTACGCGCAACAGGCATTGCTGGAAGTGGCCTATGCCTACTATCGCCAGGGTGAAGCGGAATCATCGGTCTCCGCCGCCGATCGCTTTATCAAACAGTACCCGAACAACCCGCACGTGGATTACGCCTATTACGTAAAAGGTCTGGCCAACTTCAACGGCGAGATTAACGCCCTCAGGTCAATAGGCGGACAAGACCCCTCCGAGCGCGACCCGAAGGCAACGCAAGATTCTTTCGCCGCATTCAAGGATCTGGTGGCGCGCTTCCCGAACAGCAAATACACACCGGACTCCAGATTGCGCATGCAATATCTGGTGAACTCGCTGGCCAGATATGAACTGCATGTCGCCAGCTATTACCTGCGCCGGGGCGCGCATATCGCTGCGGCGAACCGGGCGCAAGGTGTTTTGACGCAATACCCGAACAGCCCATCGACGCGCGACGCGCTGAAAATTCTGGCGCAAGCCTACGACGCAATGGGCATGACAGATTTGCGCGACGATGCCCGGCGTGTGCTGGCAATAAATAGCGCTGTGCCTGCACACCTCTCCGACAGCGGGGAAACAACTGCCGACGAGGCAAACTCGGGGAATTCCTGGTGGCAGATCTGGAAATAAGCTTCTGCCCATCCTGCGGCGCAGCGATTGAATTACGCTGCCCCGACAACGACAATCGTCTGCGCCACATATGCACGGTCTGCGGCACGATCCATTACCAGAACCCCAGGATGGTGATCGGCTCGATTCCGGAATGGGAAGATAAAATCCTGCTGTGTCGCCGGGCTATCGAGCCGCGTCACGGCCTGTGGACATTGCCCGGCGGCTTTATGGAAAACGGCGAAACCACGGTCGAGGCAGCCATCCGCGAGACCCTGGAAGAAGCCAACGCGCGTATCTCGGTTACCGACCTGTATTCGATGTATAGCCTGCCTTACATCAATCAGGTGCATTTGCTGTTCCGCGCCAGATTGCTCGACCTAAACTTCTGGCCCGGCGCGGAGAGTCTGGAAGTGAAGCTATTTGCCGAAAATGAAATCCCGTGGAATGAAATCGCCTTTCGCCCGGTAAAATTCAGCCTGGAGCATTATTTTGCAGACCGTCAAAAAGGCCGCTTCGTCTTCCACATGGGTGAACTGACTGCGCCCCTGCGCACCGCAGCATCCGCATTTACCTGAATCAGCCAAAGCGCATATAATTCGCGCAGGTTCCCAGCTAACCGAAAAACATGAACACCGCCCGCACCTTTTTGATGGAACTACCGGTAAAACAACTGGCCATCCGGCTAACCCAGCAAAAGACGCTGGATAAGCCATTGGTTACAACCATTCGACCCAGCCGCCAAAAAACGACAGCCACCAAGTCGCTGGTTATAGCCCTTTCCACCCTCGTCCTGACTGGCTGCGCCTCCACTCACGCAAAAAATCCTGCCGATCCGCTGGAATCGTTCAATCGCAGCATGTACCAATTCAACGACACCATGGACAAAGCCGTCGCCAAACCGGTCGCGAAGGGCTACAGCGCTGTGATGCCGGATTTCGGCAAGATCATGGTGAACAATTTTTTCTCCAATCTGGATGACGTCATCATCACCGCCAACGACCTGCTGCAATTCAAAATCAACCAGGCCGCTTCCGACGGCTCGCGCTTTCTGATCAACTCTACCTTCGGCGTACTCGGCCTATTCAATGTGGCGAATAGACTCGAGAAACACAATGAGGATTTTGGTCAGACGCTGGGCTACTGGGGCATCGGCAGCGGCCCCTATATCGTCCTGCCTGTTCTGGGGCCAAGCACGCTGCGTGATAGCGTCAGCCTGTACGCAGATAGCCGCCTGAGCCTGCTGCGCGGCATCAAACACATGCGCACCCGCAACCAGATGTTTGCGTCCAAGGCGATCAGTCGCCGCGAACAGCTCCTGAATCAGGAAAAAGTGCTGGATGAGGCCGCGGTAGATCGCTATGAATTCATCCGCGATTCCTACTTGCTGCGTCGCAAGAGCCAGATATATGACGGCAATCCGCCGCGCGAACGATACGATGACGAAGAAGAAGATATCAAACACGAACAAGTGCCGATTCCAAACACGCCATCGGCTCAACAAAACAACACGCCCGATGCCCGGCCTGTCAGCACGGCACAGCAACAACCGGCGCCTGCCACACCCCAGACTGGTACTGCGGATCGCCACAGCACCCATAAAATATGGGTGGTACAACACGTCGGCATACGTTAACCGGCCCCCTGTTGATCAAATTAAAAAGGCCTGCGATTGCAGGCCTTGTTTATTGTGTTCCTCTCGATGCCTTAACGTCCCGAGCGTAGTGCCTCGATCCGCTCATCCAGCGGCGGATGGGTCATGAACAATCTCGAGAACCCGTGACCGCCGGAGATGCCGAATGCCGCCATTTTTTCCGGCAATGTAACCTGTTCGTGGTTAGCCTTCAGACGCTCGAGCGCCGCAATCATTTTGTTGCGCCCGGCCAGGTTGGCGCCGCCCGCATCGGCACGGAATTCGCGCTGGCGCGAGAACCACATGACGATGATGCTGGCCAGTACACCCAGCACCAACTGCGCCGCCATTTCGGCGACAAAAGCGCCGATGCCACGGCCATTCCTGCCGTCATTCTTGAGCAGCACGCGATCCACGAAAAAGCCGAACAGCTTGGCAAAAAATATTACGAAGGTATTCACCACGCCCTGGATCAGCGCCAGCGTCACCATGTCGCCGTTGGCGACGTGGCTGATTTCGTGCGCCAGCACCGCCTCGGCCTCGTCGCGGCTCATGTTGTGCAACAGGCCGGTGCTCACCGCCACCAGCGCATCGTTGCGGTTCCAGCCGGTGGCAAACGCATTCACGTCCGGCGCGTCGTAAATCGCCACTTCCGGCATACCGATACCCGCCACTTGCGCTTGTTGGCGCACAACATCCACCAGCCAGCGTTCGGTCGGGTCAATCGGGGTTTCAATGACCTGCGCGCCAACCATGCGTTTGGCCGACCACTTGGACATCGCCAGCGAAACCAGCGAACCGGCAAAACCGATCACGGCAGACATCGCCAGCAGCGCGCTGAAATTTATGCCGCCTGTCTGGTTCAACCAGCGATCCACACCGAGCAGGCGCAGCGTGATGTTGATCACAAACACCACCGCCAAATTGGTCAAGATGAACAAGAAAATCCGTTTCATATACTTGCCTCCATTATTCGGAAAATCACGGCGTATAGTTTAACACCACTGGTGAAACGACTGATGGGACTACTAGCCATTCCACCAGCCAACAAAAGAACGGTTGCATGGTGGCTGGTTATAGCCATCTGACTGAAAGCGGGAAGTGAAATGTAAGATCAGTGGCTGTGCAACTTCTCTTGCAGCCAAACTTTTATAAGTGACTGGTAAGGAACATCACGAGAATTCGCTGCCGCCTTGATGGAATCCAGAAGATGTTGGGGCAGTCGCAGCGAAATCGTTTTTGTCGTGGGCTTCAAGTTAGGCAGCACAACCCGTTGGGCTTTCGTCCAATCCAGATAATCTGTGGAGTCGTGCTTTTCCCAAAAGGCCTGCTCTTCAGCCTCATTGGCAAACTTTGGAACAGCTTTAAGTTGTTTGCTCATAAATCGTACGCTCCTTTCTGTGCATGCCTCTAGCCGAAATTACGCGAATCCTCTTGCCAGCATTACGTAAGGTGAAAGTGATATGCAATGTTCGCCCTTCGTCTGTCTTGCCTAATGCGTAAAAGCGGGATTCAGCTTGACTGTGCTTCGCATCTGCAATCAGCAGCAGCGGTTCATTGAAAAAAACCTGCTCCGATTCAGCCATTGAAACGCCATGCTTGTCGTTTTTGCGAGTGTTCCCGTCGTCCCAATCGAAGTCGGTAATCTTGGCCAGATCAATCATGTGCGTATATTATGAAGATATACAATAATAAGCAAGCTAGGTTGCTCTGATGTCCGTTAGCAGTTGATGTCACGTATGCCATTCGGGCTTGGGCGTTTTTGCAGACATCCATCCGCAAAGCCGATTCACGAAGCTAGTTACCGGGAGGTGATTCCATTTCCCCGTCAGCCTCCATCAGCAGGTGTTTGATCAACGATCTCAGCTTGCCGGGCTTGACGGGTTTGTGCAGTAAATGGTGCCCACATTCATTTGCCACACTCAAGACTGCCTGGCTGGTATCCCCGCTGATCAAGATACCGGGGATCAATTTGTTGTGGTGCTGCCGCACCAGGGCGATAACATCGGTGCCATCCATATCGCCTCCCAACTGGTAATCGCTGATAATAATATCCCACGTCGCGCCGTCTCTCAGGAGCTGCTCGACCTGTAAAAACGAGGCTGCCGAGCTGGTTTCGCAGCCCCATGACCGCAGCAGGCCGGATGTGCCGGACAACACCGCCGCGTCATCATCGACTACCAGCGCCCTTATTCCGTTTAGCAGCGATTCATCAACCCCAGGCTCGCGGTCAAGGAGAGATTGAATACTTGATACGCGCTGACCGGCGCTGGTCGCAACCGGCACCTCCAACGCAAACACAGACCCTTCGCCCGGTGCGGAACGCAGTTCCATACGATGCCCAAGCAATTTCGCCAGCCGCTTCACGATCGACAAACCCAGCCCCAGCCCTTTATTTGCGTCCAGTTGGGCTTGTGTCACCTGGAAAAACTCGCGAAAAACGTCCGTCTGGTTTGCCTTGGAAATGCCAACGCCACTATCGCGAACCTCGATGCGCAAGTGTTCGCCCCGCTTCCGGCAGGCAATCAGTACCGAGCCGTTCGGACGGGTATAGCGAATCGCGTTGCTCACCAGGTTCCCCAGAATGCGCCCCAGAAGTTGCGGGTCGCTGATAACGTGCCTGGTGCAGGGGCGCACCACCAAACGAATATTCTTGAGCTGTGCGGGCATTCGGTAATCTGACACAACGCGCGCCAGTATGGCGCTCAAGTCGCAAGTTTGTATGTGCGTGGTAACCACGCCGGCATCCAACTTGGAAATATCGAGCAAAGCATTCAACAGCGCGGAAAGCGCTTCGATGGATTGCTCTACCTGGCCGACTAAATGTTGCAGGTTGGTGCCGGACACGTTGCGCTGCAATTCGGCAACGTATAAACCCAGCGCATGCAGCGGCTGGCGCAGATCATGGCTGGCCACTGCCAGGAAATGGCTTTTGCCCTGGCTGGCATGTTCCGCCTGTTCTTTTTCCTCGCGCAACGCCTGTGTTGCTTTATCTATGCGGCTCTGCAACCCCGCACGCTCTTGTTGCAGATTTGCGGTCGTCTCATTTAATCCTTGCACCAAAGTGGCCAGTTCATCCACGCGCGTTGCCAGGGAAACGCGCGTATCGAGATTGCCTGCGCCGATCTGCTGCACGGCTTCACTGAGCTTGCGGATCGGGTAAGTAATGCTGCGGCTGGCGAGATATACCAGGTAACAAGCGAGAATCAAAAACAAGGTTGTTGCGGACAATGTAACCCACAGCATTCGTGTCTTGAGCCCTTCTTTGCGAAGCCTGCTGATCTCCACAATAACTGCGCCTGTCGGTTTTATGGCTGTTGTCGCGCCACCATCATCCAATACAATTTGTGCGGGAATAATTGCGTGATAAACCCACATGCTGCCTGTTCCGCTGTTTGTCGGCTGCGGCAGAATGACCGCTTCATCCATTTTTTCAATTGGTCCCAATAACGGATTCTTGCCGATAATTCTGCTTTTCAGGGAGGAGGAAAACTCGCCCGCGCTGGCCAATATTTCGGCGCCCGAATTCAAAACCGCCGCGCCGCGTACATCCGGCTGCTGCAGGGCTCCGCTGACAATGCTTTGCAGGAATGCCTGATTGTTTGAAAACACGCCATATTCGCTGCTCGCGGCAAGTTGATGGGCTATCAATTCTCCCTGGCTCCGCAGATCCTCGTCCATATCCGCAAAGCGGTCGTGCAGGAAAAAGGCTTCGAAGCCAATCGCCATAATCAGCAACGGGATAAACGTTAAGCCGGCGACTTGCTGGCGGATACCGTAGCGCTTCATCATCTGCCCATCTCCACTTTATTCATGCGCTCGCGTATTGCATCGGGCGAAGCCATCTCGATCCCCAATGAGCGCGCAACTTGCTGGTTTACTCCGATACTGAACGACGCAGGATATTGCGGCTCGGGTAGCTTTCCGCCACTTGCAAACGAAATGATTGTTTCAACAACCTGCGCGGCAAGCTGTTCGGGCGCGGAGAAGATGGCGCAAAGCGCACCGGCATTCACGTAGGCTTGCGAAATGCCGACCAGAGGTACTTTCTGCCGGTAGCTGGCCAGCAAAATATTGCGCACATTGCTGCTGCTGTAAATTTCGCTGTCGGGAATGACCAGCAGCACATCGCTGCTGGCCAGGATATTTTCCAGAGCGGCAAACAGGCTTTCGGTAGCGCTGACCGACTTGACGTTGAGCGACATCCCACGTGGCAAACGGGGCAGAACGATGTGTGTATCCGGCGAATACAGCATGCCGACTATGCTGTGTTTGGGAAGGGCGACCTGTATAAAATGCATCTGCCGATCCCAGGGCTGATCGAGATAAATCGCCGATGCCGCTTTTGCCGAACGTTTTGCGGAAGACGTTTCGTGCAGCGTTTCATAAGCGGTTCTGGGGATCATCACGCTCAGTTGCGGCGTGCTGGAATCGGTTAAAGCAAACTCCGTCGCTTTCGCGCCGACGGCAATGATCAAATCGATTTTCGTGCTGCCGGAGGTGGGGGGTGCATCAGCCTGAGATTCAATAACCGTCACATCGGCGTTGTTTGCGGCAAGAGCCTTGTTGAATGCAGCCGAGAATTGCCGGTAAGGCGGCGTGTTGTCGCTCAACACCAGGCTGACATTGAGTGTTCCCGCCTGAACCAGGGTCGTCAGGAGCAGCGCGACTGCGCTCGATAACAAGCGGATGGCGAATTGCCGAAACACGATGGCTAGCCCTATAACTCCAGCGTTGCGGTCAGGTAGGTGCGCCGCTTTTGAATGGCTGTAATGCTGTAGTCCAAATGATGGTCACTCAGCGCGTTTTGCACTACCAGGGCGACTTCTCCTCCGCCCGTTTTTCCTTTTTTGCTTTGCCATGAACCGAAGCGTTGAGCGATTCGCAAGTCGAGATAGCGCGCCAACGGTTGCGGGGTTCCCGCATCCAGAGCCTTAACCTTGTCTGTATGGTAAAAACCCACCCCGAGTTGCATCCCGCCGGAGAAGTCATGCGAAAGCAACAAGCTGGCGCTATTCAGCGGTACGGTCTGGGAGTATTTGCGGGCGTAACTTAGCAGCGACGCATTGATCGATGCAACGGGAGAAACACGCGACGGAACCGCGCCGGCAACCTGATGCCCATAATTCACGGTCAGCTTGCTGCCCGCTCCCAATGTGTAATTGAGCGTACCTTCCAGCCCGCTATAAAAAGCGTTGAAATCGCTCTTGAAGCTTTGCGGAGTGACGATTGAATTCGGGTCAGGGACGAGATCCAACCAGATGATGTCGCTGATCTGGTCATGAAATGCCCTGACGTCAAGGGTCGAGCCTACATCGTCCAAACGCCCGATATAGCCGATTTCACGGGAAATCGCTTTTTCCGGACTCAACCCGCCAGCCGCCGAAATTTTGTGCCAGGTATATTGTTTGGCTCCCACATTGTTTAACAGGGTATTTATATTCCCCAACTCCTCGATCATTTCAGGATTGCGGTAGGCGACCGAAACACTGGCACGCAATGTATTTCGTGGAGATAGATGGTAGTTATATGAGATGCGCGGCGAAACGCGTGCTTGCCCCAGCACATTTTTTTCACCCATCGCCCCAATATTCACCAAGCTTGCCGGGGTAATGCGCCACTCGTCATGCGCGAATACGCGGTACTCCCGCCAATTTACCGATGGATACCGCAAATTGTTGGGGGAATCCACCGCATCCTGACGCGCTCCGATTCCCCACACCACACGATTATCATGAGCAATGTTCAGCGTCTGCTGCAATTCAACATCGTGGCGGTGAATGACGGCATTATCGGCAACCAGATAGCTCCCTGGAGCGGCCAGTGTCAAGGCTGCAGAACAGCTGGCATGAACTATAGAAACACAGGGCATACTGTATCGTTCGTCTTTGGAATTCCTGCCTATGTGGTAGTAACTGAGCTGGAGATCGTTATCTCCACCGAGCGTACGCAACCAGCTAAGCTGTTCAAAATCGGAACTGACTTTCTGGTCGCGCAATGTGGCAAAAATTCCGGAAGTAGACGGTGACGGAAACTGGTCTCCAAGCCCCCTTGAGGCGTTGCTGTATCCGAGCCGAACATCGAGAGTGTCTGTGCCGGTCGGTCGGTAGCTGATCTGTGTGTTGATCAACTGTGCGCGGCTGTTATCATTCAGCGGGAGATTTGCGGTAATTGCAACATTTGGATCAAAACCGGTATCGCCGCGCGAAGCCAGCGTTACCCGGTAATCCCAATTCTCTCCCACGCTGCCCAGGCGAGCCGAAACATCCGCGACACCCGCCTCTCCCAGTCTGGCTGAAACCTGTGTCCTGAAAATATCGGGGCGGCGCGTGAGAATATTGATCACGCCCTGCACGGAATTTGAACCGTGCGAAGCGGCGGAGGGACCGCGCACCACCTCGATCCGCTCTATATCGCCGATATCCAGAGGAAGTTCCGTCCAGTCCACTTGCCCGTATAGCGGCAGGTAAATCGAACGTCCATCGACCAGCACCTGCATTCTGCGCGCATAGCCGTCGGTAATGCCACGGTATGAAACGATGGGCGAATGCCCGTTTTCATATCCCACATACATCCCCGGCACCAACTTGAACACATCGGCAATGTTGCGTGCGCCGGTAGCCGTGATCATGTCGCGGTCGATGACTGTCATCGCATTGGGTGTTTCCGAAATGGGTTGCGACAAACGCGAGGCGCTGAGCACAACGGGCAGTTCCTGAAAATAATCCTGCTCGCTTGGGTAGTCGGCAGCCCAGACATTTACGCAGGCCATGACAGTCGATGAAACAGCTGCACATAGCCGACACAGCAGTTTTTTTGCTTTCAACATTTTCATTTCCTTCCCCACGTCAAATCAAGCACCGTCCAACAACGGGGCCATTGTACAGGGGTCACGGTGACAGGAGCGTTTGCAGGCTCCATTTTGGCTGCTGCCAATAGTCGCAATTTGTGTTGGTCTTTCTCGTCTGCCCGGCTCACGAACACGTGCCTTCGCTCAAGTTTTTTTGCAGGCATTCGTTCAACGACCGCCGTTGCTTCCCGACCTGCTTGCACCTTGGCAAGCCGGCATGGTGCCCGATGCGCAACGGCGCGCCTTCTTTCGCAACGCTTTTCAAACCAAGCTTGCCGAGTATCCGGCCTTTGTGCATGCAGACCGTTTTGTCGCTGACAAAAAGTTGCCTGGCAATTTCGTTGAGGCTTTCTCCTTGCACGATCAGGCGCAAGACCTGCAACTCACGTTCCGGAAGAATAGGCCTACGAAGCGGCGACATAGGCCAGCCGCTCAGCCATTTCCGGTTCGAGATATTTGCCCGTCTCAACAACTTTCCGGATCGCTTCAAGCAGGATTTTTGGCGAACAGTCCTTGCAGATGTAGCCGGACGCGCCCGCTTTCATGGCGCGCAACACCACCTCTGTTTCATTATGCATGCTGAGGACCAGAATACGCATATCGGGGTAGCGGCTCTTGATGCGGGCGATCAAATCCTCGCCGCTCATGCCGGGCATGGACATATCGAGCAACAGCAGGTCAACCTTGGTAGCGCGCAATGTCGCCAACAGTTCATCACCACTGGACGCTTCGGCAACCACCTCGATGCCCGGCGATGACCCCAGGAATTGCACCAGCCCCGCACGAACCAATTCATGATCGTCAGTTATTAACAAGCGAATTTTCATATGCGCCACCTTCCTCTTCCTTGCAACAAAATAGGGGTAAGCCAAACTTCAAGACGCTATGTTGCCTCTAACAACACAAGCGCCGGATCATCTGCTGAATTCGTCTGCGGGCGCAGCAACGATGCGGCGAAGGATCACCGGTTCAAATCGGATTAAAGTCATACGGATAACTTTGCAATACCGGCTTCAACCTCATATCCTCGCCGCTGATATGCTCGATAAACCAATCCCGCAAAAATATGGGGTAATGCCCCATCGCGTATTCGCACCATGCTTCGTTCAACATGTCGCCCCCAACCAACTGGCTCAATGTGGACTCAAGCTTCTTCAACAAATGCCGATGTGCCAGTTCGTGTTGCTCAAAATGGAAATTGAGCGTCCGCGCAAACCTGGCCTCGTTTGCAAAATGAGCCTGCGCACAGTTCTTGAGCGATTCGATCGCCCTCAACAAGGCGTGAATGTCATTTTTGTTAATCAGGTATTCAATGTTATTGATCATTCCTATCAGATTTTTATGTTCCAAATCCAGCACGGCATTTCCGACACTCAAATGATTTTTCCATATTAAGGCCATCATTAATTCCTTGAGGTAATATTTTCGCGTCTTGATGAAACGCCGTATAGCTATAACCCATGCCGCCTACGGCTGTGCCATATGCTCGTCACCGCATCCCGTCCGTACCGGTTTGTCGTGCATGGGCAAGGTGGCTACCCAGTGTTTAAACGCCGCCTCCAACGTATCAAACTGGGCGTCTATCTCTACCACTTGCCCGATTGTCAGCTGGCCAACCGCATAGCGGTTATTTTCCAGCTTGGCGACGCTGTGGTTGATATGCTCTTTGACTACCCTGCCTAATATTTTCCTGATTCGCATTATGTTCGCCACTCCCGATGTTGATTGAATCTGTTAACGGTCAACAGCAACTACAGGCATCCGCTCCGTCAATCTTGAAGTCGTATGGGCGGGTTTGCAGCATTCGTTTCATCTGCATGTCTTCATCGGTGATGTGCCCGATCAGCCAATCCCGCAAAAACTGAGCGTAATGCTCCATTACGTATATGGCCGTTACGCCATCCTTCTCCACTTCATGTCTTGTAAGATTTATTTCTGCCAGAATGTTCTGATGATCGATCTGGTGTTTGACGAAAGGAATGTCGAGTGCAAGCGCGAACAGTTGCTCGTTCAAAAAATGGTGATTCATGCAGGCATTGAGCCGTTTGAGCGCGCGTGACACGGCAAAGTAGTCTCTCGCTTTAGTTACACAGTCAATATCCTGGGCCAATCCCATCAGTTTTTTATGATCGGAATCGAGAATTGCATTCCCGACACTCAATTGCCCTGTCCACACCAAGTCCATCATGATTTTTTGTCCACTGTTATTACGACACGACGCATCGGGTCAATTCCACATGAAACAGATCATCGTTCAGCTTGCCGAACAATACGAATATGGGTACTAAAACTTCTCCGCAACAGCTTAATTCCACGGCATCCTGAATCTAATCCCGGGAGTTTGATCCCAGCAAATATTAAATACCTTTTTCTGGGTTTCTGCCGGCAGATGCAAATAACCTGCTTCAAGATTTCTCTTGTCCCCCTTGTCGTAAGCCCACTCGAAAAATTCCAGGACTTTTTTGGCGTCCGCAGATTTGTGAACCAGAATAAAAGTGGCGCTGGTGATGGGCCAGGCTTCCTTGCCGGATTTGTTGATCATGGGTTCACAGAAACATTTGGATGATTCGATGCCAATGGAAGCGGCCCTGAACGAGGCTTCAGATGGTTTGACGAAGCTGCCGTCGCGGTTTTTCAGCTGGGCGTAATTTATTTTATCTTGCATGGCGTAGGTATATTCCAGATAGCCGATGGAACCACTGACACTTTTTACATAAGAAGCCATCCCTCCGCTGCCGTGGGTGCCGATACCGGTTTTCCAGGGAACGGTATTGCCCACACCCATGCCAGACTTCCACTCCGGGCTGACTTGCGACAGGTAGGAGGTAAAAATCCGTGTCAGGCCGGAATCGTCGATACGATGCACCACATTGATTTCCAGGTCGGGCAGCTTCACGCTGTTATTGTCGGCGGCGATACGCGCATCGTTCCACTTGGCAATCTTGCCCATAAAAATATCGGCCAGCACCTTGCCTGAAAGTCTGAGCTGCCCCTCGGCGACACCCGCCAGATTAATCACGGGTACCACGCCACCAACCAAGGACGGAAACTGGATCAAGCCATTCTTTTCCAAGTCTTCCTGTGTCATTGGAATATCGGTGGCGCCGAACTCAACGGTGTTGTGCAGAATTTGCTCGACGCCGTCACTGGACCCTGTGGGGTTGTAGTACACCCTGATGCCGGTCTCCATTTGGTAGTTATTGGCCCATCTCAGATAAGCCGTGGAGGGAAAGGTGGCGCCTGCGCCAATGATAAAATCTTCAGCCGGGGCGACATTTGCCACCGACAGCAAGACTGCCAGCCCAATACAGCGGGTCAGACGATTAACCATTTTCGTTCCCCATCAATCTACACATGGACGCGCACCATACGCACTATTTATCGATATTGGTATAGGCCGAAATATCTAGATATTTCAGCCTATTGACTTTAGGAGATTGATCCGGGTCGGAACAATACAAACCAAGCGCAAAACAGGCTAGCCACTCCCGTGCAGCATAGCCTCAGCGGCAATTGCCGGGAACGGTGGCGAATTCCAATATGCCTCTTGAACCGGTACGAGTTAAGATATGAACTGTTCAAATGATCAAGGGAATTGGAAAATCACCATGACCAATCGCTACACCCGCACCGCCATCACCCTGCACTGGACAATCGCCCTGCTGATCTTTGCCGCCTTTCCGCTTGGTGTGTATATGCACGACTTACCCCTGTCGCCGAACAAGCTCCAGCTATATAGCTATCACAAGTGGATTGGGGTCACCATTTTTCTGCTTGCCGTGCTGCGCATGGCGTGGCGTATCACGCATCGCCCGCCGCCGCTTCCGGGGATGCAACGCTGGGAGAAGATCGCGGCGCATGCCACGCACTACCTGTTGTATGTGCTGATATTCGCCATACCGTTAAGCGGTTGGTTGATGAGCTCCGCCAAGGGTGTCCAGACCGTGTGGTTCGGCGTGCTGCCGCTGCCCAACCTGGTTTCCAAAAGCAAGGAATTGGGGGAATTGCTCAAAGAGGTGCATGAAAGCCTGAATTTTCTCATGCTGGGCCTGGTATTTGCCCATGTCGGAGCCGCACTCAAACACCATTTCATCGAGCGCGACGATATACTGGCGCGCATGATTCCGTCCCTGAAGAGAACATCATGAAACGTTTTCTGATTATTCCGCTGCTGCTCGCGGCCTTGCCGGCACCCGGCACAGAGTTCAACGTGCTTCGCCCGCAGCAAAGCAGCATTACTTTTGTATCAAAACAAATGGGCGTGCCGGTGGAGGGCAGCTTCAAAAAGTTCACGGCACAGATCGCCGTGAACCCGGCCAAGCCGGAAGCCGGCACGGCGCGCATCGATATCGATCTGGGCAGCATCGACACCGGTAGCGCAGAAGCAGATGAAGAGGTTGCGGGCAAGGCATGGTTTGACAGCAAGAAATATCCTGCTGCCAGCTTCTCGTCCAGCGGTATCAGCAGCCTGGACAAGGGTCGTTACGAGGTGCTCGGCAAGATGTCCATCAAGGGAAAGACGCTGGACATCAAAGCCCCTTTCACGCTCAAACAGGAAGCTGATACACTGATCGTCGAGGGCCAGTTCCCGCTCAACAGGCTCGATTATGGCATCGGTTCCGGCGTCTGGTCAGACCCCAGCGTGGTAGCCGACGCAGTACAGATCCGCTTTCGTTTTGTCGTTGTTGCAGCAAAAAAGTAATTCCCATATTGTCCGTTAACCACCCTGAAGGGAGAAGCCCCATGAATAAAAACTTTACGAGTATCGTCGCAATCGCCTTGACCGGTCTGCTCGCCGCGCCCGCGTTCGCTGCGGATAGCTATACCGTTGATCCCCGGCATACCTTTCCGATGTTCGAGGTCAACCACATGGGTTTCTCAACCCAACGCGGCCGCTTCAACCAGAGCAGCGGCAACATTACCCTCGACACCGCCGCGAAAAAAGGCAGCGTGGAACTTACCATTGCTACCGCATCCCTCGATATGGGGTTGGATAAATGGGACGAGCATCTGAAGTCCGAGGATTTTTTCAACGTCGCGCAATTCCCGACCATGCACTTCACTTCGGACAAACTGGTGTTCGACGGTGACAAGGTGGTGGCAGCCGAGGGCAGCTTTACCCTGCTCGGCGTGACCAAACCGCTGACGCTCACCGTCTCCAATTTCCGCTGTGCGCCCCACCCGATGAACAAGAAACAAACCTGCGGCGCAGATATCACCGCCACCTTCAAACGCTCTGAATTCGGCATGACCAAGTACGTCCCGGGCGTGAGCGATGAAGTGAAAATCTCGACCCCGGTGGAAGCGGTAAAAGATTAATGGCCTGCTGATTCAACAGGTGTCCCCCTTGGCACGGAACAGCGTGCCCTGATGATTTTGTGAATAAAAAACGACGATGAACTTGAAAGAAACCCGCATAGACTCGGCCTTGATGTATGAAGGCAGTTTCATGCAGGTACGCAAAGATAGCGTGCTTCTGCCCGATGGTGCGGTAAGCAGCCGCGAATACATCACTCACCCCGGTGCAGTGGCAGTGCTGGCAATATTAGATAACGGCAATCTGGTGATGGAGCGGCAGTACCGCTATGCGCCGCAACGCGAATTCATCGAATTGCCTGCCGGAAAAATAGATCACGGCGAGGATGCTCTGATCACCGCGCAACGCGAGTTACTGGAAGAAACCGGCTACGTGGCAGACGAATGGGCGCATCTGACCACGGTGTGGCCATGTATCGGTTATGCCGACGAGCGCATGGAATATTTCCTGGCGCGTGGCCTCACCCATCAAGGCTCTCACCTCGACGACGGTGAATTTCTCGAAGTGTTCGAGCTGTCACTTGCCGAAGCGATAGAGTGGATCGGGCAAGGCAAAATCAACGACAGCAAGACTATCGTCGGACTGTTCTGGCTGGAGAAGACGCTCAAGGGGTGGGGATAAGGACGGTCGGGGCCAGAAGCCCGCATTGGATCGGGCTCTTGCCGAGTAAAGCACACCGTTTACCAACGAGGGAATCCGATTATATTTAAGTCAAATGAAGAATTGTTTCAGGCCGTGAAAAACCTTGTCGGCTCGCTTGAGCGATGCGGGCATGGTTCGGAAGCCGGTGTCTTGAAGAACGGGCTGGCCTCGCTTAACGGCTTGACCGATGGGTGGGCGCTTTTGCTGGATGCTGTACGGGAGGTAGAGAGCAAGGCTGCATCCGTTTTTACCGATTCTGAAAAAGAAACCATCAGTAAAATTCATGACGCTGTTTATCAAGCTGTCTATCGGCGTAAACGCAAGGCTTGGTGGAATTTTTGGTAGGGTCACCGGCTGTCAAATTGTTGCGGGCTTGGCACGTTACAACAAGACGAACCATGGATAAGTATCGCTTACAGGGAGCGCATCATGAAGCTGCTCGGCACCAACGCCAGCCCCTATGTGCGCAAAGTGCGCCTGGTGCTGCTGGAGAAAAACATCCCGCACGATTACGTCGTTGATCCGCCGCGCGGGCCGGGCAGCCAAGTGGCGCGCGTCAATCCGTTGGGGCGGATTCCTGCGCTGATACTCGACGATGAAACCTGCGTGTTCGATTCGCCGGTGATCGCCGAATTTGCCGACAGCCTGAACGACCATCCGATCCTGATTCCGCGCAACGATGCGCGGGCGCGTATGCGCGTCAAGCGCTGGGAGGCGCTGGCGGATGGCATCATGGATTCCGCGGTCACGGTGCGCACCGAAAGCATGCGCCCTGCTGAGAAGCAGGAAGCCGGCAATATCAACCTGCACAACAACGCCATCACGCGTGCACTGGTTTATGCGGCAGATCAATTGGGGGCAAGCGAATGGTGCGAAGGCGATTCCATCGCGCTGGCCGATCTCGCGCTGGCGAGCGCCCTGGCCTATCTGGATTTGCGCCAGACCGGGCGCGACTGGCGTAGCGCCCATCCCAACCTGGACGCATGGTTTATCCGCATCAGCAAGCGTGCCAGCGTCCGCGCCACGCTTGCCGGTTGAGCGCCACCAAACGCCCCGTCTTTGTGCGCACCGCGGCGCAGCGCACCTAATTAGCGCGCGCATTGGTATTGCTCTGACGCTAAACATTACAAAACCTTTACGAATCAACATCACTTGTCGATGGAACAGAAATTGCTTACTGTTTTCTGATTTGTTCTCACATAGGGGTTAAGACATGGAAAATCTGGGAAACCTGAAAGCAGGCAGCGATACGCTGTTCATCCTGCTCGGTGCCGTCATGGTGTTGGCGATGCACGCCGGGTTTGCTTTTCTGGAACTGGGTACGGTGCGCAAGAAGAATCAGGTAAACGCGCTGGTGAAAATTCTCACCGACTTTGCCGTCTCCACGCTGGCATATTTTTTCATCGGTTACAGCATCGCCTATGGCGTCAATTTTTTCACCGGCGCGGAACAGTTGGCGCAGAAAAATGGCTACGAGCTGGTCAAATTTTTCTTCCTGCTCACCTTTGCCGCCGCCATTCCCGCCATCGTTTCCGGCGGCGTAGCCGAGCGTGCGCGGTTCAACCCGATGCTTGCCGCCACCTTCGTGTTGGTGGGTTTTATTTATCCTTTCTTTGAGGGTATCGTCTGGAATCATAGATTCGGTGTTCAGGATTGGCTGCATGCTTCATTCGGTGCGGAATTCCACGACTTCGCCGGTTCTGTTGTGGTGCATGCGATGGGCGGCTGGATAGCATTGGCGGCGGTACTGTTGCTCGGCGCTCGGCGCGGTCGCTACAACAAGGATGGGCGCCTCTCGGCACATCCTCCTTCGAGCATCCCGTTTCTCGCGCTCGGCGCGTGGATACTCACCGTGGGCTGGTTCGGCTTCAACGTCATGTCGGCACAGGAAATCAGCAAGATCAGCGGGCTGGTTGCGGTCAACTCGCTGATGGCAATGGTGGGCGGCACACTGGCCGCGCTGTGGCTGGGCAAGAACGACCCCGGCTTCGTGCATAACGGCCCGCTGGCCGGGCTGGTGGCGGTATGCGCCGGTTCCGACCTGATGCACCCGATGGGTGCGCTGCTGACCGGCGGCGTGGCCGGTGGTCTGTTTGTATGGATGTTCACGCTCACGCAGAACCGCTGGAAAATTGACGACGTGCTCGGCGTATGGCCGCTGCATGGCTTGTGCGGCGCATGGGGCGGTATCGCTGCGGGCATTTTCGGCATGAAAGCTCTGGGCGGCCTGGGTGGCGTGAGCTTCATGGCGCAATTGTTTGGCACGTTGCTCGGTGTGGTGATAGCCTTCGCCGGCGGCTGTCTGGTGTATGGCGCGTTAAAGATGTTGGTCGGCATCCGGTTGGATGCAGAGGAAGAATTCAACGGTGCGGATTTGAGCATCCACAAAATCACTGCCACGCCGGAGCGCGAATCGGGCTGGTAAATTCAATTTGCTTGGCGGATCCAAGAACCAACTGCTACTAAACAATAATATGCCTCTGAACTATTCTCAGGCACTTGTTGGTTCACTCCTTCCCCTGCTTGCGGGGGTTGGGATGGGGGCAAACAACGGCGATTAGCAAGGCAAACGCCCCCTCCCCCGCGCGCTACGCGCGCAAGGGAGGGAGCATGTGCATCTCCTGAGAATGGTTCAGAGGCATAAACAATAAAGCACCCCGTAGCTTGCTGCGGGGTATTAACGGCGCTCTTCAATCCGCTGGTTCAATCAGCCTTCGCTCCAAAGAGCGGGGAATTGAACCCGTAGAGATTAAACTGTTGCGGTTGGTTATTGAATCCGTCCTGCTTATTCCTTGAATTTCCAGCCGATGGAGCCCGAATCCTCCGAGAATATCCGCGCCTTACGGCTATCCACTTTATGCAAGACGGCCTTGATGTCGTTACCCGACATGCCGTTAAAAACATCTGCGCCGTTAGCGGACATCATGGTCTGTCCAATGGTGTGGCTAGTAATTTGATCTATAACACACGCGATGCCATCCCCCATTCCGTTCCGGTCACGCGTGGCACAGGCAATCTCCTCCTCGTATCCTTTAACCGAAAGGTCAAGCGCACTCATTTCCGCATTGAGCTTTGCCAGTTGATTGGCCGCCTTGGCGTTATTTTCCACCAGTTTCCGCCAGTTGCCGGCTTGATCCTCCGTCAGTTTGATTGCGCCGCTTTTGATCCGCTCATGCAACGCCAGATACTTCGCGAACTCCTGGTCAGATTTCAACGACTCAATTTCTTGCATCCTAGTTTTGCTGGTTTCCCGATCCTCGACAATTTTCTTTTTCAACGCTGCGATACTTTGATCAAATTCCGACAAATCGGGGACCAGCATCGTCACCAGCGTCTCTTTGCCCCGGCATTCACCGGCGGAGGCGATCTTGATTTTTTCGGCTGCAATCATGCATCCCTCAACAGCATCTGCGAACACTTCATCGGCAATTATTTCGCAGCTTACCGCATGTTCGACACGGACAATTCTGCCGATAATTGTGCTGTGCTCGCAGTGATGGATCGTTACCTCCCCATCACGGGCGCGAACCATGGCGCGCGCGACATGTTTGCCCAAGGTGACATTTCCGCCCTGCGATTCCACCCGCCCACCCGCCGCGTTGCCGGCGATGAAGATGTTGCCGCCTCGCGAAATCACGTTGCCGAAGACATCGGAAAGAAAGGTCATGTGCTTACCCTTCACCGTGCACCCTTCCTGCACCTCGCCATGCTCGACGAATTCGTCCACTCCCAGCTCCAGATCACCAGTCGTCCTGGCGCTGACGCCCCCTGTGGTTTCGATTTTTTCGACAACCGAAATACTGTTCGATTGCTCATCCAGCATGATGAAACCATCCAGCATCGACACGATATATTCGCCATCGGACGCCTGCTCCACGCGTGTTCCCGCCGACGCGAGCGCGTGTAGATCAAGCTCTTTTGGAATTCCCGGCTCGATGATTTCGCCTGTCACCTTGTAGCCCTGCTTGCCCAACGCTCGCGGGACTTTTTTGAGCAAGCGCTTCCCTTTGGCAATTTGCGGAAAACGATTTTTGAATGCCTTCAAGTCGGCCTTGCCATCCCGCAAAATCTTGGGGGAATTATCGCGGCGCAACTCGAGGTGCACCTCCTGAATTCCGGCATCGCGCCCCTCCGTGGGCGCAAGATACCGGGCGATCGTTACGCGGGCCGATGCGCCGCTCGCGATGGCCTGGCGCACCGCATCCGCGTCGATGCCGAACTTCACCCCTTTCAGCCACATAGCGGCGACAAACTCATCGAAATCCAGCTTGGTCGGCACTTGCCTGGTTTTACTCACATACCCGGTGACCGGCGGTACGCCGTCCTCTCCGGGTTCGCCATAAACCGGCTCTTCATAAGTTTCCTCGATACTGGCCGGCTCAAAAACATATTCGGCACTATTCCCTCTATCAAGTAGCTTGACTGCCCTATAGAGCGCCTGGCGCTGCGGCGAAAACCGAATAATTTTCGTAGCAATTCTTGCCTCGGCGCACTTGCCTTGCATCGCTGCCAGCCAGTCAGCATCATGAAGCAATTTGAGAAAAGCGGCATAGTCCAAGCCGGAAAAGCGCATCTCTCCGGTAAACAACCGATTAACAAAAAACTCAAACCCGCCGACCGCCAGAGCCTGTGCGCGCAGGTCAATGATCACCCCCTCCGGCTGTATCGAGATAAAACCGGGAAGAATCAGCTCATTTTGCAGAATTTCAGAGGAACCGTTTGGCAAATTGGCAGATGTCATTTCGTGACCTTAATTTTGCAAGCCGACATCGTAAAACATCAACTTTTCTTTATCACCTGCATCGCGGTGGCGACCATTCCGGCAATGTCGGCGGCGTTGCCGGGCAGGATCATGGTGTTGCCTTGTTTGGCGATGTTGCCGAACGCATCGACGAATCTTTCGGCGACTTTGAGGTTGGCGGCGACGAGGCCGCCTTCGCTTTGAATCGCGTTTGCTACCACCTTGATCGATTCGGCGGTGGCGTTGGCAACCAGCAGCAGGGCTTCCGCCTCGCCCTGCGCGTTGTTGATGGCAGCTTGTTTTGATCCTTCGGATTCGCGGATCGAGGCGGTCATCTTGCCTTCGGCGAGATTGATTTCTTCCTGTTTCTTGCCTTCCGATTGGGCGATCAGCGCGCGCTTTTCGCGCTCGGCGGTGATCTGTTTCTGCATCGCGGCGAGCACCTGCTGCGGCGGGGTGATGTCCTTGATTTCGTAGCGCAGCACTTTCACGCCCCAGTTCGGGCTGGCTTCGTCGAGCGCGAATACCACGGTGCGGTTGATCGCATCGCGGTCTTCCAGCAATTTATCCAGGTCGCGTTTGCCGCATTCCGAGCGCAGCGCAGTCTGCGCGAGCATGGTGATGGCGGCGAGATAATTCGAGGTGCCATAGCTGGCACGCGAGGCATCGGTGATCTGGTAATACAGCACCCCGTCCACTTGCACCTGGGTGTTGTCGCGCGTAATGCAGACCTGCGGAGCAATATCCAGCGGGAACTCGGTGAGACGGTGGCGATAGGCGACGCGGTCCATGAACGGAATGACGATATTCAGGCCGGGTTCCAGCGTCCGGTTGTATTTGCCAAACCGCTCGACCACCCACGCGTTTTGCTGCGGCACGATTTTGATCGACTGAAAGGCCAGAATTACCGCGAAGATTCCCAATACGATGACGAACATATCCATGTTTTTCTCCTTGCGTTGAGGTGGTTACAAATTACATCCGCGTTGCTCGAAGACCGAGCTACTCGATTATCAGACGGGAGCCGGAAATTTCCTTGATGCGCCATGTCTGCCGGGCTGCGTCCGCCACCGCTTCGCCCGCCAGTTCGGCATCCCATTCCGCCCCGCGATAGCTGACACGGGCATGGCGTTCGTCCGACCAGTTCACGGCGCGCACGGTCTGGCCGATATCGTTGGCGAAGTTGACATTCTCATGCGGGCGGGCGTGTTGTTTATTCCACCGATAGATGCCCGCCACGCTCGCCGAACACAACACTGCCGCAACGATGGCCTGTCCGCTCCACGCCACACCCATATACGCAACGAAACCTGCAACCGCCAGCCCGAATGCGACGGCAATCAGATAGAACGTGCCGCTGGACATTTCGGCTATCACCAGCGCCACCGCCGCCAACCACCATATCCAATATGCTTCCATCTCGCCTCCTCGTTTGTTTTTCCGACGGGTGCATTTTGCCACGTTTACCGGATAATTCGGTGATCCAAACAAAAACTCCCGCTCACGGCGGGAGTTTTAGCACAGCGATAATGGCAGCCCGGCTTTAATGCAGCAACAACGATTGCTGTACCGCTACGGCGCAAACCGACATCAGCTTGCTTGGCAACAAGCCAAGCAACAATACTCCCAAACCGTTGGCACTCATCAGCAACACGGTGTCTTGTTCGAAGGTAATCGCTGCGTGGCTTTCCGGCGCATCGAAGTACATCAGTTTGACGATGCGCAGGTAGTAGAACGCGCCGATCAGCGAGAACAATACCGCAACGACGGCCAGCCAGATATGTCCCGCCTGCACGACAGCGTTCAGCACTGAAAATTTGGCGTAGAAACCGACCGTGGGCGGCACGCCGGCCATGGAAAACATCAGCAACAGCATCAGGAAAGCGAGCCACGGGCTGCGCCTGCTGAGCCCCTTGAAATCATTGAGGGTATCGGCCTCAAATCCATCTGCGCGAGATAGCAGCATGATCATGCCAAACGCGCCCAGCGACATCAGCGCGTACACCACGACATAGAACATCGACGCTCCATAACCCTCGGTGTTGCCGCTCAATAAGCCAAGCAGCAAAAATCCCATGTGGGTAATGGTCGAGTAGGCGAACATGCGTTTGAGGTTGGTTTGTGCGATCGCGGAGATGTTGCCGAGCGCCATCGAAGCAATCGCAAGAATAATCAACATACCCGACCAGTGTTGCACCAGGGGTTGCAGCCCTTCGGCCAGAATGCGCGCAGCAAAGGCGAATGCAGCGAGCTTGGGAGCCGAGCCGATCAGCATGGTTATGGCGGTTGGCGCACCTTGATACACGTCCGGCACCCACATGTGAAAGGGCACTACGCCGAGCTTGAAGGCCAGGCCGGAGACCATGAACACCAGACCGAACACCAGCAAATTCTTGTCCGCCGCGCCGGACTGAATCGCCTGCGACACAACACTCAACTGCAGCGCGCCGGTCGCGCCATACAGCATCGACATGCCGTATAACAACAGGCTGGAAGCCAGCGCGCCAAGCACAAAGTATTTCATCGATGCTTCGATGGCGACGGAAGAATCGCGTTGCAAGGCAACTATCGTGTACAGGCTGAGAGAGAGCAGTTCCAGACCGAGATACAGGGTGAGGAAGTGGTTGGCGGAGATCATCACCATCATGCCGAGCAGCGCGAACAAGACCAGCACCATGAACTCGCCGGTGAACAGGTCGCGCGCAGTGAGATATTGGCGCGAATATACCAGCATCATGGACAACGCCAGACAGGTCAGCAGTTTCAGCACATCGGACATCAGATCATCGACGACCATATCGTGAAAGGCATATACCACGCCGTTTTCGTGCGTGCCGACGATAATCAGCGAACAGCCCAGCAAGGTGAGTTGCACCAGCAGGTAGGTGGCCATCCTGCCGCTTTGCCTGATCAACAAATCTGCAATCAGTATCACGCACGCCATGGTCAGCACGAAGACCTCGGGAAGCACAGGCAATAAATTGGATATGGCAAAGTTCATAGCGTCTGTTTCCGATCCCAGTTAGAGATTTGACAAGGCGGCGCGCGGCATGAGTCAGCAGGTGCCCGGTCGGCTGCGGCGGTGTTCACCACGGCATGCTGAGCTCTCCGGTCAGGCAGCGGCGGATGTACCACGTCATTATGTCCTTCGATATTGTTGACGCCCCGAACCGACGACATCTCCGACACGACATGTTTGACGCTCGCCCGTATCCTGTCGAGGAACGGTTCCGGATTGAAGCCGATCCAGAAAACCAGCACCAGCAGTGGCACTAGCGTTGCGATCTCGCGACCGTTGAGGTCGGCAACAACAACGCCCTCCTCCCGGCTATGCTCCCCCCAAACAATCCGTTGCAACATCCAGAGCATGTAGGCCACTGTGAGCACCACCCCGCCGATGGAGATTGCCCCGGCTAACAGGTTGCTTTTAAAGGTTCCGACCAGCACCAGAAATTCCCCGACAAACGAATTCGTCCCGGGAAGCCCGAAGGAAGCAAATGAAAAAATAGCCAACAGCGTCACATAAATCGGCACCGTCATCCGCAACCCGCTGCAATCCAGGATAAGCCGGCTGTGGGTTCTTTCGTAAATTATTCCCACGCAGAGAAACAGCGCCCCGGTGGTAATCCCGTGGTTGACCATCTGGAGAATGGCCCCTTCGATACCCTGTGAGTTAAAAACGAATATTCCCAATGTAACGAATCCCATATGCCCGACGCTGGAGTAGGCAACCAACTTCTTGAGATCGGTCTGCACCAGCGCCATGTATGAGCCCCAGATGATGGCAATCAACGAAAGCGCCAGAATGATCGGCGCAAAAGCGTGGCTCGCATCGGGTGCCATCGGCAAGCTGAATCTCAAAAATCCGTAGGTACCCAGCTTCAGCATCACGCTTGCCAGCATCACGCTACCGGCGGTGGGCGCCTCGACGTGGGCATCGGGCAGCCAGGTGTGAAACGGGAACATCGGGACCTTGATCGCGAAGGCCAGGAAAAAAGCCCAGAACACCCAGAACTGGAACGTTGCGCTGTATGCTCCTTTCGATAATTCCCGAATATCAAACGTCTCGCCGCCCGTGTAATACAGCGCCAGTATTGCCACCAGCATCGGAAGGCTTCCGGTCATCGTATAGAGAAAGAACTTCAACGCGGCATATACCCGGCGCTGACCACCCCATACTCCGATGATAAGGAACATCGGGATGAGTTCGGCCTCCCAGAAGACGAAGAACAGGAACAAATCGAGCGACACAAAGACTCCGATTAGCGCCGCCTCCATGACCAGGAGCGCCATCATGTACTCCTTGACCCGCGTATCAATAGCCTTCCATGAACAGAGCACGCAGAGCGGGGTAATCAGGGTGGTGAGCAACACCAGCAGCACGCTGATACCGTCCACTCCGACGGCATAGTTAATGTTGAAAGCGGGTATCCATGACACCCGCGTAACAAACTGCATTTCGTGGCTGGCGGTATCGAAGGAAAACCACAGCGGAAGCGAAACAACAAAAACCAGCAACGTAAAAGCCAGGGCGATCCAGCGTGACCACCCGTCATTGCGCGGGGCAAGGCCGATTATCGCCGCGCCGAGGACTGGGAGAAATATAAGCAAACTTAATAGATTGGATTCGTGTATCACGCTATAACCTCAGAACAGTGAATAAAGGCTCAGGATTAAAAGTGATCCCACCATAACCAGGGCGTAATGCTGGAGTTGTCCGGTTTGCATCTGCCGCAGCGTGCCGGCCCCTTTCACCACCGCCGCTGCAACGGCGTTGACAGCCCCGTCAATAACGTTCTTGTCAAGCCACAGCCCTTTTGTGCCAAGTGTCAGATTGCCGCGGAACACGTGACGGTACACCTGAATAAACCAGTTCTCGATGGGGGTTACCACGTGGTACACGAACCGCATAAACAGGCCCGCACCCTTCCGGTAGAACCAGTCTACATCCAGGGTAATCTTGCGCAGCCCCCCGAGTTTCTTGCGCAGCATGAAGAAGCCCATGGCGGTAAACAGCAGTATCTGCAACGCCCAGACGATATGGGTTGGCGTGTAAGAGTGGTAATCAACGAGGTTCGGCAGCTTGTCGTAAAGCCATGCCGGATAAACACCGATGAAGACACACAAAAACGCGGCCATCCCCATCGCCACCAGCATGTTGCGCGGTGGTTCGGTTGGCCGTACCCCGCAATCTTTGCCAAAGAAGGTGTAATAGGGTATTTTCAGCCCCAGACACAGGAACGTTCCGACGGAAGCCAGCGTGAGCAGCAGCCATATCTGGGGAAGATGCATTTCGGCGGCGGCAGAAATTTCCATGGACTTGCTGACGAATCCGCTAAACAGGGGGAAAGCCGAAATCGACAAGGCGCCGATCATATAGAGAACGAAGGTCACCGGCATGTAGCGGTATAGCCCTCCCAGTTCGCTCAGCTTGCTCCGCCCGGTCATTTGAAGGACGGCCCCCGCCCCCATAAACAGCAGCCCTTTGTACAGGATGTGCGCGAAAGCATGGGCGACCGCGCCGTTGACAGCCAGAGCCGACCCCATCCCCACGGCGGCCACCATAAAGCCCACCTGGCTGATGATGTGGTAGCCGAGAAGCCTGCGAATATCGTTCGACAGCATGGCAAACACCACGCCGTAGAGTGCCATGACGGTGCCCATCCAGATGAGTATCTCTGTCCCGGGGTAGGCGCGGATCAAAGCATAAACCGCCGTCTTGGTGGTGAAGGCGCTCAGGAAAACCGCTCCGGTCACCGTTGCTTCAGGGTAGGCATCGGTCAACCATGCATGCAGCGGAGGAACGGCAGCGTTGAGCATGAAGCCGATCATGATCAGATAGAACGCCGGGCCTTGTTGTCCCTGCATCACATCGAAACGGGTCGATCCGGTCGTCACATAAAAGATCACGATCCCGGCAAGCAGCACCAGGCCTCCGACGGCATGCACGAGCAGATACCGGTACCCGGCTTCGATCGAGGCCTGTACCCGGCGCGACCAGATAAGCCAGACCGAGGCGAACGCCATCAGCTCCCAAAACACAAACAGCGTCAGGAGATCGCCGGCAAACGTTGCGCCGAGCGATGACCCGGCATAGACGAACGCGGCGATATGTTGCCCATTGTCCTTGACATGCAGCGCATAGATTGACCCGATCAGCACCGCGCATGAGAACACGTAGGCGAAAGCCAGGCTGAGCTTGTCCACCCGGCCGAAGATCAGTTCAAATCCGAGGAACTTGACGACACCATGGACGCCGGGCGACATCAGCATCACGGTCAACAGCGCAAGGACCGGGAGGAGAACGAGATAAATCTGCTGTGCTCTGCCCTTGAAGAAAGGAATGAGCAATGCCCCCAAAATGAGGAAGGCTGAAGGGTGAACCCAATCAATCATTGTAGTAATCCTCAGGCCGTCCCAGCCAATAGTGCCCCAACGTCTTCGAAACGACGACGATCAGGATAAAAGAAAGAAGGCCGTAGACAGCACTAAACCCCGGGATATCGTCCCAGAAATAATGTGAGTGGTGCCGGGGAAGAAAAAAATCGATCACGACAAGGAGCGCCAGAACCGTGAAACCGATCCGCTTCAACGTGTTTGCGTTATTCACCAGGTTTTCCAGAATTTTGCCAATATCCATCATCGAATTCCCACCTTGATTAAATTAAGAAAGTGGTCTGGATATATGCCCAGAGCCACCGTTCCCGCCGCCGTAATCAGTAACGGTATCAGGACTTTGTAGGGCGCTTCGCTGATCCCCTCATGCCCGTCCGCCGGAGGAGTTCCAAACACAGCCTTATAGACGACCGGTGCGAAGTACGCCGCGTTGAGCAAACTGCTGGTCAATATCACCCCGAGCAGCATCCAGCTTTTGGTCTCGATAGTGCCAATGGCAAGATTCCACTTGGTGATGAATCCGGCGAACAGCGGCACTCCGATAATGCTGAGCGAGCCGATGGCGAAGGCTGCGATCGTCCACGGCATTTTCCGCGCAATTCCGGACATCTCGCTGATGTTGGTCTTGTGCGACGCGACATAGATCGAGCCGGCGCAGAAAAACAGTGTGATTTTCGTGAAGGCATGATTCACGATGTGAATGATGCCGCCGGTGATCCCGCTGACCGATAGCAGCGCCACCCCCAGCACGATGTACGAAAGCTGGCTCACCGTGGAATAGGCCAGCCGCATCTTGAGGTTGTCCTGGGTCAGCGCGTAGGCCGACGACGCCAGGATGGTGATGGAGGCGATAATGGCCGTGTAGTCACCCAAGTGGAGATTCTGCATCGTCGGAACCCCGAACACGTCAACCACCAGCCTGACGATGCAGAAGGCGCCAACCTTGACCACCGCCACGGCGTGGAGCAGCGCGCTTACCGGCGTGGGCGCCACCATTGCGGAGGGAAGCCAGTTGTGCATCGGCATCAGTCCGGCCTTGGCAAAGCCGTACAGGAACATGAAATACATCACGGTCAGGAGGGTCGGTATCTCCATCCCCGAGAACGTCGTGGCCGTTATCCCGGCGAACATCCCCGCCTTGTTGAATTCCAGCGTGCCGGTAAGGCAATAGGTCAGGATGATGGCACCCAGAAGTATGCTACTCGATGCGCCTACCAGATAAAGCAGGTACTTGCGCCCCGCATCCCAGTCCTTGGCGGCTTCATTGTGAATCACCAGCGGCAAAGTACACAAGCTCAGTATTTCGTAGAAAAAGAACAACGTGAACAGATTCCCCGCAAAGGCAACACCCATCGCCGAGGAAAGTGCAATGGCAAAGCAAGTGTAATATCTCGTCTGGGCGTGCTCCTCGAGCGTGCGCATGTAGCCCATCGAATAGACCGTCGTGACCATCCACAGAAATGACGATGTGGTGGCAAACAGCAAACCGATACCGTCCACCTTGAAGGCGAGTTCAACGCCGGGAAGGATTTTGAAGACCGTATATTTGATCATTACCCCGGAAAGAATAACGGGGGTCATGGATATCACGATCAAAAATTTGATGGCTCCCGCGCCAAGAGACCAACCCTCTCTCAAGTTTGGCCGGCGGTAAGAACACATGACCAGCACGGCGGCAATTGCCGAGACCAGCACCGCCAGAAGAGGCTTTATCGAAATCACTGTTTCCATGTGGCCATCCGGTTCATCTCCGCGAGCGAAAAGGCGGCGAAATTATTATTCGCCGAGTTTTCCATCCAGTAAAAAAAAAGACTATTTTTAATCATTGTTGTCATCATTATCATCATTGCACCGACGGGTCATCCTTTCAGCTCGGTCCAATCGGCCGCATCAATCGTCCGCCGACTGCGGAAAAGCAGCACAACGATGGCAAGCCCAATGGCCGCCTCGGCAGCGGCAACCACCAATATAAAGAAGACAAATATCTGGCCGGCGGGGTCGCCACGATAGTGCGAAAATGCGATGAAATTCGTATTCACCGCCAACAGCATCAACTCAATCGCCATCAACACATTGATGATGTTTTTCCGTTTGAACAGAATGCCGGCAACCCCCATGCAGAAAATGACTGCTCCAAGAATCAGGAAATCCGAAAGAACGATCATTGCGCAACCTCTGCTGTACTGTCTAATTTTTGTTGGGCGTGATTATCCGAGGACATCTTGACCAGGCGCAAGCGATCGGCCTTCTTGACCGCGACCTGCTCTGGTATCACCTGAGATTTTGCGTCCTTGCGGCGGCGCGAGGTCAAAGCAATCGCGGCCACCATCGCCACCAGCAGAATCACTGCGGCAATCTCAAACGGATAAACATAATCGGTATAAATCAAACGCCCCAACTCCTTGGTATTGCTGTAATCGGCAGCATGCTTGATGGGGCCACCGGATGTTCTAGAGGAATCCAACACCCAAACCATCTCAAACACCATCAGACCGGCCAACACCGCACCAAATGGCAGCCAGCGCCAGAAACCTTCGCGCACCTGCGCCAGATTGATTTCCAGCATCATCACCACGAACAGGAACAGCACCATCACCGCACCGACATATACCAGCACCAAACTGATGGCGAGAAACTCGGCTTCCAGCAACATCCAGATGCCGGCCATACTGCAAAAAGCCAGCACCAGAAACAGTGCTGCATGCACCGGGTTGCGCGCGGTAATCACGCGCAACGCCGCGAACACGGTCAGTGCGGCGAATACATAAAATACAATGGTCTCAAAATTCATTAGCAATGTTCCTTATATTCTGACGGCAGCGGACAGACGCTTCGCTGACAGCCAAAAAAAACTTTGGCCGGGCACCCGAAAAACAGAACTTTGCGCGGCTTCGCCACACTTTTTTGTAATGATGCGGCATAGCCGCAACAAAACCTCCGTCTTCTGTCCGCTGTCCTCTGTCATCTGTATTTCGCATCCAACGCACGATCTTTGGCGATCTGTCCCTCATGCTTGTCGCCCATCGCCAGCAGCATCGGCTTGGTGTAATACAGGTCGCCGCGTTTCTCACCGTGGTACTCGAACACACGGGTTTCGACAATCGCATCCACCGGACAGGATTCCTCGCAGAAGCCGCAGAAGATGCACTTGGTCAGGTCAATGTCATATTGCGTGGTGCGGCGCGTACCGTCTTCGCGCTCGGCTATTTCGATTTTGATGGCCAGCGCCGGACAGACTGCCTCGCACAGCTTGCAACCGATGCAACGCTCTTCGCCGTTGGCGTAGCGACGTTGCGCATGCAGGCCACGGAACCGGAAACTCTGCGGGGTCTTCTCTTCCGGGTACTGCACGGTAATCTTGCGCGCAAAAAAATACCGCCCGGTCAGCGCCATGCCCTTGACCAACTCATAAAGCAGGAAAGTCTTGAAAAAGTTTTTTATTTTTTCCATGTCTCAATATCTTTGTATGGGTATCCTTGTCAGGGTGCTATCAATCGCGCCCTTACCACATCCAATACGGTGTTTGCATCCACGCGGCAACCACCACGACCCAGATGATGGTGATCGGAATAAACACTTTCCAGCCCAGTCGCATCAACTGGTCATAACGGTAGCGCGGGAAGGTTGCGCGGAACCACAGGAATAGGAGCAGGATGAAGGAAACCTTGCCCAACAGCCAGACAAAGCTGTCCGGCAGGAACGGCACCGGCGACAGCCATCCCCCCAGAAACATGATCGAGGTAAGGAAGGCGATCAGGATCATGTTGGCGTATTCGGCAAGGAAAAACAGCGCGAATGTCATGCCGGAATATTCCACATGGAAGCCCGCAACGATTTCCGATTCGCCTTCGGCCATATCGAACGGCGCACGATTGGTTTCCGCCACACCGGAAATCAGGTACACCAGAAACATCGGAAACAGCGGCAGCAGATACCAGTTCAGCATACCAAAACGGCCATGTTGGCCATGCACGATGTCGCCCAAATTCATGCTTTGCGAAGCCATCAGCACGCACACCAGCGCAAAACCCATGGCGATTTCATATGACACGATTTGCGCGGCGGAACGCACCGCACCGAGAAAGGCATATTTGGAATTGGAAGCCCATCCGGCGATGATGATGCCGTACACCCCCAGCGAAGTCATCGCCAAAAGGTACAACAGCCCCGCATTGAGATCGGCCAGCGCCATCTTGTCGTTAAACGGCACTACCGCCCATGCCGCCAGCGCCGGAGCCAATGCCATGATCGGCGCCAGAACAAACAAGAATTTGCTGGAACCGGTCGGAACGATGATTTCCTTGAAAAATAATTTCATGCCGTCGGCAATCGGCTGCAGCAAACCAAAAGGACCGACACGGTTCGGGCCGATGCGGATTTGCATGTAGCCGATGACCTTGCGCTCCGCCAAGGTCAAATAGGCGACCGCGCCCAAGATCGGCAATATGATGGCCATGATCTTTACCAGCGTCCAGATCGGCAGCCACGCCGAACCGAACAGATTTTGCCCGGCCTGTTGCAGAATTTGCAGCAGCTCCATCATGCCCTTTCCCCAGTCATCGGTTCCACCGTTATCGTTCCGAACATCGCGCCCAGTTCTGCTGTGGCCGGATGACCCGCCGCGATGCGCGTTGTATGCGTCGGCAATCTGTCATCGGCTTGCACGGCAAGACATACGCTGGCATTGCCCTGATTGACCTTGACGGTGGCGCCGGACTGCACACCCAATTTCTGCAACTCGCTGCTATGCATCATCACGCGGGGTGTAACAGCATCGCGGGTCTTTTGCAAAGAGGCAGCGCGGCGTACCACAGCATCGGCCGAATAAATCGGCACATCGCTGACCCGCTGCAAGCCTCCGCTGTTGCCGCTCGCCACAGCCTGCAGCGCAACGCCTTCAATATGATTGTTCAGCTTATCATCCACGCCTTGACCAGACGGCATCGCATCGCGCACCTCCTCGCTGGTGTCATAATCAAAACCTTGCAGATCAAGCAGATTGCCCAATACGCGCAGCACCTTCCATGCCGGACGCGCTTCGCCGAGCGGCTTGACCGCACCCTTGAAACTTTGCATACGACCCTCGGTGTTCACAAACGTACCGGAGGTTTCTGCAAACGGCGCAATCGGCAACAGCACATCGGCATAGTCGGTCGCATGGTGCTTATAGGCGGACATTGCCACTACCATGTCGGCAGCATACATTGCGGCCATTGCCTGTTGCGGGTCATGCATGTCCAGTTCCGGCTCGACATTCAACAGCACATAAGCCTTGCGCGGCGATGCCAGCATCTGCGCGACATTCATGCCCTGCGCGACATCTCGGGGGCGATGCGATGAAATTCTCTTTTCAATGAACAGGGTGCCATTGTTATATGGCACAGCTCCGGCCAGATAGCCGCCGACACTATTCGCCGCCTCACCGAGGAAGCCGAACTTCGCGGCACACAGTACGGCAATCTGTTCGGCCAGCAAGGTGACTTGCACAGCTTGCGGATGTTGTTGCGCGAAGTTACCCAGCAATACAGCGGCACGTTCGCCGTTCGCCAGGCTGCGCGCGATCATACGTGCCGGCTCGGAGGGTTGCACACCCTCAATGGCTTTCTGCACCTCAGCAGAAAGCGCCGCTGACTTTTCCACCGCGAGCGCCTTCAGAACCTGGGCCAGCGTATTCGCCATCTCGCTCGGCGCAACGATGGCCTTGTTGGCAACCGGCATCAATAAATCATCATCGCTGGCATGGACGATGTTGACTTGCGCGCCGTGCTTGACCGCCTGGCGCACACGCTGCGCCAACAGGGGATGGTCCTTGCGCAGGAAACTGCCGACAATCAGCAACCGGTCGCGAGAATTTATTTCGGCAATCGGCATTCCCAGCCACAGTGCGCCTTGTTGCTTGCCATCCGCACTGAAATCGGACTGGCGCAAACGGAAATCCACATTGCCACTGCCCATGCCGCGCATCAGTTTCTGCAGCAGGTAAAGCTCTTCCAGCGTGCTGTGCGGTGTCGCCAGCGCGGCAATTTGCTCCGCACCGTCATTGTCGGTAATTTGACGCAAACCATGCGCCACATATTCCAGCGCGACCGGCCATTCGACTTCCAACCACTTGCCATCCTGCTTGAGCATCGGCTTGGTCAGTCGTTCCGGCGAATTCAGCCCTTCATAACTGAATCTGTCCTTGTCGGAAATCCAGCATTCGTTGACGGCTTCGTTTTCGGTTGGTGTAACGCGCATCACCTGGTTGTTTTTTACCTGCACGGACAGATTGGAACCCAGGCTATCATGCGGGCTGACCGACTTGCGCCGCGACAATTCCCAGCTGCGTGCTGTGTAGCGGAACGGCTTGCTGGTCAATGCACCGACCGGGCACAGGTCAATCATGTTGCCCGACAACTCGGAATCTACCGAACTATCCACAAAACTCATGATTTCGGCATGTTCGCTGCGGAACGCCATGCCCAGTTCCATCATGCCGGCGATTTCCTGCCCGAAACGCACACAGCGCGTGCAGTGGATGCAACGGCTCATTTCCATGGTGGAAATCAGCGCGCCGATATCCTTGTGCATCACGATGCGCTTTTCTTCGCTGTAGCGCGATGCCGTCGCGCCATAGCCCATCGCCACATCCTGCAACTGGCATTCGCCGCCCTGATCGCAAATCGGGCAATCCAGCGGGTGGTTAATCAGCAAAAACTCCATCACACCCTTTTGCGCCTTGACCGCCATTTCCGAGTGGGTATGGACTTTCATGCCATCGGCAGCCGGTGTCGCGCAGGCGGGCAGCGGCTTGGGCGCCTTTTCGACCTCGACCAAACACATGCGGCAACTGGCCGCGAGGGACAATTTCTTGTGATAACAAAAATGTGGAATATGCACATCGGCCTTATGCGCCGCGTCCATCACCGTGGAACCGCGCTCGACCTCAACTGCCTTGCCATTAATTTCAACGTTGATCATTACTCACCTCACTCTTGCACCAAGCAACGCTTGTGTTCGATGTGATATTCAAATTCGTCGCGGAAATGCCTGAGCATGCCTTGCACCGGCCAAACCGCCGCCTCGCCGAGTGCGCAAATGGTGCGCCCGGCGATGTTGTCGCCCACGCTCAACAGCAAATCCAGATCTTCCTTGCGGCCTTCACCATGCTCGATGCGATGCACGATGCGATATAGCCAGCCGGTTCCTTCACGGCACGGCGTGCATTGCCCGCAGGATTCCTCATGGTAAAAATAGGACAAGCGTTCCAGTGCCCGCACCATGCAGGTCGTCTCATCCATCACGATCACCGCGCCGCTGCCCAGACCGGAGCCCGCCTTGGAAAGGGAATCATAGTCCATGGTCAAACCCATCATGATCTCGGCAGGCAGCACCGGCATTGACGAGCCGCCCGGAATCACCGCTTTGAGCGTGTGCCCATTGCGCACCCCGCCGGCCATTTTCAGCAATTCGCTGAACGGCGTACCCATCGGCACTTCGAAATTGCCGGGGTTGTTCACGTGGCCGGATACGGAAAACAACTTGGTGCCGCCGTTGTTGGGCTTGCCCAATTCCAGGAATTTCTGCCCGCCGTGGTTGATAATGTAAGGGATGCTGGCAAAGGTTTCCGTATTGTTGATAGTTGTCGGCTTGCCATACAAACCGAAGCTCGCGGGGAAAGGCGGCTTGAAGCGCGGCTGTCCCTTCTTGCCCTCGATGGATTCCAATAGCGCAGTTTCTTCACCGCAGATGTAGGCGCCGTAACCCAGGTGATTGTGCAAATCGAAGCAGAAATCCGTGCCCAAAATGTTGTTGCCCAGATAGCCGGCGGCACGCGCCAGTTCGCAAGCTTCTTCCATACGTTCATAGGCCTCAAAAATTTCGCCATGCACGTAGTTATAACCGGTCTTGACCCCCATCGCGTAAGCGCCAATCGCCATGCCCTCGATGAGCAGATGCGGGTTATAGCGCAGGATATCCCAGTCTTTGCAGGTGCCCGGTTCACCTTCGTCGGTATTACAAACGATGTATTTGTCGCCATTGTAATTCTTGGGCATGAAACTCCACTTCAAACCGGTCGGAAAACCCGCACCGCCGCGTCCGCGCAACACCGACAGCTTGACCTCGGCGATGATCGTATCGGGAGGCATTTTCTCGGTCAGCACCTTGCGCAACGCCTGATAACCGCCAACCTTGAGATAGTTTTCCAGCGTCCAGGGCTGCTCGAAATCCATCGTGGTGAGAATGACCGGGCCTCTCATGATTTGTCCAGTTCCGCCAAAATTTGATCGATCTTCTCTTCGCTCAAACGACCACAAAGTTTTTTATTGTTCACGGTAAACAGCGGCGCATCCTTGCATGCCCCCATGCACTCACCCTCGCGCAAACCATATTTTCCATCTGCGGTCACTTCGCCAAACCCGATCCCCAGCCTGGATTCCAGATAGGCCACGGTATCTCCTGCACCGCACAATGTGCAGGACAGGTTGGTGCACACGGTGATGGTGTGCTTGCCCATCGGCTTGAGGTTATACATGTGGTAAAAGGTTGCCACTTCGTATACCGCCATTTTCGGCATACCGAGGTAAGCGGCGACATCCGCCATGTCATCGGTGGCGATCCAACCCTTTTCGTCTTGCACGAAACGCAACGCTGCCATTACCGCAGACTGCTTCTGATCCGCCGGATATTTCTTCAGCTCCCGGTTGATTTTGGCTTGTATCAGTTCGGATAACATTTATGACACGCCCAAATATTTGTTTACAGAAACGCCCATCAACGATCCACCTCACCAAAAACAATATCTTGTGTGCCGATGATAGTTACCACGTCGGCAATCATGTGGCCACGCGCCATCTCATCCAGGGCCGCCATATGGGCAAAGCCCGGCGCGCGTATCTTCATGCGATAAGGCTTGTTCGCGCCATCGGAAATCAGATAAATACCGAACTCGCCCTTGGGGTGCTCCACCGCCGCATAAGCCTCGCCGACCGGCACATGCATACCCTCGGTGAACAGTTTGAAGTGATGAATCAACTCTTCCATGTTCTGCTTCATCGCTTCGCGCGCGGGCGGTGCAAACTTGAAATTGTCCGCCATCACCGCACCGGGGTTGTTGCGCAGCCAGGCGATGCATTGCTTGATGATGCGGTTGGACTGGCGCATTTCCTCGACGCGCACCAGATAGCGGTCATAAGAATCGCCGGTCTTGCCGACCGGAATATCAAACTCGATGCGGTCATAGACCTCGTAGGGTTGTTTTTTGCGCAAGTCCCATTCCACCCCTGAACCGCGCAGCATCGGCCCGGTAAAACCCAACGCCAGCGCACGCTCTGGCGAAACCACACCGATACCGACGGTGCGCTGCTTCCAGATGCGGTTATCGGTCAGAAGTGTTTCGTATTCGTCCACACAGGTAGGAAAGCGATCCGTAAAATCTTCCAGAAAATCGAGCAACGAGCCTTGGCGGTTTTCATTGAGTTTCTTCACCGCCGCAGCGTTATGGATTTTCGATGCCTGATATTGCGGCATCGTGTCAGGCAAATCGCGGTATACGCCACCCGGACGATAATAAGCCGCATGCAAGCGCGCACCGGATACCGCCTCATACGCATCCATCAAGTCTTCACGCTCGCGGAAACAGTACAGAAACATGGTCATCGCACCAACGTCCAGTCCGTGCGCCCCCAGCCATAACAGATGGTTCAGAAGGCGGGTGATTTCATCGAACATCACGCGGATATACTGGGCGCGCAACGGCACCTCGATTCCCGCCAGTTTCTCGACCGCCATCACATAAGCGTGCTCGTTGCTCATCATCGAGACGTAATCAAGCCGGTCCATGTATGGAAGAGATTGCAAAAATGTCTTGTGTTCGGCAAGCTTCTCGGTAGCGCGATGCAGCAGCCCGATGTGCGGATCAGCGCGTTGAATAACTTCACCGTCCAACTCCAACACCAAGCGCAACACACCGTGCGCCGCAGGATGCTGCGGACCAAAATTCATTGTGTAGTTCTTTATTTCCGCCATGATTCCGCTTACCTCGTTTCCCGGCTCAACACGCGCTCACAATGCATTTCGGTGGAGGCTCTTGTCCCCGAATGGGGGAACTTGCGCGAGCAAGTTAAGTCCGCAGGGCGACCGCAACTAAAATTCATTGTGTAGTTTTTAATTTCAGGCATAACTCTGATTACCTCGCACGAGCCTCAACGCGCGTTCATAATGCATTTTGGGCATGAACTCGTCCATCAATTGCAACCGTAGGTTTTTTCACGCACGATACGCGGTGTCACTTCACGCGGATCGATCGACACCGGCTGATAGATCACGCGTTGCTGCTCAGAATCGTAACGCATTTCCACATGTCCGGACAACGGAAAATCCTTGCGGAACGGGTTACCGACAAAACCGTAATCAGTCAGGATGCGGCGCAGGTCCGGGTGCCCGGTGAATACGATGCCGTACAAATCGAATGCTTCACGCTCATACCAGTTTGCGCAAGGCCAAATATCCGTGACAGATTCCAGCATCGGAAAATCATCGTCTTCGGCAAAGGTGCGCACCCGCAAGCGCGCGTTGTGTGTCACCGACAACAAGTGATAGACAATAGCGAATCGCTTGCCCTCCCACGCGCCATCGCCATAAGTGGAGTAATCCACGCCGCACAGGTCGATCATCTGCTCGAAACCTGACGCATCGCGCAGGTGCGTCAACGTGTCCAGTATCCTGGCGGCCTTGACCACCACGGTCAACTCGCCCAGCCCTTCTTCCATGCCGGCCAGCTTGTCGCCAAGCAAATCCGCCAGGCCGGTACGCAACGTGCTCAAATCAGCAGCCATAGTTCACCTTAACGCGCAATGGTATTGGTTCGTTTGATTTTGTTCTGCAACTGGATCAGGCCATACAACAGCGCCTCTGCCGTCGGCGGGCAGCCCGGCACATACACATCCACCGGTACGATGCGGTCGCAACCGCGCACCACCGAATATGAGTAGTGGTAATAGCCGCCACCATTCGCGCACGAGCCCATCGAAATCACCCAGCGCGGCTCGGCCATCTGGTCATACACCTTGCGCAAAGCTGGAGCCATTTTATTGCACAAAGTACCCGCAACAATCATCACGTCCGACTGACGGGGGCTGGGGCGAAACACGATGCCGAAACGATCCAGATCATAGCGTGCCGCGCCGGCTTGCATCATTTCCACGGCGCAACAGGCCAGCCCGAAGGTCATCGGCCACAGCGAGCCGGTCCGAGTGTAATTGATAATTGTATCGAGTGTCGTGGTGACGACACTCTTTTCCAGAACTCCCTCTATTCCCATTCCAGTGCTCCTTTCATCCATTCGTAGACAAATCCCACCACGAGGATAGCCAGAAAGATCATCATGGAAACAAAACCGAAGGTGCCGATTTCCTTGAGCACAACCGCCCAGGGGAAGAGAAAAGCGATTTCAAGATCGAACAGAATAAACAGGATGGCAACAAGATAATAGCGCACATCAAACTTCATGCGCGCATCCTCGAATGCCTCAAAGCCACACTCGTAGGGTGACAATTTTCTACTGTCGGGGCGATTTGGCGCCACCAGCTTAGCCAGTATTACAGGAACTACACCCATCGCGATACCGACACAGATGAACAACAGCACCGGAAAATAATTTTCCAACATTGAGACTCCCCCCTTGCCTGCCTGTGATTCGTGAGCCAGCCCAGAATCATTTTGTAATTGTATTATTCGTCCAACACAACGTATCAGCTTATTTTTTGGCGCGATGGGAAAACCCTAACAGCACCACAACCTCATGATTAAGCTTTAATTTTTTTGGTAACACATGGATTCAGCTAGCAACTCTGTTACCATCATTTGCCTGTTTTGGCGTCACGACTGGCTTACGAGGCCACATTTTTCACTTTTTGAATATAGGATTTTGTTCGGTAAGCATTATGCACATTTTTATAGTATTTTCTGCAATCAGCAAAAGTTATTGGCAACAAAACTTAAGCTCGCGAATCATACTGGCAATTTATATTTGAGCAAGCAGTTTTTAAATCTCTACTGAGTAAAAAAACCAAACTTAGCCATCTCTCATGTAATGTTGCAAATGCTCTCAAAAAAATCATGTTCAGAATAGTAGCTAAGACGACATCTTTTAGCAATTTTTTTGCTAGTGTATTGTTTTCCCTGCTTGCCAAGCGCGGGGTAATGATTCCATAGCCCAGCAAATCTCGCATTCCGTGGACTTTGCAAATACAAGTTGCAAGCAAAACAACAATTAAGTCAGAAGTATCCGGATTTCTAATTGAATAGATTCAGTTGGTTATTGTCTTGCGATGTAGTCATTTGCGCCTCCGAATTCTTAAGCAATTGATCGAGTGGTGTATTTCGAAAAGAGCCAAGCTTAAAATCTGTAGAATTTTGTAAAGCGAAACATCGGTATTGAGCCGTTTTTTCACGATGGCGACCAAGACATAAACCGCAAGCTGTCAGCCCGAGCCTGCATCATCTGATGACGTTCTGCAAGATATAGCAAATGAGGTTTATCCTGATAAGCAGCTACAATCTGGTTCGCCTCAACATGGCTTAGTTGCGCTTCAACCAAGTGCGGTGCAAAGCCAGCGTTACGCATCCACGCCCCAGCTAATGCCGGGGCACTATTCCAAGACTTATGCTGCGAAAGCATTCTTAATCTGAGGCTGGTAAGAGGTGGGACCTGCTTTGGCATTTTTTGGTAACAAGAGATTCTCTGTTACCGACTATGTTACCAAAAGCCCTTGAGATGTCACGGATAACCCCTGACACCAACTGATATGTAATTTAACTAACCATCAGTATTTGCAGTAATTTAACGATTCTACTGAAACTTGATGAAATCACCTGATACTAATGAGTGGTGCGGATGGGGAGACTCGAACTCCCACGCCCTTGCGAGCACAAGCACCTCAAGCTTGCGTGTCTACCAATTCCACCACAACCGCAATACCGCCCTAAAACTATTTTGGAATCTCCTTGGACTTAGAATCGTCGGCAGGATTAGCCGCAGGCGCAGCCGGGGCCGCTTGAGTGGCAGCCGGCTTTACTTTATCCATTACCCCTTGCTGTTGCGCGGGATGTGCATAAAGGTAAGTCAGCGACAAACTGGTAACAAAAAACATCGTCGCAGCAACTGCCGTACTGCGACTAAGAAAATTTGCCGAGCCACTGGAGCCAAACAGGCTACCTGCCGAACCCGTGCCAAATGCCGCGCCCATATCGGCACCCTTGCCATGCTGCATCAGCACCAAACCGATCAACACCACCGCTGTCACAACGTGTACCACCCAAACTAATGTTTCCACACACTACCCCACAAAAACAAATCAAATCCAAATATCAGGAAGCTAACCTTGACCAGAACGCAAAACTTTATGCCCGAGCGCCCGCGCGGCAAATAGCCAAAAACTCACTGGCCACCAAGGATGCTCCGCCGACCAACCCACCATCAATATCCGGCATGGCAAACAACTCTGCCGCATTATTTGCCTTGACGCTGCCACCATAGAGTATACACAAGCTTTGCGCCACTTGGCTATCATGTTTTGCGACACGCTCGCGAATAAACGCATGAACCGTTTGCGCCTGGCTGGGCGCTGCTGTTTTACCCGTGCCGATCGCCCAAACCGGCTCGTATGCAATCACGGCATTCGACAAGGTTTGCACGCCTGCATGGCTAAGCACCGCATCCAATTGCGTCGCCACAACCTGCTCTGTGACACCTGACTCCCTTTCTGCCAAAGTCTCGCCAACACAAAAGATCGGCTTCATGCCCGCCTTCAGCGTGGCAGTAAACTTGGCATCAGCGATCTCATTACTTTCATGAAACAAACCGCGACGCTCAGAGTGACCGATGATTACGTAGCTGCAACCGAAATCTGTCAGCATGCCCGGCGCGACCGCGCCTGTAAAAGCCCCCTCCTCATACTGATTGAGGTTCTGCGCGCCCCACGCCACATTGCTACCCTGCAGCAATGACTGGACCTGTGCGAGATAAGGATATGGCACACAAACCGCATAGTCCGCGCCGCGCAATTCGCGCACGCCCGCCAGGATAGCTTCGAGCAGCGCCCGATTGCTCGCCAAACGACCATACATCTTCCAATTGCCAACGATCAGCTTGCGGCGCATGTCGTCCCCCAGATAACCCAAAGAACCGCGATGCTACCTGCGAAAGAATAAACGGTCAACGAAACATAAGGGGGTCTACGATTCAGACGACTGACCAATTCACCGATCTGCGGCATAATACGCGTATCGTTTTTTGAAAGTCTGATGCAATGAGAATTTCCGTGATTGGTTCCGGCTATGTAGGCCTTGTCTCCGGCGCCTGTCTCGCCGAACTGGGCAACGATGTTGTCTGCCTGGATGTCGATCCGCGCAAAATCGAGATTCTCAACAATGGCGGCGTGCCGATTTACGAACCCGGCCTGGAAGAGATCATCAAGAGCAACGTCGCCGCAGGCCGTTTGCGCTTCACCACCGACATCAACGAGAGTGTGGCGCACGGGCTGGTGCAGATGATCGCGGTGGGCACGCCTTCCGGTGAGGACGGCTCGGCAGATCTGCAATACGTAATCGCTGCCGCGCGCAACATCGGCCGCAGCATGAGCGGTTACAAGGTGATCGTCGACAAATCCACTGTACCGGTCGGCACTGCCGACAAGGTCAAACTGGCGGTGCAGGAAGAATTGGCCAAGCGCGGCATTGGTTCCTCCCCCGACAACGGGGGACTGCAATTCAGCGTAGTGTCCAATCCGGAATTCCTCAAGGAAGGCGCGGCCATCGACGACTTCAACCGCCCCGACCGCATCGTCATCGGTGCCGAGGACGAGCAGGCGATCAAGGTGATGCGCGAAATGTATGCGCCGTTTCAGCGCAACCATGACCGTCTGATGGTGATGGACATCCGCTCCGCCGAACTGACCAAATATGCCGCAAACGCGATGCTCGCCACACGCATCTCGTTCATGAACGAATTGGCTAACCTCGCCGAGAAGGTCGGCGCGGACATCGAACATGTGCGCAAAGGCATCGGCTCCGATCAACGCATCGGCTATCATTTCCTCTACGCAGGCTGCGGCTACGGCGGCTCATGCTTCCCCAAGGACATCCGCGCGCTACAGCGTACCGGCGAAGAATACGGCCTGCCGCTGAAGGTGCTGGAGGCGGTAGAACGCGTCAACGATGCCCAAAAAAACGTGCTGCTGCACAAGATCACACAACGCTTCGGCGAGAACCTGAAAGGCAAACACTTTGCACTATGGGGATTGGCGTTTAAACCGGGCACCGACGATATGCGCGAGGCGACCAGCCGCGTGGTGATGGAAGGTCTGTGGGCGCACGGCGCAACCGTTACCGCCTACGACCCGGCGGCAATGAAGGAAACCCAACACATTTATGGACAGCGCGCCGACCTGCGCTATGCCGACAACCCCAAGGATGCGTTGCACGGAGCCGACGCGCTGGTCATCGTCACCGAGTGGAAAGCCTTCAAGAGCCCGGATTTCAACGTCATCAAGGCACAACTGAAAAATCCGGTGATCTTCGATGGCCGCAATCTGTTCGAACCTGCCAGCGTCGCCGCGCTGGGCATCGAGTACCACGGCATCGGACGCGAAGGTTAAAAGCAGACAGGTCTAATCGTGCGGATGATTGATGTCGCAGGCGATGCCGGCGTCCGCAGCAATCATTTGCACCACTTCTTCAATCGGCATGCGCAACAACTCGGCAATATCCTTGTAGTCGTCAGGAAGCGCCGGATCATCCCAGCTGTTAGCGGAATGGCGCGCCAGATTGACCGCCAGCACCACGTTGCGCACGCGCGGCTGATTTGAACATGCATCGCTCATCAGCGTCAGCAACAATTGCGGCAATTCCCATTGAACGGCCAACTCATGCTGCAATTCCAACAGACTGAAACCGAGAACCTGCTCCTGAATAGTGCGGCTGCGCAACAATTTATCCCTTTGCTGGATGACGCTGATTTCCAGCATAGCTTCAGGGTCAAAGCACCACATCAGAATCTCGGCGATATCATGCAACAATGCCGCGATGCGCACCTCTTCATAGTGCAGATCGCGCAACCGCACGCCCCAGTCCTTGGCATATTCAGAGGCAAGATGAGAGCGGTGTACGGAGTGCAACAACTGCGAGAGCGCCGGGATGTTTTGCTTCAACACATTCTCGACCAGCGGCTCCGGCGGAACCTTGCTGAAGATTGGTTCGATGCCCAACATCAGCAATGCCTGCTCCACCTGGATAACCTCGGTGGTCTGTATCTTGTGTTTGTGCTGCTGGAGATAGCGCAACAGCTTGACGGTCATGATGGGATCGCGCGCGATGACTGCGGCGACCGAATGCGCGGTCAATTTTTTCTCATCTTCACGCAACGCATTCAAATCGCGCGCGGTCTTTTTCAGAACCGGCAAGTCCGCGTGCGTGAGTATTGCTACCCAGTATTCCAGTCCCTTTCCCACTGACATATCGCCCCCGCCTATTTTGCCTGCCAATATACTAGCAATTTTTGGGGTTGCACATACAACATTGCGAGCCATGCCTGTTCTGTCGAAGCGGCCCGCGAATGAAGAGAGCAACTGCACGCATGGCGTGCTCCTACAAAACCCCGGCCGCAACTGCCAGCTTGCCGACCCGACCTTCCACTTCGCGCATCACCACTTCATGGCGCGGTAACGCGCCGGCATCCAGCCCTTGCAAATATTGCTGCATCGACACCAACGCATAGCCCTGCGCCTGCCAGCCTTGCAGCAATTGCTCGAATATCGGCATCCATTTGCCGCCTTCCAGTTCGGCGTGCAGGGTAAACACATGCCCGGTGACAGGCGGTTTCTCGGTGAGCTGCAGGATGTGTTGCGCGACGTTGTTCAGCGTGATGCCGTCGCGGTTCATCAGTTCGTCGAGGGTCGGCAGCGTGGTAGGCAGCTGCGGGCAGGCGACAATTTCGGCTTGCCAGGTTGGAATGAAGGGATGCGTGCCGCGCGTATCCGAACTGTAATCGAACCCCATGCGCTGCGTCAGGCGCAATGCGTGGCGGTTCGTCTGCCAACCGGCTGCGGCGTGGGCGTGCGGTGCTTCGCCAAAAACTTCCGTGTAACGATCCACCGCGCGCTGCAATTCGCGCCGCGTCCAATCGGCGCCCTTGTCCGCCACATAATCCTGCCAGCGGATATGGTCATGGCAATGGATGCCAACCTCGAAGCCAGCGTCGCGCACGCTGCGCATGATCGCCGCGCATTTCCTGCCGATATCCGGCCCCGGCAACAGCGTGCCATACAGCAGCGTCTTGATGCCATAATGTTCCACCACCGAAGTGCGCGATACCTTGCCGATGAAACCGGGGCGGAACACGCGTTTGATGGCGCGCCCGGTGTGATCCGGGCCGAGTGAGAAGAAAAAAGTGGCCTGCGCGTTGTGGCGCTGCAATGTTTCGACCAGACGCGGCACGCCTTCGCGCGTGCCGCGATAGGTGTCCACATCGATTTTGAGGGCGAGATTCATAGGGACTGAGGACTGAGGACTGAGGGCGGAGATTTTAACCTCAGTCCTCAGCACTCAGTCCTGCTTCTAATCTACCAAACCGCGCGCTTCCGCCACCTGTCCACGATACGCATCAAAAATCTTGCGCAGCGTGTCGGCCATGTTGATGGTCGGCTTCCAGTCCAAGTCCTCGCAGGTGTTGGTGATTTTCGGCACGCGATTCTGCACATCCTGATAGCCTTTGCCGTAATACGCTGCCGACGTGGTTTCGACGATCTTCACCTTTTGTGCCGATTCGCGGTATTCCGGATATTCCTTGGCCAGCTTGAGCATCATGTCAGCCAGGTCGCGGATCGCGAAATTATTGACCGGGTTGCCGATGTTGTAGATCTTGCCGGTCGCGATGCCATCCTTGTTGGCGATGATTTTCATCAGTGCCGCGATGCCGTCGTCGACATAAGTAAATGCGCGTTTCTGATGTCCGCCGTCCACCAGGCTGATGTTCTCACCACGCACGATGTGGCCGAGGAATTGCGTCACAACACGCGAGCTACCTTCCTTCGGCGTATGGATCGAATCCAGCCCGGAACCGATCCAGTTGAACGGGCGGAACAGCGTGAAGTTCAGACCCTGCTCCATGCCATAACCCCAGATCACGCGATCCATCAGCTGTTTGGAGCAGGAATAAATCCAGCGCGGCATATTGATCGGGCCGCAGATCAACTCGGATTCTTCCGGATCGAATTCGCTGTCATGGCACATGCCGTACACTTCGGAAGTAGATGGGAACACCAGATGTTTGCCGTATTTGACCGCAGCGCGCACGATAGGCAAATTGGCCTCAAAGTCCAGCTCGAACACGCGTAGCGGCTGCTTGACGTAAGTTGCCGGTGTGGCGATCGCCACCAGCGGCAGGATCACATCGCACTTCTTGACGTGGTATTCGACCCACTCCCTGTTGATCGTGATGTCGCCCTCGAAAAAGTGAAAACGCGGCTTGCCGAGCAAATCGGAGATGCGGTCGGTGCTCATGTCCATGCCATACACTTCCCAGTCGGTGGTAGCAAGGATGCGGTTGGATAGGTGATGACCGATGAAGCCGTTCACGCCGAGGATCAATACTTTTTTCATTACTATTTCCTTAACAATTAAATTCAAATTTTTCCGTGCCATACTGCGCGGCGAACTCCGCCGCACTCATCCCGACACCATCCAGTTCGAAGCGCACCACACGCAGCACACCGCTACCGCAGATCGCATAGGCCTTGCCATCCTTCACATAGAAAGCGGGCTTCTCACCCGACACCGTGCAGCCAGTCACCATCGTCTGCAAAATGCGCAGCGACTTGCCCAGCAATTGCGTGGTCGCACCCGGATACGGCGGAGCCACGGCGCGCACCAGATTGTGTATGGCCTGCGCCGGTTGCGACCAGTCGATGACGCCGTCTTCCGCTTTGCGCCCGCCAAAATACGCGCCTTTGCTCAAGTCCTGCTTCAGCGCCCGCGCGTTGCCTGCCAGCAATGCGGGAAGCACATCATTCAATGCGATTTCCGCCGCCACCGTCACCTTCTGGAACACTTGCAGCGCGGTGTCGTCTGGCAAAATCGGCACCGCCTGCTGCGCGACGATGTCGCCGTTGTCCGGCTTCTCGGTCATGTAATGCAGCGTCGCACCGGTTTCCGTTTCGCCGTGGATTATCGCCCAATTCACCGGCACGCGGCCACGGTATTTCGGCAGCAGCGAGCCGTGCATATTCAGCGCGCCGTTTTTCGGGATTTCCAGCAACTCGCGCTTGAGCATTTCGCGGTAGTAGAACGAAAAGAAAAAATCCGGCTGCAACGCACGGATTTGTTCGACTACTTCCGGCGCATTCGGGTCGTCCGGCGTGATCACCGAAATGCCGTGCAGCGCCGCCAGCTCCGCCACGCTGTCGAACCAGATGGTTTCCTTCGGGTTGTCGCGGTGCGTCACCACCAACGGCACTTCGACGCCATGCGCCAGCAACACCGACAGGCAGCGGTAACCGACGTTATGGTACGCAAACACGACAGCGCTACTCATCGCGCTTTTCCAGAATAGCCTCGACGAGGTAGCGCGGCCTATGGCGTACCTGCTGATAAATGCGCCCGATGTATTCGCCGAGCAGGCCGATGCCGAACAGCGTGATGCCGATCAGGAAAAAAGCGATGGCGAACAGCGTGAACAGCCCTTCCGCTTCCGGTCCGATCATCAAGCGGCGCACCAACAGGAACACCACGAAGAAGCCGGACAGCACGGAAATCGCGATGCCCAGCATCGAAAACATCTGCAACGGCACCAGCGAAAAACTGGTCATCAAATCGAAGTTCAGGCGGATCAAGCTGTACAGCGAATACTTCGACTCACCCGCCGCGCGCTCGTCATGCCCTACCACCACCTCGGCAGGGTTGCGCGCAAAGGTATAGGCCAGCGCCGGAATGAACGTGCTCACCTCGCGGCAGGAATTGATCGCGTCGATGATACGACGGTCATAGGCGCGAAACATGCAACCCTGATCGGTCATCTTGATGCGCGTGATGCGCTCGCGCAGCCCGTTCATCGCGCGCGACGCGACATGCCGCCACCAACTGTCGCTGCGCTGGCGGCGGATCGAGCCGACATAATCATGGCCTTCGTCCATCTTCGCCAGCAACATGCCGATGTCCTCCGGCGGGTTCTGCAAGTCGGCATCCAGCGTAACGACGCACTGCCCCCGGCTCTGCTCGAAAGCCGCCATTATCGCCATGTGCTGGCCGAAATTGCCGTTGAACAGGATCACCCGCGTCACATCGGGTCTCGCCTGGAATTGCTCGCGCAAAATCGCGGCAGAACGGTCGCGGCTGCCATCGTTGACGAACAAGACCTCGTAGGAAATGCCGAGCTTATCCAGCGCCGGATACAGCCGGTCGAACAATGCCTGCAAGCCCTGCTCTTCGTTATAAACGGGGATGACGACAGAAAGTTGGGGAGTGCTCATGGGGCGGCATTTTACCGCATGGGGCGGCGTTAGCGAAATCCGGAATTGGCCTATATGGCAAAACATCAATGTAGCGTGCGCTGTGCGCACGATTCCCGAATCATGCCGTGCGCACAGCGCACGCAACACCCATTGCGCCAATTTCATTGCGAAGGTCAAATAAGGCGGCGACAAGCAAACGACAAAAACAGTGCTAGTAGCATACATGGACGCCCATTTTTGCCGAAGTTCGAGTCGATGATTTTAAGATGGTAAAGATTGCAGCCATGCTGTGCGAACAGGTGAGATGCAACCTGCTGTTTCACCGGTTCGTGGGGATATCAGGTAAGCCAGACGATACGCAAACGGATTGAAGAGCACTTCGGCTGGGGTAAAACGGCGGGGCGGAATTAATGCTTCTCCCTTCGGCAGCTTGTCTTGTCACAGCACCCAAATTTTCACAAGAATTGTATCTCACCCGTCGTATCACCTATCAGATAGAATTCACGCCATTTTTTCGAGCAGCCTTAATCGGCTGGCCGTTCAACCATTTTCAACCACCCAGACCCTCATGCTGCCATCCATCGAACAACGTCTCGCCACCGAAATTTCCGCCAAGCCCGCCCAGGTCGCCGCCGCCGTCGCGCTGCTCGACGAGGGGGCAACCGTCCCGTTTATCGCGCGCTACCGCAAGGAGGCGACCGGCGAGCTGGACGATGTGCAGCTGCGGCTGCTGGAAGAGCGCCTGCGCTACCTGCGCGAACTGGAGGAGCGGCGCACTGCGATCATCGCGTCGATCAACGAGCAGAACAAGATGACGCCGGAGCTGCTGGATGCGATCAGCCATGCGGCAGACAAGACCCGCCTGGAAGATTTGTACCTGCCGTACAAACCGAAACGTCGCACCAAGGCGCAGATCGCGCTGGAGGCGGGACTGCTGCCGCTGGCCGATGCGCTGCTGGCCGACCCGATGCTCAACCCCGAGGTGGAAGCAGGCAAATACCTGAAGCCCGCGTTTAGCTCCGAGCAGGGCGACAACCCCGGCGTACCGGATGCCAAGGCGGCGCTGGAGGGTGCGCGCTACATCCTGATGGAGCGCTTCGCCGAAGACGCCGAGCTGTTGCAGAGTCTGCGCGACTACCTGCAAACGCACGGCGTGGTCGAAGCCAAAATCATCGAAGGCAAGGAAGAAGAAGCCGCGAAATATGCCGATTATTTCGCCTATGACGAACCGCTCGGCGCAATCCCGTCACACCGCGCGCTGGCGCTGTTCCGTGGCCGTCGCGAGGAGCTGCTGAACGTCGCGCTGCGACTCGACAGCGAAGCAGAAAAACCCAAGTGGGATGCGCCGCTCAATCCTTGTGAGGCGCGCATCGCCAAGCGCTTCGGCATCGTCAACCAGAACCGCCCCGCCGACAAATGGCTGGCAGATGTAGCGCGCTGGACCTGGCGCGTGAAGAGCTTCCTGCATCTGGAGAGCGAGCTGATGGGCGCGCTACGCGAACGCTCCGAGACCGAGGCGATCAAAATATTTGCGCGCAACCTGAAAGACCTGTTGCTCGCCGCCCCGGCCGGGCCGCGCGCGACGATGGGTCTGGACCCCGGCCTGCGCACCGGCGTGAAGGTCGCAGTGGTAGATGCCACCGGCAAGGTGCTGGACACCGCCGTGATCTACCCGCATCAGCCCAGAAACGATTGGGATGGCTCACTGCACACACTCGCCAAGCTGGCCGAGAAACATCAGGTCGCGCTGATCTCGATCGGCAACGGCACGGCCTCGCGCGAAACCGACAAGCTGGCGCAGGATTTAATCAAGCTGCGCCCGGAACTGAAACTCACTTCAATCGTGGTCTCGGAAGCGGGCGCATCGGTGTATTCCGCCTCCGAGTTCGCGTCGCGCGAACTGCCCGACATGGACGTGTCGCTGCGCGGCGCGGTATCCATCGCGCGCCGCCTGCAAGACCCGCTCGCGGAACTGGTGAAAATCGATCCGAAATCCATCGGCGTCGGACAGTACCAGCATGACGTGGGACAGCACCGGCTGGCGCGTTCGCTGGATGCCGTGGTCGAGGACTGCGTCAACGCGGTAGGCGTGGACGTCAACACCGCGTCCGCACCGTTGCTGGCGCGGGTGTCCGGCCTGTCCGGCAGCATCGCGCAGAGCATCGTGACTTACCGCGACGCGCATGGCATGTTCGCCTCGCGCGCAGCCCTGAAGGAAGTGCCGCGCCTCGGCGACAAAACCTTCGTACAAGCCGCCGGATTCCTGCGCATCATGGGCGGCGACAATCCGCTCGATGCCTCGGCGGTGCACCCCGAGTCCTATCCGCTGGTGAAAAAAATTCTCGCCGACATCAACAAGAACATCAAGGAAGTGATCGGCGACAACCAGCTACTCAAATCGCTCAACCCCGGCAAATATGCCGACGAACAATTCGGCGTGCCCACCATCAGCGACATCCTGCTCGAACTGGAAAAACCTGGACGCGACCCGCGCCCCGAATTCACCACTGCCACCTTCAGGGAAGGCGTCGAGGAACTGAAAGACCTCAAGCCGGACATGATCCTCGAAGGCGTGGTCACCAACGTCGCGGCGTTCGGCGCGTTCGTCGATATCGGCGTGCATCAGGACGGGCTGGTACACATCTCGGCGCTGTCCAACAGTTTCGTCAAAGACCCGCACAGCATCGTCAAGGCCGGGCAAGTGGTCAAGGTCAAAGTGCTGGAAGTGGACGAGAAGCGCAAGCGCATCGCGCTGACGATGCGCCTGACCGACAGCGCCGCCGATGCCATCCGGGGCAGCACACCGCACGATCGCGGCAGCGATGCCAAGCGCATGTCGCAACACAAGGAAACGCGTCAGCCGGAAGCCGGCGGCGCGATGGCGGCGGCATTTGCCAAATTCAAGGGATGATTTTGCGCTTCGAGTAGGGAAGCTGCTTCTGCAATAAACCGTGTGGTACGAGAAATGTTATTGCAAAATACCGGGCATATTTAAACGCTGCTTGGAGTTGAAACAAGATGATATGGAGTCAGGCGATTGTAAAGGGCGAACTCTCCAGGATCGGTGACGGGGTTTGGTCGGGCGACACGTTCAAGGCATCTGTCATTGAAATTGGCGGACACAGTATTCGAGGCGTGCGTGCGGCCAAATGCCTGCTTGACCGTATGGAGACAGGAAAGGAAATGGAGCTGCTCGTTTGCAGCGCCCACATTTACGGTGTGCGGGCAAACGGAAAAACTTACAAAGAAGGAGCAATGAGGCAGCTGGGTTGGGCTCTTCTTGCGGCTGTGGCATTGGGCTGGATATTTATTCCTTTGGCAGCCACTTCGCTTATTTTTATCAGAAGATCTTTTGCAATCTATTCGTTCTAGCCCGGACATTTCACCGGATCGACCCTAAAGTTAAATTACCACCGGCAAAGCCGATGGCTTATTGTTGAGCGCCTCAAAGGCGCCGGTAAAACCTGAGCCGCCCAAGGCGGCTTGCTCTCCACTCCTTCCTCCTCGCAGGGGGGAAACATACAAGGTTGGGATGGGGGTAGAAAACGCAAAACACTTATAGCGCTTCAAATACCCCCGCCGCCCCCATGCCTGTCCCTATGCACATCGTCACCATGCCATACTTCTGCTTGCGGCGGCGCAGGCCGTGCAGCAGGGTCGCAGTGCGCACCGCGCCGGTCGCGCCGAGCGGGTGGCCCAAGGCAATCGCGCCGCCGAGCGGATTGACGATAGAGGGATCAAGGCCGACATCGCCGATCACCGCCAGCGACTGCGCGGCGAACGCCTCGTTGAGTTCGATCCAGCCCATGTCGGAAAGCGTGAGGCCAACTTGCTGCAACACGCGCGGGATCGCCTCTTTCGGCCCGATGCCCATGATCTCCGGCGGCACGCCTGCGACGCTGAAGCCGAGGAATTTGCCGATGGGAGTAAGGTTGTAGCGCTTCAGCGCAGCCTCGCTGCACAGCAGCACAGCCGCCGCACCATCCGACATTTGCGAACTATTGCCCGCCGTCACCGAACCCTTCTGTGCGAACACCGGCTTGAGCTTCGCTAGCGCCTCGACCGACGTGTCGGCGCGCGGCCCTTCGTCCTGCGCCACCTCGTTGATTTTTATTTTTACGTCGCGCTCGTCCATATCCGGCTGATGTTCCGCGATGCGATACGGCGTGATCTCATCGTTGAATTCGCCCGCTGCCATCGCCCGCAACGCGCGCTGGTGGCTCTGGTAGGCGAATTCGTCCTGCGCCTCGCGAGACACCTTCCAGCGCTGCGCCACCTTCTCGGCGGTGATGCCCATGCCGAAAGCGATGGCGAGATTCTCATCGCGCGCAAAAATTTCCGGGTTGAACGCGATCTTGTTACCCATCATCGGCACCATGCTCATGCTCTCCATGCCCGCCGCCACCATCACCTCTGCCTCGCCCAAACGGATGCGATCCGCCGCCAGCGCCACCGCCTGCAAACCGGAAGAACAGAAGCGGTTGACGGTCAGCCCCGGCACCATGTTCGGATACCCGGCAAGCAGCAGCGCGATGCGCGCCACGTTGATCCCCTGCTCCGCCTCCGGCATCGCGCAGCCGACGATCACATCGCCGATGACCGCCGCATCGAGCGACGGCGCCTGCGCCAGCACGCTCTTCAATACATGCGTCAGCAGATCGTCGGGACGGGTGTTGCGGAACATTCCGCGCGGCGCCTTGCCCACCGGCGTGCGGGTTGCGGCAACGATGTAGGCTTCCTGGACTTGTTTGCTCATGACACCCTCCTTATTTGTACTGACAACATGGTTAGCTTCTGTACCTCATCTGCCATCGAATTGCGCAATTTGCCGGAATCTCTCTGCCAGCATTTGCACTCGCCCGGCGAACGACTCATCCGGGAATACCATACCCTGCAAGGCATCCATAAAATTCGGCATTGCCAGCAATGCACCACACCGATCCGCCAAGTAGCGTCGCAACTCCATTTTGCTCAGGCCAATTTCACCAACAATCTCGGGTCTGCCATCCAGTACATTAACGATGTCTTCCAGATCGTGGCTGCCCAGTAAATCATTTTTTCCGCGATTCGCAAAAGCCTCAAACTTTGTCGCCAGAAACACCGGGGCAGCAATCAAACGTATCGTCGCTCCGCTCCCCAACGCAACCAGTTGCGCCGTTTGTACCGCCAATGGATACCACCGGTTGGCAAAGCCCAGAATGTTGGTATCCGTAGGCATCAAATCCACCTCCAGATCACCAAGCCGCCAACGGCAGATAGGCGCATCCTTGGACATATCCCGCTTGAAGCCCAGCTTGGCAAACTCCTCTTCCAGCTTGTGATAGCCCGCCAGAGCGGCAACCTGCGCCACCAAATCCACATCGTAAGTCACCCGTGAAGGAGCTGCCGCCGTATCGGTCAACAACAAATCCACCGCGCATCCGCCGACAAAAACCAGCCGCTCCCGCAAATCTCCGAGAGCCTGTGCAACAAGCTCCACCTTGGCTACATTCGGATACTGCGGCCTCACTGAAAAAACTCCTCCAGTAATTTCTGCGCGGCGACACGCTCGCGGGCCTGCCCGCTGCGTAGCGCGTCGAACAATGAAAGAATGGCGTACAAGCGCTCATCCTTGAGCGCAGCCCCCGGCACCGAAGGGTACAACGGAGCTAGGCTCACCCCGCGCACCGTACCCTTGGGATGCGGCCACACTGGTGCCGGGTCGGCAGAAGGCGCAATCACTTTATTCAACGGCGCAGCCGCATATCCGGTAGGCACACCGCGCGTAAGCGAACCCCACACCGGAGGAAAAACATACTTGGCCCCATGCAGCAAAAATTCCCGCAACTGCGTCTTGAGCACCACCGGACGGCGATCTTCAAATATCGCCAACTGCGCCACAGCCGCGCGCTTCAACGCCCCATGCACCGCCGAAACAGCCAAATCCGTCTGCTCCGCCAACTCCGGATAACCCACACTCCCGCCGCCACGGCTCAACAATGCCAGCAAGACATAAAGGTCTTGTGGCTTGAGGGCAAGCTGGCGGTTGCTGATTTTAGGCATATTCTTTATTCTTGAAATAAGAATTAGATGCGCAATCCTAAGTCAGATATATGTTAAATGTCAACCATTCTCATTTCATGAATAGAGAATAGTCGTTTTGTAACTCATGGTATCTGCTATATGCAAATAGCAGATGGACGACATTCGCTATTCGCGAAAAGCGAATGCGTAATTCGACCAACGCAGTATTTACCGCGTGCACCGCACACTGCCGCGCGGCATGGATCAGTTTCGTGATCTCGTTGAAATCGGATTGTGGGATAAGCGGTGTCGTCAAGTTGATTTACGAATATCAAACTTCCTCATTAGTGTTGCAGTGACAAGCCCCCGGTTGCGGAAAAGTGAAGCTATCTCTTTCAATTTAATTTCCCAACGCTATGCAAACCCGTCGAATGCACTTGCCAGGCTGCCGTTCCAAATCGTGTTCCCATATACGGACAACCTGCCAGCCCGCTTTTCGCAATATTCGGTTGACAAGCCTGTCGCGCGACTTATTACCCGCTAGCTTTTCTTCCCAAAAATCCCGGTTGTTCTCCGGTATCTTTGAGTGCTTCGGACAACCATGCCAGAAGCACCCATCCACAAAAACTGCCACATGAAAACCTGGGAAGATAAAGTCAGGATGAACAGTCAGTTCGGCAGAGCGATTTGTCGCACCGACCTTCAACCTTTGTTGCCTGCGCCATCCAGTAACATGATGCTGTCGGAATAATTTTGCCAGCTTTAATTCCGTATCACGATTTCCTCGTCCACGAATACGTGACATGACATCAGAACGTTTTTCGGGAGTGAACACATCAGCCATTGGCACTTTCAGAAACATCAAAAATCACAGTCGCCTCGGCCAGTGCCCTGCCAGATATTGAAACATACCAAGCGTTCATGCGCTTATCCCAGGAGCGAGCCTTTAAAAAAGAATCCCAAGGAAGCTGATGAATGGATTTCAAAGTCCATTCATCAGACAAATGGACAATCAGCAGGTATTCGAAAAGCTGTTTATCGGCATCTTTTGCGTCCGGGTAAACAGTCCCAGTTTTCTTGCCTTTGCAAATGGTCTTGATGGAATAACGATCACCATTGCGCGAAAGAGCATCTACGTTCTTGGTTCCTGTTGGTGCATGTTGGAGATTTGGAAGGCCGGCAGTTGCCTTGAAAAACTCAACGGCAAGTTGTTCGCCCACTTCGCCAACCGTGAAAGCAATTCCACGTTTGCGCATCTCAACATCCAAGGCGGCGCGCAATTGCAAAATCTCATCATCGGCAAACTTTGACACCTGCATAGCCTGTTTCATTTATTGTTCGAGGCTCATAAAGAAACATAGCCAACGCGTGAAGCATGGCTTGCGTGCCAATTACGCAAAGATGCAGTAGGCAGTTCACGCAGCCTAAACCAAGGTTTGAGCCAATCAGGGGGAGCAGTTGCAGGCAAGGTTACTTTATAACGACTCCCAAACACCATAAAAACATTCTGTTTTTGAAATCCATTCAATTCCCATCGCAACGCAAAATTCGGAAGGGTTTGGAACGCATCACCTTTTTTAGCATGCACTCTCATCTCGCTTGGCAAAATAAGGCCAGCAATCAAAAAAGCACTACATCGCACTCCCTGAGCAACATCGCACGAGGGGGATACTTCAATCAAAACTGGTTTTGCATTTTTCCGCCATTTTTTGCAGTCCTCTTTATCAATGGCCATCTGATTCTCAGGCGTTACATCCTCGGCATGTTGTCGCTTGGCAAAAGTTTGGTATGCGAGTTCACCCACCTTCACGCCAAATAGCCTATGGAAATCTTTATCCTCAATACCTCCATAAACTGTTCCGGGCATGAATGACGATGTTGTTTCGGGTATAGCCATTGTGAGGAGAAAGCTATTTAGCTGTGGCACTAAATCATCTTTCCCCTCATTGCCTTCTTGTTTCGATAGCCAGTTTCCATGTGGTAAGAGTTTTGTTATCCCACTTATATGATCTAGCTGATCTACTAGCAGCTGCGTCAATACGGCAGCCAGATGACGTGGTGCAGTTTCTACTGACAAATCACTTTCACCCTGAGCACGCACAAGAAGCTGTAGAGTATCCTTTAAACCGCTCTCCTTCGGCTGAGAAGATGGTGGCTGTGAAAGGGACGTCAGTCCTTCGCTAACCTCAAGGGTGGCCTCCCGAACCAATGACTCCCACGTCCAGAGCGCATGAACCGCATCTTGTCCTTGCAGCGTTTCCTCGATTTCCTTTTTGAGAACAGCAACCCAGTTCTCAGGACGCTCAGTTTCATAAGGCTTCCGCATCTTTGCGAAAATCAATCGCCCCACATACTTCGGTTCTGCTTCCAGCAATGTTTTCTTAAATAAGTCTGCCTCTGTCTCTTGAACATCTTGAGGCTCACTTATATCTAAGGCTGAATCGTCAACGTGTTTGCTCCAGATAATCACCACTACCGGTGCTGTGTCCGGTGATACGATTCTTCTGAAGACATTCGCCGTGTGTGAGGCCATGTCTTTCCCAACTGCACCGGATGATAGATATAAGTCAGTAAAAACTAGCCTCAGCCCTTTCAGAGGCTGCCCTGCTTCCGGGAGCTGATCCATGGTATCACCACGAAAGTGAATACAGCCGACATGAAGGCCATAGAGTGCCTCCAGAATTTTGGGGAACTCCTTTTCATCTTCATCAATAACACAAACCGAAGGGGAGGCAAGTGAAGAGATCATGATGCCTCCGGAAACTGAATTGCGACGACTGCTCCATTAATACCCTTTGGCAAATCGATATCGCCATGATCTGGGAATACCAGCCTCCCATGGTTGACTCGCATAACCTCGCTGACGATGTATAGCCCCAATCCCATTCCACCATTCCGTCTGGTAAAGAACGGCGCCACCAAATCCTCAGGCGCATCATTACCAAAACCGGGGCCATTATCTGCCACAACAATAGCGGGGCCACCTTCGAGATCATTGGTGGTGCCGATATACAACAGTTTCTGCTTTGGATTTTTCATCTCCAGCCAGTGGATGCTGTTATCTACCAAGTTGGTGATTGAAGCAATAAGCATTTGCTTTGAACCCTTCATCTTGAAATCTGGGCACCCAGAAGCCATCCCGTTCAGCAGTGTAATGACATGCCGTTTGAGCCTCAGCTCGGTGCTAAAAATCGCTTCTTTAATCAAAATATCGGCGGATATTTTTGCTGTACCAGGATTCTTCAGAAGATTTGTTACAGGACGCATGGCACGATAGAGACGATCCACAAGCTCTTTGATTCTGGTGGCATCCATCCCCTTTCTGGTCGCCTCACGCAACTCATCAAGAATCTTCTCCGCGCCATGCAGCATTACTCCAATCGTCAAACCCGGCACAGCTGCATGGAGAAGTTGATCTCGATAAACCTCCATTTCTTTCTCCACCGCTTTCAACTTTGGTTCGATTTCAGCAAGCACTCCTTTGCGTTCCAATGCGTCTCGCAACTCCGTCAGCTTCGCAAACAATTTCTGACCCGTACCCTTGCCGGTAGCCTCTCTAACCCGCTTTTGATCCTTGGTCTTTTCAGCTTCAACTTGAGTCAACACGCTGAGTACGGCACCCTGCAAATCAACATATGCTTGGTTTTCAATGAAGCCTTCTCGGTTAGATTTTTCCCTAAGATCGCCACTGGTGGTGGCATCCAAACGGAGGGTGCCAAGAATCAAATTGTTACTCGTCTTTACTGCGGGGGTATTGACGCGTCGAATGTCCAAATTTAACCAGTCGTTACCTGGCTCACCGAAGTCATAAACCCGTATGCCATCCCGATAAATTCTGATACCGCCGTTTTCATCAAGGTAATCCTTTAATCCCTTTATGTCGTCTGTTACCGCCCGGAGTACCGCAGGGTCTCTGTCGAAAAGCCAAAACTCAAACTCAACCTTACCGATCTTGTGCATGGACAAATCTATGGGAATGCTTTTCCTACCATCCTTACGCGCCAGTCCAACATCATTCAGCTTTTCCTTCCGCTGAGCTAGTTGCTTTTCTGTGCCGGGAGGTGGTGTAAACTTATACTCAAAGCTGGCTGCTCCGCCCTCAAATAAACCACGCACATGATAAAGCGCACACTGATATGCGCTTTCTGATGTGAACATCCCTTCCAACCATGCCTCGTTACCAGGTGCAGCAAGGGTTACCTCAAAATCAACGGGGCCTTTGAATGGTGAACAGAGGCTGTTCACTGCACGATGAAGGCGGCGCAATTCTCCACGAGTCCACGATTCCCTGAGTTTGCTGACCTCCAGTTTTGTGCCATGTTTATTACCTGGGAAAGTGGTTGGGACACGTCTCTCTAACTTCACAACGGCAGCATTCAAATTCTTGGCGCTTTCAAGCTTGTCCCAGTCAAACTTCATGACCAGCTCATCTCCACCTTTGACGCGCGTTATCAGTTGAATAAAATGACCAAGCTTGTGAATGGAAAGGCGCCCAAGCCCTTTTTCGCCGAGAGGAAAGCGATTAAATGGTAGGGCAGTTCGTGTGCCGTTTATTCGCTGCAATGCTTTATGATCCGTCGAAATCATCATCCAGACGTCTCGAAGAATGTCCTCGTCCATCCCTATGCCGTTATCCTGAATGATGATGCGAGCAGTTGATGCGTCATCAGGATTTTCAAGTACAACTGAACATTTTGTTGCATTAGCATCGTAGGCATTCTTGACCAATTCAAATACGGCCAAATTCGCATCCCGGATCAGCTGATCACCTAGTTGTGTGAGCAAGCGTGGCTTGATCTGAAATATCAGATCATCACCAGCCTCTTTCGAATTCGTCGATGTTGGCATGGCTACGTACTCTTCAAATGTTCAATGACCGCTTTCATCACCGGCGGACAAACAGCGTTTCCTATCATCTTGATTCGTTCACGGCGTGTACCATGTTCGAAGCTCATACCATCCATTCCCATAGCCAGCTGAAGTTCAGGCACCTGTAACATACGCATCACATGGCCAAGTTTAGAAGGCTTAACCAATGCAAAACGATCAATCGTGGTGATCGTACGTAGAGGCCTGGACAATGTCTGCCAACCACCAGCTTGATCAGAGCCGTAATAAACTAGAAGAAACGGTTTGTTTTCACCAACCACCTGTATGCCTCGCTCAGCGCGCGCCAATGTGGCAGCAGCTCGCCGCTCTGTTTTCAACGGTGTCCAACGATAAGCGCCATTGAGGTCAACGATGGAGCGAGCGTTTTTCTTCTTTCCAGAAGTTATTGGTGTAGGCTCTGGCATATTTTCCCGGTCACACAGAAGGAACAGACGGCGACGGCTTTGTGGTACACCAAAGTCAGCAGAGTTTAATATCTGCTCACTCAAGTTATATCCGAGAGATTCCAATTCGTTCTTGAATTCCTCATAGCGTGACCAGCGACGCATGTTGACTACGTTTTCGATGACAATCCATCGTGGTTTCAATTTGTTTGCAAACCGGATTACTTGAAATGCGGTGTCCTTGCTTTCCTCACACCGTGGTTTGTTTCCTTTGGCAGGGCTGTGGTTGGTGCATTCAGGTGAAGCGAGGATCAAATCTATTTTTCCGATTTCCTTGGCTATTTTTCCCACATTCACTTCTTCAAGCCGACCATGGTAGAAGCGCGTATTCGGAAAGTTTGTCTTATGACTCAAGCCTGCCAACTCCCAAAGATCAAAGGCGGCAACCACTTCGATACCCGCCTGTAGCGCGCCCCAACTGCTGCCACCCATGCCGGCAAAGAGATCAATTGCACGAATTTTCGTTGATGATTTTAAAGCTTTACTCACAACAACTCCCTATGAATACAGCAAATATTCTACAGCCTAATTACGCAACGGCTTCCCATTCTTCAACATATACTCCACGCGATCCCGCGTCTTCTGCGTCGCCAGCAATTCCATGAAGTGATGCCGCTCCAAATCAAGCAGCCATCGCTCGTCCACCATGCTGCCCGCTTCCACGTCGCCGCCGCACATGGTTTCGGCGATGCGGCAACCGATGTTGTAGTCGTGTTCGGAGATGAAACCGCCTTCGAGCATGTTGATCATTGCGGCCTTCAGCGTGGCGATACCGGGGCGTCCGGCGACGGGTATCTGGCGCGGCTGTAGTGGTGGCCGGTAGGCGGTAGCGGTGAGCGCGCGTGCTTCTTCCTTGGCGACATGCAGCAACTCGTACTGGTTCAGCACGATGCGGTCCGAGGGTTTGAGGTAGCCCATGTCGCGCGCGAGTTCGGCGCTCTTGGCGACTTCGCCCATGGCAATTTGCTGGAAGTAGCGGCGCAGGTGCGGGAAAATGTCGCCGCCTCTGGCTTCATTCGCCGCGCGCAGCGCCATTTCCTTGCAGCCGCCGCCTGCGGGCAAGACGCCGACACCAACTTCGACCAGGCCGATGTAGGTTTCCAAGCTGGCAACGATGCGCGTGCAGTGGATCGAGAATTCGCAGCCGCCGCCGAGCGCGAGGCCGTACACTGCGGCGATGGTGGGTACCTGCGCGTATCTGAGGCGCTGCGAGACTTGCTGGAATTTGGCGACCACTTCTTCGACGCGCGGCACGTTGCCGGTTGCGGCGTTGAGCACTTCGCCCAAGCCACCGCCGCCAGCGACGGTGTATTTGACGCGCTGCGCCGCACCCTTGAGTTTGTCGAATAATCCTGCAGGGGGCGCATCGGCTGCTTCCTGCACGCCCTGCATCAGTTGCAGCAGGTGCGCCCCGGCGGAGAATGGCGCTTCGGTTTGCCAGAGGATGAGTGCGCGGGAATGTTCCTCGGCCTCACTTACAGCACGCAGAATGCCGTCCAGCACTTCGTTGCTGATGGCGTGCATCTTGGTCTTGAAGCTGAGAATGGCGATGTCGTCGCCGCTGTGCCACATGCGCACGTCGGCGGTTTCGAAGATGGTTTCGCCGTATTGCACGGATTCGCCGAGCAGGCGGTCGGGGAAGAGCTGGCGACGGTAGACAGCGAGCGTGGAGCGAGGTTGATACTGTGACTCCCTCCCCCTCCGCTGCGCTCCTCCCTCTCCCGCAAGCGGGAGAGGGGAGAATGAGCCCTGCGGTGTATGCACGCCGGTGCGGTTTGGGTCAGCAGCCCAAGCGGGCAGCGGGGCACTGGCCATCGCCTTGCCTGCCGCAATATCGGCAGCAATCCAGCCCGCCACTTGCTGCCAGCCTGCCGCCTGCCAGATTTCGAACGGGCCTCTGTCCCAGCCGAAGCCCCAGCGCACCGCCAAGTCAAGGTCGCGCGCATTGTCGGCGATGTGTTCCAGTTGCAGCGCGCAGTAGTGAAATACGTCGCGGAATGTCGCCCATAAAAATTGCGCCTGCGGATGCGGGTTACCGCGCAGCCCGGCAAGCTTCTTCGCCCAGTCGCGCTCGCGCAGGATGTCCTTCACGCCATTGTCCACCTCGGCATCGGACAGGCGATACTCCCTGGTGTGCAAGTCGAGCACATGAATTTCCTTGCCGATTTTCTGGTAGATGCCGCGCTTGCTCTTCTGCCCCAGCGAACCCTGCTCCACCAGATAGTGAAACCAGCCCGGCAGTTCGAAATGCTTGTGCCACGGGTCTTCCGTCAGGTTTTCGCGCATGGTGTTGACCACGTGCGCGAACACGTCGAGGCCGACCACGTCCAGCGTGCGGAAGGTGGCGCTCTTGGGGCGGCCGAGATAGCGCCCGGTCAGCGCATCCACGGTATCGAAGCCGAGATTGTATGCGGCCGCGTGGTGCTTGGTCGCCAGCATCGAAAACACGCCGATGCGGTTGGCGACAAAGTTGGGCGTGTCCTTGGCGCGCACCACGCCTTTGCCCAGCGCGGAGACGAGAAATTCTTCAAGATGATCGAGCAGCGATACTTCGGTGCCGGTGCAGGCAATCAGCTCGACCAGTTGCATGTAGCGCGGCGGATTGAAGAAATGGATGCCGCAGAAGCGGTGGCGCAAGTTTTCCGGAAAGGCTTCGGCGAGCTTGTTGATCGACAGGCCGGAGGTGTTGCTGGCGAAGATGCTGTGTTCGCCAAGGTACGGCGCAACCTTGTGGTAGAGATCGGATTTCCAGTCCATGCGCTCGGCAATCGCCTCGATCACCAGGTCGCATTCGCGCAATTTTTCCAGGTGCTGTTCGTAGTTGGCGGGCTGGATGCAGGTGAGTTTGGCGGGGCTGGACAATGGGCTGGGTTCAAGCTTTTTCAAACCTTCCAGCGCGCGGTTCACATTGCCGTTGGGGTCGCCTTCTTTCGCGGGCAACTCGAACAGCAGCGTTTCGACATTGGCATTGACCAGATGCGCCGCGATCTGCGCGCCCATCACCCCCGCACCCAGCACTGCAACCTTGCGTATATAAAAGCCGCCCATCTGAACCTCCTTGTCTGGTTACTCTATCATTCGGGTGTTTCTTCTTGCGCATAACAAATTTCATAATTCTGTTGCCGGCCGGTGAATGCCGAAGCCTTGCGCATAATCCTATGGTTTACAGGCGTTGCCGGATGTCGTTATTCATCCACGAATTCCGCGATGATCTGCATCCCCATGGATAGCCCGATCTTGTTGACCGCCTCCACTAATGCTTTTCTTGTGGGTGAACTCCACCGCTAAGCAAAAGGCATCCTTCCAATAACTGCTATACATCAGAAGCCATAAGTATATTGCACGCCCAGAATATCCGCCTTGCAGTCATAACTTCCCGCGAGTTGCGCGTACAACGCGGTTGAGGCCACATTCACGCCCCCCTTGTTTTTATAGACGGTGGAGTTTTTTACGAACAAGTGCGCATAGCCAAAGTCCAGCACACTTCCCTTGCCCGTTTTATATTGGCCTCCCAGCGACAGCCAGGTGCGGTCGGCATCCGGAATGCGCGCGGTGCGGAAAGCATCGGACACGGGCGACTGGTCGTATGCCAGACCGGCACGCGCCGTCCATTGCTCGTTGTAATGATAGTTTGCCCCTGCCGCCACGCGCCAAGTGTCACTCCAGTTTTCCGGAGTAAGCGCAACCGTCGCGCCCGCAGAGGCTTGAATGACCAGCAACTCCTTGAAACTGCTCCAGCCGGTACGAGCCAGATCCGCCATCACATCCCACTTGCCATCCAATGGTTTGAAATAGCCGAGGGATAAGGTATCGGGGGGGTTCATGCCGACAGTAATGGGGACAGAAACATTTGTTCCCGCGACCGGCAGCGCGGACGATACATAGACCGTGCCCGCTAAATTAAACTGGATTGCCGACCGGTAGGACACACCGATACGCGCATTATCGGCCAGCCACATCAACCCTCCGATGTTGTATCCCCAGGCATTGTCGCTCCCGCTCAAGGTGTTGGTTCCATCAATCGGCCCAAGTATCCTGACATTGGTCAAGGTCGCCTTGAAGCGCTGATAATCGAGCCCCGCACCGATGGAAAACGCATCGTTCAGTTGATAGGATAACGAAGGATTCACATTGATCGTTTCGATGCTCGACTTGAGCGCCTGGTAACGACCGATCCAGTCGGCCCGATATTCTGTCGACGAGCCGAATGGTGTGTTTATGCCGATGCCGATATGCAGTTTTGGAGTTATTTCCGCCGCAAAATAGCCATTCGGCACCCCAACCCATTTCCTGCCGTTATCGGGTACGGTTCCCAAGGCGCGTCCCGCCGCCGCAACAGACGCGATATCAGAAAACTGCGACGCGACTCCAATCAGATACCCTGCGACCGCGAGCTGCTTTCCATGCAAATGCGCCATCCCGGCAGGATTGAAGAAAATGGTGGAGGCGTCTTCCGCACTGGCGGTCGCGCCCGCATAAGCGCTCCCCAGCCCGCTGCCGCTCTGTTCGAGCAGCGCAAAGCCTGATGCGGAGACAGCGCCGGACCATGCCGCCATTGACACCATAACGAAAAACGCAGACACGGCGGAATACGCTATTGCGACCCGTTTGAAAGGCATGATGTTATCTCTCATCTCATTCCATTTCTCCATCAATAGTGCAATATCGTAGGGTACATTCCATGCACCATTGCCCTTGGTGCATACATGGCTATTGCTGCTTTCGCTCAAGCTGCCGAGGCGTTCCAGCAGCCGATCGGCAGCGTAACTGCGCGATTGCGCCCGCCTTGCTTGGCCTGATAGAGCGCCGCATCCGCATCGTCAAGCAGCCTGTGAAACCCCAGGTCGCAACTGGGGCAGGATGCCAGGCAGAGAGTCGCACCGATGCTGATGGTGACAGAAATGCCCTTGCGCTCTGTCGCCAGCAATGTATTTTCCACGGTATTGCGCAGCGTTTCGGCCACCGCCATCGCGCCGGCCTCATCGGTGGCGGGAAGAAGAACGCAGAACTCCTCACCGCCGTAGCGCCCCAGCGTATCCTGCTTGCGCAGCCGCGAATCGAGAAGGCGCGCCACGTCGACGAGCACATCATCCCCGGTCGGATGCCCGAATTCGTCGTTGATACGTTTGAAATAATCGATGTCTATCATGAGCAGCGCGAGGGATGTCTTGTTGCGTTGGGCGATGGCGAATTCTTTCTCGGCGCGCTCCATGAAGGCGCGGCGGTTGAACACTCCGGTCAGCGAATCGATCATCGCGAGCGAGCGGATCGCGCGGTCGGCGCGCTCTTTGACCATCAGGATGAACCCCATCGAACCCAGTATGCTCAGCTCGATGATGCCGACGAAAATCGCCAATTGCGCGGGATTAGGCGCAACGGATGACTGCGCGGTGGCGAATTCAAAAATACCGAAAAACGCGACGATCGCGCGCAACGCAACCAGCGGCAGGATGGCTGCCGTGGCGCCGAACAGCAGCCACCAGGCACGCCCCGCGCGGGATTCCGTGTCGGCACGCAAGGCTTGCACGATCATCAGCAACTGCGCTCCATAGATCAGGCTGCCATAAATCAGCCGCCCCCGAAAATCCTCATACGGCAACGCGGCGAAAACCAGAAAAGCCAGCACGACGGGAAACAGGCATTGCCAGCGCGGCCAGCCAAGGTCGCGGTATTCATGAATTGCGGCAAGTTTCATGGCCAGCGCGGAAGCCAGCACAATACCGAAGAGTACGATGGAAAAAACATCTGGAATCGTACCGCGAGCCGCCGCCAGCGACCATGCGGCAGACTCCAGCGCCATTGCGCCCGCCCATTTTTTCAGGCTGTCATGCTCGCGCCCCCATGACACGACAGCCAGGCTCAACGCCATCATGGCGCTGATCAGCACGAGAGAAAGCAACAGGGTGCGATTATCTAAAAGCATTTCGATATGGATTCCGGCTCGCATTTCGGGAATGGCGGCGGTTGCCGTTAATTCCGCCAATCACCACAGGCTGCGAACCATCCTCTTAATCCGCCGGCGGCACTACTCTTGGCTTGCGGTCATCGCTCACCGCGACGTAGGTCAGCGTCGCCTCGGTCACCTTGACGCAGGTCGGCTTGGCCGGATCGCGCTGCGAATAAACCGCTACATCAACCGTGATCGAGGTGCGCCCGACCTTCACGATTTCGGCATATAAACTTACCACATCGCCCACCAGCACAGGCTGCTTGAACACGAAGGAGTTTACTGCCACCGTGGCCACCCGTCCCTTGGCGCGGTGCAGCGCGGGGATGCTACCCGCGATATCCACTTGTCCCATCAACCAGCCGCCGAATATATCCCCGACATAATTGGCATCCGACGGCATCGCCACCACGCGCAGAGTGGGCTGACGCTGCGGCAATACATCCAAAGCTTCCTGGCTATCCATTTCAATGCCCCTCATAAAGCTGCGCAATTTCTTTCTCGTAGCGCGCGAAAACGCGTGCCCGCTTGAACTTCAGGGTCGGGGTAAGCAAGCCGTTCTCGATACTCCACGGCTCCGATAACAATAAAACACGGCGCACTTTGGCATAACCGGGAAATTCCTTGATCTGTTCGCCGACGCGCTGCAACACCTGCTTCTCGACGCGGCTATCGTGCAGCGATTCCGGCATGTCGGCGCGCACCCCGATTTGTTGCGCGAGAGCCTTCCATTGTTCCGGATTAACCACGGCCAGCACCACCAGCGCGGGGCGGTCCTCGCCATGCACCATCACCTGATCAAACAGGCGGTCGCGCAGAATGGCCGCCTCCATATCAGAGGGCGGCACCTTCTCGCCGTTGGACATCACGATGATTTCCTTCAGCCGTCCGGTGATGGTGATATGCCCGCTGGCGTTGATGCTTGCGGTATCGCCGGTGTTCAGCCAGCCGTCCTTGTCTATCATCGCTGCGGTGGCCTCGTGGTTGTTCCAGTAACCCAGCATGTTGCACGGCCCTTTCACCAGCAGCGCGTTGTGTTCGCCAAGGCGCACCTGTATGCCTTCCAGCGGCTGCCCCACGGTGGACGGAAGATTATGCTCGACGCGGTTGACGCTTATCACCGGGCTGGTCTCGGTCATGCCGTAGCCCTGCACCAGCGGCAGACCGAGCGCGATAAACAGGCGCGACACCTTGGGCGGCAACGCCGCGCCGCCGCTGATGGACAGGCGCAAGCGTCCGCCCAGCCGATCCATCACTTTGTCCGCCACCAGATGTTTGAGCAATGGCCACAGCAATAACTTGGGCGACCACGCGCCTCTTCCCTGCTGGTATTCAAAACGATCCCAGCCGACATCCACGGTAAGCGTGAACAGCTTGTGCCGCAACAGCGGGGCCTCATCCAGCTTGGCGTGAATAGCGCTGTAAATACGCTCGTAAATGCGCGGCACGGCAACCAGAATGGTGGGGCGGATAATTTTCAAATCGTCCGCGAGCAAAGCAACGGAACGCGCATACGCCACCGTCGCTCCGGCCATCATGCTCATGTAATAGCCCGCCGTGCGCTCGAAAGCGTGGGACAGCGGCAGAAAGGACAGCATGGTATCGCTCGCGCCAATCGGGAAAGTCATCAGCCCGCCATAAGCATTGGAGACGATGTTGTGGTGCGACAGCATCACGCCCTTGGGTTTGCCGGTGGTGCCGGAGGTATACATGATGGTGGCCAAATTATCGCGGTCGCGCACGCGCTCCCAGCCCATTTCGGCCTGCTCGGGCAACCAGTCCCCGGCGCATTTCAGGCGCGGCTCATCATCCCCGGCAATCCTGTCCAGGCTGACCAGACGCTGCACGCTACCCAGTTGCCCGGTCACCGCGCGCAAAGCCTGCCACTGCTCACCGGTCTCGAACAGCAACACTTTAACCCGCGCATCGTTGATGATGTAAGCCACATTATCCGGCCTGTCCACGGTGTACAACGGCACCACCTCCATGCCGATCGACATTGCCGCCTGCTCGAACATCACCCATTGCGGGCAGTTGCGCAACATGATGGCGACACGGTCACCCGCTACCAGATGCTCGCTCAATAGCGCTGCCTGCCAGCGCGCGACCTGCGCGCGCATCTGCGCCCAGGTCAGCGACAGCCAGGCCTCTTGGCGGGTATCGAAATAGCGGTAAGCAACAGCATCCGGCGTGCGCTTCACCCGCTCGAGAAACAAGCCATGCAGCGTAACGGCATCTTCCGGTTTGATGATGTGGTCTTTATTGCCCTGCATAGCTCATCCTCCAAATAATAAATTCCGCTTCGCCCCCATTAGAAAAGGGGAGCGGCGGGAATTTTCCATCGCGCATTTGTGCCATTCATTATGCAATTCTCAACCGTTACTCCAAAAACAAATCATCAAATAACGGCACACCCGTCGTCACTGCATACTGCCCGAAATTCTCCACCCCCGCTTCGCGCAACACCTCTTCGTCCACAAAGAAATTACCGCTGCAAGACCGGCTGTCGCGTGTCAGGATATGGTACGCCGCATCGGCCACGATAGCCGGTTTGCGCGAAGCGCGCAGGATAGCTTCAGGAAAATTGAATTCGACGGCAGCGGTAGCGATAGTGGTGCGCGGCCACAGGCAATTCACCCCTATGCATTTAGCCCCGCTGCCATCGGCGGCAAATTCGCGCGCCATGCCCAGCGCGCACAAGCTCATGCCGTATTTGGAAATGCTGTAGGCCACATGCGGCGCGAACCATTTCGCGTCCAGGTTGAGCGGCGGCGACAGCGTGAGAATGTGCGGGTTGGCGGCTTTCTTCAAATAGGGAATACAGGCTTGCGACGCCAGGAAGGTGGCGCGCATGTTCACGTCCCACATCAGATCGAGTTTTTTGGCCGACGTTTCCAAAGTGCCGCTCAAACTGATCGCGCTGGCATTATTGACCAGCACATCGATGCCGCCGAACTGCTCCACGGTCTGTGCCACGGCAGCCCGGATCGCCTGCTCGTCGCGCACATCCAGTTGAATCGCCAGAGCCCGTCCACCCGCTTGCAGTACTTCCCCGGCAACGCTGTGGATCGTGCCCGGCAGCTTGGCGTGCGCTTCCACGGTTTTTCCGGTGATCACCACTTTCGCGCCATCGCGCGCGCAGCGCAATGCGATCTCGCGCCCGATGCCGCGACTGGAACCGGTAATGAAAATCACCTTGTCGCGCAACATACTCATGGATGATGGGACATCAGTTCTTCCGGCGCGAAATCGTCCACCATGATGACCTTGCGGCGCAGTGCGTAGTCGCGCTCCAGTTGCAATGCCTGTTCCGCCGTAACGATACCCTTGTCGCGCGCCTCGGCGATGCGCAATAACTCTTCCAGTGTTTTCAGCTTTCCCGCCTTGCGGGCCTCATCCAGCCTGGCTTGCAGCGGCTCGCAAGCCAGCGTGCTGGCGAGTGCCGCTTCCAGTGCGCCCACCGCATCCTGCTCGTCGCTGGGCAGATATATCCCGGCGGTCAGACGATCGCGCGCCGCACCCGGTTGCATCAACAGGGTGGCGATTTGATGTCCGAGCTGATCGGCAGGCGGTGCAAAACATTTGCCGAGCGGAAAAATCAGCGCGCGCAATATCCACCGTACCATTGGATTTGGAAAATTCTGCATCACGCCGTCGAAGGCTTGCTGTATTTTGCATAACGCATCCTGCATCGCCCAGTGCAGCAGCGGCAAATCTTCGGCGGGGCGGCCATCATCCTCGAAGCGTTTCAGCGCCGCCGAACACAAATACAGCAGGCTCAGCACGTCACCGAGACGCGCTGAAATTTTCTCGCGCCGTTTCAGCGAGCCGCCCAGCACCGCCATCGCCACATCCGCGCTCAACGCAAAGGCCGAGGAAAAGCGCGTCAACTGCTGGTAGTAGCGATGGGTTTCACTGCCCGGCGGCACCGGAATACCGCGTCCGTTGACCAACCCGAAAACAAGACTGCGTGCCGCGTTACTCAAGGCAAAACTGAAGTGCCCGAACAACGCTTCGTCGAACTGATGCAAGGCGCGACCGTGGTCTTGTTCAAGCGTTGCCGCGACTTCTTTCAACACATAAGGATGGGAACGGATCGCGCCCTGCCCGAAAATCATCAGTGTGCGCGTCAGGATATTCGCGCCTTCCACGGTGATGCCGATCGGGGTCTGCTGATAGAAACGCCCCAGATAATTATCCGGGCCGAGGCTGATGCCCTTGCCGCCATGCACGTCCATCGCATCGTTGATGACGATACGTCCGCGCTCGGTGGCATGGTATTTGATGATGGCGGAAATCACCGATGGCTTCTCGCCCAGATCCACCGCCAATGCGGTCAATGCGCGCGCCGCGTCCACCATGTAAGTGTGTGCGCCGATGCGCGCCAGCGGTTCTTCCACGCCTTCGAACCTGCCGATCGGCACCTTGAATTGTTTGCGCACCCGGCCATAAGCCCCGCAGGTACGGGCGGCCAACTTCATGCCGCCGATGCTGCTGGCAGGCAGGGAAATCGAACGGCCCGCCGCCAGGCATTCCATCAACATGCGCCAGCCCTGACCGATGCGCTCCTGCCCGCCGATGATGTAGCCCATCGGGATGAACACATCCTTGCCCTGCGTCGGGCCGTTCAGGAAGGCGGAATTCAGCGGAAAGTGGCGACGGCCAATCTGCACGCCCGGTGTATCGGTGGGAATCAGCGCGAGCGTGATGCCCAGACTATCATCACCGCCGAGCAAGTGATCCGGGTCATGCAGCTTGAATGCCATACCGAGCAGCGTCGCTGCCGGAGCCAGCGTGATGTAACGCTTCTCCCAAGTTAAACGGATGCCCAACACATTCTGTTGCCCGGCGAATTCGCCGTGACACACCACGCCGTAATCGGGGATCGCACCGGCGTCCGAACCGGCGAACGGCCCGGTCAACGCGAAGCACGGCACTTCCAGACCCTTGGCCAGGCGATGCAGATACTGTTCCTTTTGCCCGTCGGTGCCGTAGTGCAACAACAGCTCGGCAGGTCCCAGAGAATTCGGCACCATCACCGTCACCGCCGCCGTGCCGCTACGCGAAGCCACCTTGCCCACCACCGCCGAATGCGCCTGCGCGGAAAATTCCAGCCCGCCAAAACGCTTCGGGATAATCATGCCGAAGAAGCCCTTGTCCTTGATGAATTGCCAGACCTCGGGCGGCAAATCGGCACGATTGTGCGTGATGTCCCAATCATCCAGCATCGCGCACAGTTGATCGACTTCATTATCGAGAAAGGCTTGCTCTTCGATACTCAATCCGCACTTCGGAAAGGCCAGCAGCTTATTCCAGTCAGGATGGCCGCTGAACAAATCGCCATCCCACCATACCGTACCGGCATCGATCGCCTCCTGCTCGGTAGCTGAAATCTGCGGCAGTATCTTGCGAAAAATCTTGAGCACTGTGCCGCTGACCAGCGTGCGGCGCAACACGGGAATGCCGAACAACGCGATGAACAGAAACAGCGCAACATATACCGCCTGCAAGGCGAAATCCGAAATACGCGACTGGATCGCCACCACCGGCACGATCACCATCACCGCCAGCACCCAACTGGTAATAGAAGCGCGGAAAAAAGCCAGCACCAGAATTATGACCAGTGCCGCCACCAACATCAGGATTTCCACTGCCTACCTCCTATTTCCGTTGTTGTTATATGCTAGCGCCTAACCGCAGAGCCCAGGGCTGCCATCATAATTTCGCTCAATTATGTGTCTTTGCCATTTTTACCAGGTTTCGTCCGTCCAGTTTGGCCTGCTGGAGCGCTCCATCAGCAGCAGCCAGCACCGAATCCAGTGTATCGCCGGATAGCGCCGCAGAAACGCCAAGCGAAACCGTAACATGCTCCTCTTGAGTTGCATTAGTGGTATTGGCAGCATCTGGTGCGCCCATTCTTCCAATACGCAACACAGGCGCCGCAACCACTTCGCGCAGGCGCTCTGCCATTTTCATGGCCAGATCCAGTGACCGTTCCGGAAACAATACAGCAAATTTGTCGCCGCCCAGATACACCAATAAATCATGGGGTCTCAGGTTTGCCGCCATTATTTGCGCCACCCCCTTTAAGACTCTATCCCCGGCAAGATGACCGTAGCGATCATTAAAATCCTTGAAACGGTCAATATCCGCCACCAGCAGAAAGAGCGGCACACCGTTTCGCTCGCAACGCTGCGCCATGCGGTGGAATGCCTCGCTCATCCAGTTTTTGTTGTGCAATCCCGTCAGCATATCAATATTGGCGGACGCCTCAAATTCGAGACTGGGTTCAGTTGTCGTCACCTGCAGCAGATTATCATTGCGGATGCGACCGGCAAGGATACTCAGCAAGTTGCGGGCAATGCCATTCGAATTATCCACCATCGACCAAACCAGTTCATGCGGCACCTTCAGCATGCGCGTATCCTGCGCCGCCATAACCAGCGCCGCAGAATTCCCGCCATCGATCAGTGATAACTCGCCAATACATTCGCCCGATCCCAGTACGGCATGCACCGGCAGGCCACGGCCATTTAAATAGACGCGGAGCTCACCATCCAGCACCAAATAGAGCGAAGTATTCTTCTGCCCAACATCCAGTAGTGTCGCGCCGCTTTTCAGGGCGATTACTTGACAGCCTTTCAGGATGTGCTCAACGCTCCCCAGGCTAATATTGCGGAACAACTTATTTCGTTCCAGCAGCATGCGATAAGAATCAGTCATCGTCGCAGTCTTCACCATTGAGTAATGGGTCAAGTATACACAAAGGCCTAAGCAGGCAGAAGAAAACTCTCCTGCTGATAAACCGTAGCCTTTCCAGGAATTGCCCCAGCTTGCACGCTATATCGAGTTGCCGAAGAACAACGCTAGCGCACCCGATTCACCGCCTCTTCAACGCGCTCCACCGCGATGATCTCGATGCCGGGTATCTTCTGCTTCGGTGCGTTGGCTTTGGGGATGATGGCCTGCGTGAAGCCCAGCTTGGCGGCTTCGCGCAGACGCTCCTGGCCGCGCTGCACCGGGCGCACTTCGCCCGCTAGGCCGACTTCGCCGAACACCACCAGTTTCGCCGGTAGCGGCTTGTTGCGCAGGCTCGACACCATCGCGAGGATCACCGCGAGGTCGGCACCCGGCTCGGTGATCTTCACGCCGCCCACCGCGTTGATGAACACGTCCTGATCGTAGCAGGCGATGCCCGCATGGCGGTGCAACACCGCAAGCAGCATCGCGAGCCGGTTTTGCTCCAAGCCTAATGATAGCCGCCGCACATTGGGCGAATGCGCCTCGTCGAGCAACGCCTGGATTTCCACCAGCAACGGGCGCGTGCCTTCCTGTGTGACCATCACGCACGAACCGGCCACCGGGTCGCCGTGCTGCGACAGAAACAATGCGGACGGGTTGCTCACCTCGCGCAAACCCTTCTCGGTCATCGCAAACACGCCGAGCTCGTTCACCGCACCGAAGCGGTTCTTGAACGCGCGGATCAAACGAAAACTGGAATGGGTGTCGCCCTCGAAATACAGCACGGTATCGACGATATGTTCCAGCACGCGCGGCCCTGCCAGCGCGCCTTCCTTGGTGACATGCCCGACCAGAATGATGGTGATGTTGCTGCTCTTGGCGATGCGCGTCAGTTGTGCCGCGCATTCGCGCACCTGTGCCACCGAGCCGGGTGCGGAGGTGAGCTGCTCGGAATACACCGTCTGGATCGAATCGATCACCACCACGTCCGGCTTGTCCTGTGCGATGGTCGCCTGAATTTTTTCCAGCTGGATTTCCGGCAGCAGGCGCAGGCTGCGCGCATCCAGAGATAATCGCTTTGCGCGCAACGCGATCTGCTGCGCCGATTCTTCGCCGCTGACATATAAAGTGTTTTGTTGTTTGGACAGATGCGCCAGCACTTGCAGCAGCAGCGTGGATTTGCCGATGCCCGGATCGCCGCCGATCAGCACCACCGCACCGGACACCAGCCCGCCGCCCAGCACGCGGTCGAATTCCTCGATGCCGGTTGGCGTGCGCGGCACTTCCGCCGCCTCGACCTCGGACAGCAACTGCACCTTGCCGCTCGCCGCCAGCGCACTGAAACGGTTTTTAGCGCCGGGCGCGGAAGCCTCGGCCACCGACTCGATCAGCGTGTTCCACTCCATGCAATGCGGGCACTGCCCCTGCCACTTCGGCGTCTGTCCGCCGCATTCGGTGCAGGAATAAATCGTTTTTGCTTTAGCCATAAACTCTCTCTATTACTGAAACAACCTATGCCTGGACAAGTCCGCGATACACTAACTAACGCGAATTAGCATCAAGTGCTTACCTTAACTGGCAAGCCAAGTTTGCCGATACGCTCGGCGAAAGCTTGCAGATTCTCTGCGGGCAATGCGGACAGATGCGGCGCTTCCGCTTGCAGCGAAGGGCGCGCGAGGCCATAGAGCAGCACGCCTTGCGGTTTATGTCCGTCGCGCAGCAGCGCTGAAACGAACTCCAGATAGTCTTCTTCATCCTGTTTGCCGGGCGGTTCGCCGTCCAGCGCGAACCAGCAGGTTTGCAGCCAGGTCGGGCACAGCGCGATGGCACTGACAAGGTTATCGCGCACTTTGTTCAAGCTGGTGCTGGTGTTGTTGATGAGCCGCATCCCCGCTGCGCTGGCACGATCCAGCTTGAACCACACTTCGCCGTTAAGCTGCGCCATGTTGCGCAAACCTTGCTGCACTTCGTTGCGGTACAGCAGGCTGCCGTTGGTGATCAGCACGGTTTTCACCGCTTCCGGAAAAACCTGTCCTGAGCCCGGTCGAAGGGGTGTTTCGCGGCGCACGCGTCCTATGAGTTCGATGACCTGGGCGAATTCGGCGGAACTGGTTGGCTCGCCGTTGCCGGACAGCGCGATATCATTAATGCGCCGCGCGTCTTCGGGAACGCGGCTTTGCATGAAGTCGCCGGACAACAACTCGTTGAGAAATCCGCGCAGTTCGTTTTCCAGGACAGCCAGATCAACCGGCGGTGCGGTGCCGCGTGTCAAACCGGGAACCTGGCAGTAGATGCAACGCCAGTTGCAGGCGTTGTTTGGATTGAGGTTGATGCCGACCGAGATACCGTCGGCGCGGCGTGACACTACCGGGTAGACGTAGCGCAAAGCCGCGCTGTCGCGGTCGTGGTTGATGGTGCTGAGTTTTGTGTCGTTCAAGACAACTCAGGATTTACCGAGAGGCAGATATTTCGCCGGATCGACAGGCTTGCCGAAGCGCCGCACTTCAAAATGCAGCTTGACCTGGTCGGCATCGGTGTTGCCCATCTCGGCAATCTTCTGCCCGCGCGTGACACTTTGCCCTTCCTTCACCAGCACCTGATCGTTGTGCGCATAAGCGCTGAGATAGGTCTTGTTGTGCTTGATGATGACCAGCTTGCCATAACCGCGCAGCCCGCTGCCGCTATAAACCACCTTGCCGGGGGCGCTGGCAGTGATCGTCTGGCCGAGATTACCGGCAATATCGATACCTTTGCGGTTGGCCGATTCGGAAAACTCACCGATTAATTTACCCTTGGCAGGCATATTCCATTCCAACGATTCGTCTTCGCCATCGTCGGCGCCCCCCCCCATCTTGCTATCGTGGCTGGTTTCCGGTTTTGTTTCCGGTTTTGTTTCCGGCGCGGCTTCCGGCTTTGGTTTGCTTTCCACTTTGGCGACAACCGCGACATCAGGTTTAGTCTGCTGAACTTTCTCAATCTGTGCCACCGCTGCCTCGCTGTAGGCGTATTTCGCGAGCCTCGGCTGTTCTTTCACCAGCGATTCGATCGTCTTGTTGTCAGTGGCAACTGCCGCAGTAACAGGTACGCCAGCAACAGCGTGGCTGACAACGGAAGCCGCACTGCCCGGAAACAGCTTGATTTCCTGCCCTATGGAAATCACGTCAGGGTTTTTGATACCGTTCAATTCGGCTAACTCGTGATAACCAAATCCATAATTGAACGCAATGCTGTACAGCGTATCGCCCTTTTGTACAACATGCACTTGGGGACGCCAATCTTTTTCGTGCGCAACTTTCTTGGATGTAATTTCGACCTTGGGTGTAATCTCAACAGCAGCAACGCTCTTTTTGGGCGTTTCACTGCGCTCGACAACCGGAGCACGGTGTCCGCTCGATGAACATCCCGCCAACACGGCAACCACCAACAACAAATTACAAAACTGACTTGGTTTCATGCCTTCCCCATCCGTAATGGAACAAACCTGACCGGTTCTAGCCTGCTCTCGCGAAACCCCTGTGCATCACGCTCTACCAAACATAACCATTGCTCCTTTTCCGGCAACCCTAGCGGCAGCACCATTCTACCACCCACCGCCAATTGCTCTCGCAAAGCGGATGACAAAGCCGGGGCAGCAGCAGCCATAATAATGCCGTCAAACGGTGCAGCCTCGGGCAGGCCGGCGCTGCCATCCGCATAGCGCACGCTGACGTTGCGTATCTTCAGATCACGGAGTTGTTTTCTGGCGCGCTCATACAAGGGTTGAATGCGCTCCATGGTATAGACCTCTGGAAACACCTGAGCCAAGACTGCGGCCTGATAACCGCAACCGGTACCAATTTCCAGCACGCGGTTAAGCGGTCGGCTGGAAGTATCGGCAGCGCGCAACACCTCGATCATGCGTGCCACGATGTACGGCTGGGAAATGGTTTGATCGAAATTGATCGGCAACGATACGTCATCATACGCACGGCTCGCCAATGCCTCATCGACAAACAAGTGGCGCGGCACCTCGAACATCGCCGCCAGCACCACTTCGTCCCTGATACCCTGCTCGCGCAGGCGTTCGATCATGCGCAATCGGGTGCGTTGCGAGGTCATGCCGATGCCGTTAAGCCGCGTACTCATTGCCCGAGCCAGCCGCGCACCGCATCGAGCTGGTTGTACTGGGTGAGATCGATTTGCAACGGGGTGATCGAGGCACGCTGCTGCGCCAATGCATAAAAATCCGTACCCGCGCCGGCATCCTGCACCTTACCCGCCGCGCCGACCCAGTACACGGTTTCGCCGTGCGGATTACTGGCTTTCACCACGGGTTCAGCCTTGTGCCGCTTGCCGAGACGCGTCACTTCCATGCCATGCAATTGATCGTAAGGCACATCCGGCACGTTGACATTGAGCAGCCATGGATGGCTGTGTGACTGTCTGGCAAAGCGTTGCACCAACTCAACGGCGATCCTGGCGGCAGTCTCGTAGTAGGCTAATTCCTTGCCCGCCAGTGAAACCGCAATCGACGGAATACCCAGCAAAAACCCTTCGGTTGCCGCCGCGACGGTGCCGGAATAAATGGTGTCATCACCCATGTTGGCTCCGGAATTGATACCGGATACCACCATGTCGGGTTGGCGATCCAACATGCCGGTGACCGCCAGATGCACACAATCGGTCGGCGTGCCATTGACATAGTGGAAGCCATTCGCGGCACGGCTCAGCTTGAGCGGACGATCCAGGGTAAGTGAATTGCTTGAGCCACTGCGATCACGCTCCGGCGCAACCACCACTATATCGGCGATCCGCGCAAGATGTTCGGCCAGGCACGCCAGCCCAGGTGCAAAATAACCATCGTCATTACTGATCAGGATGCGCATCGGACGAAAGGAGAAATAACTAAAGTTGAATGTGGAATTAGCTGATTGTTGACACTACAGCCAACAACAAGATGACGTAACTTACTTGTTTTTTCATCCCGTCCATAAACACCTGTTGAGCACAATTCGGCATCATCTTATATACATTGCGCATGAGTTGACGTTACTCGCCTTTGCCTAAAAATTAAGGGGAAACAATTTTCTGAAATATCCGGCATGATATCCGTGTATCTGCCGGAGAATACTACCATAATTGCTTGATATTATTGGCCCCATAAGCCGGAATGTCCCTATGGAATTTCGCTGATTTAATTCAGCATAAAACCCGCCGCTTGATTCATAAGGAAATTTTTCGTAGAGAGCCAAGGCCGGTCGGACAAACCACCACTCTACGAATTTTGGGAAACACCGGGGCCAGATAAGAACAGCCCGCCCATAAACCAATGGGATGCGCTCAGCGTGTAGCTAGTAGCTCCATCAGCTGTTTCATCAGCGCGGAATATGCATAGCGGCATCTTCAAACGTTCCTGCTTCGGCATCCAGATGGCAGGCGGCGCAATTGGTTTTGCTTTTTACCCTGGCTAAACGCCAGTCTGATTCGGCAATATCGCGGTGCTTATCAGCCCAGTATTGTGTTTCCGTGATACGCAACGGAAAAGCATCGGGTTTGATGGAGCCATTGATTTTTAAAGCAGCTTCCGTGGCGCTTTTTTCGGCGGCATTGTTCACCATGAAAGCAAGCAGCACTTTGCTCGCAGCAGCATCCAGCGCGAGGTCTGTGCCGAAATGCTTGTCTTGTTCTGCCATCATCTTTTGCCAGGAACGTGCCGGAAGCAGACTCGGATGGAAAACCATGTGACAACTGCCGCATTCCTCGCGCCACTGCGCGTTGTCTGGCAGTTTGGCCCCGACAAAAGCAACGTGCGGTACATCCTTCCCGCCAACCTGATAGCCGAGACGCGCCTCGATAGGTTGATGCAGCGCATAGAAAAACCACCAGCCGCCAAATGCTGAGACCACAACCAGCATCAGGGCGCCGGTCAGGCGATAGGGCTTGGATGCGGGCGCATCTTCCGGCGCATCCTTCATTCCCGTGACCATCGAAAGCGGCAGATTTTCTTTGTGCAGCCAGCTTTCAATCGCCACGCCAGCCAGATGCCCGAACACCATCAGCAACATCAGGATGGCCGTGATCTCATGAGCTTCTTTGAACATTCTGCCCAGCGTAAAACTTACCATGCCGGCAACCGCCCCATGCTGCTCTTCTCCCCCTTGCGTGAACAAGCCGGTTACACCAACTACCAATCCCAAGGCCAGCAACAAATAGGCCGCCTGGCTTCCTGCCGGATTGTGGCCAACATAGCGCGCACCGCCGCCTGACAGTATTTGGCGCAGGTAGGCCAAGCCGGTCATTGGGCTATACAGGAACGAAGTGAAGCGCGCGTAATGCCCGCCCGCCACACCCCAGGTCAAGCGAAAACCGATCAGGCCGAGCATCAGATAGCCGAAGAAGGTGTGAACCGAAAGCCATTGGTCTTTTGCGCTGGTAAGCCAGGCGACAGCAAAACTTATGGCGAGCAGCCAGTGAAACAAGCGGGTGGGCACATCCCATATGAGAATACGTTTCATGATGCAGTTTGAAGTCGCGTATTATTCAGGAACTTTTATATTGCTCTCACTGAAATCACCGAACTCCGCCCGCGTGTGGCAGGCTTGGCAGTTGGAGGGGCTTTTCACCAGTGGGTTTTTCCAAACGGCAGGAGGTGTTTCCCGACCGCTGTGCTCGCGCTTGAACCATGCGCCTTCAGTGATCCGCAGGGGTGCCGTCGAAGTGCTCCAACGGTTGGATGCGTTGCTCACCAAAAAGCGGGTGATTTCAGTGCTCTCCTCGGTGGCCAACGAGGCGTCCGTGCCAAAGTGATTGTCCAATCCACCCATGACCTTGCGCCAAGATTCGGCGGGTAACAGTCCCGGCGCATAGGCGATATGGCAAGAGGAACATTCCTGTTTCCATTTGGCATTGATTTGCGCGGGTTGGAGCGGTTTGCCGCGTTGTTCGGCGGCCTGTGCGGCAGGCATTGCCATACCCATCGCAAACACGGCAACAGCAATTGCATGAAATAAATTCTGATAATGGATCAACATGGCAGTCTCCTTATTTTTTAACCGTCAGCAGATAAGTCAGCACGTCGCCTTTTTCCTGCGCTGCGCAAACACGTCCTACCACGTCATTGCAATTGCGCTTGAACCATTTTTCCACCTTGGCCGGGTCGCTGAATCGTTCTGCATTGGCGGACGGTGCAAGCGGCAGGATAGCTTTACCGGTGCTGGCATGCTTACCCTGAGCGGCAGTGTTTTCGGTGTGACAAGAAGTGCAGCTAAATTCTTTGCCGTGTTGTGTCTTGAAAAAAATCGCTCCTCGCTCGGCAGAGAATCCCTGAAAACCCGGAACGGTTTTTGCCTCGCTCTGGATTGAAGACAGTATCTGGTTGGGGGTTTCTGCGAAGGCGGGTTGCGCTGCCAATCCGGCAACAATCATAAGCGTCAAGCCCGATGTATAAAATATCCGTAACATGTTTATTCTCCTTTGTTGAACACCATGGAACACAGATTACAGAACCAAACTTAAGGAACGTTTAAATACAAGAATATTTTCGGGGGCGGCTACAGCTTACCGCAATCAAAACACATGGATGTGTATTTCAAAACGACGGCCTTTTCGTTTTTCGCATCCTCGATGCCAAGCATTCAGCTGCGGCGGGAAGCTCGCGCAAAAATGATGTGAGAACTGCTACAGGGTAATCGCGGGGGGCTGTCAACCTGAACTGGCATCGCTCATTTTTCACCCGTTCAAGCAGGGGTTATGGACTGCACCATACACCAATTTAATTTGGGCTTCATTTGTGCCGTAATGCTTGCATATTACCCAGGGGCGAATCATACGAAACCTTCCAAGCCCGAGTGAACGGATCACAGGGGCGACGATCAATTTTCCGGAAGACAGACCATGAAAGAAATTACGAAATGCTCAATGCTGTTTTTTTGCAACAATCTGATTATTTAATCGTTCATTCGTTATATAGTGCGCGTCATGAGAAGATGAAATACACTGGTAAAATATACAATATAAGTTTTTTAAACCGCCACATAATATTCAAGGATACTTAGATGAAAATTATTTCTATAGCTGTATTAGCACTCCTTGTTGGCTGCGAAGGAGGCGTTACTGGTGAAGCCGTGGAGCACTCGGTCGAAAACTGCAAAACAAGAGGGGGAATTGAAAGACTCATCAGGGTTAATCGTGGGAAAGAGGTTTCCTACAAGGTAGCTTGTAAAGACGGCGCGGTAATTGATGTTGTCGATAACGATTAAAGAATCATTGCATCAGAGTTACCCTCGTTAAACGCTGTTGTGGTTCCGTTGTTACGTAAAAGGTGAAGATCATCCGAATTGGCGTAGATCACAATGGGAAGCCTGCCTGACGACGCAAGGCGAATCGTAAGGAATAGCTCAAGGTTTTGCTTGAAAAATCAATCCAGGCGGTGGGATCGGCATGGAAACCTGTGGTGGCACACGTCATTGGGCACGCAGCAGGAATATTGGATGCACCACACAGTGCGTCAAACCTTATGCAAATGAAAGGGCTCGACAAACACCATAACCATTTGGTGCGAAAGACAGGAATCGAACCTGCACGCCTTGCGGCGCTGGAACCTAAATCCAGTGCGTCTACCAATTCCGCCACTTTCGCGCTGTTTGTCACCCGCTTTGGGTGGCGGATTATAGCACTGTCGGCTTTATCCCCACCACTACGCGTCCGCGCAGCCTGCCTTGCAGCAATTGCGGAAACACTTGTGGCAGTTCGGTGAATGGCACGGTATGCGCCACTTGTGCCAGCAATTTCGGTCGTAGATCCGTTGCCATACGTCGCCAGATTTCACGGCGCAGCGGCATCGCGGTGGCAGCGGAATCGACGCCGATCAGGCGCACGCCGCGCAGGATGAAAGGCATCACCGTGGTGTGCAGTTCGATGCCGCCCGCGTTGCCGAAGCTGGCGATCACGCCGTTCTGCTGCATCGTGCGCGTCAGCCACGCCAGCGTCTCGCCGCCCACCGCATCCAGCGCGCCCGCCCACTGCGCTTTCTCCAGCGGTCGCGTGCCCATCACCAAATCCTTGCGCAACAAAATTTCCGCCGCACCGAGCGATTTCAGGTAATCGTATTCAGCCTCTTTTCCGGTCAGCGCGACCACGTGATAGCCAAGCTGCGCCAGCATCTGGATCGCGAGACTCGCCACCCCGCCGGTTGCGCCCGTGACGATCACCTTGCCGTTTTCCGGGCGCAGTTCGTTCTGTTCGAGGCGATGTATCGACAGTGCGGCGGCAAAGCCCGCCGTGCCGATTGCCATCGCATCGAACAGCGTCAACCCTTGCGGCAGCGGCACCACCCAGTCGGCGGGCACCCGCACGTATTCGGCAAACCCGCCGTCGTGATCCACGCCCATGCCGTAGCCGGTGACGATCACCGCGTCGCCCGCCTTGAAACGTGCATCGGATGAACTGGCCACCACGCCCGCCGCATCCACCCCGCCGACACAGGGAAAGCGGCGAATCACCTTGCCCGCGCCGGTTGCGGCGAGCGCGTCCTTGTAGTTCACGCTGGAGTAATGCGTCTGGATGACGACCTCACCGGGATCGAGATCGTCCAGCGTCAGCTCGACGAAACGCCCGGAGGATTGGCCGGATTCTTCGAAGATGCGGTAAGCGGAAAATTTTTTCATTGGGGTTGCCCTGCATGAACGACAGAAAACAAATCAACTTCGTCGGGGGTAGCCCGACAGCTAGTCACTTTTTCTTGCTTCGCCAAAGAAAAAGTAACCAAAAAGAAGGCGACCCCGGTTTGCCGCCTGCGCGGTACCCTGCGTTGCTCGACTGGTCAGGCGGCTGCGGAACTCGCGCTACGCGCTCAAACAGTCCTCGCCGACCCCCCCTGACCAGCCTGCGCTACTCGGCGGCGCACAGGGGAGGAAAAGCGAAGCCTTAAAATCAGGTGGGCAACAAGTTGCCCACCATGCTCCTATGCCCCACGTCTTGCATCTCGTCTCATTTTCGCAAGCCGCAAACGTTCTGGCTCCGTATACATGCGCTCAAGTAGTGCGAATGTAAAATCAAGTAAATCTTCTGCTTCTTCCTTTTTTAGAGAGCCATCATGAGCCCCATCATTGCCATCTTCTTTGATACAAGATGAAAGGTCTTGCAAGGCTATCGGCAATAACCCTTGAGCAAAAAGCCAAGGCAATCTAAGGCCAAGGTTCCGCCGAATTTTTGAGTTAAGGCCGTCCCTATCGTCTTCTGGAAGCAATGCCTTAGTAGCAAGATCGACACAAAGTCGAAACATAGTACCTGCTGCATTAAAACAACCAACTGAAAAGCAAGTGGTGCCCTCTGAGAAAACAGTCCCTAATTTTTCCGGCAGATATTCTGGTGGCTCAATATTGCTAGCATCTTTGAGGCTAATATAGTCTTCTATATTCACTAAATTATTGATAGCTGAAGAAACCTTATTCAGTCCACTTTGACGAATGTATTTCGATTCCTCAATGCCTCTCTCACGAAGAACGAATACAGTTGATTTCTTACAATGGCGGCAAATGCAAAACGCCTCATATATATTTTGCCAACCGTTAACTTTGATAACTGTTTGGCTGACAAGGTCAAACGTCATACGACTCGAATCACAACGAGGGCAATCGGACACTAGCTCTGACATTTAGCGCTCCTAATAAATATATATTTCGTAATCTAGCTCCAATGTACCGGAGTCAAATTGTTTTGGCTATCTACCCTGCATGGTGGGCAACTTGTTGCCCACCCAATTTTCGGTTTTGGGTTTCCGCTTTACCTCCCCTGTGCGCCGCCGAGTAGCGCAGGCTGGTCAGGGGGTGTCGGCGAGGACTGTCTGAGCGCGTAGCGCGAGTTCCGCAGCCGCCTGACCAGTCGAGCAACGCAGGGAACCCGAAGGGCGGCAAACCGGGGTCGCCTTTTCTTCGGTTACCTTCTTTTGGCGAAGCAAAAGAAGGTAACTTGCTGCCGGGCAACCCCCGGCGGTGTTGATTTGTTTTCTGTCGTTCATGCTTCGACAAGCTTGTATGGTGTTTACGGTTCTTTTTTATGTCAAAGAAGAGCCGGGGTGGAGGGGCATCGACAAGCATCTGCCGCGTAACGGACAGACTTAGTGAGAACTCTCCC
>JAHFRA010000027.1 GCA_023259035.1 Gallionella sp.
CGTGCCATTCCAGACCATCGGCGCGACACAACTGCCCGCCGTGGAAGCTACGCAAGTGCTTGTGGCTGCATTCCAAACCATCGGCGCGACACAGCTGCCCACCGTTTGCGCTACACAGGTCGTGCCATTCCAGACCATCGGTGCAACGCAGCTACCCGCCGGGGGAGCTACGCAAGTGCTTGTAGCAGGATCCCACTTTGTCCCTGCCCCACAACTGCCAGCTGTTTGCGCTACACAGGTCGTGCCATTCCAGACCATCGGTGCAACACAATTACCAGTCGTAGAGGCTACGCAAGTGCTTGTGGCTGCATCCCATACCATCGGCGCAACACAGCTGCCAACCGTTTGCGCTACACAGGACGTGCCATTCCAGATCATCGGAGCGACACAACTGCCCGCCGTGGAAGCTACGCAAGTGCTTGTGGCTGCATTCCAAACCATCGGCGCGACACAGCTGCCAACCGTTTGCGCTACACAGGTCGTGCCATTCCAGATCATCGGAGCAACGCAGCTGCCAATCGTTGACGCTACACAGGACGTTCCATTCCAAACCATCGGTGCGACACAGCTGCCAGCTGTTCCGGTACCGCAATTATTATTGGCCGCCGTAGGTATGCAGGTGGTGGATGTTACGCAGGACGTTCCATTCCACACCATCGGTGCGACACAGCTGCCACCTGTTCCAGCACCGCAATTATTATTAATCGCCGTAGGTACGCATGTCCCACCCGCGTTAGTTCCACTTGTGCAGGATGCCGGATTAGCCGCACAAGCAGCAGCTTGGGTCGCCGATCCTTGCCCGCAAAAATTATTGGCCGATGTGCATATAACACCCACACAGGATGCCGGATTAGCCGCACAGGTAACAGCTTGGGTCGACGATCCTACCCCGCAATAATTGTTGGCCGCCGTACATATAGAACTCGCGCAGGATGCCGGATTAGCCGAACAAGCAGCAGTTTGGGCAGCCGATACTGTCCCGCAATAATTATTGGCCGCTGTGCAGTTTCCACCCGTGCCAATTCCACTCGTGCAAAATGCCGGATTGCCCGCACAAGCGGCAGCGTTGGCAGCAATACATGCCACATCAGCGGGTGCGCATGTCCCGCCTCCCGATCCGGTTCCACAATAATTATTGGCCGCCGCAGGTACGCATGTCACGCCAACTATGCCCAATGTAGCAGCGCAGACCGGATCGGCCACACAGCTATAAGGTGGTGGCGTGTAGGTCACAGGAGCCGTGTAGCTTGGAGGCGTGTAACTTGGAGCTGCGTAGCTTGGAGCTGTGTAAGTTCCAGGCGCAGCTCCCACTATTCCGGGTGCACCTGCCGTTCCGAATGTGCCTGCCGCTCCGGGTGTGCCTGCTGTTCCGAATGTGCCTGCCGCTCCGGGTGTGCCTGCCGCTCCAAATGTGTCTGCTCCGAATGTGCCTGCTGCTCCGAATGTGCCTGCTGCTCCTGGTGTGCCTGCTGCTCCGGGTGTACCTGCCGTTCCAAATGTGTCTGCTCCGAGTGTGCCGGTTGTTTCGAGTGTGCCGGCTGTTCTGAGTGTGCCTGCTGTCCCGGGCGTGCCCGCTGTTCCGGGCGTGCCCGCTGTTCCGGGCGTGCCCGCTGTTCCGGGCGTACCCGCTGTTCCGGGCGTACCCGCTGTTCCGGGCGTACCTGCTTCTCCTTTGGGCGCAAGCTGCCCATTCCCTTGCTCTTTATTCTCTGCACCCTGCTTATCTGCGCCCTGTTTACCTCCGCCTTTTTTCTCTTCTTTTTTCTCTTCCTTGTCACTCTTGGCGGCTTTTTCTTCCTGCTTGGCTTCGGCCTTTTCTTCCTTGGCTTCCTTTTTCTCCGAGCCTTGCTGTTGTGAACCGTCCTTTTTCTGCTCTTGCTGTGGCTTGGCGTCTGGAGCACCCGTTGCTGCTTTTAAAATAAATGCAGGGGTAGGCACAAACTGCATTACACCATTAGGCTTAACCTGCACGGTCTGCCCGGGCGTAGTCACCAATGTGTGTAACGCACCGCTCGGGTCAAGCGCCGTTACGATATGGCTTCCCTCGATAGTGTAATTAAGCGTTGTGCCGTTGTCCGGCGAGAAATTCAGCACGTTGCCGGAGCCGCGAATTCCAATGGTCGCACCCGGGGTTTTCATTTTGAATTTATCTTTGTTGAACATGGCAATCGCTCCGGTAAAAGCGCGAAATGTCCCTTTCACCAAAGATAAAACACTATTGCTGGATGCATCAGGCTTGCCGCTGTATTGGTACTGATCAATCCGCAATTCCGTATCGGCGCGCACCGCTATGAAAGCGCCGTCACTCATGCGCAACTGCGCCATCCCGTCTTTACCAGACACAATGGTCTCGCTTGGTTCGATTTCACCACCTTTTTCTGCCTTGCGTTCGCCAGAAGCGTTTACCACACGCACATCGCCAACCACAAAATTAAATTTACCGGCAGCCGCCAAGCTTTCTGCCATGGGCAGAAATGCAATCAATGCACAAAGTACAAGTCTATTAAGCAAATTTGATTTCATGATGACCTCTTGGCAGCGCAACACCTGGCGGGCGCGGCAAATTTGCCAGCCCCTGATAATTAAACTCGCCGTGCCCGTTCCGCTTCCCCGCAAGCGGAGAAAACGAAGCGAGGCGGCTCGGCTTGGATTAGCATCTTGCTCCGCGAATTTCATATTAAAAGTCCCTGCGTACCGAAACTGAACCGTCGGTACGTTTGTATTGGTAAAGCGACAAATTGGAATTGTTATTAGTCGAAACAATCGAGCCCTTGATCGTCCACCTCGTCCAAGGGCGTGCGATAACACCGGTGCTCAGATTCCGCGTCACATCGCGGGCATAAAAATCAACCAGCCCGGATGACCGCGCTCCGGGGCTGTCGTCGTGCCGGACATTCCATCCTGCAGTCATAAATAATTCCGTATTGTCCAACGGCGTGAACTGGAGATGCGCAAGCACTCCTGTACCCGTGCGATCCACATTTGCCCCTCCCACGGAAAGTGGTTGCAGAGCCTTGTCCTTCGAACGATTGAGGTTGGCAAAAATCAACGGCACGAACTTCCCTTCAAAGATGTGCAGCCAGGAAGCGCTAAGCAGCGTTTGGTTGGTATCCTGTCCCGGAGACATTTGATTGCGTGGCTGGCTGTAATTGGCCGACCAGATCATCTGATCACGAGCACCAAAGCTGCGCTTCCATTCCGCGCTTAATCCGGCGGTATCCCGATTGCCGTTTGTTCCAAAGCCGCGTTGACGGAACTGCCCAAAAGTGCCCGACAAGCGATAGTTATCGTCACCCTTTGTCATGGAGAACCCGGCGCGCAAGTCCAAGTTCTGATTGTTCATCGCGGCAACTCTAGCGTAGATCCGCTGGCGGACATCGGCTCCGGCGAACAGCTTGATTCCATTTTCTTCACTCACCAAACGGGTAAAATCCACCCCGCCCGACAACCCGGAATACATGGCAGAATAATGCACCGCGCTGCCGGTAGCTATTGCACCGGGGATGCTAAAAGCCCCGAGCACGCCGCCGGTAAAATCAGGGGTCGCTGCGGTAATATTGCTATCGTTCCCCACGTTGCCCTCCAGATACGCGTTCACCTGCTGTATCCTGGCGTTACGGCGTTCCTCAATAACCTCCAGGTACTTTTGCACCACCGCCTTCACCTGCTCTGGAGGGCTTTGGGTAAGCACTGTCTCAAATTCATTTCTGGCAAGGTCATCGCTGCCCATTGCGAAGAATGCGCGCGCCAAGTCCAGACGCGCGCCCGAAAAGTTTGGATTCACATTCAAGACACGTTCAAAAGCAATGGTGGCCCGATCCGGCTTGCCGCTATCCAGCGCCGCAATCCCAAACAGATAATCAAAACCGACTTCTCCGGAATAGTCACTCTCTTTTGGCTCAAGAAGATTATATGCATCCGCCGACTTGCCATTTTTCATCATCGCATCGGCCTCGCGCAACAAGGTTCCAATCGATTCGCTTGGCGGCGTCAATATGGATGGCGGCAAGGGTGTCGCCGGCTCTTTTACTTGAACCTCGGCTTCAGCAGACTTGTTCACTTCCTTCACAGCTTTGGCGGGCAGCTTTTGCGCGTCCCGCTTAATCTCGGCAAGGCGCGACGTACCACCGCCCGCGTCCGCCTTTGCAGCATTAACCTGCACGGCAATCAACAGGCTGCGGCCTTCGATTCTGATGTTATTTGGAAGCATTTGATTAAGATAAACAATCAAACGCGTACTCTCACCAGATTGGGAAATACTGGCGCTACGCACACCCGCATCAATGAAATCCCGAGCAGGCTTACCCAGCCCGTTTGCGGTATCAGGAAAATCGAGCACAATGCGCGGCGGGTTACTGAGAGTAAATCCGGCACCGGCTGGTAAATTGGTCAAGGGCTGCGCAAATTCAACCTTGATAACCGTTGTGCTGTTACCAACGTCGCTAACATCCAGCGCAATAATGCTGTTCTGCGCATAGACCCCGCTTGCGACCGACATCAACCCGAAAAATACCCAGCCGCCTGCCGAAACTGCAAATCTCATGTTCTATTCCCAGTTAACTTATCCCGTAATGCTAAGTATCCCACCCACATATCGCATGGTCAATCTCCCAAAAATCAAAGGGGGCGTGTTCGCATTGTTTTTCCAGCGCAATACAACTTCCGCCAGCATCGTCGGCGATAAAACAGACACCCCCTGAATTGCTTTCCCGTAAAGTTGGCCGAAATGGATGTGGTCGCCAGTGACCAGTATGTCGCAGTGGTGGAGGATGGCGGCAGCGAGTACCGGCCCGCCCTTCTCCGGCAGGCTAACCGTATCCGGCAGTAGCGGGTGGCGGGTGCTCATGCCGCCGGGTCTTGATCCCGACAGCCGTCGCATTCAGCACGGGAATCCCGCCAGGTGTTTTTGCGGCCAAATTGCGCCGCGCTTCCTCAAATACGTAAACATCTGCCCATAGCTCATTTCCGGTGGCCTCGATGAGAGCCAGTAACTGCCTTACCGCACCATCAGCACGGGCTGCTGAAAAGAGTATGTTTGCATCCAGGAAAATCCGCACTGCGTTAATGTGGCCTTGTATTTTTGTTCAGCGTGGCAGCCAACTCGGCTTCGGCCTCTTCAAATTCACGCAAGCGCTGCTCGCTGTATAACTCGATGGGCAAGGTAACTGCCGGTCGCAACAAGATGCCCTCGGGTGTTGTTTCCGCGATCAGCTGATCCGCTGCTGAGAAGCCGAGTGCTTTGCGCAATTTGGCCGGGAGTGTGATGACACCCCGCCCGGTGATAGTCAGTATCGTTTTTATGTTTGGCAGTTTTGCAGAAAATCAATAAAACTGTAACGGCAAGTTGACCCGATCTTCCAAAACTCGTGCTACTGCAACTCCCCAAAGAAATTCTTGATCGCCAGCACCCGCTGGTTCAACTCGCCGTGTTTTATGTCAATCCGCAGCTTGTCCGGTCCGCTCATCTTGATGTAGCGCCTGCTCTGGATCATCGTGATGATTTTCATCGGGTCGATGGGTGGATTCGGGATGAACTGGAATTGAATGGCTTCCGCAGATGCGTCCACTTTGGCGATGCCGAGCGGCTTGGCGAGGATGCGCAGGCGGTGACTGTCGAGCAGGGTCTGCGCGGGCTCTGGCAACAGGCCGAAGCGATCGATCAGCTCCTGGTGCATCTCGTCCAGCTCTTCCGCTGAATTGCAATTTGCCAGGCGCTTGTACAGCACCAGCCGCTGGTGGATGTCGCCGCAATAGTCGCCGGGCAACAGAGCGGGGGTGTGCAGATTGATCTCGGTGGTGACGCCGAGCGGGTACGCCATGTCCGGCTCGCGCCCCTGGCGCAGCGAAGCCACGGCAGCGTTGAGCATGTCGGCATAAAGCGAAAAGCCGATCTCCTGCATTTCGCCGCTTTGCGATTCGCCGAGCACTTCGCCCGCACCGCGTATTTCCAGGTCGTGCATCGCGAGATAGAAGCCGCTGCCGAGCTGTTCCATCGACTGGATCGCTTCGAGGCGCTTCTTCGCCTGCGCGGTGAGCGCTTCGGTTTCCACCAGCAGATAGGCGTAGGCCTGATGGTGCGAGCGCCCGACGCGGCCGCGCAATTGGTGCAGCTGCGCGAGGCCGAAGCGGTCGGCGCGATTCATGATGATGGTGTTGGCGGTGGGGATGTCGATGCCGGTCTCGATGATGGTGGTACATAGCAGCACGTTGAAACGCTGCTGGTAGAAGTCGCGCATTACCGCTTCCAGGTCGCGCTCGCCCATCTGCCCGTGCGCCACACGGATGCGTGCTTCCGGCAGCAGCGCTTCGAGTTTCTCCGCCATGTTGGCGATGGTCTCCACCTCGTTGTGCAGGAAATACACCTGCCCGCCGCGCTTCAGTTCGCGTAGTACCGCCTCGCGGATGATGCCGTTGCTGTTCTGCGCGACGAAGGTCTTGATCGACAGGCGGCGCTGCGGCGCGGTGGCGATGATCGAGAATTCGCGCAACCCTTCCAGCGACATCGCCAGCGTGCGCGGGATCGGTGTGGCGGTTAAAGTTAAAACGTCCACCTCGGCGCGCAGCGCCTTGAAGCGCTCCTTCTGCTGCACGCCGAAGCGGTGCTCCTCGTCGATGATGACCAGCCCGAGGTTGTGGAACTTCACGCCTTTCTGGATCAGTTTGTGCGTGCCGATGATGATGTCGAGTCGGCCGTCGGCCATGTCCTTCAGCGCCTGCGCCTGTTCCTTGGCGGAACGGAAACGCGACAGCTCGGCGATCTTGATCGGCAGGTCGGCGAAGCGGTCGGAAAAATTCTGGAAATGCTGCTCGGCCAGCAGCGTGGTCGGCACCAGCACCGCGACCTGCTTGCCATCCATCGCCGCGACGAACGCGGCGCGCAACGCGACCTCGGTTTTGCCGAAGCCGACATCGCCGCAGATCAGCCGGTCCATCGGCTTGCCGCTTTGCAGGTCGTTGATCACCGCCTCGATCGCGGCGGCCTGGTCGGGTGTTTCCTCGAAACCGAAACCGGCGGCGAATTCCTCGTAGTCGCGCGGCGCCAGCTTGAATGCGTGGCCTTGGCGCGTGGCGCGCTGCGCGTACATGTTCAGCAACTCGGCGGCGGTGTCGCGCACCTGCTGCATCGCGCGGCGCTTGGCCTTGTCCCAGGCTGCCGTGCCGAGCTTGTGCAATGGCGCGGTTTCCGGTGCGCCGCCGCTGTAGCGGCTGATGACATGCAGTTGCGCCACCGGCACATACAATTTGTCGCCGCCCGCATATTCCAGCAGCAAAAATTCGCCCTCGCCTTCGCCGAAATCAAGATTGATCAGCCCCGCATAGCGCGCGATGCCGTGCTGCTCGTGCACCACCGGGTCGCCGGTCTTGAGTTCGGACAGGTCGCGCAACATGCCTTCCACGTTGCTCTTTTTCGCGGCGCGCGCGGCGCGGCTGCGCGGTTGTGCGGCATAGAGCTCGGTTTCGGTGACGATGGCAAGTTGTTCATCCGGCAAGATAAAACCGGCATGTAAACAACCGACCGCGAGCAGAAGTTTTTCTTTGCTGTTTATGAACTCCGCATAGCCCTGGCACACCACGGGCGCAAGGCCGTATTCATGCAAGTAACCCGCCATGATCTCGCGCCGCCCGAGGCTGTCGGCGAGCAGCAGCACGCGTCCCGGATAATCCTGCAAGAAATTCTGGAATGCCTGCGTGGGGATGTCGGCGCGGCGGTTCACCGCGATGTCCGGCAGCGGGGCGGTGGCGCAGGTGGTGAGGTTTTTGTGCGTGATTACTACCACATCTTCATTAAGCCGTTCGTGCAGAGCTTGCCGAAGCATGGTCGGCGATGACTCACGCCCTTCGACAGGCTCAGGGCGAACGGTTGATTGATTCGCGATGACAATGTCCAACCGCGCAAACTCTTTCGCCCGAATGAAGAACTGCTCCGCATCCAGAAACAATTCTTTCGGTTCCAGCAACGGGCGTTGCGGATCGCCGCGTAGAAGGTTGTAGCGCGACGCAGCATCCTTGCCGAAAGTGGCGATGGCTTCGTCCACATCATGATGCAGGCACAGCGTGGCGTTCTCCGGCAGATAGTCGAACAGCGTCGCGGTCTTGTCGAAGAACAGCGGCAGGTAATACTCGATACCCGCCGGGGCGTTGCCCTTGCTCACGTTTTTGTAGATGTGCGATTTGGACGGATCGCCCTCGAAGCGTGCGCGGAAGTTTTGGCGGAAGCGCAACTGTCCGGCATCGTCGAGCGGAAACTCGCGTGCTGGCAGCAAACGAATCTCGGGTACCGGATACAGCGTGCGCTGCGTATCCACGTCGAAGGTAGCGATGGTTTCGATCTCGTCGTCGAACAGGTCGATGCGGTACGGCAGTACGCTGCCCATCGCAAACAGGTCGATGATGCCGCCGCGCACGCAGTATTCGCCGGGCGACAGCACCTGCTGCACATGGTTGTATCCGGCGAAAGTCATTTGCTCGCGCAGCTTGGCGAGGTCGAGTTTTTCGCCGCGCTTGAGGAAAAAAGTGAATGCGGCGAGATATTCGACCGGCGGCAACGGATACAGCGCGGTGGTCACCGGCACCACCAGCACATCGCACGCCCGGCTGCGCATGAAATGCAGCGTGGCCAGGCGTTCGGAAATCAGATCCTGATGCGGCGAAAAATGGTCGTAAGGCAGCGTCTCCCAGTCCGGCAGCAGATGCACGCGCAGTTCGGGCGCGAAGAACGGAATTTCTTCCACCAGCCGCTGCGCCTCCAGCGCATTCGCGGCGATCACCGCCAGCGGTGAATTTTTTCCGGCATATTGCGCCAGCGCCATGGCATCGGACGAACCGATCAACTGCGAGTAGCGCGGGCGGGAATGTTTTGACGAGAGAAGCACGATGGACAGCCTGAAACAAAGGCGCGCATTATAAGCCAAGCGCAACGGCAATCTTTTAATTTACAATCGCGTCATGTCTGAATTTCACGCTTTGGTTCCCGCCGCCGGCTTCGGCGCGCGCATGGGTAATGGGTTACCCAAACAATACTTGCCGCTTGCGGGCAAGCCGATGGTCTTCCATGCGCTCGATACGCTGTGCTCCTGCCCGGAAATCAGCACGGTGTTCGTGGTGCTGGCTCCCGAAGATACGCTGTTCCACACTTATGACTGGTCGCGCTTCGGCGACAAGCTGCAGCCGTTGTTTTGCGGCGGCGCAACGCGCGCCGAGAGCGTGGCGAACGGCTTGCTGGTCTCCGAGCTGGAGCCGGACGATTGGGTGCTGGTGCATGATGCGGCGCGCCCCTGCCTGACGCAGGCGCATCTCGCCAAACTGATTGGCGAATTGCGCGACGATGAAGTAGGCGGCATTCTCGCCGTGCCGGTGGCGGATACATTGAAACGTGCGGATACCGGGCAACGTATATCTTGCACCGAAGAGCGCGCGGGTTTGTGGCAAGCGCAGACGCCGCAGATGTTTCGCGCCGGTTTGCTGGCGCAGGCGTTGCAGCAGTGCAGCCATGTCACCGACGAGGCATCGGCAATCGAGGCTTTGGGTTTGCGGCCCAAGCTGGTGTTGAGCGAATCGAGCAATTTCAAAGTGACTTATCCGCAGGATTTACTGCTGGCGGAGTTGCTGTTAAACAAAAATAGGTAGGGTGGGCACGTAACAAGGAAAATTATTATGCGCATAGGACAAGGTTTCGACGTTCACCAACTGGTAGAAGGGCGCAAGCTGATTATCGGCGGCGTGGAAATCCCTTACGACAAGGGACTGCTCGGGCATTCCGATGCCGACGTGCTGCTGCACGCGGTTTGCGATGCGCTGCTCGGCGCGGCGGCGCTGGGCGACATCGGCAGGCATTTTGCCGATACCGATATGAAGTTCAAGAACATCGACAGCCGCATCCTGTTGCGCGAGGTGATGCACATGGTGCGCGAACAGGGTTTTCGCGTCGGCAATGTCGATGCGACCATCATCGCGCAGGCGCCTAAAATGGCGCCGCATATCGCACGGATGGTGGCGCATATCGCCGCCGATCTGCGTGTGGAAAAAAATGCCATCAACGTGAAAGCGACCACCACCGAACAGCTTGGCTGCACCGGGCGTGGCGAGGGGATTGCGGCACAGGCAGTAGTGTTGTTGCTGGCGGATAATTGATGCGCGTTCTGGCACTGGAAACCTCTACCGAATACTGCTCGGTCGCGCTGTGGCTGGACGGCGCGGTTATGGAGCGTTGCGAGCTGGCCGGACAGAAACATTCCGAACTGCTGATAGCAATGTTGAATGGGCTGCTCGAGGATGCGGGACTCGGAATCAGGGATATGGACGGCATCGCGTTCGGCATGGGGCCGGGTTCGTTCACCGGCGTGCGTATCGCCTGTGGAGCGACGCAGGGCTTGGCGCTTGGCGCAAACTTGCCGGTGGTTGGCGTGTGCACGCTGCAAGCATTGGCCGAGGCTTCCGGTAGGCCTCGTGTAATCGCCGCGCTGGATGCGCGGATGGGCGAGATCTATCACGCCGCATATGAAAAGCGTGATGGAATCTGGGTAGCGGTGAGCGAACCGCGCTTATGCAAACCGGAAGATGCGCCGGTGGTTTCGGGCAATGACTGGTTCGGCGCGGGCAGCGGTTTTGCCGTGCATGGTGAGGCATTGGGCAGGCGATATACCGGGCAGTTGCAGAGCGCGAATGGAGCTGCCGTGCCGCAAGCCGCAGCGGTTGCCGCACTCGGCGTGGCGCAATTTGCGCAGGGTTGCGGCATGGATGCAGCGGAAGCCTTGCCGTTGTATTTGCGCGACAAGGTGGCGCTGAAGACTGCAGAACGTGAAGAAGCACGTTCTGCTTCGGCATGCTTGCCATGAGTATGCCGAAGAGCACGGTGCGAACGGGCTTGGCATGACTTGGCGCGTCATGGTTCAAGCCGATGTGGACACCGTGCTGTCCATCGAACAGGCGGTGCAAAGTTTTCCGTGGACGCGCGGTAATTTTTCCGATGCGTTGAACAGCGGCTATATATGCCGCGTGGATGAAACTGAATGTGGCGAAATTCGCGGCTATGCGATATTGATGCCGGCGGTGGACGAGGCAGAGTTGCTCAGTATCGGCGTGACGACAGCGCAGCAGCGCAAGGGGTTGGGACGCGCGATGCTGTCGAAAATGTTGAACGTGGCACGCGACAGGAATATACAGCGCGTGTTTCTCGAAGTGCGCTCATCCAATGTCGCCGCGATAGCTTTGTACCGCAGCGTCGGTTTCATTGAGGTTGGCTTGCGGCACGGCTATTATCAGAATGCGAATGGCTGTGAGGATGCCATTACGATGGCGTGTGAGTTGACTCAGCATTTCTCTCTCCCGCGCGCGGGAGAGAGGCCAGGAGAGAGGGAGAATGGATAGAAACGAAGCGGTGTTGCGCGAGTTGAACCTGTATCCGCAATGGGTGCGTCGAAACCAGATTGCGCCGGTTGTGGCGGAGCCGCATGCGCCGGAAGAGTTGCTGGCCGTTCGCCCCGAGCTTGTCGAAGGGCATGGAGCGCCAATTACTGTAGATTCAAGGCAGGCTTCGACAAGCTCAGCCCGAGCGGAAATAAATAATATCCATACAGACCCGTCTGTGGCTACACCGGCATCTCAAGTTGATAAACTCGACTGGCCCGAACTCAAACAACAGGTGCGCGACTGCACTGCCTGCAAGCTGCGCGCCGGTTGCACACAGACTGTGTTCGGCGCGGGCGACGAGCAGGCCGAGTGGTTGTTCGTCGGCGAAGGACCGGGGGCGGACGAGGATGCGCGGGGAGAACCGTTTGTCGGGCAGGCGGGCAAGCTGCTCGACAACATGCTGCTGGCGATCAAACTCAGGCGCGGGAAAAATGTCTACATCGCCAACATCGTCAAATGCCGCCCGCCCAACAACCGCAATCCCGAGGCGGACGAGATCGCAACATGCCTGTCCTATCTGCAACGCCAGATTGAATTGATAAAACCCAAGCTCATCATCGCTCTGGGCAAGACCGCTGCCACTGCGCTGCTGGGGCGCGATGCAACGCTTGGCTCGCTGCGCGGCACATTGCACGACTACCGTGGCATCCCGCTGCTTGTCACCTATCACCCCGCCTATTTATTGCGCAGCCCGATGGAAAAAGCCAAGGCGTGGCAGGATTTGTGTCTGGCAGTGAATACGATGGCTGGGTAGTGGCGCGAAAATTTCGTTCGGGCACCAGCACGGCGTGCCCCTATGGGCGCCTTGGCCGAGTGCAGTTATGCCGTTTTTCTGCGGCACGTCATGCAGGGCGTCCAAAGAGGCGCCCCCATGGCTAATCAGCGACTTGGCTGGCGTCATTTTGGGCGGCTCACGGCCTGCCGGCCCCTTTGATGGGCTCGCCCAATAAGCCCACGGCTTTGCCGGAGGTCATTTAAGGAACCGCCGCAAAAGGTGTCGGGGGAAATACTGCCGGATTAGACCGTTTTATAGTTCTTGTTCAGCCTTCAGCGTCTCTTCGAGGCGCAATTGCAGCGCCACGAATAATCGTTATATTCTCTTGTTTACCATGTATACCCGATGCCAATTGAAAGAACCGGATAAATATTGAAACTCTTCAATGCGTCTTTCAAGTCGGTGTTGGCCTTGTTGATATCCGCAGAAGCCACTCCAGCGATGTTTGTGGTGATGCTTCCATTAGGCTTACCCTGAAACATGATGCCGATATCACTGGTAACAGACAGCCCGGTATTTTTCGGGGTTCTTCCCCAACCGATTCCCAGATAAGGAGCCACCTTATTGAAATCAACGGTAGCATCTACAGATTGTCCTGCCGCAACGGCGTAGGTGACGCCACCGATGTTAATGTTGCCGGCAACAGGTTTCCCGGCCATGGCGAACTTGTTGTTGTTATACGCGAGACCTCCGCTCACTCTGAAGCTGCTTTCCCATGGATGCCAATCGGCCATCGCTTGCAGACTTTGCAATTTTAAATCACCGCTATAGTTTGTAATCAGTCCATTCGATGTGGCTGCTTTGCTGAAGCCGTACTTGTAAGCGTTCAGCCCAATACGCGCATCCACTGATGGCGTCACGGGAAACGCCGCTTCCACTCCAAGCCCAAGTGTGGAGAGCTTGCCATTAACTGTGGTATCCGCATAGGCGGGTATAGTGAGCGCGGAAAAGACTACTGCCAATACGATTTTATTCATTGTTTTATTACCCTTTATTAAATATTTTGATGGATACGATTTATGCGACTGCACCTTGGATGATACCGGTATGTAAAAGCGTTATTAAGTATTCGCGTTATCACCAGGCGTGACCTGCTGTGCGGAAAATTATACTACAGCTTTGAAGTAATTCATCTATGCCGAAAGGCCAATTTACACTTGGCACAAAACAGTTTAAAGGCGAAGGGTTGATTTTTTGCACTGACTCTAACCAAGGCAAGTATCATGGTCATTAAACCGGTCCGATTGCACGCGCTACATCTCCTTGGTGCTCGGCGCAGCGGCCCACCAATAGCAGATTCCCATACCTTACTACGCCAGAAAAATTGGTGATCGTTACCTCATGATGGCACTTTCCGTACCACGCATCAGATAGCAGTAGCTTGCGGGTATCTGGCGGAATAGCTTTCCACAACTTGGCGGCAGGAGCGGTAAAGTGAGGCAAGGTCTCGGCGGTCATGCTCATATCCGAAAATCGAATAGGCACATTCTGTTGCGGCTTTCCGGCAGTGTCAAACATCGCCAGGAAAATAAAATAGAAGGGTCTGAAACAGGAGATCCCGTCCCGAGCAAGTGCCGGATTTGCGAAAATTCACGAAACACACAGGAGTTCATTCACCTTTTACCAGATTTGTTAGATTTCGCCTGCAAACCTGTTTTTGTCGATTCGCACGCTTGCTAGATTCGTTTTACAATTCCAAAATGTTTGGTGTTGTTTAGTCAAAGCCAGTGATCTTTTAGCCATGCTTTTGAGGAGGAGCAGTGGGAATTTTGTATCGAACAAAAAACTTTTTTACCAAGCCTGCTGGCAACAAGCACCCTGTGAACGTGAGCGCATTGTCACAGGTCACAATGGGATATAAATTCGTTGCTGCCATGCAGCTTCGTACCCCATTAAGAGTGTTGTTGCGACATGGCGAAATTCATGCAGATAATAATATAGAGCCGCCTAAAATTGCAGTAGAAAAATGGGAGGGAAATTGGATTCAAATATCCGATAAATCCTTAAACAGTATGAATGAAATTCAGAAACCCCAGAAAAGTTCGGCAACGTCAATTCTTGGTCAACACCTACCTGATGACGATGAGCACCTTGAATTTCTTATTGCTATTCGACGGATTGTTGAAACGCACGACCCTATCATGCATCGTATCGACAAACTTCGCGAGATTTCCATGAAGGGCAATTGGGAATCATATATGAAGATTCATGGCCGCATCGAAATGATTATTGTTAGATTCTTCTCTCGATTTGTTGACACAATTCCCGAGCTTGATATTGAAATAATTGATGAATTATCAAGGTTGGGACTGGACACGCCAAATCGCATTGCAGCAGCAACTGATGAAATAATGCTAGGCATCAAAGGATTTGGACTCTCTCAACTGCATTCAATACGTACACATTGTGCTGCAATATCAGATAACCGAGATGCTAATGTTGTTGAAAAAATAATGCGCTGATTATTATCAACATGTCCGCAGTGGCTCATTTCATACGTCGACTGGGCTGCTGCTTTGAGGAAGTGCAGTAACAAGCATGACCATTTGCTACGGTTTAGCCCGGATATTTCATGCACCCTCACGGCCAAGGCGTTTGCCATGAATTTGTCTCGCACAGAGGCAAATGGCAGCGAACTTCCAAGATTTATTGCGGTCCCCAGTTCTCCCCAAGAATGCAAAAGTCCCTGCATCCGTACGCCAGCGCACATACTTTATGTGAAATCCGGTACATTCTAATTGAATGCTGCGACACATAGTGTCAAGCAAAACCTGAAACGAATAGCGCGGCGCTGAATTCTTGGTGCATATCGGAGTTGCTATACTGCCGCATTATTTTTTCCAACAACTGAAAAAGGATACGGCCATGAAACTTCGTACATTATTTATGCTAACTTTGATCTCTTCAGCGCTCACACTGAGTGTCGCTTCGGCTTCTGAGCACGATGGCAAGGTGGGTGCGGGAAAACATAAAATGGATTGCGACGGGATGAGCATGAAGCAAGACGGAATGATGGACTCGGTTGCCCACGCCGAGAAGCATTTGAATGAATTAAAAGCCAAGCTCAAACTGACCAATGATCAAGAGCCTGCATGGAAGACATTCTCCGACCAGGTAAAAAATCAAGCCAAATCGATGGCATCCATGCACGATAAAAAGAAAGAGGGGATGAAGGATATGCCCACGTCTGCGCCTGACATGATGGCGATGATGGCAAGCATGATGCAAGACCACGCACAAAACATGTTAACGATGGTCGATAACGTCAAAACCTTTTATGCAACTCTCACACCCGAGCAAAAGGTCGCGTTCGATAAAGTGCATATGAGCCATATGAAGGGCATGGAACGGATGAAGCACTAATCGCTTGCTTGATGCAGATATCGTGGAATCGCTACTTAAATTGGCGAACTCGCATTATGTCGGCTTAAGAAGCAAGGTTAAATCTGTATCTCAAGAGTGGATAGAAAATGGCCATCGAATCCCTCCCTAAATTCACAGCCCCCGCATCCAAGCTATGGGTATCCATTCCAACTGACACTCGCAGACATGGTCGCTCAGCGAGTTAGCCAAAACCCGTTTGGCCATTTGTTCGGCTGGTTAAGCATCACACTTCTGGTCGGGGTGGCACAGGCGAAAGCTGAAGAATTTACGCAACGCGTGGACGGTGACATTGGCTTCGGCGGCTACTACACGCACAGCATCATTCGAGGCAAAAGCGATGAACTCAGTGTTCTGCCATACCTCGATTTCGACTACGGCAGAATGTTTTCCCGGGTCGATACGCTTGGTATCAAAACGCTAAAGCTGGGATATGGGTATCTGGAGCTTGTGGGCAGGATCAGTCAGGATGGGTTCAACACGAATACGCCCAGCCTGCAGGGCCTCAGAAAAAGAGATACGTCTATTCCTGTAGGTATCGGCACCCTTCAGGTGACACCGCTAGGCGCGTTCATGATCAATGCCTTTCACGACGTCCATCAGTCTCAAGGCGACTGGCTCGAGATAATCTACGGTGGTGAGTTCAATCTGCCACGAGTGACGTTCTACCCCTTGGTTGGCGCCGAATATCAGTCCAGGAAATATGTGCGTTACTACTACGGCATTTCGACCCAAGAAGCGGCAAGCAGTCAATATGCCGCCTACCAACCTGCGGGGGCATTCAACGGTCTTATTGGGCTGATAGCCGATATCAGACTGGCCGATGAATACCATCTGAATTTCAACGCACGCCGCAAGTGGCTCGGCAATGCGACCCATCTCAGCCCCATCGTTAGCCAAAGATGTATGGATACAGGTTACCTATCACTAAGTTACCGATTCAAGTAGGTGGTGCCATTGATCTCTATGCGGTGACAACGTGCAGAAAAAAGAGGGCGTCCACCATTCGAATGGTGCGGCGGAATTCGTCAGCCGATAAAACAACCCCTACTGCGCGCCACTGAGTTGCTGTTCGTGAAGCTCTTCATCGCCAGTGATGGTTTGCGAAAGCCAGCAAGCAGGAAATGGATATTTTGAAATTCATTTCCCATCCCATTCAATTATCCAATACCGACCCACGGACTTCCCGTATAACCATCCCCGGCTTTCCCCAAAATGCAAAAAGGCCACCTCTCCGGGCAGCCAATGCGCATTCCAACTGCAAGAAATTACTCAAAAAATTCTTTGGTGGGCTGTGTGTGATTCGAACACACGACCAACGGATTAAGAGTACAGATCACTCATCAATTCTGCGTGGAATAGCCTAAGAATTGTAAGAGTTTTTTCCTGCTGGCGTTCTCCTTCAGTGTTACTTCGACCCTATACCGAACCAGAAACTGGTATGGCGAGTTGGTATTCCAGAAGCTCCATTAAAAACAACCTCATACTTTTGGTTGCACCGAACGGAAACCGAGCATTGAAACCGAGCATCAAAAAAGTGGTGGGTAGTTTGAAAACCACACCCGAAAAGTAGCCAAAGTTGGAGCGTATGGGACACCGGAAGGTGGCAGCCATCCCGCACTCGGAGCGGCTCCCACTGGGTAGCACTATGGCACACGGCGGGGTAGTTCGGGGGAAGGGCGGTGGGCGGATTTCGGAAAATTTCCGGTGGGGGAATTGGCGGGAGTTTTTTGGGGTGGCTACCGAGTGGGGGTGAGTAGCAGAAAATGGGGAGCTGGAAAATTGGCGGTCCGAGGCTCCGCTTACGGGCAGGCATTTGGCAATGTTGACCTGCTCCTTACGACACATTGCTGCCCTTGACGAGTGTCAGGTAATTCTACAAATGTCCTATGTTGAGAGCAGAGCCTTTAGACCTCTTATTCTTTTTATTATCTAGATCCATATCCGAATAATGCGTGGCAGATGTCTCCTCGGAAGAAGAAGAGCACAAAGTCTTCCGGTCTTTCTTTTACAACCAGAGCAACCGCATTTTCTCCAGTAATCCGTGAGTCTTTGTAAAACTGATTCGCGCCAGGAACCTTATCCATAACTTCAGTAAATGATTTCAGTTCTGCGCGAATCGGCAATATCGGAGAGAAACCTGGATGGATATCCTCGCCCGATCGGGCGGTACGCACCTTATCCAGCATATCCTGAGGTGTTCTTGCTCCTGTAAAATATGGGAATTCTCTGTACATCTCCGACATAGGTACACAACCTGACTCACGATAGATCCAAAACCACTCCGTCTCCTGAAAGGCCTCGGCTTGGATGGAAAAGAGCAGAACCACAAGAATTGAAATTGATATGAGAGTGGTTTTCATGTATTAACTCTGTTAGCGCCAGTAGAATTGTGGCCACCTGTACCGATTGAATTCTGACCGGGCAATGAGTTGCGTAGAGTACTACGCGACTGTGGGTAGCCGGGTTGCAGCGTTATTTTTGAATCACTACTACATCATCTGCTAAATATTTTGATTTTTAAATCCGGGCTATTTTGCAGTAGATGAAGAATCTGGAGGCGGGGAGCTAGGTGCTGTAGATGTTTCATCTGGATGTATATCACACGCAATAGCTTCAGCTAACGCCGCAAGGCTCATCATCATAATCAAAGAAACTACTAATTTTTTCATAATGCCTCCTAAATAAAAAATCGAACCACAGTAAAACTGACTCACTTATACCTCTATTTTTGCGGTTTGGCTGCTTCCCATTGTGCCTTCTGCTGTTGCTGAAGAGATTCCATCGCTTTACGCTCTTGCTCTTCGCAAGGTTTCATCTGATCGTGATTAGTTGCAGCGTTTACACAGCTCAATGCATTCTGCAGGATAGAAATCCTGCCTTGCATGCCATCCACCTTAATCTGTTTCATCTTGGCAAACATTTCATGCTGTTTTGCATCATCCCCCATCGCATACACAGTAGATGAAGCGAATGCTAAAACTAAAATTGCAACGATACGGATGTTCATGATCATGCTCCTTATAGATGTTGAATCCATTAATGTTTGACTTGACAGACCCTATCCTTAATCTCTGTTCAATCTTCCCTGATATTGGTTAATGTGTCAAAGAAGAGTTGGGCAGTCCTTTGAATACACACCGAGGATCATGCATTAGTTTTTTCAGGAACTCAGTTTTTTGCTACCCCTCCTCCCCCAAAAAAACCACACCCGAAAAAGTGGCCCAAGTCGGCACCCGAGGGGCACCGGAAGGGGGCAGCCATCCCGCACTCGGAGCGGCTCCCACTAGGTAGCACTATGGCACACGGCGGGGTAGTTGCGGGGGTGGCGGCGGGGGTCCGGAAAATTTCCGGCGGGACGGATTTCGGAAAATTTCAGGGGGCTGCTGCAGGGGGATGGAGGGGTAGCGGAAAACTGGCGATCTGACGTTCCGCTTTATGGTGGGGATTTAGCAAGGGTGACGTGTCGTTCCCGGCACAAAGCGGTGTCTCAATCTTGATTACATATGTAGTCTGACCATCATCAAATTATGTAAGTGTTGCATGGCACAATAGAAACTTGAGGGATAGAAAACACAGCTTGTTATCCAATCTGGAATGTTTTACTGAAATTTAGCAATTGACTGTGACCACAAAACAAGTGGATACTTTTTGTCGGGTGCAATTGAATTTCCTATCTTTATGGAACTACCTCTTTCCCTAGGAGAAGTTAATGACTATTCAACTTGATTTTTCAACTTTTAATTTACAGGATGCACTCGATATGGCAGTGCTGATCGAAAAGGAAGCGGAAGATCGCTACCTTTTGTTTGCAGACCAAATCGGGCGCCGGTATCCCGGTGATGCGGCGACTTTCTTTACCATGATGGCCCGAAATGAACAGCGTCACGGGGTTGAAATTTCAGAACGCAGGCGTTTGCTTTTTGGCGATGCTCCTTCACGCGTCACGACGAATATGATCGGGAGCGATATCGAAGCCCCGGCTCCTGGAAAAGCCATACGCTACATGTCCCCACGACACGCCCTTGAAGTCGCAATGGAGTCTGAAATTAAAGCTTACGAGTTTTATAACAGCATCTTGCCGGTCATTCGGGATGCCACAGTTCGAGAACTGATCAAGAGCCTTAGAGACGAAGAAGTAGAGCACCAGAAACTCTTGAACGAGCAGAAGGCGAAGTATGCCGATACGTTGGAATCAGATTTTGACCCGGAGATCGACGATCCCCACTTTTATCGTATACCAGAAAGTTGAGTTATTTCTGTAACTCAGATGGTGGACAACCTTGTGCGGTGATCTGCCGTTCTATTCTGAGTCGATCTCAATCCCAAATCTTGGAGATGTCAGGAATCCTTTGTACAAGTCGGTCTAAGCAAAAAGTGAAGTATTGCACTGCAATCAATATTGAGAGCTACGGACTATCCGTATAACGATCCCCGGCTTTCCCCAAAATGCAAAAAGGCCACCTCTCCGGGCAGCCAATGCGCATTCCAACTGCAAGAAATTACTCAAAAAATTCTTTGGTGGGCTGTGTGTGATTCGAACACACGACCAACGGATTAAGAGTCCGCTGCTCTACCAGCTGAGCTAACAACCCAAACAGATAATACTGAGGGGCGGATTCTAGGCAACTTGGCCGGATTGGTCAATTTTTCGGGCAGGTTTTTTCTAACTTCGCATTGACACCCTCTTCTAACTTCGCATTGACACCCTCTGTAAACAACTACTTTATCCTCGGGCTTGAGCCATTGAACCATGCAGAAGAAGTTGTGCGGTATCATTCGCCATTACCGCAGTGTCATCAAGGAAACTGTACGGTGAAAGAATGAATAACCAGCCACACGGAAAGAAAATGCCCGTGCTAGTGCTAGTGCTAGTGCTAGTGCTAGTGCTAGTGCTAGTGCTAGTGCTAGTGCTAGTGCTAGTGCTAGTGCTAGTGCTGCGCGACCGTGCCAAGCCGAACATAAAAATCGGTGTGTTGCATTCGCTCAGCGGCACGATGGCGCTCAATGAAACGCCGCTGGTGGATGCGGTGCGGCTGGCGGTAGAAGAAGCAAACATGTCCGGCGGGATGAACGGCCAGCAGATCGACATGATTGTGGCCGACTGCCGTTCGGATGCCGCGTATTGCGCGCAGCAGGCGGAGCAACTCATCACTCGGGACGGTGTTCAGGCGCTGTTCGGCTGCTGGACATCCGACTGCCGCAAGTCAGTCAAAACCGTCGTCGAGAAGCATCATCATCTGCTGTTCTATCCGCTGCAATACGAAGGGCTGGAGCAATCGCCCGACATCATCTACACCGGCGCGGCACCCAACCAGCAAATCATTCCGATGGTGTTATGGGCGTTGCAGCATAAGGGCAAGCGTTTTTACCTGATCGGTTCTGATAATATTTTTCCGCGCACCGCGAATCTGATGGCCAGGGACGTGCTGCTCGCGCAAGGCGCGCAGTTGCTGGGCGAGCAATACTTGCCGCTGGGGGCAAGCGATATGGCGGCAGTCGCGAGGGAAATCGCCGTATTGCATCCCGACTTTGTGTTGAACACGCTGAACGGCGACAGCAATCTGCACTTTTTCCGCGCGCTGCATGAAGCGGGCATCGGCGCGGAAAAAATACCGGTGTTTTCCACCAGTATCGCAGAGGTCGGATTGGCGGCAATGGGTGCTGATTTGACGGCGGGGCATTACGCCGCGTGGAATTATTTCCAGAGCCTGGATAACGCCGAGAACAAGGCTTTTGTTGAGCGCTTCAAGCAACGCTTCGGCAGGAATCGCGTGCTGGATGATCCGATGGAGGCAGCCTATGTCGGAGTAAAACTCTGGGTAAACACCGTTCGCAGCCTGGATACAACGGATTTAAAACAGGTAAAAACCATTCTTGCGCAGCAAACCCTGCTTGCTCCAGAGGGAATCGTCGCGGTTGATTACGAGACCGGCCATCTGTGGAAAACGCCGCTTATAGGCAAGGCGCGCCCTGACGGGCAGTTTGACGTTGTCTGGAAATCCCCGCAGCCGGTTCATCCCGCGCCATTTCCGTTCTATCGCAGCCGGGTGGAATGGATTGCCGTGCAGCAAACGTTGCCGGGAGTGCGGCGATGAACCGGGATTTTGCGATGATCGGCAACTCGCTCACCTGGCGCTTTGTGCTTTGGTTCATCGTGGTCACGCTGCTGCCGCTGGCCTTGTTCGGCTATCTGAGCTTGCGGCAAAGCGAAGCCGCGTTGCAGAACGAAGTGCAGAACAGGCTCACGCGCCTGGCCGACAAAAAAACACTGGAAATCAAAACCTATTTATTTGAGCGGGAACAGAATGCCAGGTTGTTGGCGCGCGGCAAGCTGGTGGAGGAAGCCATGTCCGGTTTGTCGGTTGCTTACTCGCGCCATGAGCCTGATTCGGCGGAATATAACAGGGTGGCAAAACAATTCGACAATTATTTCAAAGTTTACATCGACGAGAACTTGCTGTTCTATGACGTTTTCCTGATTACGCCGCAGGGCGAGATCATCTATACCCAGCAGCATGAACCGGATTTCGCCACTAACCTGCTCAACGGCCCCTATCGCGATTCGCTGTTAGCACAAGTATTCCGCGAGTCGCGCATGACGCTGGAAAGCAGTATTTCCGATTTTGCGTTTTATGCGCCTTCCAGCGCGCCTGCCGCATTCGTTTCCGCGCCGATTATCCGTGATGGCGCATTGAAAGGGGTGCTCGCGTTCCAGCTAAATACCGAACGCATCTATCAGGTAGCGAAAGATTCCATCGGGCTGGGTTTAACCGGGGAGACGGCACTCGCCAAGCTGATCGATTCCGAACAGGCCATTTTTGTTGCGCCGCTCGATAGCGATCCGCAGGCGGCCTTCAGGCGCAGGATAGACCTCAAGACAACGGCCATCCCGATGCGCAATGCCTTGCTGGGAGAGCGCGGCATCGGAATGGAGGTCGACTACAGGGGTAAACAGGTGGTCGCCGCGTGGCGTTACCTGCCGGAATTGCAATGGGGAATGGTAGTCAAGATGGATGCGGATGAGGTTTTTGCGCCCCTTTACCGACAACAGGAAATTCTTCTGGAAGCATTGCTGGCATTGGTGCTGTTTGCCGGAGCCGTGGCATTCTATTTTGGCCGGCGGCTGGTCGTGCCACTCAAGAGCTTTGCCTCCACTGCTGACGAGATTGCCAAAGGCGACCTGGGCAAACGCGTCGATGAAACCCGTGCGGATGAAATCGGCGCGCTGGGGCGCGCATTCAACCGCATGACCGGGAACCTGCAAGCGCTGTACCGCACGCTGGAAGACCGCGTCGAGGAGCGCACCCGCGAATTGAATGTGAGCAACGAGCAATTGCAGGAAGAAATTCACGAACGCGAACATACGGAAGCGGCGCTGCGCGATAGCCAGGAACACTTGGTGAATGCAGTTCTGGAGTTGCAGCACAATCAGGATTTGCTCAATGAAGCGCAGCGGTTGGGGCAATTGGGTAGCTGGGAACTGGATCTGTTGAGCGACGAGTTGCGCTGGTCGGATGAAATCTATCGGATATTTGAACTTGACCAGGCGCTGTTCTCGCCATCCTATGAAAAATTCCTGAGCGTGATCCATCCGGATGACCGAGGCAAGCTGGATCAGGCCCATATGCAGTCGGTTGAGGATCGCCGGCCTTATGACATCGAGTATCGGTTGTTGCTTGCGGATGGCCGTATCAAGTGGGTGCGCGAGCATTGCACCAGTGAATTTGACGCATCCGGGAAGCCGCTGCGCTCGGTGGGGGCTGTGCAAGACATCACCGAGCAACATCTTGCGGATGAGGCATTGCGTATCGCGGCGGCAACCTTCGAGACCCATGAAGCCATCGTGATTACCGATGCCAATGCGAATATCATCCGCGTCAACCAGGCGTTTCAGGACATCACCGGTTATAGCTCGGAAGAAGTACTGGGCAAAAATCCGCGCATCCTCAGTTCAGGCCGTGAGGACAAAGCCTTTTATGCGGCAATGTGGCAGCAGTTGCTGAATACCGGTTCGTGGTCTGGTGAGATGTGGGACAGGCGCAAGGGGGGGCAGGTTTATCCGAAATGGCTGACCATCACCGCCGTAAAAGATGAACAGGGAAATACGACCGAATATGTCGCCATTTTCAGCGACATCACCATGCGCAAACAGGCCGAGGAGGAAATACGCAACCTGGCGTTCTATGACGCATTGACCAAGCTGCCCAACCGGCGCTTGCTGCTGGACCGTTTTCGCCTGGCGCTTTCGGTGGCGGCGCGCAGCCATCATTATGGCGCGGTGCTGTTCATTGATATGGACAGGTTCAAGACGCTTAACGATACGCTGGGCCACGATTACGGCGACTTGTTGCTGATCGAGGTGGCCGGGCGCATCCAGTCCTGTGTGCGTGAAGTGGATACCGTGGCGCGGTTGGGCGGCGATGAATTCGTGGTGTTGCTGGAAGAGGTCGATACGAACGCGGAACAAGCTTCGCAAAAAGTTGCGCTGATAGCCGAGAAGATCCGTGCCGCATTAGCCGTTCCTTACCAGCTCAAGGGTCAAGAGCATCACAGCTCTCCGAGCATCGGCGTGAGCCTGTATCGCGGCAATGCAGAATCGGTGGATGCCTTGCTCAAATACGCCGATATGGCGATGTATGAGGCGAAAGAGTCGGGACGCAACGCGGTGCGTTTCTTTGACCCCGCCATGCAGTTGGCGGTGGAAACGCACGCAGCCATTGATGCAGATTTGCGCCATGCCGTTCCCGATAAACAACTGCGCCTGTATTACCAGATTCAACTGGACAACGATCATCGTCCACTGGGTGCGGAGGCGCTGGTGCGTTGGATACATCCGAAACGCGGCATGGTTTCACCGGCGCAATTTATTCCCATCGCCGAAGAAAGTTCGCTGATTCTGGATATCGGACATTGGGTGCTGGAAACGGCCTGCCGGCAACTTGCGCTATGGGGCAAGCGCGAGCAAACGCGATATCTGGTTCTTGCTGTCAATGTTAGCGGGCAACAGTTCAGGAAGCATGACTTTGTGGAGAATGTAGCCGCAGTCGTTCGTGCTCATCAAGTTAATCCGGCGCTCCTGAAACTGGAATTGACCGAGAGCGTGGTGTTGACCGATGTCGCTGATGTTGTGGCCAAGATGCACGCGCTGAAAGCACTCGGCATCAAGTTATCCATGGACGATTTCGGCACCGGCTATTCATCGTTGTCCTATTTGAAGCAACTGCCGCTCGATCAAATCAAGATCGACCAGAGCTTCGTGCGTGATATTGCAACCGACCTCAATGATGCCGTGATGGTGAAGACTATCATTGACCTGGCGCAGAATTTCCGCCTGAACGTGATTGCCGAAGGCGTGGAGACCGAGGCGCAACTGGATTTCCTGAAGCAAAATGGCTGCATGGCGTATCAGGGCTATCTGTTCAGCAAGCCGGTGCCAATCGAGGAATTTGAAGCGTTGCTGTGCAGGCTGTAGAAACGCGGGGTTGACGCCGCCGTGCCTTTGCGGATGGATACCGCTGCACGCCTATATCTTGCCATTGTCCTGGTCATGCCCATGACGCTTGTACAACGCGGTCATGATGCCGGACAGCAACAAGCCAAAAACAAGAATGATCAGGTAGATGCTGAGTTCCAGTCTTTGCATCATGGCATACAGTCCCAGCATGGCGAAGATGCTCAGGTTTTCGTTGAAATTCTGCACCGCGATGGAGCTTCCTGCACCCATTAGCAGGTGGCCGCGATGTTGCAGCAGCGCGTTCATCGGCACCACGAAGTAGCCGCCCATCGCGCCGATCGCAATCAGCAGCAGAATCGCCAATGTGCTGTTGGTGACGGGTATCATCAGCAGCACGGCAATGCCCATTGCGATGCCTACCGGCAGCACTTTTACCGAGTGTTCCAGTTTGACGAACTTCGCCGCCAGCACTGCGCCAATGGCGATACCGATGGCGACCCATGCGGTGAGCTTGGCTGCCGCACTCATGTCGTAATGCAAGGCGACGGCCGCCCAGCCGAGCACCAGCAGGCGTAGCGTGGCTCCCGCACCCCAGAACAATGTGGTGACCGCAAGAGAAACCTGGCCGAGCGGGTCCTTCCACAACAGCTTGAAGCAGTGCCAGAACTCGCTGAGCAGAAATGCAGGGTTGCGGCCAAGCGGCCTGTGGTCTATCGCCACACGCGGAATGTAAAGATTAAATATGGCCGCGGCAAGGTAGATCACCACGATGATGGCAATCGCCAGTTCCGCTGCAGTATCGATACCGGTGTTTATTAGCGGCACATTCCATAATTGCAGCAGCGGATCGGCGATACTCGGGCTGATGAGTATGCCGCCCACCAGCGCGCCGAGCACGATGGCGGCAACCGTCAGCCCTTCCATCCAGCTATTCGCCAACACCAATTTGTCCGGGGGCAGATACTCCGTGAGAATGCCGTATTTGGCTGGCGAGTAGGCTGCCGCACCCAGACCCACCAAGCCGTAGGCAAGCAGCGGATTGATGCCGGCCAGCATGGCGATACAACCGGCGATCTTGATGTTGTTGCTGACGAACATCACGCGCCCTTTGGGCAGCGAATCGGCGAATGCGCCAACGAAAGGAGCCAGTACGATGTAAGAGAAGATAAATGCCTCTTGCAGTATCGGCGTGTGCCAGACGGGCGCGTGCAGGTCTCTCAATAGAGCTATGGCGGCAAACAGCAGGGCATTGTCTGCAAGCGCGGATAGAAATTGCGCCGCGAGGATGATGTAAAAGCCGAGATTCATACAGCAGAGATTGTTTTTAACAGATCGATTTATATCACGAAAGCATAGCCCCTGCTATTATTCGCGTCTGCTAAAAATCTTGCGACAAGCCGGTTTTAATGTCACGCCCCATACAAGCACATCTTAATTTGAGCGCGCTGGAAAACAATCTCCAGGTGGCGCGCCGCGCCGCGCCGTCCGCGCGCATCATGGCAGTCATCAAGGCGGACGGCTATGGCCATGGCTTGCTGCGCGTTGCCGGGGCGCTGTCTGCGGCAGACGGTTTTGCACTGCTGGAAATCCAGGATGCGCTGCTGCTGCGCGAAGCAGGTTTTCGCCAGGTCATCCTGCTGCTGGAAGGGTTTTTCAGTGCGGAAGATTTGGCGCTGGTTGCCGAGTACGATTTGACCTGCGTGATTCACAGCGCATGGCAGATTGCTTTGCTGGACGCTTACCCGAAGCGCGGAAAGCCGAGAAGCGGAAAACTCGATATCTGGCTCAAGGTCAACACGGGCATGAACCGTTTGGGCTTCGTTCCGGATGAAGTGGCGCAAGTGATGGAGCAATTGCGCCGTCATAGCGCGGTGCGTGACATTGTTCTGATGACACATTTTGCCAATGCCGATGAGGCGCGCGGAGTAGGCAGTCAAATGGCTTTGTTCAATGACATTGCCGCGCCATACAATCTGGCGCGCAGCCTGGCGAATTCCGCCGCGTTGTTGCGCTATCCCGAAACACACGGCGACTGGGTGCGTCCCGGCCTGATGCTGTACGGCGCATCGCCCTTCGCCGACATCAGCGCGCAACAGCTCGAATTGAAACCGGCGATGACCCTGAGCAGCCGCATCATCGCCACACAGGAATTGCACGCCGGAGATGAGGTCGGTTACGGCGCGCTGTTCCGCGCCGAACATGCGATGCGCATCGGCATCGTCGCCTGCGGCTATGCCGATGGCTATCCGCGCCACGCGCCGAATGGCACGCCGGTACTGGTGGACGGCCAGCTCACGCAAACGCTGGGGCGTGTTTCGATGGACATGCTGTATGCGGATTTGAGCAAGCTGCCGCAGTCTGGCGTCGGGAGTTTCGTCACGCTATGGGGAGAGGGTTTGCCGATCGAGGAGGTGGCGCGAGCGGCGGGAACGGCCAGTTATGAATTGATGTGCGCGCTGACCGCGCGCGTGCCGGTTGTGGTTTGAGATAACGGAGGAAATAAAATTATGTTGGGTATCATCGGCGGCAGCGGCGTTTACAACATTGAGGGATTGCAGAATACCCGCTGGGTAAAGGCAACCTCTTCATTCGGCGAACCGTCGGACGAGGTTCTGGTTGGCGAACTGGCGGGGCAATCCATCGCGTTTCTGCCGCGCCACGGCAGGGGGCATCGCCTCCCGCCGTCGGAAATCAACTTTCGCGCCAACATCGATGCGCTCAAACGCCTCGGCGTGACCGACATCGTCTCGGTGAGCGCGGTGGGTTCGCTGCATGAAAGCCTTGCGCCGGGCATGTTTGTCATCGTCGACCAGTTCATCGACCGCACCTTTGCGCGCGAGAAGAGTTTCTTCGGCAGCGGGCTGGTCGCGCATGTCTCGATGGCGCATCCGGTGTGCCACCGTCTCGGCGATCATCTGTATGCGGCGGCGCAGCAGACCGGTATTCCGGTGGTGCGCGGCGGCACTTATCTGGTGATGGAAGGGCCGCAATTTTCCAGCCTCGCGGAATCGGAGCTGTACCGCTCCTGGAAATGCGATGTGATCGGCATGACCAACATGCCGGAAGCCAAGCTCGCGCGCGAGGCCGAGATTTGCTACGCCACTGTCGCGATGGTCACCGACTACGACTGCTGGCATCCCGACCACGACCATGTGACGGTGGACGCGATTGTGAAAGTGCTGCTGGAAAACGCCGACAAGGCTCGCGCGCTGGTGAAGAGCGTTGCGCCGCGTGTGCAGGGCGATGCGGCAGGCTGCCAATGCGGTTGCCGCAGCGTGTTGCAGTACGCCATCATCACCGCGCCGGAAGCGCGCGATGCGGCGATGCTGGAAAAATTGTCCGCTGTTGCCGGAAGAATGTTGAAAAAATAAAACGTACAAAACCACTGGGGAAACCACATGCCAATCAAATCCAGAATCCGCACCGTCCCGCATTACCCTCATCAGGGGATCATGTTCCGCGACATTACCACGCTGCTGAAAGACCCGGTCGGGCTGCGCGCCACGATCCACGAAATCATTAACCGCTACAAGGATATGAAAATCGACAAGGTGGCCGGTATCGAATCGCGCGGCTTCATCGTCGGCACACCGGTCGCTTATGCGCTTGGCCTGGGCTTTGTGCCGATCCGCAAGAAAGGCAAGTTGCCCGCCGCCACGGTGGGGCGCGATTATGAACTGGAATACGGCACCGACCGCATCGAGATCCATGTCGACGCGATCCAGAAAGGCGACCGCGTGCTGCTGGTGGATGACCTGATCGCCACCGGCGGAACCGCTGAAGCCGCCACCAAGCTGATCCAGGACATGGGCGGCATCGTCGTGGAATGCTGTTTCGTGATCGACCTGCCGGATATCGGCGGGCGTGCGCGGCTGGAGAAACTCGGCCATAAAGTTTTTGCGCTGTGCGAATTTGAGGGCGACTAGTTTGTTATGAAAATCAACGGAACTCCTTTTCGCACCATCTGGCCCACCACCGACAACATGGCGGTGGAGATCATCGACCAGACCAAGCTTCCGCATGTGTTTACCACATTGCGCCTGAACACGATGCGCGACGCCGAGCGTGCGATACGCGATATGGAGGTGCGCGGTGCGCCGCTGATCGGCGTGACGGCGGCTTACGGGGTGGCGCTGGCGATGCGGGGCAATGCCTCGGATGCCGCGCTGGCGGAGGCTTGCAGCGTGCTGCTTGCCGCGCGTCCCACGGCGGTGAACCTGCGCTGGGGTGTGGAGCAGATGCGTTCGGTGCTTGCGCCGCTTGCGGCGGGCGAACGCGCCGCTGCGGCATGGCAGGAAGCAGCGCGCATTGCCGACGAGGACGTGGCGATCAATGCGGCCATCGGCAAGCATGGCAGCGCGATCATCCGCGCGATACATCAGAAAAAAGACGGCACGGTCAATATCCTTACCCATTGCAACGCGGGCTGGCTGGCGACGGTGGACTGGGGTACCGCGCTGGCACCGGTCTATACTGCATTCGATGCGGGTATCCCGCTGCATGTGTGGGTGGATGAGACCCGGCCGCGCAATCAGGGCGCCAGCCTGACAGCATGGGAACTCGGCCAGCACGGCGTGCCGCATACCGTGATCGTCGACAACGCGGGCGGGCACCTGATGCAGCACGGCATGGTGGACATGGCCATCGTCGGCTGTGACCGTGTCACGGCGCGCGGCGATGCGTGCAACAAGATCGGCACTTATCTCAAGGCATTGGCGGCGCACGACAACGGCGTGCCGCTTTATGTGGCGCTGCCGACGCCGACGATAGACTGGACGCTGCAGGACGGCGTGAAGGAAATCCCCATCGAGGAACGCGCCGAGGAAGAAGTGACGCACATTTCCGGGCTGTGTGACGATGGTCAGGTGCGCACCGTACAGGTCACCCCGAAGAGCTCGCGCGCCGCCAACTACGGCTTCGACGTGACCCCGGCACGGCTGGTGACCGGGTTGATTACCGAGCGCGGCGTAGTGGCGGCAAATGCCGAAGCGATGCGGGTGTTAATGACGTGAGCCGATGTAGCGTGCGCTGTGCGCACGGCCCTCGGTTTGATCGTGCGCACAGCGCACGCTACGTTGACTCTTAATTCAGGAATAGCAATGAAAAACCTTTGGAACGATACAGAAGCAGGCAAGCAGCAGGGAGTTTTGGCGGAGCGCGTTTATTCGTCGCGTCTGCTCGGCGCGAATCCGGCGCTGGTGTTGCACGGCGGCGGCAACACCTCGGTCAAGGATGTGTGGAAGAACATCTTCGGCGAAGACGAGGCGACGCTGTTCGTGAAGGGTAGCGGCTCCGACCTGATCTCGATCGAGCGCAAGGATTTCGTGCCGGTACGCCTCGATGCGATGCTGAAACTGTCGCGCCTGGAAAAGTTATCCGACATGGAGATGGCGCGCGAGCTCAAGCTGGCGACGCTTGACCCGACCTCGCCCGCGCCGTCGGTCGAAGCCATCCTGCATGCGCTGATTCCGCACCGCTTCGTCGATCACACCCATGCCGACGCGATCGTGACGATCACCAACACCGCGTCGGGCGAGGCGCGTATCCGCGAGCTGTTCGGCGACGAGGTCATCGTGCTGCCCTACGTGATGCCCGGCTTCGATCTGGCCAAGTTGTGCGCCGAGGTGTTCCCCAAACAGGCTACGCCGCGCACCATCGGCATGGTGCTGATGAACCACGGCATCTTCAGCTTCGGCGACACCGCGAAACAATCCTACGACCGCATGATCGACTTGGTCGGTCGCGCCGAGAATTATCTGGAAAAGAACGCACCGTTAACGCCAGCAGCCAACATTACACTAGGCACCGACTGGCCGGCTGTGCCGGGATTGAGAAAAAAAGTTTCCGCTGCCGCCGGTTTCCCGATGCTGTTGCGCAGCAACACCAGCAACAGCACGCTGGCCTTCGCGCGCCAGCCGAACATCGCGGCTATCTCGCAACGCGGCCCGGCCACGCCGGATCACATCATCCGCACCAAACGCCTGCCGCTGCTCGGGCGCGATGTCGATGCCTATGTGCAGGCCTACAAAAATTATTTCGACAAGAATTCCAAAGCTGCCCAATCGTTACAGACAAATAAGCCGCCGTTGACGATGCTCGACCCCGCGCCGCGCGTCATCATCGACCCGGAGTTCGGTTTGATTGGCGCAGGCCGTTCGGCGCGCGACACGCAGATCATCGAGGATATCTATCTGCGCACCCAGGACATCATTCTGCGCGGCGAGATGCTGGGCGGCTATCAGGCGCTGGGCGAAGCCGATCTGTTCTGCATGGAATACTGGGATCTCGAACAGGCCAAGCTGAAAAAAGCCGGCGCGCCGAAAGCCTTTGCCGGTGAGGTCGCGCTGGTGACCGGCGCGGCATCCGGCATCGGCAAGGCCTGCGTGCAGGCCTTCCTGGATCGCGGTGCGGCGGTGGTCGGAGTGGACATCAATCCGGCAGTCGAATCGCTGTACGGCGAACGCGCCGACTACCTGGGCATCACGGCAGACCTGACTTCCGTAGCGGCGATCAAGGCGCTGCTGGAGAACACCATCCGCCATTACGGCGGGCTGGACATGCTGGTGCTGAACGCCGGCATCTTTCCCGGCGGCAAGAAGATTAGCGCGCTGGCCGACGACGAATGGCGCAAGGTGATGTCGATCAATCTGGATTCCAATCTGACGCTCATGCGCGAAGCGCACCCGTTGCTGAAGGCCGCGCCGAAGTATGGCCGGGTGGTGGTGATCGGCTCGAAGAACGTCCCGGCTCCCGGTCCTGGCGCATCGGCCTATTCCGCGTCGAAGGCGGCGCTGACGCAGCTTGCCCGCGTCGCCGCGCTGGAGTGGGGCAATGACGCGATCCGGATCAACCTGGTTCACCCGAATGCGGTGTTCGACACCGGCATCTGGACTCCGGAAGTGCTGTTACAGCGCGCTACCCATTACGGCATGACGGTCGACGAATACAAGCGCAACAACGTGCTGCACGAAGAAGTCAGCAGCAAGGATGTCGCGGAACTCACCGCAGAAATGTGCGGCGTGCTGTTCTCTAAGATCACCGGTGCGCAGATTCCGATCGATGGCGGCAACGACCGGGTGATCTGAACCCAAGTGAGAAGAGTATCGACACGAAATGAAACGCGCCAAGAAAACACCCAATCCTGCGCCGCGCAATCCGCTGGTCGCTGCTGCTAAATCCAGAAAAGCGGGCGCGCATGGCAAGAGCGAAAAAGCCTTGCGGCGCGAAGAGAAAATGAAGAGATCAAAAGACTGTCCTTAGGTCTTCCGAAATCAGCCATCCGCTAGAACTCCATTTGGGATATTCTATAAAAGCGGAATGCGCTGCATCAAGCTATTATCGAATATCGTTCTTTGAACTTGAATCCGCGCTTTAATGGGGGATGACTGCGGAAAGAGGTTGCGAGAGGCGGCGTATTGCTTTAAAGGTAGACGGATTGTGAACCGGGAGAATTAACCATGAAACTGCCTAAGCCTGAAGCGGGAGATTTCTGGGGTGGCCTTGCCGCGATGCTTGTCGCGCTACCTTCGGCGATTGCCTTCGGCGTTACCATCTATTCACCGCTTGGTGCTTCCTACGCGGCGCAGGGTGCTCTGGCCGGCATTCTCGGCGTGACCGCCCTCGGTCTTATCGCACCGGCACTGGGTGGCACCAACCGGCTCATCACTGCTCCGTGCGCCCCCGCAGCGGCGGTGCTGGCGGCGTTTGCGCTCGAGTCAATGCACAATGGCGGCAACCTGCAGACAGTGATACTGATGCTATCGGTACTGGGGCTGATGGCGGGGCTGTTGCAGATATTTTTCGGCGTGGTGCGCCTCGGGCGGCTGATCGAATACATGCCTTATCCGGTGGTCAGCGGCTATCTGTCGGGCGTCGGTCTTTACATCATCGCCGGACAGGTGCCTAAATTTCTCGGCGTTCCCAAGAATATGCATTTCTGGGAGTCGCTCGCTTCGCCAGCGGCGTGGCAATGGCAGGGCATGGTCGTCGGCGCGGTGACTATCGCCGTGATGCTCGGTGCACCGCACGTCACCAAACTGGTGCCGGCGGCGATTCTCGGGTTGTTGGCGGGAGTGCTCGCCTATTTCGGGCTCGGGTTGGCGGATCCGGCACTGCTCACGCTTGAAGGTAATCTGTTCGTCGTCGGATCGCTCGGCGGTGGCGGCAGTTTTACCGATGCCATGGCGGTTCGCTGGCACGCCATCGGCGGAATCGGTTTCGATCAGATCATGCATATTGCAGTCCCCGCGCTGACGCTGGCCGTGCTGCTTTCCATCGACACGCTGAAGACCTGCGTGGTGCTCGATGCATTGACGCGCTCGCGCCACAAATCAAACCGCGAGTTGATCGGCCAGGGCCTTGGAAATGTGGCTTCCGCCGTGATCGGCGGCATCCCCGGCGCCGGGACGATGGGCGCGACGCTGGTCAATATTTCCAGCGGCGCGGTGAGCCGGTACTCGGGTGTCTTCGAGGGTGTGCTGGCATTGATCGCTTTTCTGGTGCTCGGCGCGTTGATCTCCTGGGTGCCGGTGGCGGCGCTCGCCGCAATTCTGATGGTCATCGGCGTGCGCATGATCGACCGCCACAGCTTCCAGTTCCTCAAGCAACGCTCCACGATACTCGACTTTGCCGTCATCGCCGCCGTTGTCACCACGGCGCTGACCGTCAGCCTGATCGCGGCGTCGGGTATCGGCATCGTGCTTGCAGTGCTCCTGTTCATCCGCGAGCAGATCGGCGGCACTGTCGTGCGCCGCAAGCTTCGTTGCAACGAGACTTTTTCGAAACGCGTGCGCACACATGAAGAAATGGAAGTTCTCATGGCGAGTGGCGAGCGCGGTGTTGTCATCGAGCTTCAGGGCAGCCTGTTTTTCGGCACCACCAATCAGCTTTATACGGCGCTGGAGCCGGAGCTGAAGACACGGGATTATGTCATTCTCGACATGCGCCGCGTGCAGTCTGTCGATGTCACCGCCGCCCACATGCTGGATCAGGTCAAGGATATGCTTGCCGAGCATCACGGTTTCCTGATCTTCAGCCAATTGCCGCAGAACCTGCCTTCGGGTCGCGACATGCAGCAGTATTTTGACCAGGTCGGACTGACACCCTACAAGAGTTCGGCACGCGTGTTTGGCGAACTTGACGAGGCGCTGGAGTGGGTCGAGGATCGTATCCTCAAGGACGCGATGTGCGAGCTTGGCGAGCAAGAAACACTTGCCCTCAACGAGATCGAACTGTTCAAGGGCCGCAAAGCGGAAACGCTTGCTGCACTGGAGCAGTGCATGGAAAAACGTTCCTACAAGGCGGGCGACAAAATCTTCAAGCGTGGTGACACCGGCGACGAACTTTTCCTGATCCGCAAGGGTGCAGCGCGCATCATGCTGCCACTTTCAGAAAAGCAGAGCCACCACCTTGGCACTTTTGGTCGGGGAGCTTTCTTTGGTGAAATGGCTTTCCTCGACGGCGATGTACGCTCCGCCGATGCGGTAGCATTTTCCGATACCGAACTCTATGTGCTTTCGCGCAAGACTTTCGACGCGGTGGCCGAAGATCACAAAAAGCTCGCACTCGGCCTCATGGAGGGTCTCGCCAGCGTACTCGCGAGCCGGTTGCGCTATACGAATGCGGAATTGCGGGTACTGGAATCCTAGCACGGGATAGTTGGGTAGGGCTGACAGCATGGGCTGTGGTGACCTTCCCTCGGTATGGGCTGTGGTGACCTTCCCTCGGTTTTTCGTCTTCCGAGCATTGGAGTTCATGCTATCAGTTTTTCCTGTTGCCCAGCGGTGAGCCAGTCACCCAAGAACTGCATCGGTGACTTGTAGTCCAGCGTCGAGTGCAGGCGCCTCCGGTTGTAAAACACCTCGATGTATTCAAACGCCGTTTCCGTCACCTCGTCCCGCGTCTCGAAGCGTTCGCCGTACACCCGCTCGTTTTTGAAGCCGCCAAACCAGCTCTCGGTCGGCGCGTTATCCCGGCAGTTTCCCTTGCGGTGTTGGCGCCGAAAGAAATGTGATCACCTGTACCGATTGAATTCTGACCAGGCAATAGATAGCGTAGCGTACTACGCGGCTGTGGATAAGTCGACCAGACTATGATTGGTATATTGACCT
>JAHFRA010000028.1 GCA_023259035.1 Gallionella sp.
AGGAGACCGAGAATCATGCGGGCGGATCTTACAAGGATGCCAACTGGCAGCTTCGCCATGTTTATACGCCCACCCAGACATGGTGACCCTATGCCCGGCAATGACAATAGTTTTTTAAGGCATTTTTCAATGAGAACAACCCTTATTTTTCTGCTTAAAACCAGTTATGGCCTGATGTTTATTGTGTGTGCAATCCTCATGGGGGAAGGGACAGCTTTTGCAATGGATGGGCACGACCACGGTAATGCCAAAGATCCAGTTAGTGCCAAAGACCTAGTTACTTCTCCGCACGATCATGGTACTCCTCACGACCACGGCAATACCCAAAGCCAGATTCAGTCGGCGACCCCGATCAAAGAGGTGGCGTTGCCCGAAGGACTCAGTTCAGCACAGTCAATGGCCATAGATTCGAAAGGACGTGTCTGGTTTGCCGAGAAGGTGGGTATAAAGCTGGCCATGTATGACCCGGAAAAAAAAGAATTTGCAACCTACTCTCTTCCTGCCTCGTGGGGGAAGATGGGATTTTCAAATATCACCTTGAGCCTCGATGGGGAAGTATGGTTTACCGTAACGCGCTGGGTTGAGGGTACGGAAGAGCCTCATATACTAGGGCGATTTTCACCTGCGGACGGGTATTTTACGAAGTATGCCATCCCACATAATTCAATACCTGAAGAATTGGTCGTGGATGCCAAGGGTACGATATGGTTTACTGCGTCCAATAAAAACAATCTATATCGCGTCGACCCCAAGACTTTTGCGCTAAAAGGGTATCCAATTCCCACGGCCAATGGAAACCCCAAAAGTTTGGCTGCCGATCAAAAAGGCCATATCTGGTTTGTCGAATCCAATGCCAACAAAATTGGAGAATTCGATCCGGGGTTGGAAGTGTTTCATGAGCATGAAGTGCTCACTCAATTTGCAAACCTGGGAAAACTCTCCATCGATAAGAATGGAAAGATATGGTTTGTGGAAGTAACGGCAAACAGGCTGGGGATGTTTTCTCCCGGGCAGAAGCGGTTTGACGAGGCCATTATCCCCACCCCTGGCAGCTCACCTGTTGCGCTTGTGAATGATGATAATGGGAATGTCTGGTTTTTAGAATACAAGGCAAATAAGGTTGGGGTCTTTAATTCGGAGAAGGCGACCTTCCATGAATACGACATCCCCAGCTACGGCAGCTTGCCGGCAGACATAGTGATAGATCGCAAGCGATCTCTACTCTGGTTCTCTCAAAGCGCCACAGAAGCAAAACGGTTGGGGATGCTTTACATTAACGAAGCGTTGGCGGAAAGCGCCAAACAAAACAGTACTGCGCAAGCGCCCTCTGAGGAAAAAACATCCAATGGGAGCCTGTCCAAATGGCTTGTTTTTCCCATAGTGATTGTAACTGTCGTAGCGCTCGGTGGATGGTTAGCCAGAAGATCCCGCAAAGGTAAGCATTCATAAGTCGAACCCTTGCTGGTTTTTCTACACAAGCTTCGTTCAGTAAAAAATCATCCGCTCCGTTTTATGAAACTTTTCTGGCTTTGACGTATCGGTAAGCTATGTTCTACTGACCATTTGCCTTGGGTTGGTTGCTCTGGGAACAGTTGGAAGCTCCCGGTTTTGCGCTGTTTCCTGCAACCATGTAGTCGTACCCTTCACACTGTTTTTGATAAGGATAATGTAGTGAAAATAGTAACTGTATTTTGGGTGGTTATCGGTAGCTTTCTATACTCTTCTTCTTGGGGGGCTGATACATTCAAGTCCTTCAAAATGCCTACTGCTTATACTTTACCAACAAGGATTGCTATCGACAAAACAGACGCCGTTTGGTTTATTGAATCGAACCTTAATAAAGTTGGCAGGTTTCAGCCTGCCAAGGGTGTTTTTTCCGAGCACAACATTCCCACACCATCAAGCGCTCCCACGGATGTAACGATCAGCAGTACCGGCAAGCTATGGCTTACCGAGTCAAATTCAAACCAACTCGGCGTTCTTGATCCTGTCTCGCTGACGTTTAAGGAATATGATATCCCCACGATAGCAAGCAATCCTGGAAAGATTGCGTCTGATCTCAAAGGGAATGTCTGGTTTACTGAATTTTATGGCAATAAAGTTGGCATGTTCGATCCTCAGAAAGAGGCATTCCGGGAATATCCGGTGCCTACACCCGCTAGTCGTCCGTCGGGTATCGTCGTGGATAAAAAGGGCGTCGTGTGGTTTCTGGAAACTGAGGGTAACAAACTGGCCAGGTTAAACCCCCAAGATGGAGCGATTCATGAGTTTGAATTGCCGAGAGCCCACGAGACTCCAAGGGATCTTGCCATAGACGGGTCGGGGATGCTCTGGTTTGGTGGCCACATAGGACGCAATTTGATGGCATTTAACCCCGCGACGAAAAAATTTAAAACCTTTCTCATGCCAAGTAATGGTGCAATTGAAAGCCTGACCGTAGGAATTGACGGAAAAATATTTTGCACCCTCCTGACGAGTAGCAAGATCGCCGTGTTCAATCCCGTGACCAGTGCGTTTTTGGAATTGGATGTAGGCTTTACCGTGCCACAAAACAATCAAGCCAGCAAATCCGTAACCAGCGCGCGCTTGGATCCGGACGAAAGAGTGAGCAAGAGCAAACCTAATGGCATTGGCACTGATTCAAGAGGGGATATCTGGTTTGTTGATAAGGATAAGGATACCTTGATCAAACTGGATGCGAGTATGGCGGCAAAACTGTGGCTAAAATAATGTCGGCAGGATACCGTAATTTGATCAGTGCCTTGTCATCAAAGGTGAACGGAACATGAAAACATACAAATTGGTAGTTGGCCTATTTATTTTTGTAACTGTTGCGGCAATTGGCGCCGTGGCTATTCCTAACCCGTTAGGTGCGCAGATACTGTCAGAAGCCAAGTATCGTGGCTATCTCTCCTACACCCCTGACGAGGCCATTACCCTTGCCTATAGCCGATGCACCACTTGTCATAATGCTGAAAAGATTCTCAAATACTGCTCTAGATGCGGACCGCCATTTATTGTCGTTTCCCATTCCATGAAAAAATATACGGAATTGATGAACCTGAAAGGTGGAAACTTTAAGCAGTTCTCTGACGCGGAGTCGGTTGCAATTACACAGGTTTGGAACGGCTTGGTCGGCAATTGGGAGCCTGATTGGGGTTCGAAGGACATCCATAAGCTCTTGCAAGGCGATCAGGCGCTGATTCGTTTGGCCGAGACCCCATTGACGGCAAGGCCCATAGAATTGGCGCTGAAAAATAAGCATGCGCCAGGTTCCCATAAAGAGGATAGAAAAACCATTCCCTGATCGTAGTAGTTCAGACCTAATCTGGCAGTAAGGTCTTGCCAAAGGGTGGCGTGATAACGTGTTCGTCGAACGGCTCTGGCGCAGCGTCAAATATGAAGAGGTTTACTTATACGCCTACGACAGCGATAAACGGCGTAGCGAGTGGAGCGGGTGAACGGGATCGAACCGTCGTATGCAGCTTGGGAAGCTGCCGTTCTACCATTGAACTACACCCGCATGTAGTAAATATGGTTAATATTCTAACACGGACAAAATGAGCAAAGTGATAACTGTCACTATCAACGGCTCAACACGCCAACTCCCCGAATTCACCAATGTAGCTTCCCTCATTGAGGGGCTGGGCTTTACCGGAAAACGCATCGCATTGGAACGAAACGGCGAGATCGTGCCACGCAGTTTATTCGCCACACAGCAATTGGCAGATGGGGACAGGCTGGAAGTAGTCGTAGCAGTGGGCGGCGGCTGACAGGTTTGTTGAGGAGCTACGGCGACGTCCAGAAGGATCAGATGTTTGCTGTGGATTACGTGATGCCGGAATACCTTGCTACGCCTTGTTCGCGGTGATTTGCTGAAACAGATCCAGCCTGCGTGCATCAATTTTTTCTGCCACGACGGCCTCACGCAACGCACACCCTGGTTCATGCACATGATGACAGTCATGAAAGCGGCATTGGCCGAGATATTGCGCGAACTCGACAAATCCCTGCTCTATCCCGCCGAAGCTAAGGTGATGCAGGCCGAATGCTTGTACGCCGGGACAGTCGATCAGACTGCTGTTGTCGTCTATCCGATACAGGCGCGCATGAGTAGTGGTGTGTTTGCCGGAATCCAGCGCGCTGGAAATTTCGCGGGTAGCGGCCTGCGCGTCGGGCAGCAACGCGTTGATCAACGTGGATTTTCCCATGCCGGATTGGCCGACCAGAACGCTGGTGTGGCCGGCCAAAAACGGGCGCAAGGCTGACACATCCTGCCTCGCGCTGAGCTCCAGCACGCGATAGCCGATGGCGGTATAGGGCACGAGCCGTTTGTGTGCGGCGGCTGTGGCACCAGCAAGATCGCATTTGTTCAACACGATCAGCACGTCCAGTTTTTGATCCTGCGCTGCAACCAGACAACGTGCCAGAAGTTCGTCGCTGAATGAAGGTTCGGTGGCGACCACCACGATGATTTGTGTGACGTTCGCAGCGATCAATTTTTCGCGGAACGCATCGGAGCGGTGCAGCAGCGAACGGCGCGGCGCGATGCGTTCGATCACGCCTTGGGCACCCGTACCGTTATCCGTCGAGGCATCTCCGGTGAGCCTGATTTCCACCATGTCACCGCATACCACCTCGCTTTTTTTGCCGCGTGTCAAGCAGGCGAGTTCGCTGCCGTCCCCCAGACACACCAGGTACTGGCGACCGAATGCTGCGGTAACCCGCCCCAATTCCACTTCATCGACGATACTGCGCTGGACGTTTCGTTCTCTTCTCATCGTGCTACTTGCACTGCCTTCGGCGCTCATTCGTTGCCGCCTTGTCTTGCCTTCGAAGTGAAATTGGGCATGCGCATCAAAGTTTGAACAGCGCGTCCACTTTCGCGGCACAGATGAAATCGTTCTCGGACAGGCCGCCGATGGCGTGGGTGGAATATTCCACGCGGCAACTATCATAGCCAACGCTAAGGTTCGGATGATGATCTTCGCGGTGCGTCATCCAGGCGATGGCATTTACAAGTGCGATGGCCTGATAGTAATTCTTGAAGTGGTAGGTCTTGCCAATCATTTGGCCGTGTTGCTGCCAGCCTTCCAGTTGTTTCATCAGGGTATCGATTTCCGGTTGCGACAGCGGTGGCACATTGCCTTCACAGGGTTTGCATTGTTTGTTGGTCAGGTCGCACACATGCTCCATGGTTTTCTCCTTATTGTGCCCGCAGATGAGCAATACGCGCCATCGCCGGCGGATGTGAGTCATAGAACTTCGAATACAGCGGGTCGGGGGTAAGTGTGGCAGCATTGTCCTGATACAACTTGACTAACGCGCTCACCATGTCCTGCGCCGCAGTTTGTTTGGCGGCGTATTCATCGGCTTCGAATTCATGTTTGCGCGAATAGGCCGACAGCATCGGGTGCAACAGGAAACTGAAGATCGGCAGGATCATGAAAAACAGCAGCAGCGCGAGCGCAGTTGATTGTGTCCTCACGCCCAGCCCCTGATAAAACCAGATGGTCTGCATCAACTGGCCTAGCAGCCATAGAAATCCCAGGCTCATGGCAAAGGTTGCCGCGATGCGCTTCAGTACATGGCGGCGTTTGAAGTGACCTAGTTCGTGCGCCAGTACCGCCTCGATTTCGTTGCCGCTCAAGCGTTCCAGCAGCGTGTCGAAGAACACGATGCGCTTGGTTTTGCCAAAGCCGGTGAAGTAGGCGTTGCCGTGCGCGCTGCGCTTCGATCCGTCCATCACGAACAAGCCGCTGGCGGTAAAGCCGCATTTGCCAAGCAATACTGCGATGCGCGCTTTCATCGCTTCGTCTTGCATCGGCGTGAACTTGTTGAACAGTGGCGCGATAAATGACGGGTAAATGAACAATATGAGCAAATTGAACGTCACCCACACGCCCCACACATACAACCACCAGTATTTACCCATGCGCTCCATCAGCCACAGCACGCTGAACAGCAGCGGCAAACCGAGGATTGCGCCGACCAACAAACCTTTCAATGCATCCTTGAGATACAGCGCGAAGGTCATTTTGTTGAAGCCAAAGCGCGCTTCAATGACGAAGGTGCGATACAGGCTGAATGGCGCTTCCAACAGAGAAGAAAGCAATAGCACCGCGACGATGGTTGCCATACCTTGCGTGAGCGGCGTATTGAACCAGGCATTGCACAGGTTCGCGATGAACTGAATGCCGCCCGCCAGCGTGAAAACCAGCAGCAATGCGGTATCAAACATGACGTCAAACATGGCAAAGCGTGTCTTTGCCGAAGTGTAATCCGCCGCTTTCTGGTGATCGGCGAGGGCAATTTTTTCGCGGAATGCTTCCGGCACGGCAGCGCGATTCGCGGCAATATGCGCCAGATGACGGCGTGCCAGCCAAAGCTTGGCGAGCGTGGTAAATACTAATGCTGTGATAAAAACAAAGGTGAATTGTGTTGCAGTCATGGGGATGTGAGTTTATCCATTGTAAATGGTAGGCTTAACAAATTATTTGGATAATGGTAGCCTTTAAATGTTGCGAGCGGTAGCTGAACAGCTCAAAAATACAGATCACAATGTGTGAGCATGCAACCCATCTATGGCCAACTGCAGTGACAGAGCTAAAGGGCGAAAATACAGTTTTGGCGCAACAAAAAACAGCGGTACTGAAAATTGTCGCGTCACAATCCAGATTCTTGAATGCTTGAGCAACACTGTTACGCAAAATACGGTAGTCTTTCAATGCCTCGCTGTGACACAATATGCACCTTGTTGCTCCTATTGAGACGCGCGAATTATGGCACAAAACCCAAACTACCTTGTCTGGATAGACATGGAGATGACCGGGTTAAACCCGGACACCGACCGCGTGATTGAAGTCGCGCTGGTGATTACCGACAGCAACCTGGAAACTATCGCCGAAGCTCCGGTGCTGGTGGTGCATCAGCCGGACAGCGTGCTGGATAACATGGATGCGTGGAACAAATCCACCCACGCCAAATCCGGCCTGATCGATAAAGTGAAAGCTTCCACTTTCGACGACGCCATGGTCGAGGCGCAGATGCTGGAATTCCTCAAGAAATATGTGCCGACCCACACTTCACCGATGTGCGGCAACTCCATTTGCCAGGATAGGCGCTTCATGGCGCGCTGGATGCCCAAGCTCGAGGATTATTTTCACTACCGTAATCTCGATGTAAGCACGCTCAAGGAGTTAGCCAAACGCTGGAAACCGGATATGGCGCGAGGGGTCAAGAAGCACGGCAAGCACGAAGCGTTGGCCGACATCTACGAGTCAATCGCGGAACTGCAACACTACCGTGAAAATTTCATTATTGGTTAAACAATTCCGCTCATACATATCCTCCAGCGGCGGTACTCCATTGGGAACGTGTGCTGGAGCACTTGGCAGCATAAAGTGTTCAGTTGGTCGACAGAACGTTCATTAGATGCTTTGATAAGGGCGATGTATTTGCCACGTCGCTTGGCGGAAATGATAAAAGCACGCTTGCAAAAGGGGGGATGTCATGGGTGCGAATTTCCAGTATTTTCCCCCATTTACGCCAGCTTTCAGCGATACCGTCCATCAGGGTCGACAATTCCTCTGTACCGATTCCCAGGCTGGCAGCCTCGGAGAGAAGATCCGGTACCATGATCCAGCGATCGGTATCGGTAGCCACACATATCTCTGCCAATGTACGGGCAATGTGTAGTAATAGTGTTAATGCCTGACTTCGCGAATCACTCGGAAAGCCTGGTTCATCCAGCATTTCGCAGTGATATACCGCTGTGACTAATGATTCAGGCAGTCCCCATTCCATGAGCATTGTGGCACCCAGTTCGCGGTGATCAGTTCCGAAGGTTTTTTGTTCCAATGCCAGCCGTTCATGGAAACTAGATGCTCCGATAGTCTCACCATAATGATCTGGAAAAATGGAAGCCAAAGCCAATTCTCCAACGCTACACAGCAGGCCAGCGGTGAAGCTTTCATCTGCGGCTATTTGGGCGTGGAAAGCTAGAGCCTGTGCTGAAATGGCAGTTGCCAGCGAGCGTGACCAAAAGCGCGCATAGTCGAACTGCGAGCAGCTGCCTTTGCGATGACTATTGATTACTGAAAAGCCTATGACCAAATCACGCACATGAAATGTCCCAATCACAGTGACTGCCTTGGATATTGACACGATAGGGCTGCTGTTGCCAAACGCGGCTGCGTTGGCGAATTCCAGCAGCCTCCCTGCAATAGCGGGGTCGGACTGAACCAATTGAAGTAGATCATTGAGTGTGTAATTGTCGCGATTAAGCAACTTGATAATAGCAAGAGCCACCCCCTTGGGTGAGGGCAGATTTCCTGAAGCTTTTAGTTGCTGGTATCGTTCGCTGGAGACTAAATGCATTGTGAACCTCGCTGGATTTAAGTGGCGATACTTGTCAAAAATAATTTTTCACGGTGTGCTGTGCACTCCCCCGAAGCATGAGTTATCTGCGTTACCAAGGTAGCCTGAATTTGTTCGGCCTCGAATCTTTTACGCCGGATCAACTCCAGCATTAGCCGAGTAGGCCTGCGATTCATGTCAAGTTTAAATCCGGCATATCGTACCCCCCTCGTATTCATGATGCAAACACCGATGTGGTTCGTTCGTGCACATAGACGAGCGCCTATATCGCAGTCCCGCTACCATGGTTTCCTTTAGGCCGGTGACTTTGCGTCCTTGCTTTTCAGCAAGTTTGCCAAGTTGGAAATAGGTTAGTTGGATGCGTAAGTCGAGTCCAGTTAAACCAGATAATCGGCTCGATCTGTAGATGAATGGTCATGTCGCCCAGATTTAACCAAATCGGCTCTAACCTAAAATTGAACTTGTATTCCCAGCGCTCTTGGCGCGCGGACAACACGCTTTTGATGTTAAGCGTAGCTCGCCGATTTTGCTTTTCTGCGCCGGAATACCCCGTGGTCTTGCCACGGGGATAGGCGCAGGGCGAGCGAAGCAAATTTATTCCTGCTTTTGAAATTTAAACAATGAAACTCGGGTTGTCCATTGAAACCACAAACGTTCCTTACCCTTGCAAGCGTGAGGAGCCGTTGTGGATAATGGGTTATCCAGATTCAAGCCTCAGAACTTGCAGAGAGAGCAAAGCAGGTTTTCCCCACCTTTCTTTGGCTTGCGCAATAGGCGAATTGCTCTCGCGTTACAACCGCTTGATTTTCCTCTGTGAACTCTACGTTCTCTGCGGCTAACTTTTTCTAATTTAAAAGATGATGATCCTTGGGCAATTGTTTCGAATACCAGATTGCAAGTTTGTGCCGCAAGGATTTTTCGGCGACCTGATCTTCCGGTAAGGGTTGGATGACTTTATCGTAGACCAGCAGCCTATAGATGTATAACAGTTTCTCGCTTGCCGAATCAGTTGCTTCAAACTCGACCACGCCTCGCCCCTCCGCATACTTCACGCCTGCGAGTAACGCTTCTTTAAACAATGCGGCTTCATTTTTGAGCTTCTTCATGGCGCCCCCCGTCATCTTTTACAGCGCAGAAATACTACCCTTTTTGCCATCTTATCCGCCTCTTCAATTCTATCCGAGAGCGCTAATCTTCGCGCAACTCATTACGATAATTGAAAGTATCATGGGCGAAACCTTCAACATCAATGTTCACATCTACCGTGACTAGCTGTGGCTACTGCACATCTATTCGCGAGCGGTGATCGCTGTGTTTGAAACAATCCGTCGCTGGCTAGGCATTGCACCGGCGACTCCTGCACCTCAAGACGCTTTCCGGCAACTCAACTCGGAAGCTCCTCTGCAATCCATGCAGAAGGAAGTTTCGGCAGCAACCGTACAGAGGATGTCTTCTTTTGTTTGCCGCGAGGTAGTTCTCGATCGCGGTGAACGTATTGGTGGCTATGAGTTTTCCTTGGGGCGGAAACTGCAATCACGCATACTGGAAAAAAGTGCGCTTACACGGCGAGGGTATGACGATGCCATACTGCACAATCTTGCCCCGCTCGGCGTGTCATCATTGTCGGGTGACCGTCTTACGTCCATCCGGCTGTCGGCGGCCTCGCTGAAAAATCCATTGCTGCAAACCTTCTCCCATTTGAACACGGTCATCATGATTACGCCGGGTACAGTTACAGATTTTAATCTTGCGAGAATGCGTGCTGACCTGAAGCACCTTGGAGAGATCGGCGTCAAATTTGGATGGGCAATTGACCGGCCCCGCCCCGAGATTGCCGAATTTCTGCAAGAGGCAAATCTTATCGAGATTGAAACCACGGCTCTCGACGGCATTCAACTGAAAATGATGTGCCGTGACTTTCATGCGGCAAAAGGGAAACCAAAACTTATTGCCAGTGAATTGCAGACAGCGGATGACTTCAATCTTTGTTATCAGAGTGGCTTCGATTACTTCATCGGGCCGTTTGTTTCCAGCCGCGAAAACTGGCACCCGGCGAAGAGTGAAATTAACCGCATGCGGGTTTTTGAAGTGCTCAACCTGATTCGAGCCGACGCTGAGTTCGCCGCCATCTCCGACTGCCTCCGGACTGAACCGATCCTGACTTTCAAGCTGTTGCGCTATATCAATTCGCCAGGTATCGGCTTGCTGCAAGAAATCAATGAAATCTCACAAGTGCTGCTGGTTCTGGGCCGGGATCGTTTCTACCGCTGGCTGTCACTGTTGCTGTTTGATTTAAATCAGCCGGGTTATCGCGCACGCGTCCTGAATGAGCAATCGCTGACGCGAGCGCGTTTCATGGAAAGACTTGCCGGACGCGGGCATATTCCGGCAGCAGCCGAACAACTGTTTATAACCGGGCTTTTTTCATTGCTGGATGTAATGATGAATCAGCCGCTCGTAGACGTTCTGAAACAGGTTTCGCTGCCGGAAGCTGTTGCGTCCGCGCTAAGAGGCGAACCGGGAGCGATGCGCGATGCGCTATCGCTGGGAATCGCCATCGAATCGGCAGCTCCGGACGAAATGGCTGCTGCCGCCGCGCGGTGCGGTCTGGATGCGCTGGCGGTCACCGGCTTGATGATCGAAGCGCTGGCCTGGTCTCAACAAGTGATCGCTGCCGGTGAATTGCTGCCGCTGGGTACCGGCCTGATGATCGAAGCGCTGGCCGAATCTCAACGGGGGCACGCTGCCGGAAAATAACTGCAAGGCGGGAGTTCTGCGGAAGTTTTCTAGATTTTCTGCTTGATGGCCAGTACCGCCTGATTGCGCAAGGTACAAAGCAGGGATAATTGCTGCTGCGACAGATTGAGCGCGTTGGCTTTAAGCATGTCTGCATAAAACAATCCAATCGCTTTATCCTTTACCATAACCGGCAGCAGCACAAAACAGGGGGCATTGATGGCAACCCGGTACCAAGCAGGGATTTTGTCGGCGATGTTGGGTGCGTTAATGTCCTCAATTGCAATATCCAAGCCCTTGGCGGTAGACAAATGGAACACATCCGGCGTGAAAGTCAGAGGAAACTGGAAGCGCGGAATCACGGCTTCTACTCCTGATCCGAATCCAAACCGCGCGACCATGGCCACTCGTTTGTTGTCGCGGATCAGGATCAAGGCGCGATTAAATCCCATTCCCCGATAGATCGTTTCCAATATCATCTGCAACACATCGTTGAGGTTGAAATCGCCCACCAGAGAAGTTGTTACATCCTGTATGCCGGCACCAAGCAAAGCCTCGGGATTAAGCGGGCGATTACTGGCATCCAGCCCCTCATTTTTCCCGGCTGATGCCACTTGATCCAGTTGAATTACACCCTCTAGCCCGTCTTTCTTTTTCGGCTGTTCGACAGGCTCAGCTTCCGCGCTCCATTGGCGTACCCGCTTCAACAGCGGGCTATTTGCGGTGCTAATACCCAAAATCCCGGCTCGACGACCTAATTCATTCAGCCCGGCATTAAGGGCGCCGGACAACTCCTGTTCAGATACCTCAATTACGCTTTCGTAACGCTCGGTCAAATCATGCAGAAGCTGCTCTTTATCCCGGGCATCAGTCGATGATCCGATTTTGCACAATTCGTGGGCAAGATTAACTGTTATGGCCAAGTAATCTATATCGCCGTGTGCCGCTTGAATTTTGTCGGAACCAAGTTTACGCATTCCGGCAACCAATCGAGGCGGAAAATTCCAGCTGCGCGCGACTCCTACCCCCAACTCTGGATAAGATACCCCCAATATTTTAATAGCAGCTTTTTCCTCGCTTTCCCCCTGCTCTACCAAACGGGAAATTTCCTGGCTCTCATCAAAAAAATAAAAAATGGCCAACAGCCTGCCCAAATTATGAAACATTGAACAGACCATTACTTCCTCGGCATCGCGGATGCTGTGTCCAACTGAAAGTTGCGCGGCAACCATACCCGAAAAAATCGCGCCCACCACTTCATCCTTGAGCTGCACGGACTGTGTTTTGTTTTGCAAAAACTCCATCAAAATAAGCGTAGAGGCAATGCTGCGAACCGTTTCAAAACCAAGAATCACTACAGCCTTGGAAATGGTATTGATGTTGCCGCTAAAATGCCCGTAAGAGGCGGTATTAACCAGTTGCAGCAATTTGTTGGTAAGCGCGAAATCCTGCAGTATGGTGCGTGTGAGTTTGCTGGCGCACTCTGATTCGGAGGATACGATTTTGTTGATTTCAGAAATGATGTTCGAAATGGCGGGAAAGTCTTTTTTGCTCCGCATGCGGCGGAGCAAAAACTCTATCGTGCTGTGCTCACCGCCTTGAGTAGCGGGTGTATCGCGCGCCTCACCGAGATAGTCTTGTAATGCTTGCTTCATGGCCAAGGCGCTCGGGTAACGCTCTTCAGGATTTTTTGCCACCGCCTTGAGAATAATCGATTCCAGTTTTTCATCCACCCGCTCGTTTTGGGTCGATGGCGCAGCAATTCTCTCGTGTGCCGCACGATTTAAAACCTCGTATATGTTATGGCCGTGAACGGCAAATTCTCCGGTTACCATTTCGTAGAGCATGGTCCCGGCGGAATACACATCCGCCAGAAAATTACCGACCTGCCCAAAAACAAGCTCTGGCGCCACGTATCGAGGTGTTCCGCTAAGAGTGGGATCATGAGGCTGCTGATCGTTGGCAGCCTTCGCCAACCCAAAATCCATCACCATGGGTATCCCATTGTTCGCGATCATTATGTTGGCCGGTTTTATGTCCAGATGGGATACGCCTTGCGAGTGCGCATAGGCAAGCCCTTCCAGCACACCGCAGGTTATTTTCGCGGCCCGCGTAAACGGCAGGGTCTTTTCCTGCATCAGCAATTGGGCGAGAGTTTGCCCCTCGACATAGGCATAAACCAGATAAGGCGTGCCCTGGTATTCGACGGAATCGTACAATGCGATGATGTTGGGGTGCTGGAGCTTGCTGACTATGCGCGCCTCGTGAAGCAACTGTTCGGTTTTATGGCTCAGATTGCGCAATGTTTTGATGGCGACCCGCCGGTCAAGTTGCGGATCGTGGGCAAGATAAACCGCACCTTGCCCGCCCTTGCCAAGCTCATCTAATATTTCAAAACGACCAATTAGCTGTCCGGGCGTCATGAATTTAATCGGTTAATGTAAATATAAACTGCATTTTGGCTATAAAAATTGCGATTCCAGATGGTGTTATATGCGGTGAATTCTACACTATGGCGCCTGTATTTTTTCACGGTCAATTTTTGAAGGAAAGGCTCAAAATTACCTCGCCTGCAGGTATAGAATACGTTTCGTACCAGTTGTTGCAAACGCACCTTGAGGAGTGAACCGATGCTCCTCTCGACAATCTCACGATTAAGGAGGGATCGCCCATGCATGAATCACCCTATCTGGAGGGCAATGAGATGCTCTTGGATAAACTGTTGCGCCTGCCTTTTCTTGGCTCCCTGGGTGAAAAATATATCAAGAATATTCTGCGCCTCAGCAAAATAAGAACATTCGATGACGGTGAAATTATCACCAAAGAAAAAACCTACGACAGCTGGATTTATGTGCTTTTTTCTGGCGCAGTAAAAATTGTAAAAAACGGCAAAGAGATTGCCAGAATTACTGAGGTTGGCAACACTTTTGGTGAACTTGCGGCCATCGATGGGAAAGCGCGCTCCGCGTCTGTTGAAGCAATTGGCTCCACAGTTTGCCTTGCCATTGATGCTTCCTTCATGAATGAAACAGCGGGAGCACTTGAGCAGGCGCTTTTCGTATCCGTCCTGTACAAACTCTTTGCCGAGGTTGTTGCACAGCGTCTGCGCTCAACCAATGAAGAACTCGCCAGAGTGCGCCTTGACCTTGAGACACTGCAACGAGAAAAAAGGGGCGGGTGGTTGTAAAAACAAGAGGGATACACTATCTCGGCAAGATGATTTACCGCCGCTTTATTTTTTTACCCCCATCGCCAACGCGCACTGTTTACTTTGCTCCAGCTCTGCGGCGTTGGGTTCGATGAGCCAGCCATGCAAATTATCCATCACCAGCTCTGTTAGTGCGTGCATCCAGTCGTTGCGGTCGTTGAGGCAGGGAATGTAGTGGTATTCGCCGCCGCCCGCATGCTGGAATTCTTTCTTGCCTTCCAGCGCGATTTCTTCCAGCGTCTCCAGACAGTCGGCGACGAAGCCTGGGCAGATTACATCCACGCGCCGGATTTTTTGTTTTCCCAACTCTTTAAGCGTAGCGCTAGTGTAGGGTTTGAGCCATTCCGCGTTGCCGAGACGCGACTGAAAGCTGATGGCGTATTGCTCGGGTTTCATGCCGAGTTGCTGCGCCAGTAAACGTCCGGTCTTGTGGCATTCGCAGTGGTAGGGGTCGCCTTTGTCGAGCGTGTAGCGCGGCAGGCCGTGGAAGCTCATCAGCAGCTTTTCCGGGCGTCCATTCTTCATCCAGTAATCATTGACATTGTTAGCCAGTGCTTTGATGTAACCTGGGTTGTCGTGAAAATCCCTGATGATGCGCAACGCGGGAATGTTGCGCATTCGTTGCAGCTCGCTGAACACGGCGTCGCATACCGTGGCAGTGGTGCTGGCGGCATATTGCGGATACATCGGCACGATCAGGATGCGCTGGCAGCTTTGCTCCTTGAACTTGCGCAACACTTGGGAAATTCCGGGATTGCCGTAGCGCATCGCGTAGTCCACCACGAATGGAGCCTTGGTGCGCTGTCCAAGATAGCCTTGCAGCAGTGTGGTTTGCTTTTCGGTGTAAACACGCAACGGCGAACCTTCCTTCAGCCATACCGAGGCATATTTTGCGGCGGATTTCTTCGGGCGCGTATTGAGGATAATGCCGTTGAGAATCAACCACCAGATGGCGCGCGGCATTTCCACCACGCGCGGGTCGCTCAGAAATTCTTTCAGGTAAATGCGTACGGCTTGCGCGGTAGGCGCGTCCGGCGTGCCGAGATTGACCAGCAGGATGCCGGTCTTTTCCGGCGTGCCGTGGGTATAAGTAGGTTCAGGTTGGTAGCGCATTCGATTTATCCAAAACCACTTGTTGCGAAGTTGAAAACGTCATGAGCGCAGCCAAGACAAGGTAAAAAGTGGTGAGGAAGCGGAGTTTACATGGAGTAAATGAGCATTCCGAGCCATTTTTTAATGCCGAATTGGCAAGCGCAATAGTTTTCAATTCTGCGACAGCGCATTGCCGAGCAACCGCGCCGTAACGTCCACGATCGGGATGACCCGTTCATAGTCCATGCGCTTCGGACCGACCACAGCGAGAGTGCCGATTACTTTCCCGTTGGCAGAGTAAGGCGCGGTAATCACACTGCACTCATCCAGTGAAGCCAATCCCGATTCAGCACCGACAAAGATATGTATCCCTTGCCCTCTGCGGCTGGCATCGAGCAACTGTAACAGTTCGGTTTTTTTCTCAAACAAATTAAACAGCTTGCGCAAGCGGTTCATGTCGGTGGACAGCTCTTCCACATGCAGCAGGTTGTGTTCGCCGCTGATGACGTAATCTTCGGATTTTTTTGCTTCTGCCGCATCGCCCGCTGCCAGCGCCGCCGCCATCAGCGCGCTCATGTCCTGATGCAATTGCTGCAACTCACCGCGCAGCCGGTCACGGATTTGCGAGAAGCTGCAGCCGATGTAATTCTGGCTCAAGAAATTGCCAGCTTCGGTAAGTTGCGATTGGGTGTAATCGCGCTCCATCAGCAGCACACGATTTTCCACCTCGCCATCCGGCATCACGATGATCAGCAACACGCGTTTTTCACCCAGGCGCAGAAATTCGATTTGGCGAATAGTGATTGCGCTGCGTTTTGTTGTGACAACCACGCCGGTAAAGTGCGTCAGTTCAGAGAGCAAATTTGAGGCTTGTGTTATCAACCGCGACGGGTTGTCCGGCTGCAACTGCTGCTCCATCTGTTGCATGCGCATGCTGTCCAGCGGTTTGGTCACCAGCATGGTGTCGATGAACAAACGATAGGCCAAACCAGTTGGGACGCGGCCTGCCGAGGTATGCGGACTACTGACCAAACCGATGCCCTCCAGATCGGCCATCACATTGCGAATGGTTGCCGAACTCACTTCCAGGCCGGAATACTGGAGCAGCGCGCGCGAACCAACTGGCTGGCCGTCGCTGATATAGCGTTCCACCAGAGTCTTGAGCAGGATTTGTGCGCGTTCATTCAGCATAAAGCGGATTCTACCATCGGCAATGTGATGCTCGGCAGGCGTGAGATTCTGACCTTCTGCTTCGGGCAGGCGATTGGCTATTGCGACGTACCGCTCCAGACACATGCGGTCATCCAGGAAATCAACGGGCGATCAAACAAGTAAAAAGATTTTTTGTGTGACTGTTGAGCTGAATTGCATTTTCAAATTCATGGCCAACTGTAGTCACAAAGTTAATGCAACTCATCAATGCCCCATAATGAATCGCGCGGTGCGCCATAGCTTTTCGCGTGTTGCACTTCGATGCGTATCTGCCCATCCAGGCGGCGCGGTATGCCGAGCCGTAGCTTGCCGGATTCTGTTGGCCACTCCATCATGCGGACCACCCGATTGGCGTTGAGATCGGCAACGAAAGTAGAACCAATCGTCCCCTCCTCGAAAGTGGACGATGGCCTGCCGAAACGGTCCAGCATGGCTTTCCTTACACGCTCATAAGTCTGTGCGACATCTTGCGGATTATTCGGGTCAGTCAGGTTGATGACGAGCGCAATGCGGCTTACGCTGCCACTATCATGGGCAATGGCCACACGCTGCCGCTCAGTTAAATCATCGATAAGGCGTTGCTCATAAATAGTGACTTGCCCCTGCGGTGTGCCCGCAGGCATTCCCGATGCTTCCATGCGTCTAGCCATTGCCGGGAAATTGCTGCCCGGCACGATCTCCAGCAACAGGCCGAGACTGCGCGACAGCGTGGCGGCAGTATCGGGAGAGGTATTGGCAAGCGGGCGAATAACTGCCTGTGCGGGTTTGTCGAAGGCCTGTGTCCAGAACAAAGACAGCCGATAACTGTCGTTATATTGACCTATTGTCACCCGGCGATCGTAGGCCGAGGCTTCAATGCCGAATGTGTCTCTTCCCGTGTTGTAGCGATAGTCCACGCGTAGCGCGTTGACTTCGATGGTTGCGAGAGAGGCTGCATCCGGACGCAGTTTCTGATAGCCATAACTTGCGCTGAGATTATGTGGGTTGTTGGCTAGCGTGAAAGCCAGCGCCGGTGCCCAATCAGTTGTTGCCGAAGTATTGCCGCTCAAGCGATGCAGCATGATACCCGGTGAGAATGATCCGCCCCAACCGCCAATATTGAGCTGATGCGTGGCGTTCAGTTGCAGCTGCGCACTTGTCGTATCGCTCGCGCCGGAAACCCGATCATTGACTTGTTGCAATAACAGACCGAGATTGCCGACCCATTGTTCAGGAAAAGGCCTGGACAGGTTGGCATTCATATTCCAGATGCCGCGGTCTATCGTTGCGTCGTCCTTGACAAGATTTTGCGAAAATACATCAACGCTGCCGTTGAGTCCCGCTGCGGCAACAATGGAGCCAGTCCAATTTAAACCATAGGTATCGGTCTTGAGCGCGTTGCCGGATTGCAAGCCGTCGTTGAAATGTTGCGCCCGCCCGCGCAGTGTCGTCCCATCGGAGAATCGCCACCCGACGTGTGCTTCCTCTGACTGGCGATCGGCAGCGATTACGCCGCCCGCAGGCCGGTAATCGCGATCATAACGCTCGAATCGCAAGCGGTAGTCGAGCGGATTGCTTGTGCTCTGCCCCGATATTTGTCCGAACACGCCGCTGCCGCTTCTATTTTGCCCACTCTGCGGAACGGACGTAACCATCGGGCTCAGGTAGCCGTCATGATCTCCGCGTAGACCGGCCAGTTCGCCCTCGATGCGCAAGTTTTGCGATCCCCATAACCAGGTGTGTTCACCGGTAGCGCCTGCCACGGTTTGGGTGCGATCCAGCGTGCCGAGCGCAGGATCCGACTGCCGGAAATTGTGTACCAGATTGACACTGAACCGGGTTTGCGGGCTGGTTTCAATGAGCCACGATGCGCCGTTGGTCCAGTCATTGCTGCCCTGCACATGCCTCCAGTTGGGCTGATTGGTTCCGGAAACAAGCAGCAGCGAATGGCGCGCCCCTGATTCGCCCGGCACGGGCTGCAATTCTATTTGCCCGCCTTTGAGGGAGCGTTGCAGTGTGCGGAAACTGAAATAGGCAAAATTATCGCCGGCTTCGACACGGTACGGGATGCCGCCATCGCCTTTCTCGCGCGTCAAATTAATGCGTTCGGGCACAAGGCCATGATCCGGCGCGCGATAGTAAGAATCGTTCGCTACCCCGTACAACTGTGCATGTATGGTGTCATAAGGCGAGAGTTGGCGAGCCAGATTCAGGTTGAATTCGTCGAAGTGTTGCCCACCGGTAAAACGGTAGGGACCGGCCAGTGGATCGCCCTGCGCACGGTAGGATTCAAGACGCAACGTATTGCTGCCGGTGATCTGCCACTCATCGAGGATTTTCTCGGCATACGCCTTCCCGAACATGCTGCATGTTGTGATCATCAGCAGCTGTATCGGAAACTGACGAATAAACACGCGCTGCTTCATGATGAAGGCTCGGTGATCAGCAGGATGAATTCATTAGTGCCATCCAGGCGTTGGAAGCCCGTTTGCGGATCGTTGTATTCGATCTGGGTGCGGGCCGTCACGGAAACACGACTGACCCGTTGCTCCATGCCCGACGCAGTATTTTGCAGGTGCTGACTGAGCGTTTGCATGCTCTGAATCGCCAATACGCGCAGCTTGGCGTCACGCGGAACCTTTGTGAGCAGAGCATCGGTCAGACGCGATTTGTCATAGAGGCTGTCCGCCAGCATGGGCTCGAGATTCGGGGTGTTCCATGCATCCGCGATTTTCTTTACGGCATCCTCGACCCTGGCGGCGGATACCGGGCGCATCGATGTGACGGCGCGCGTGCCGGGCGGCGCATTGGTGACGGCCATCGGCGTGGCGATACGATTGATCTGGCGAACTTCCTGTGCCTGTGCGTGAGTCAGTCCAATGAGTGCCGCAGCCAGCGGGATCAGATAGCGAAATTTATTCATGATGAGTTCACCTCGAGCATGAGCTGCTGCAAGTGCCACCGCTGTTGTTCCGGCAGGCTATCCCAAAGGATGTGAGGCTCGATCCGGTGAATGTGCAGGTATGCCCCGGCAGCCCCAGGATGATCAGGTTGGTGCTCTGCGGGCTGGCCGTGGCCCCTGAACAATTGATCAACACGTTGCTGTTCGAGCCCAATGGATTCGCCGTCATGGTATTGCCTCCCGGGGTCACCGTGAGCCCAGTTGATCCAATGCCACATGATCCGCTACAGACATAGTTGCCGCTGCTGTAGTTGGTCGCGCAGCCAATCAGCGGTGTCGTGCAGTTGCGTGTAACCTCGATCCAGTTCGTGCCGGGAATCCAGGATCCGTTCGAACACACATAGGCGCGCTGCTGCGTGATGGTTCCTGTTTGTCCTGCCGGACAAGCGAGGTTCTGTCCATCCGGTTGGGGCTGTACAGCCGGGTTGCAGGTGCAGCTATTGCTGACGGTCTGCCATGCGCCGGGCGCCCATGCTCCATTCACGCAAGAGTAGGATCGGTTTTGAATGATGCTGCCCGTCTGAGCGCTCGGACAAGCTTGCGTTTGCGACTCGCTGACCGGCGGAGACCCTGTGCAGCCAGTCGTCGTCGTGGTGCAGGTGCTGCTGGTTGTTGTCCAACTGCCTGGAGCCCATGCTCCGTTCACGCAAGAGTAGGACCGGTTCTGAATGATGCTGCCCGTCTGACCGCTCGGACACGCTTGCGTTTGCGACTCGCTGACCGGCGGAGACCCCGTGCAGCCCGGCGTCGTTACCTGGCCACCGCCAAGCGGATTCTGCGGGGCGAACGGGTTATTGCCAACAAGATTGTGAACTTGTTCGATCAGGACAACGCCATGGCACCGTTTGAGGCATTCCTCGAGTGCCGCTTCAAGACGCTGCAGATCCGCCTCAAGACCGGCCTTTCTCGACTGTGCTATCTTGATCCCCGTGTTCAAGCGGGTCTCTTCATCTTGCAGATCCTTCAACCGTTTTTGCATGTCGTCAAGCTGTTCCTGTGTCTCGGTTGCGCTCTTGCTCCTTGGGTAGGTATAGCTTGCAATAACTTCGCCGTTGGCATCACGTACCGTCACATGCACCTGCCCATCACCTTGAGTGGCATCGTAGTCCGCCGTCCTGCCGGTTTCGGAATCTGTTCCAGAGGCTGTCCATTGCCCCTTATCCGCCTCGTTTTGAAGCGCCGTAATCTTCTTGTTAATAGCCTTTTGCCGTTTAAGATTTTCTTCAAGCGATTTCTGCGAGTTGGTGATGCGTTCCACAGCTTCCGCTATGCCGCTGCGGGCCAGTCCGATGTCCTTCGCGATCGCCTCGCATTCGGGGCAGGATTCGGCTGCCCCACCCCCGGCATGCGGCGGTTGCGCTGGCGGCTGAGGCGGTGGGGGCGGTGGCGTGAAAGTTTCTGTCTTGGGCGGTTCGCAACATAGAGAAGCAATCTTCTCTTGAGGCAGGCATTCCTTCGCGGCGCCTGAATAGGCTTCTTTCCAATAACCAAAACTGCTGAAGCTCGTGCCGTACCAACCCAGGGGATTGATCCTCTTCAACCAGCCAGAACCTCCCGTCCCGCTGCGCCAACTAAAATTGTAAGTGTCGTATGCAGTCCAATTAATCTTGCAGGAAAAGGGGGTCTCGTTGCCAAAGCCTGACTCACAATCGGAATTCTTGACGCAGCACTTCTTGGGCCCGGTGTCGCAGACCGCGTCCCAGTAAACGCTGAATGAACCGATACCCAAATGTATGCTGAAGCTGTCGGCGTCACCCATGACCACGACAGGTCCACCCCGCGTGCTGAAGGTGCCGGATTGGCCGCACTTCAACTGGCCGAGCATTTTCGCGGCATTGCCGTTCATCCGGACTTGGGAGTTAATAACTTGCAGCTTGACATCTTCCTGCTCGCGGATGTCCTGGACAAAAGACTTGCTTAAAATGACTGCATCAGTCTCCGACGGAGTTCGTTCATATCCGTTAAAAAACATTTGGAGCCACAGGGCTGAACCGAAAGTGAGGGGCGAACCGAGAGTCTCTACCTCGACGTCCGGCATTCGGTACTTTTTCCCCTTGGGCGTGGGCGCAACTGCTCCGCGAGGATTGAAGTCCACAACAAGTTTGTCCTGATTGGTTGGAGCCGGACAGTTATTGCCGGAATGGTCATTTCCACTGGGCGTATCCGCCCACAACGGTGTGGCGAAAATAGCCAGACACAACGAAATAACAAGTGGGAATTTGATTTGAATTGGGAAACGTGCCACGACTCCCCCATATAGACTAAGCGATTGCACCCAAAACGACCGCAAAGAATAAGAGAAATGAAACCAGAATCAATTCGCAGAAAAAGTCTAAACAATAAAAGGTAAAGTGTCAAACAAACCGCTCGCTGTACGCCACAGAAGGAAGCGTTGAAGAGTTTAACTATCAAACTTGAGTGACACTTATGAAATAAGGTTCGCTGGCGACAGGATCAGACGGGCCTCATCTGGCCAATAACGTGTGATTGTTATGAGGGTAATTCACAACCGTCGGCAATTGTTAATGGCACACTCTTGCCGTTCGCCAGCGTCCGCTTCACATACACAAACCCGCCATTGATCATTCCGCATTCACTTCCGTCCAGGCAATATGAGAAGCCATAAACACATATCATTTAGTTAGCGGCAAATTCCCACAATAGCCACAAGGAAAAACAGGCATGGCTCCATTATGGTTGAACAAGCCCGTGGTGCGTGCTAGTCTTCTCGCACAGAATTATGGCACTCTCCGACTACATCTACACCTTCGGCCAGCACCTGCTCAAGCAGCACGGCGAACGGATACATAAAATTGCGCTGGACGCGGGATTCACCTGCCCAAACAGGGACGGATCAAAGGGGATTGGCGGCTGCACGTTCTGCAATAACAGCTCATTTAACCCCAACGTACAGCAAACCGGATCTCTTGAGGTGCAATTCGACAGCGGGCGGCACGCTATTGCGAAGCGGACTCGGGCAAAAAAGTTTCTCGCCTATTTTCAGGCCTATACCAACACCTATGCTGAAGTGGCGGAACTGGATGCTCTGTATCGCCAGGCCATGACCAAGCATGACATCATCGGTCTTTCCGTCGGCACACGTCCGGATTGCGTGTCCGGCAAAGTGCTCGACCTGCTCGCCGAATACCGCGATGAAGGCCGCATCGTATGGCTGGAACTCGGCCTGCAATCGGCCTTCGACGAGACTCTGCGCCGGGTTAACCGCGGCCACAATCTGAAGGAATACCGGGAAGTGGCCATCGAGGCGCGGCGGCGCGGCATTCCGTTATGCACTCATCTGATCCTCGGCCTCCCGGGGGAAGATGAATCCCATTACCACGCCAGTCTCGACACCGTGCTGGATATCGGAGTGGATGGCTTGAAACTCCATCCGCTGCATGTGGTAAAGCACACCGTGCTTGCTAATCAGTGGCGGCGCGGCGAATATCAGCCATTGTCGCGTGAGGAATATATCCGCATTGCCGCTGACTTGATCGAGCGCACGCCGGAATGCATCGTGTTCCACCGCGTCACCGGCACTGCTGCAAAAGATATTCTGCTGGCGCCGGAGTGGTGTTCGCAGAAATGGAACGTGCTCAACGGCATCGAACATGAGCTGGCTCGGCGTGACCACTGCCAGGGGAGCCTGGCCGGAATGCCTTGGATTAACGGACAAAGCAGAGATACCGCCGCTGATAATGAGGCCTGCCATGCCCGTTTCCCTCACCCCCGCGACACATTACTGGCGCAGCCAGCCGCCTGCGGGAGCGGGGGTGAGGCGGCCATTCCCGCTCCGGATGCTTCGCAACGCCGTGTCACGGCCAGCGACCCCAACCCTCTCCCGTTGCCCTCTCCTCAATCCTCTGATGGAACTACTAGCCATTCGACTAGGCCACCCAAAGACGGCGACCAAGTCGCTGGTTATCCCGCAAGCGGGCGAGGAGGCGAACGAGAAATGCAATCTTTGATCCCGGCGGGAGAGGGGGCAAACGAATCGCTTCGCGAGTTTCACGTTAACGAGGAAATACTGAATGCCGCTTAACAAAATTGAACTGGTGTGCCCCGCAGGCAGCTTGCCGGCACTGAAGACAGCCGTGGACAACGGTGCGGACTGTGTCTACATGGGTTTCCGCGATGACACCAATGCGCGCAATTTCACCGGCCTGAATTTCAACCTCGCCAACGCAAAGGAAGGAGTGCGTTACGCCCATGCAAAAGGCAAAAAGGTTCTGCTGGCGCTGAACACCTACCCCCAGGCCAGCGGCTGGCAGCGCTGGATTACAGCCATCGACAACGCCGCCGAGTTGGGCATGGATGCGGTAATCCTGGCTGATCCTGGGCTGATGCAGTACGCCACGAAAACTCATCCCGGGCTGCGCCTGCATCTTTCGGTGCAGGGTTCGGCCACCAACTACGAGGCAATCAATTTCTACCATGAGCTGTTTGGTATCCAGCGTGCCGTGGTGCCGCGCGTGCTGGCGCTGGCCCAGGTCGAGCAGTTGATGGCTAACGCCAAGGTGGAAATCGAGTTGTTCGGCTTTGGCGGGCTATGCGTCATGGTAGAAGGACGTTGCGCCCTGTCTTCCTATGCCACCGGTGATTCCCCCAACACCTGCGGCGTGTGCTCACCGCCCAAGGCGGTGCGTTGGCAGGAAACCCCCAAGGGCTTGGAGTCGCGTCTGAACGGCATTCTCATCGACCGCTACGATGCAGGCGAAAATGCCGGCTACCCTACCCTGTGCAAGGGCAGGTTCGACGTGAGTGGGGAAACCTACTACGCGATCGAGGAACCAACCAGCCTCAACACGCTGGAACTGTTGCCGGAACTGCTGCGCATGGGCATCGCCGCGATCAAGATCGAGGGTCGGCAACGCAGCCCGGCCTACGTCGGACAAGTCACCAAGGTGTGGCGTCAGGCGATCGATAGCTGCCAACGTGATCCTCTGTCCTTTGCGGTCAACCCCGCATGGATGGCTGAGTTGGGGAAAGTATCCGAAGGGCAGCAACAGACCCTTGGCGCTTACTATCGCCCCTGGAAATAGAATATGGGAAACAAATGAAATTAGCTCTGGGCCCAGTCCTGTACTACTGGAGTTGCGACACCATGCTCAAGTTTTATGATGAGATGGCCGACGCGCCGGTAGACATCATTTACCTCGGCGAAACGGTCTGTTCGCGCCGCCACCTGTTGCGCCTGCAGGACTATCTGGACATAGCGGAACGGCTCGTTGCGAGCGGCAAGGAAGTCGTAATCTCGACGCAGACCCTTATCGAATCCGAGAACGATGTCAAAACCCTGCGCAAGATTACCGACAACGAGAATTTCAAAGTAGAAGCCAACGACATGGGAGCCGTGCGGCTGATGGCCAATAAAATGCCCTTCGTGGCAGGTTCGACCCTGAATGTTTACAACCCGCAGACTCTTGACCTGCTCGCCGGTCTGGGGGCGATGCGCTGGGTGATGCCGGTGGAAATGTCGCGGGAAGCACTCGTTTCGATACAGGATAATCGCCAGCAAAACCTCGAAACAGAGGTGCTCGCTTATGGGCGTCTGCCGCTGGCTTTCTCCGCCCGCTGCTTCACTGCTCGCCACAACAACCTGCAAAAAGACGACTGCCAATTCCGCTGCCTTGATTACGCGGACGGGCTTATCCTGAAAACTCGCGAGGGCCAGCCATTCCTGAACCTGAACGGCATCCAGACCCAATCGGCGCTGGTGCATAATCTGATCGGCGAGTTGGACGCGTTGCAGAACGCGGGCGTCGATGTGGTGCGGATTAGCCCGCAAGCACACCACACAGATGAGATACTGCGCCTGTTCAGGGGATGCCTGGAGCAACGCATGCCCCACGCATCGGCACTGGCACAGATCGAAAAGCTAATGCCGGAGGCCTCCTGCAACGGCTATTGGTATGGCAGGCCCGGCCTCGATTTCATTCACAACAACTCTTTGGACTCTATCGCGTGAGAGGTAAAACATGAAACCACTTTTCATTCCGCAGCCTGTCAGTATCGTTCTTTCCCTGCTGCCCCAGTATCCCCATTCCCTGATCTTCACGCGGGCGATCAATCTGGCGCTGAAAGGCAAGTTGCACGATGAAGTCTGGCGCCCCCTGTATGGCAAGCAGGTCTGCATCCGCGTCAGGGATGCGGGCATCGCATTCCACTTCACACTCGGTGCGGATGGCCTGATTGCCCGCCATGCAGCATCCCAAAGCGACCTCACGATCAGCGCCAGCGCCCAGGATTTCATTCTGCTGGCGCTGCGCAAGGAAGACCCGGACACCCTGTTCTTCAGCCGCCGCCTGGTAATGGAAGGCGATACCGAACTGGGTTTGCTGGCGAAAAATACGCTGGATGCGATGGAATTGCCGCCGCTGGATTTTCGTGTTTTATTTCCCGATCATTTATTCGGCAAACTCCGCGCGTGCCTGCAGGCTTAACCCGTCGCAATTTATTTCACCTGCCGACAGATTCACCGCCAACATCTTGCGTCCAATTATAAAGTGACCGAATTCGACCTGATCCGTCGTCACTTTACGCGCCCGACTCCGAGCGCGGTGCTCGGCGTAGGCGACGATGCCGCACTGCTGCAAGTGAGCGAGGGCAATGTGCTGGCGGTATCCAGCGATATGCTGGTCAGCGGCACGCACTTCTTTGCCGATGCCGATCCATTCCTGTTGGGACACAAGGCGCTGGCGGTCAATCTTTCCGATATGGCAGCGATGGGCGCCGTGCCGCGCTGGGCGACACTGGCGATTGCGTTGCCCGATGCGGATGAAGCGTGGCTGGGAAAATTCAGCGCGGGATTTTTTTCTCTGGCGCAACAACAGGGCGTGGAACTGGTCGGCGGCGATACCACGCGCGGGCCGCTCAATTTATGCGTGACGATAATCGGCGAGGTGCCCGCACAACAGGCATTGCGCCGCAGTGGCGCGCAAATCGGCGATGATATCTGGGTGTCGGGTACGTTAGGTGATGCCGCGCTGGCCTTGGCGCATTTGCAAAACCGCTTCGTGTTGAACGAGGCCGAGTTTGCCCTTTGTGTGATGGTCTTGCACCAACCGCAGCCGCGCGTGGCATTGGGTCTCGCATTGCGCGGCATTGCCACCAGCACAATCGATATTTCCGACGGATTGCTGGCTGATCTTGGTCATATTCTCGATGCCTCGCAAGTTGGCGCACAACTTGATTTCGCAGCGCTGCCGATCTCTTCAACGTTGCTCGGTTATATGCAGCAACCGCTGGGCAGGCAATGCGTCCTAGCCGGCGGCGATGATTACGAATTGTGTTTCACCGTACCGGCCACACGTCATGCCGAAGTGTCGCACATCGCCGCGCAACTCGATTTGCCGCTGACCCGTGTCGGGAAAGTTGTTGCGGGGCGCGGCTGTATCGTGCACGATGCGGCAGGTAATCCACTCAACGTTGAGGCTTGCGGTTATGACCATTTCCGGTGAATTGCTGGTTAAACCCGGCTGGAAATTCTTGCTGGGGCATCCGGCGCATCTGCTGTCATTCGGCTTCGGCAGCGGTTTGGCGCGCAAAGCACCCGGCACGTTCGGCACGCTGGTTGCGTTCCCGATGTATTGGTATCTCGCGCCGCACCTGTCGGACGCGCTGTTCATATTCATACTGATCCTGGCATTCTCTATCGGCGTGTGGGTATGCGATATCACCGGCAAAGCGCTGGGCGTGGCCGATTACGGCGGCATCGTCTGGGACGAAATCGTGGCATTCATGCTGGTGCTGTTTTTTACCCCGCCCGGTTGGGAATGGTCATTGCTGGCCTTCACGCTGTTTCGTTTTTTCGACATCGTCAAACCGCCGCCGATCCGTTATTTCGATAACAACTGGCACGGCGGTCTCGGCGTCATGTTTGACGACCTGCTGGCGGCCGGATACGCGCTGTTGTGTTTAGCCAGCGTTAAAAGCCTGCTACTGTGAACACGCTGTGCTTCCTGATTTATGCGGTATCGCTTGGCGCAAGCAGCATGGCTCTGGGAGCGGAATTCACTGCCAAAGTGATCGCCGTTTTGGATGGCGACACGATACTGGTCAAGCGTGTGAAGGGCCTGACAAAAATTCGTATGGCCGAAATAGATGCCCCGGAAAAGGCGCAAATCTTCGGCGAAACTTCCAGACAATCGCTGTCGGACATGGTGCTGGGCAAACAGATAAAAGTGGCCAGCCAGGCGATAGATCAATATGGGCGGATGGTTGCGCACATCAGCGTGGATGGCTTGGACGTGAATGCCGAACAAATTCGCCGTGGCATGGCGTGGGAATATTCCAACTACCATACTAATCACATGTTGGTGGCACTACAGAACGAGGCGAAGCAAGTCCCGCGCGGCCTGTGGGCGCTCAGCACTCCCACGCCGCCGTGGGAGTGGCGTAAATTGCACCCGAATACAGCGCCGATGCAAACATCTCTTGCCGCTTCACCTCCGGTTATGCCGCTCGATCCAGCCTGTGGCAAAAAGAAATATTGCTCCGAAATGTCATCATGCGAAGAAGCCAGGCATTACCTCACACAGTGCGGCATCAAATCGCTGGATGGAAATGGTGACGGCGTTCCTTGTGAAAAGCTGTGCACACCGGCAATAAAAGCCAAGTAATTTTATGGCTGTTAACAAGGATGGTTGGAATGCGGAGGTATCGTGCATTTCAAAAAGTGAATACTTGTTTGCACATATCATCTTCAATAGTATTGATATGTAAACTTGTATTCCCCGTACCCTTGGCGCGGGGTTAGGCGCAGGGCACGCGGAGAAATTTTATTGTCATCCCGGAAGCGGGCACTGGAATAAAGAATATAATGAAGCGGTAATTTCGATTGAAAAGAAGACAATGATGGCCGAAAATTCAACCACAAAAAATGTCAGTATCAAAGCCCGTTTGTTATTGATCATGGCCGCAGCCTTGACGGGCATGATACTAATCGCTGTTTTTGCCTTGCAGTCAGAGAAAGCCACACTGCTCGAAGATCGCAAGGTCAAGACCCGCCATCTGGTCGAGGGCGCCCACAGCCTGCTCGGCCATTTTTATGACTTGCAGCAGAAAGGCGCGCTCACCGAAGAGGCGGCGAAAGATGCGGCAATGGAAGCGATCAAGGCGTTACGCTACGAACAGAAGGAATACTTCTGGCTCAACGATTTCACCACGCCGATACCGAAAATGCTAATGCATCCGACGGTGCCTGCGCTGGACGGCAAGGTGCTCGACGCAGGAAAATTCAACTGTGCCACAAGTTTGCAGGGCGGGATTGACGGCGCTATCGATAAAACCGACGGCAAAAAGAATCTGTTCGTCGCTTTCAATGAGGTTGCCGGTAAATTCGGCCAGGGTTACGTCACCTACAACTGGCCCAAGCCCAAAGCGGGCGGCGGCACCACCGAAGAGCTTTACACCAAACTATCCTTCGTCAAAAAGTTTGATGGCTGGAACTGGTTAATCGGTTCCGGCATCTACCTTGACGATGTGGAAACTATCTTCTGGAATCACGCCGTTTGGTTGATCGGCATCATCATGACGATAACCGCGCTGGTCGGAGGGGGCATGATTATGGTTATCCGCCGCATAACCAGATCGCTGAATGAGCTGGAAAGCGCCATGTACCAGATTCAGACCAGCAACGATCTGTCGCGGCGGGTATCCGTCACCTCAAAGGATGAAGTTGGCCGGATCGGTCACTCTTTCAACCAGATGATCCAGAGTTTTCAGGAAATCATCCAGCAGGTGGTTTCCAATTCGCACGGTGTAATGCAGGCTGCCGGCAAACTTTCCGAATCCTCGCATCGCGTTGCCGTCAGATCGCAGAGCCAGAGCGATGCAACGGCATCGATGGCAGCGGCTGTGGAAGAGGTGACGGCTAGCATCGGCCATGTTGCCGATAGCTCGCAGGAAACTCATAACATTGCCCACAAATCGGGGGAATTATCCTCCCATGGCGGCGCGGTAGTACAGAGTGCGGCGACGGAAATGAGCAAGATCGCCGAGTCAGTCAATCAATCCTCACAGCTTATCCAGCGATTGGGCGAACATTCCAACCAGATTTCGGCCATCGTCAATGTCATCAAGGAAATCGCCGACCAGACCAACCTGCTGGCGCTCAATGCCGCCATCGAGGCGGCGCGAGCCGGCGAACAGGGGCGTGGTTTCGCCGTGGTGGCAGATGAAGTGAGAAAACTTGCCGAACGTACTGCCCGCTCCACCGAGGAAATTACTGCGATGATCGGCAGCATCCAGAGCGGTACGCAACAAGCTGTGGCGAGCATGCAGGAAGGCTGCGATCGTGTTACCGAAGGGGTGGCAATGGCGAATCGCGCCGGCGAATCGATGAGTCAGATCAGTGATGGCGCAAACCGGGTTATTTCTGCCGTCAGCGACATTTCTTCCGCTTTGCACGAGCAGAGCTCCGCCAGCAACCAGGTGTCACAACAAGTTGAAATAATTGCGCGCATGACCGAGGAAAACAGCGTGGCGGCGAATGAAATTGCCGGAGAGGCGCAACAACTGGAAAGCCTGGCGGGCACTCTGGAAAGTGCGGTCAGCCGGTTTAAGGCTTAATGCCGATCACAAGGTTAAATCCACTGGCTTTAGCCGGTCAGCTTTAACCTTGTGATCGGCATTAAAGTTTCTTCCTACCCGCCGAGTTTACGCTTCAAAACTTCATTTAACTGCGCCGGATTAGCCTTACCCTTGCTGGCTTTCATCGCGAGACCAACGAAAAAGCCGAACAGTTTATCCTTGCCGCTGCGGTATACCGCGACCTTGTCGGCGTTGTCAGCGATGATTCCGTCCACCAGCGCTTCTATCGCGCCGCTGTCGGAGACTTGCTTTAGCCCTTTGGCTTCGATGATCATATCGGCATCACCACCATCAGCCCACAAGGTGCGGAATACTTCTTTCGCGCCGGAGTTGGAAATGGTGTTGTCGGCGATGCGTAGCAACATGCCGCCGAGTTGTTGTGCGGTAATCGGGCATTGCGCCATGTCCAAGGCATCGCGATTGAGTTGCGCGCTGACTTCGCCGATCAGCCAGTTGGCGCACAACTTGGCGTTGGACGGACCGACTGCGGTCACGCACATATCGAAGAAATCCGCCATTTCACGAGAGGCGGTGAGATTGTTGGCATCGTAAGCAGTAAGCGCATACTCGCCGATATAGCGATTGCGCTTGGCCTGCGGTAGTTCAGGCAGCGTGGCGCGCACTTGTTCGAGCAACGCGGGAGTGATGTCCAACGGCAGCAGATCGGGGTCGGGAAAATAGCGGTAGTCGTGCGCATCTTCCTTGCTGCGCATTGCGCGCGTCTCTCCTGTGTCAGGATTGAACAATATGGTGGCTTGTTGAATTTTTCCGCCATTCTCCAGCGTGTCGATCTGCCATTGCACCTCGTAATCGATGGCCTGTTGCATAAACTTGAACGAGTTGAGGTTCTTGATTTCACGGCGCGTGCCTAATTCCGCACCGGGACGGCGCACCGATACGTTTACATCGCAACGGAACGAACCCTCTTGCATGTTGCCATCGCAGATACCGATCCAGCGCACCAGCGAATGCAAGGCCTTGGCATACGCCACCGCCTCGGCGGCGGAGCGCATGTCCGGCTCCGAGACGATTTCCAGCAGCGGTGTTCCGGCACGATTCAGGTCGATACCGGTCATGCCGTGGAAGTCTTCATGCAGCGACTTGCCCGCGTCTTCTTCCAGATGGGCGCGGGTGATGCGCACCACTTTTTCGTAGGGTTGTAGTCCTGAGCCTGTCGAAGGACCGGATAGAGGCTCGATCTGGATGGTCAGCGCGCCCTGGCCGACCACCGGCAAATCGAACTGGCTGATCTGGTAGCCCTTGGGCAGGTCGGGGTAGAAATAATTCTTGCGCGCGAACACCGAGCGCGGCGCGATGTGCGCGCCGACGGCGAGGCCGAACTTGATCGCGCGTTCTACCGCACCCTTGTTCAGCACCGGCAGCACGCCGGGCAGCGCGATGCTCACCGCGTCGGCTTGTGTGTTCGGTTCCGCGCCGAACGCGGCCGAAGCGCCGGAGAAGATTTTGCTGCGGGTCGAGAGCTGTGCATGCACTTCCAGCCCGATGACGATTTCCCAAGTCATGATATTTCCTTACAGCACTTGCGGCGCAAGACTATGCCAGTCGGTCGCTCGTTGATATTGGTGCGCGGCATTCAGCATCTGCGCCTCGGCGAAATAGTTGCCGATGATCTGCAAGCCCACCGGCATGCCCGGATTTCCATTGTTGGGCGCGCCGAAGCCGCACGGGATGGACATGCCGGGCAATCCGGCCAGGTTCACCGCGATGGTGTAGATGTCGGACAGGTACATCTGCACCGGGTCGTCGCCTTTTTCGCCGAGCTTGAATGCGGTGGACGGCGAGGTCGGCCCGATGATGATGTCGCACTGCTTGAACGCATCGGTGAAATCCTGCGCGATCAGGCGGCGAATTTTTTGCGCTTGCAGATAATAGGCATCGTAGTAGCCGTGGCTCAGCACGTAGGTGCCGATCATGATGCGCCGTTTTACTTCCGCGCCGAAGCCCTGTGCGCGGCTCTTTTCGTACATGTCGGCGAGGTCGGTGTAGTCCGGCGCGCGGTAGCCGTAACGCACGCCGTCGAAGCGCGACAGGTTGCTGGAGGCTTCCGCCGGAGCGAGCACGTAATACACCGGAACGGCCAGTTTTGAATTCGGCAGGCTGATATCGACGATGGATGCGCCGAGTTTTTTGTATTCGGCGATGGCCGTTTCGACAGCCTTGCCGACATCGCCGCTCAGCCCTTCGGCAAAAAATTCTTTCGGCAAACCGACGCGCAGGCCTGCCAGCGGCTTGTTCAAGTCGCGCGCGTAATCTTCCTTGTCGCGTTGCAGGCTGGTGGAATCGCGCTCGTCGAAGCCGGTCATGGTGTTCAGCAGCAGCGCCAGATCTTCCGCGCTGCGCGCCATCGGCCCGGCCTGGTCGAGGCTGGAGGCGAACGCGATCATGCCGTAGCGCGACACCGTGCCGTAGGTCGGCTTGATACCGGAGATACCGCATAGCGCGGCGGGCTGGCGGATCGAGCCGCCGGTGTCGGTTCCGGTCGCGGCGGCACACAGTCGCGCAGCCACCGCACAGGCCGAGCCGCCGGAACTGCCGCCGGGCACGCGCGCCGTGTCCCATGGATTCTTTACCGCGCCGAAATACGAGGTTTCGTTGGATGAGCCCATCGCGAATTCGTCCATGTTGGTCTTGCCCAGATTCACCGCTCCGGCATTGTCGAATTGCGCGATGACGTGCGCATCATAGGGTGCGATAAAATTTTCCAGCATTTTCGAGCCACAGGTGGTGCGCCAACCTTTGGCGCAGAAGATGTCTTTCTGGGCTATCGGTATGCCAGTGAGCGTTTGCGCTGTGCCGTCGGCCAGCCTTGCATCCGCCGCACGCGCTTGCGCCAGGCTGGTTGCGGCGCTGGTGGTGATGTAGGCGTTGAGCGTGGGATTGAGCGCGGCGATGCGGTCGAGGTAAAGCTGCGTCAGCTCGACGCTGGAGATATTTCCGGCGCGCAGCGCGCTGCCGAGTTGTTGCAAGCTGGAATTAAGCATGACGGGCTATTCGATGACTTGTGGAACGAGATACAGCCCCGCCTCTGCTTGGGGGGCGATGGCTTGGAACAGTTCGCGCTGGTTGGCTTCCGTCACGGTATCTTCACGCAGCCGCTGCGAAACATCCTGGGCATGGGACATCGGCGCGATGCCTCGGGTATCGACAGCCTGCATTTCGGCAATAAGGGTAAAAATACCGGATAGTTGCGTACGAGCGAGTTTGATTTCCGATTCGCCCATCGCCAATCGTGCCAAACGTGCGACTTTCCGGACATCCTGATTAGTTAAAGACATAGAAAACTTTATTGAAATGAGGCTAATAGAGTATCATAGAAGCGTTTATCGACACACGGGAACCGCTAAAAATTCACATTTCATCCCAACTGCTGCGTTGCGTAAAA
>JAHFRA010000007.1 GCA_023259035.1 Gallionella sp.
TGGTCGAGGGTTGGCGCGGTGAAGTGATGGTGGCGATCCATACCGATGCGCGGGGCAATCTCACGCGCGTGCATCCGCATGATCCATCGTGGCAAAACTGGCCGGCGCTGGAACACGCCGTATTGGGCAACATCGTGCCGGATTTTCCGCTGATCAACAAATCGTTTAACCTCAGCTATTCCGGCCAGGATTTGTAGAGGCCCCCATATGTATCGGATCGTCAGACAGATCATCAAAACGGGCATCAAGACCGAAACCGCTCCACAGCCGGATGAAGCGCTACGCGTTATACCGCAGCGCTTGCAGCAACAAATTCTCGATGTGTTCGGGCGCGCGCTGACCATCCGCCACGTGGATGCAGGCTCATGCAACGGCTGCGAGCTGGAGATACACGCGGTAAACAACGCCTACTACAACATCGAGGGGCTGGGCATCAAGTTCGTCGCCAGCCCGCGCCATGCGGATATGCTGCTGGTCACCGGGCCAGTGTCGCGGCACATGGAAACGGCGCTCAAGCGCACCTACGATGCCACGCCGGAGCCCAAGCTGGTGGTGGCGATCGGCGATTGCGGTTGCGGCGGCGCTATCTTTTCTCCAGATAACGGGGGCGAGAGCTACGCGATCTGCGGAAAAGTCTCCAATGTTATTCCGGTGGACGTGGCGGTGTGCGGTTGCCCGCCCACGCCGACCGCAATTCTGCAAGGCATCCTCACCGCGATCACAGGGGCTCATGCAGGTCAGAAATAAACAGGTGAAAATATCTGTCTTAGAAAAATGGAGTGGTAAACATGAAAGATCGATTGTTGGCATTGTTGATTCTGGCATTTAGCGGAATAACATCTGCTCTCGCAGCAGAAGAATTATCTCTCGGCCAGACGCTGTATCTTCCTATCTATTCACAAATCTGGCACGGCGATCGTGTGATTGATGGCAAGTATCCAGTGAAGAGATTGGTCTCTTCGCTGGTCAGCATCCGCAACACAAGCTTCAAGACCCCGATCAGGGTGTTTTCGGCATGTTATTACAGCACTGAGGGGAAGCTGCTCAAGGAATATATTCCAAAGCCTGTGGTAGTCGGCGCGATGGGAACGTATGAGTTGTTTGTTGAGCGCAAGGAATCGGAAGGAGGTTCGGGCGCCAATTTCGTCATTCAATGGAATTCAGTGGCGCCGACCAACCCGCCCATCGTCGAAGCCGTGCATGCTGATATTAGCAGCGGCAGCTATGCGCTAACTTTCATTACTACGGCGCGCCCTATCCAGGCGGACAAGTAGGCGCCAAGCATTACCGGGGGCGCAGCCAGATCAACCGGTTATCTTCCAGGCCAGGCTTTCTCCCGCACGCAACGGCACCAGCCGATATGCGCCGAACGCAAGGCTGTCTGGCGCTTGCCAGCTTTCCTTGCGCAACGTGATCTTGTCGGTGTTGCGCGGCAAGCCGTAAAAATCCGCGCCGTGAAAACTGGCGAAGCCTTCCAGCTTGTCCAGCGCGCCGAGTTTTTCAAACGCTTCGGCATACAGTTCGACAGCCGTATGCGCGGTGTATATGCCGGCGCAGCCGCAAGCTGATTCCTTGCTGTGTTGAGCATGCGGTGCGCTGTCGGTGCCAAGAAAGAATTTTGGGTTGCCGCTGCCGGCTGCCATGCCCAATGTTTCGCGATGCATCTCACGCTTTAACACCGGCAGGCAATAATAATGCGGACGCAGCCCGCTACTGAATAGCGCGTTGCGGTTGTATAGCAGATGATGTGCTGTGATGGTTGACGCGATGTTATCCGGCGCGCTTGTCACAAACTGTACTGCGTCGCGTGTGGTAATGTGCTCGAACACTACCCGCAGCTGCGGTAAATCGCGCAGCAACGAAATCATCACACGTTCGATGAATACCGCCTCGCGGTCGAACGTGTCCACTGCCGGGTCGGTCACTTCTCCATGTACCAGCAGCGGCATGCCGCAACGCTGCATTTCTTCCAGTGCCGGATATGTCTTGCGAATGTCCGTCACGCCCGCATCGGAGTTGGTAGTCGCTCCCGCAGGATAGAGTTTGACTGCATGTACCAAACCGCTTTGTTTGGCGTGCCGAATTTCCTGCGCCGAGGTGTTATCGGTGAGGTACAGCGTCATCAGCGGCTCAAACTTGGCCCCCGCCGGTAACGAGGCGAGAATGCGCGAGCGGTAAGCCAGTGCCTGCGCGGTAGTTGTGACCGGCGGCTTGAGATTAGGCATGATGATGGCGCGGGCAAACTGTCGTGCTGTGTCCGGCAAAACCGACTGCATCAGCGCATCGTCACGCAAGTGCAGGTGCCAATCGTCTGGGCGAGTGAGGGTAAGTTGTTGCATAGAGAAATCCTGCCTGGATGAGTTAGCCGGATTGTAATCCAACGCACTTGCCTAGCCAGACTTTTTGGCGAGGTACTTGATCCCCTCCAGAGAGAAGCCTGCAATATGTCCAGCGATTGCGTCGATTTCTTGATGGTCGTAGCGCAATTTGGGGTGCAGGCGCTGCAACACCGGATGTGAATGGCGATAGAACAAACACTGCCCGAGGATGCTGTGTACGCAGCGGCGCAATTCTGCTTCGCTGGTTTTGTCGCCGACGATTTCGCGCACCAGCTCACCCAGGAACTTATGCAGCGGAGCGATGGCTTCGCGCACGATCTTGTCCAATGCGGGCGACGGGTCGGCTAATTCGCGCGCCATGATCTGGCATTGCGATGAAGGGGTCTTTTCGTCCAGCAGCATCAACATAAAATCGCGGATGAATGAGCGCAGGCGCGCCTCGGGGCGCTCGTCGGTTTTGACATTAGCCAGTTGCAAGGCCCCGAGTTGTGCGAAATTCAACGCCTCGGCAAGCAGGCCGTCCTTGCTGCCGAAATGGTAATTCACCGATGCGACATTTGTTTTGGCGCGACGGCATATTTCCCGCACCGTTGCGTTTTGAAAACCGTGCTGCGAAAACACTTCACGAGCTGCATCCAACAGGCGCGCACGAGTTTGTTCACTGGGAGCCGTGGTTTCGGCTTTAACTATCATTTGCCAATCTCGTTCTGCCCGTTTTGACTGGCTTGTCCGGCGAGTGCCTTGTAAAGCTGCGCAACGACCGACAGCAGGGCGCGCCGCACCTGCAGCGTACCCTGCTGCGCGGCATAGGATTCGCGCTGCGCATCCAGCACTTCCAGATGGTTGGCGATGCCCGCCCCGTAGCGCGCTTCCACCAAGCGCAGGCGCTGGTTCTGCGCATCGGCGTTGGCCTGCTGCGCGGCGAGCTGTTCGGCAAGTTTTTCGCGTGCGTTCAATAAATCCGCCACTTCACGGAACGCTTGCTGAATGGTCTTTTCATATTCGGCAACGGCGATTACTTTTCGCGCTTCGGAAACATCCACGTTGGCAGAGGAGCGGCCAGCATCAAACAATGGCAGGCTGATGGCGGGTTGAAAACTCCACGCGCCGCTACCGGCATCGAACAGCCCGGCCAAGGTGCGGCTTGCCGCGCCGACGCTGCCAGTCAACGTGATGCGCGGCAAAAAGGCCGCGCGTGCCGCGCCGATATTGGCGTTCGCGGCAATTAGCTTCTGTTCGGCGGTCAGCACATCGGGGCGTTGCAATAACACCTCGGCAGGCAACCCCGCAATCAGGTCGGCAGCACTGTCCTGCCCGGCGAGGTTGCGTCCGGCGGGCAGGTTTTTCATTTCAGCCATCGCCTGGCCTACCAGCAGGCCGAGCAAATTTTCTGCGGCGGCCTGTTGCCGTTCCAGATTCGCGCGTTCGGCCAGCGCGGCTTGATACGCGCCATCCGCTTGCAAGAAATCCAGATCGCTGGACACGCCCAACTCGCGGCGGCGCGCTGTCAACTCTCTGGTTTCGGCGCGCGTTTTGACGGTTTCCGCAGTGAACTGGGTGCGCTCGCGCATTTCCAGCAACGACAGATAGGCGTTCGCCACGTCGGCAATCAGCGACAGGCGAAATGCGCGTTGCGCCGCTTCGGTGGCAAGGTAGCTGGCCTTGGCGGCCTCGTTCAAACTGCTGACACGACCCCAGAAATCCAGCTCGAACGACACCAGACTGATGCCCACGTCATAGCGTTGCATATCCAAAGTGTTGCCGGTAATAGAGGCGCCCGCCGGCGTCAGCGAGGCATTGCGTCCGGCAGTCAAATTTAAGGTGGGTAGCCGGTCGGCTCGCTGGATGCCATATTGCGCGCGCGCTTCGGCGATGCGCGCAGTGGCAATGCGCAAGTCGCGGTTGTTTTCCAATGCGGCCGAGATCAACGCCTGCAAGCGCGGGTCGGAGAAATAGTGCTGCCAATCCGGATGCGCAATTTCCTTTGCCGCTTTCAACTTTACGCTGTCTGGCCAGGCAGCAGGAACCGGTGCTGCGGGGCGCTGGTATTCCGGCATCAGCGAACAACCTGCCAATGCGGCGGCCAATGCGGCGGCAAACAAAGTCTTATTCATGCGGCGGCTCCTCATGCTCGGCGTGCTTGCGCGCGTGTCCGGGGAAAATGCGCCGCGTTACCACAAAAAACACCGGCACCAGAAACACCGCCAGCAAGGTTGCGGCAATCATGCCGCCCATCACGCCGGTACCGATGGCATGGCGGCTTTGCGCACCCGCGCCGGTGGAAATCGCCAGCGGCAGCACCCCGGCAATAAAGGCGATGGAGGTCATCAAAATCGGCCGGAAACGCAGGCGGCAGGCTTCCAGCGTGGCGTCGATCAGCCCCATGCCATCGTCTTGCAGCTTGCGCGCAAACTCGATAATCAGGATGGCATTTTTCGATGACAGACCGATGATGGCGATCAGGCCTACCTTGAAATACACATCGTTGGGCAAGCCGCGCAGCGTCACGGCCAGCACCGCGCCGAACACGCCGAGCGGCACGACCAGCAGCACGGCAAACGGGATCGACCAGCTCTCATACAGCGCAGCCAGACACAGGAACACCACAATCAGCGAGAGACCAAACAGTAGCGGAGCTTGGGCGCCGGATAGCCGCTCTTCAAATGAAGTGCCCGACCATTCGAAACCGAATCCCGGCGGCAGTTGTTGCGCAACTTGCTCCATTGCCGCTACCGCCTCGCCAGTGCTGTGCCCCAATGCCGATGACCCCGAGATCTTCATCGCAGCCATGCCGTTATACCGATCCAGCTTGGGCGAGCCGACTACCCAGCGCGGCGCGGCAAGCTCGGACAGCGGCACCATGCCGCCTTTGTTGTTGCGCACCGTTATCTTCAGGATGTCCTGCGGCGAGCGGCGCGTGTCGGCTTCAGCCTGCATCTGTACGCGCAGGATGCGGCCTTGACGCACGAAGTCATTAATGTAGGCAACGCCCAGTAGCGATTGCAGCGTTTCATTGAGGTCGGCGATGGAAACGCCCAGCGTTTCGGCTTTGAGTCTGTCGATGTCGAGGAACAGTTGCGGTCCGGCTTCCTGGCCTTCCGGTCTCACCCCCGTCAATACCGGATTTTGTGCAGCCAGCCCTATAATCATGTTGCGTGCTTCCAGCAGCTTTTCCCGTCCCATGCCGCCGCGATCCTGCAGGCGGAAATCGAAGCCGCCCACTGCCGCCAACTCCGGAATGGGCGGCGGGTTGATGGCAAAAATCATCGCCTGCTTGATGCGGAAAAAAGTCATGTTGGCCTTGCGCACCAAGGACGGCGCCGAACTGTCCGATGACGGCCTGTCATCCCAGCTTTTAAGGCTAACGAAGGCGAGCCCGGCGTTCTGCCCGCGCCCAAAGAATGAAAATCCCGCCACGCCGATAACGTGTTCAACCTCGCTTTGTTTGAGGTAGAACTGTTCGATTTGAGACAGCACTTCCAGCGTGCGGTCTTGTGTCGCCCCCGGCGGAAGCTGGATCATGTTCATGAAATAACCCTGGTCTTCTTCGGGCAAAAAACTGCCCGGCAGCTTGTTGATTAACCAGCCCATCGCCATGAAGATCACTGCGTAAATCATCAGATAGCGCGCGGTTTTTTTGACGATTTTGCCAATGCTGCCGGTGTAATTCAGTGTGGTTCGCGCAAAAAAACGGTTAAACCAGCCGAACAAGCCGCTGCCTGACTTCAATTCCTTGTCCGGCTCGTGCTTGAGCAAAGTCGCGCAAAGTGCCGGCGTCAGCGTCAGCGCCATCAATGCCGAAAACATCATCGTCAGCACCAATGTAACGGCAAACTGGCGGTAGATTGCGCCGGTGGAGCCGGAGAAGAAGGCCATCGGTATAAACACCGCCATCAGCACCAGCGTAATGGCGATGATCGCGCCGATAATCTGATCCATCGCTTTGCGCGTTGCATCGCGCGGCGACAAACCTTCCGTGGTCATGATGCGCTCGACGTTTTCCACCACCACGATGGCATCGTCCACCACGATGCCGATGGCCAGCACCATGGCAAACAAAGTCAGAACGTTGATCGAATAGCCCAGCAGATACAGCCCGACCAGCGCGCCTACCAGAGCGATCGGGATGACAATGGCGGGAATCAGCGTCGCGCGCCAATTTTCCAGAAACAAATACATCACCAGCACCACCAATATCAGCGCTTCGGCGAGACTCTCCAACACCTCCTTGACGGAAATATCAACAAACCTGGAAGTGTCATAAGGCACGACCCAGTTGATACCTTTGGGAAAGAACCTGGCCAGTTCCGTCATCTTGGTTTTGACCGCCTTGACGGTATCCAAAGCGTTGGCTCCGGGAGAGAGACGAATCGCCATCGACGCTGCCGGCTGTCCGTCGATGCGTGCGGTACGCGCGTAATCCTGCGCGCCGAGTTCCACTCGCGCCACATCCCGGACGCGCAACGACGAACCATCCGGATTGGTGCGCACAATGATATTGCCAAACTCTTCCGGTGTAGCGAGGCGGCTTCTGGCGATGATCGCCGCATTGAGTTGTTGAGCGGGCGCGGAAGGCAATTGCCCCAATTCACCTGCCGCCAACTCCGCATTTTGTGCGCGCACCGCGCGCGTCACATCGGCGGGAGAAAGATTGTAGCTTTGCAGTTTTTCCGGCTTGAGCCAAAGACGCATCGAGTATTCAGTGCCGAACAACAGCACCTCGCCCACGCCTGGCACGCGCCGCAGAGTATCGATCACACTGGCTGTGGCATAGCTGCCCAGCGCTATATCACTGAGGCTGTTGTCGGAAGAAATGAGCGAGACGAACATTACATAGTTGCGCGCCGTTTTGGTAACGGTAATGCCCAGCCGCCGCACATCTTCCGGCAACCGCGCTTCAGCACGTTTGATGCGGTTCTGCGCCTCTACCGAGGCCAGATCAAGATTTGATCCTGCCTCAAAAGTCAAAGTGATGCTGCCGGTACCCAACTCGGAGGCAGACTCCATGTAGAGCAGATGCTCTATGCCGTTCATTTCCTGCTCCAGCAGGGCCACCGATGTTTCTTCAACGACCTGTGCCGATGCGCCGGGGTAATTAACGGAAATCGTCAAGGCAGGTGGGGCGACGGACGGAAACGCAGAAACCGGCAAGTTCTTCAAAGCCAATGCGCCAGCCAGCAGAATGATGAGCGCGATAACCCAGGCAAAAATGGGACGATCAATAAAGAATTTTGCAAACATGGTTGGCTTTACTTCTTCTCAGCCGGTTTAGCAGCGGCTGGCGGATTCAACATAGGGGCTGACGCATCCCACGGCACCGGCTTCACAACCGTGCCGGCGCGCGCCTTCTGCAAGCCGTTCACAACAACCTGCTCGCCGCCTTTCAAACCTTCGGCAATAATGAAATCGCCTCCCGCCATACCGCCGGTTTTTACCGGACGCGGTGTCACCTTGCTTTCCGCGCCCACCACCATCACAAACTGTCCCTGCGGGCCGCCCATAACAGCACGTTGCGGGATTTTAATTGCGTTCTCGGCATCTGCCTCGGGAAAGCGGATCCGCACAAACATGCCTGGCAACAAATCACGTTTTGGATTGGGGAATTCTGCGCGCAACGATACCGAACCGGTGCCCGGATCGACCGCCATGTCGGTAAAGAAAATCTTGCCCGGCTGCGGGTATACGCTGCCGTCTTCCAGCAGCAATTCCACCTTGGCGGATTCGGTGCGCTTGAGTTTGCCCGCGTTGACGGATTGCCTCAGGCGCAGCAAATCGGCGCCGGATTGGGTGAAGTTGGCATAGATGGGGTCGAGCTGCTCAATGGTCGCCAGCAAGGTGGCTTCGCCTTTGCCGACGAAAGCGCCTTCCGTCACCAAGGTGCGACCGATGCGCCCGGAAATGGCAGCGGGCACTCTGGCGTTTTCCAGAGCCTCGTCTGCCCGGATCAGCGCGGCTTCAGCCTGCTTGGTCTTGGCATTGGCGAGATCCAATTCCTGCTGGCTGACGGCTTTGATTGCAAGCAATGGCTTGTATCGATCGACGGTCTGGCGCGCAATCTCCATATCCGCCTTGGCAGATTCAGCGGCAGCTTTATAGGTGCGCGCATCAATCTGGAACAAAGACGCGCCCGCTTTTACATCGCTGCCTTCCCGGAACAATCTTTTTTCAACCACTCCTTCAACCCGTGCCCGCACCTGCGCCGTTCGATAAGCCTGCAACCGTCCCGGCAAGTCCTGCGTGAGCGTCGCATTGCCGGAGGTAACTGTTATTACGTCTACCTCCGGCGGCGGTGCACCAGCACCCGGGCCACCGGGACCAGATGCCGGTTTATTGCCGCCGCCGCAACCGGCCAGCAAAGTAATTAGAAAAAATGCAAAAGCTATCGGTTTGGTTGAAGTTGTCATAATTGTGTATCTCAAAGTTTTTGTCGTCCACATAGAAACATTTTGAACTCCGCCAGAGTCGGGCGCTACCGCCCAGGCAGGCTTCCCTGGCATGGTCATTGCCACTGTGGCAAGCCGCTGCAACTTTAACGTGACGATCTCTTCGGTTCAGGTAAATTGGGGTCAAGCTGGAATTGCGAAACAAGCGTATCAAACACTTGTTTGAATGTAAAGGAACTCTGCCTGCAATGGTTCACTTTTGATGTCGCGGGTTTTTAGAATTGTCCGGTTCTGTAGCACATGAATTGTCCGCTTTTTCTGCCTTGTTTGGGAAGCGATGTAGGGCGTAGCCCGGAGCCGGTTCCCAAACAAGGCGGCGCGCCTGGCGGACGGTTCAGGCAGCCAGTTTCAAGTTGTGGGTGAGCATCTTCCCTTCCCGGTTATAGTCAGCCAGCTTGCGCGGCCCATGGAATATGGCCAGATTGCCATCAGCGTAGCGATGCACCCGCACCTTGGCTTTGACGTAATGGCAGCGATGGCGGTCTGCCGGAATCTGCAATATCAGTTTCTCGAAGCGGACACAGTTGTCATGGCCTACCGTGCGCTCGTGCTGTTCGCACAGGATGTCACCCAGGTCACCCCCGATCCATGGCACGAAGGCCGAACCTTCTTCCTGCGCCGGACAGGCAAACTCGGCGTTGAATGCCGGCATATAGACCTCACGCAAGTAGCGGTTGGCTGCCCCCATGTCGGTGATGCCCGCTGCGGCCAGCTCGAGCGGCAAACGCCCCTGATGGGTGCCGAAGGCGCGCTCCGATCGTCCCCGCGCTTCCGGCGAGTAAGCCGCGATCATCTCAATGCTGAAATGTGTACAAAAAAGACGCATTTCGGATGGAGAAAATTTATCGGTGTCGCTGGCGGTGCTCTATCGGCATTGCTCGACCTCTCGGCAATGATGGATGTCGCAGCAGTCAGCCTTCAACGCACCAGCAGTGTTAACTTCTGCCCCGCACCTTTCCGATAAAGGACAAGAAGCCGTGAATTTTTCATGAAGTTAGCCCAATATTGCCAATAGCACACCGTAACAAATTGACTGGGCTATGTTTTTGTAAAGGACATGCGCTGCCAGTGTCCTTTATGCCGCACCAATTTGTCCGATAGAAATTGGTCGGTGTTTTCCAGATTAAGATTTCCAATCCCATTTCCAGCTTAAATAAATGCAGAAACTGAATTTCAGATGTTGACAATCTGTTGTTTTGTGAGTAGGATGATCTCGATGCGCAATTTATACAGAAAACGAGTTACTGCAAATGACAACAAAATTGGCTGAAGTGGCTGAAATTCGTATGGGGTACACCTTCAGGAGTCGGCTTGAGCCGGAAATGGGTGGCGATGTAGCGGTGATTCAGATGAAGGATATTGACGACTCTAACCTACTGCATCCAGAAAACTTGGTTAGGATTCAGATGCCCGAGTTGAAGGATAAGCATCTCGTGCAGGAGGGCGACCTCATGTTCAAGTCGCGGGGCGTATCGAATGCCGCATCTCTTGTTGCTGGCAACTTGGGGCGGACGGTATTGGCGGCGCCGATGATGTTAATCCGGCCTGATGCCAATAAGGTTGATGCGGCATATTTGCAATGGTTCATTAACCAGCCCAGCACTCAGAATATTCTGTCGGCACAAGCTGCCGGGACGGCGGTGAAGATGATCAGCAAGGCGGCGCTGGAACAACTGGTGATCGCAATTCCGCCGTTGGAGACTCAGCGTCGAATCGTCGAGATCGGACGAATTGCCAGTCTGGAGGCAAGGATCACAACCGAGTTAATGGTTCGGCGCAAGGTGCTGATCGAAAGAATTCTGATGCGTGAAGCTCAGGATGTCCGCTGAAGTCTGGCGGGCTAGGAAGCCGATCCAAGTACTCGTAATACCTGGATCGGCAAGTTATGCAATACAACACATAAGGTATCCGTCATGACAAAAAAGTCTTCATCTAGCAACATCCGTTTTGTTCAGCCCAACCCTCAAGGTGGCTGGGATAACAAGAAAGCCGGTGCAGACCGTGCGGCTTCGCATCACGACACCAAGCGGGAAGCTATCGACACCGCACGAGGAATGAGCCAGCGCGAAGGGTCTGAACTAAAGATCAAAAACCTGGACGGAAAGATCGCGCAGTCGGACAGCCACGGTCACGATCCGCGAAACATTCCGGGCTAAGACCAAAGGCGGGAGGAACCTCTCCCGCCCCTCCAAAACGTCGAAGGAATTACGAATGAACGACCAGATCACACAACAAGAAGTCAACTCAGCAGCTTGGGCCGCCTGCGATACGTTCCGTGGAGTCGTTGATCCGGCGCAATACAAGGATTACGTCCTGGTGATGCTGTTCCTCAAGTATATCAGCGACATGTGGGCTGACCATTACGAGGAATATAAGCAACAGTACGGCGATAACGAGGAACGCATTCGGCGCAAGCTGGAGCGCGAGCGCTTCTTGCTCCCTTACGTGGAAATGAAAGAGCCGGAAACAGACAAGGTGCTGGATCGTTTTCTTGCCGACTTCAAGGGTTTGTATGAGCGTCGCAACGAATCAAACATCGGCGAGTTGATCAACATCGTGCTCGACCACATCGAGGAGGCGAACAAGAGCAAGCTCGAAGGCGTCTTCCGCAACATTGACTTCAATTCCGAAGGCAACCTCGGCAAGTCAAAAGACCGCAATCGCCGCTTGAAAAATCTGCTGGAAGACTTCAACAAACTCGATCTGCGCCCGACCCGCGTCTCGGAAGACGTGATCGGCAGCGCCTATATCTACCTCATCGAGCGTTTCGCATCCGATGCAGGAAAAAAAGCTGGCGAGTTCTACACGCCCAAGCAAGTATCCAAGCTGTTGGCCAAGCTCGCCAAACCCAAAGCCGGTGATCGCATTTGCGATCCGGCCTGCGGTGCAGGGGGGTTGCTGATAGAGGCTTCCAGCCTGATTGAGCAGGCAGGCAGCCGCGATTTTGCGGTGTTCGGACAAGAGGTCAACGGCAGTACGTGGGCGCTGGCGCGCATGAATATGTTCCTGCATGGCAAGGACTCGGCGCGCATCGAATGGGGCGACACCTTGAACAGCCCGGCTCTGGTGGAGGCTGACCGGTTGATGAAATTCAACGTCGTCGTTGCCAACCCGCCGTTCAGCCTCGACAAGTGGGGTTCCGAACATGCCGACCATGATCGCTTCAAGCGTTTCTGGCGCGGCGTACCTCCCAAATCCAAGGGCGACTACGCCTTTATCAGCCACATGATAGAAATCGCCTTGCCGCAGGATGGCCGCGTGGCAGTGGTCGTGCCGCATGGCGTACTGTTCCGTGGTGGAGCCGAAGGGCGCATACGCCAGAAGCTGATCGAAGAAAACCTGCTGGATGCGGTGATTGGTTTGCCTGCCAACCTGTTCCCGACCACCTCCATTCCGGTAGCGATATTGCTGTTCGACCGGTCACGGGAAAAAGGTGGTACGCGCGAGGATGTGCGTGATGTCCTGTTCATTGACGCAAGTGCTGACTTCATCCCCGGCAAGAACCATAACAGCTTATCCGACGAGCACTTCGAGAAAATCATCGCCACTGTCGAGGCGCGGCAATCACTCGAAAAATATGCCTATGTTGCCCCCTTCGAGGAACTGGTCGAGAACGATTTCAATCTCAACATTCCGCGTTACGTGGATACCTTCGAGGAAGAGGAAGAGATCGACGTAGCCGCCATTCAGAAGGATATCGACAGGCTGGAGGCCGAGCTGTTGGAGGTCAGATCAAAGATGAAAACCTACTTGAAGGAGTTGGGTGTATGACTAAAAAAACCGACCCTCTACCAAACCTTCCTGCGCAAATTGAGGGCAGCGCCGAAACTCCGTTCTTGCTGTATGCAGGGGATGACGAGAAGGTACATGTCAAAGTCTTGGTTCACGCAGAGACGCTTTGGTTAGCGCTGGCGCAGATTGCCGAGTTGTTCGGCGTGCAGACACCGGGCATCTCTAAACACTTGAAAAACATCTTTGATAGCGGCGAACTCAGCCGTGAGGCAACTATTTCCAAAATGGAAATAGTTCAAATTGAGGGCGGGCGTAGCGTGCGGCGAAGTATCGACTACTACAATCTCGATGCCATCATCGCCGTCGGCTATCGAGTCAATTCTAAACGAGCCACCCAGTTTCGCATCTGGGCAACACAAATTCTCAAGGAGTACATCAAAAAAGGCTTTGTGTTGGACGATGACCGGCTCAAGCAAGGCGAGCAAGTTTTTGGCCAGGATTATTTTAAGGAGCTGTTGGAACGGGTTCGCTCCATCCGTGCCAGCGAACGCCGAATTTACCAGCAGATTACCGATATTTTTGCCGAATGCAGCGTGGACTATGACCCCAAGTCCGACATCACGCAAAATTTCTATGCGATGGTGCAAAACAAATTCCACTACGCCATCACCGGACATACGGCGGCTGAAATCATACACAACAAGGCCGACCACACCGCCCCTCATGTCGGTTTGCTTACCTGGAAAAATGCACCGCAAGGTCGTGTGCTGGCCTCCGATGTCACCGTCGCCAAGAACTACCTGACCGAACCTGAAATCACGCGGCTGGAACGCACCATCTCCGGCTTTTTTGACTATATCGAAAACATCATCGAAAACCGTGTGCAGATGAATATGGCCGACATGGTCGCCAGCGTGGACAAATTTCTTACCTTCAACGAATACAAGGTGCTGACGCACAAAGGCCGTATCAGCAAGACCTTGGCCGATCAAAAGGCATTGGCCGAGTATGCCGAATTCAACAAAACCCAAAAAATTGAGTCGGATTTTGATCGGGCCGTGAAACAGATGCGGTCGCTGGCTGGTAAAACAGCGGTGGCAAAAAAAGCGGGGGGAAAGATAGCGTCCAAACCAGCGGCAGACGTAGCAGAACCGGTGAAGAGGAAGCTGGAAAGCAAGGCACGAGGGAAGAAGAAATGACTTGGGAAGCTGTGCCGATTGGAACGGTTATCCGCTCCTCGCAATATGGCCTGTCACTTCCAGCGGACTCCAATGGTCATGTGCCGATTGTCGGAATGAAGGACATTCAGGATGGTCGCGTGCGCATTGATCCAAACGTATGCGTCAATCTGTCAGAAGAAGATGCGCAGGACTACCTCTTGGCAGATGGCGATATTCTCCTGAACAGAACCAATAGCCCTGCTCTGGTCGGGAAAGCAGGTATATACCGGGGCACGGGAAAAGCAGTGTTCGCATCCTATCTGGTGCGGTTAAATCTGGATTGCGACCGCGTTGATCCTGATTTCGTTATCCAGATTCTTGCCAGCGAAGGAGGGCAGCGCCATATCAAGCAACTGGCCACACGAGCGATCAGCCAAGCCAATCTAAATCCTACAACTTTCAAGAACCATTTTTACATTCCGCTTCCACGACTGGGCGAGCAGATTGTCATTCGTGATGTCCTCTTGGCATGGGATGTCGCCATTGAGAAAACGGAGCGGCTGATTGCGGCAAAGCTGCGACAGAACGAAGCCCTTTCGAATCGGCTACTGTTCGGCCACGTTCGTTTTGGAGCGCGCAATACCAAGTCCACTAGGTCACTCCATTGGTTTTCTGCCCCGAGCGACTGGCAGGTCGTAGAAATCGGCAAGGTCGCCCGCGAGGTGTCAGCTTTAAACGGCAACGACCGCGATCTGCCCGTCCTTTCCTGCACCAAGTACGATGGGTTGGTCGATTCGCTCACGTATTTCGATAAGCAGGTGTTCAGCCATGACACCTCGAAATACAAAATCGTCAAACACAGCCAGTTTGCCTACGCGACCAATCATATCGAGGAAGGCTCCATCGGCTATCAGAATCTTGCACCTGTTGGCTTGGTGAGTCCGATCTATACCGTATTTCAGGCAGACCCAAAAAAAATTGATGACGGCTACCTCTATAAGCTGCTCAAGACAGAAAAGTTGCGCCAAATTTTTGCGGCGAATACCAATTCTTCAGTGGATCGGCGCGGCAGTTTGCGCTGGAAAGAGTTTGCGCGAATCCACATTCCGCTGCCCCAGCTTGAGGAGCAGCAGGAAATCAGCGAGGCACTTGATGATGCAAAGCGGGAGATTTCTCTGTTGCAGACCGAGGTCAATGCACTGAAAACTCAGAAACGCGGCCTGATGCAAAAACTGCTCACCGGACAGTGGCGAGTGAAAATACCTGAGGAGTCCAACAAATGACAACCGTGGTTTCGTTTCAAACAGCACTGGAAATGGCTGCCCAGTACAAGAAGAAACATCTCTTATTGGGAAACGGTTTCAGCATTGCATGTGACCCAAGTATTTTCACTTACCGCTCGCTGTACGAACAAGCACAGCAAACGCATTTCCTCGGCATTCCAGAGGCGGCACAGATGTTCGAAGTATTTGATACCAAGGACTTTGAAATTGTCATCCGTGCCTTGGAAGATGCTTCCAAGACGCTGCCAGTATTTGACCCATCAATGCAGCATACAGCCGACAAGATGGAAAGCCAGGCGGGTGAATTGAAGACGGCGCTGGTTTGCGCTATCGCGGATAATCACCCCGACGTTCCCAACCACATTGCGGATGAAAAATTCTGGGCATGCCGTCGGTTTCTGTCCCATTTTCTCAACGCCGAAAACGATGGCAAAGTTTATACGCTCAACTATGACCTCTTGCTGTATTGGGCAGCACTACACGATGATCCACCGTTCAGCGAACCATTATCGTTAACGATTAACGACGGCTTTGGGCGAGGTGATTTGGGCGACTCCACCGGCTACGTGACGTGGCAAGGTGAGTCAAATGCCCGCGATCAAAGAATCCACTATCTTCATGGTGCAATCCACCTGTTTGATTCTGGCAGCGACCTCAAGAAATACACATGGCGGGATAACGGCGTTCCCATTCTCACTCAAGCCAGAACAGCGATGGAGCAAGACATGTTTCCTCTATTCGTTGCCGAGGGTAGCAGTGAACAAAAGCTGACCAAGATCAAACACAGTGCGTACTTGTATCACTCCTACAAAAGTTTCTCTGCACAAATGGAAGTAAAGGGCCAAGCCCTTTTTATTTTTGGCCATTCATTTTCTGATAATGACGATCATGTTCTACGAAAAATTTCGGAGGGCAAAGTAGAGCATCTTTTTGTAAGCGTCCTGGGATCAATGGATGAAATAAACAAGCGGCTGTTTATTGAGCGGGTGAATGTCGTGGCAAGGCAGCGCAACGAAAATACACCCTTGGGCGTTACGTTTTTTGACGCTGACTCTGCGAATATATGGGGGCAAGTGTATGACTAGCTTCCCGTTCAACGAAAAATACCTGTCGCAGATTCCCGCGCTGCAACTGCTGGTGAACCTCGGGTTCACTTATCTCACGCCCGAGCAGGCGCTTGGCCAACGTGGCGGCAAGCAAGGCAATGTGCTGCTGGAAGACATCCTGCGCGAGCGGTTGAAGAAAAACAACCGCATCCAATACCGGGGGCAGTCCTACCTGTTCTCGGAAGAAAATATCCAGACCGCCATTCAACGGCTGAAGAACGTCAAATACGATGGGCTGCTGAAAACCAACGAAGCCATTTATGATCTGCTAACGCTGGGTGTTGCGCTGGAGCAGACGGTTGAGGGTGACAACAAGAGTTTTTCCCTGAATTACATTGACTGGAAAAATCCGGCGAACAATGATTTCCACGTCACCGCCGAATTCGCGGTCGAACGTAGTCGCAGCAACAACACATGTCGAGTGGATATCGTGCTGTTCGTCAATGGCATTCCGTTTGCGGTGATCGAGTGCAAGTCGCCCAAGATAGAAGTCGGGCAGGCGGTATCGCAGACGATACGCAACCAGCGCGACGAGTACATTCCGAAGCTGTTTAGCTACGCGCAAATGGTCATCGGTGTGAACAAGAACGATGCGAAGTACGCCACCGTCGCCACCCCCGCCAAGTTCTGGGCGGTGTGGAAGGAAGATGCGCCAGAGGGCGAATTGCGAGCAGCGCTGGACAAACCCCTTTCCACCGAAACCAAGGCGGGCTTGTATGAACTGCTGGCAGAGGGCTTGGGGATAAGAGAGCCGAGCGGTGAATATCTGGTCAGGCGTGCCATTACCGGACAGGATCGCGCGCTTTATCAGTTGTGCCGCCCGGAGCGGTTGCTGGAATTGGTTCTGCAATTTTCAGTGTTCGATGGCGGTGTGCGCAAGATCGCCCGCTACCAGCAATACTTTGCAATCAAACGCATCATCGCGCGCGTGAAAAATCGTGATGATGTTGGTCGTCGTCAGGGCGGAATCGTCTGGCATACCCAAGGGTCGGGCAAGTCACTGACCATGGTGATGCTCGCTCGCGCCATCGCACTTGATCCCGATATTCGCAATCCGCGCATCGTGCTGGTGACAGATCGTCTTGATCTGGATAAACAGCTTGGCAATACTTTTGCGGCATGTGGCCTGCATCCAGAAACGGCTCGTAACGCGAACCATTTGGTGGATCTGTTGGGCGGCGACCAGGCCGCGATTGTCACCACGCTGGTGCATAAGTTCGGTCGCGTCCCGCGCGATTTTTGCGAGCGCTCACCGGATGTGTTCGTACTGGTGGACGAAAGCCACCGCACTCAGTTGGGCGGCTTCGCCTCGGAGATGCGCAGGCTTTTTCCTAACGCCTGTTATCTGGGTTTTACCGGTACGCCGCTCATGAGAAAAGAAAAGCGCGCACTGACGGATAAAAAATTCGGCACGATCATTGATGTTTACGCTATAGATCAAGCAGTGAAGGACGGCGCCGTGGTGCCGCTGCTGTATGAAGCCCGGCACGTTGATTTGGAACAGAACGAGAAGGCGATTGATACCTGGTTCGAGCGGCATACACAGGGGCTGACCGATGCGCAGAAAGCTGACCTGAAGAAAAAATACAGCCGCGCGGAAATGCTGAACAAGGCCGACCAGGTCATCTATATGCGCTCCTTCGACATCAGCGAACATTTCCGCCAGAACTGGCAAGGCACCGGCTTCAAGGCGCAATTGGTCGCGCCGAGCAAGGTTGCCGCGTTGATGTACAAGAAATGCCTGGATGATATTGGCCATGTGACTTCAGAGGTGGTCATGTCCCAGCCGGACACGCGCGAGGGTAATGAAAATACCGACGATGCACCGACTGATGTAGTGGTGGCGTTCTGGGAGAAGATGCTCAAGCGCTACGGTTCGGAAGAGGAATATAACAAGCAGATCATCAATCAATTCAAGCATGGGGATGAACTGGAAATATTGATTGTCGTGGACAAGCTGTTGACCGGGTTTGATGCGCCGCGCAACACCGTGCTTTACCTGACGCGCACGCTCCGCGAACACACCTTATTGCAGGCCATTGCTCGTGTGAACCGGCTATATGACGATGACGAAGGGACGCAGCCGAAGGATTTCGGCTACATCATAGATTACGCGGGTGTGCTGGGCGAGTTGGATCATGCCATGACCACCTACAGTGCTCTGGAAGGTTTCGACGAGCAGGATCTTGCCGGGGCGCTGACCAGCATCAACGAAGAGGTTGCCAAGTTGCCGCAGCGGCACGCCGACTTGCGCGACCTGTTCAAGGAGATCAAGAACCAGCAGGACGAGGAAGCCTACGAACTTCTGCTGGCGGACGAAAAGCTGCGCAACGAGTTTTATGAGCGTTTGACGACTTATGCCAAGAGTTTGTCGATTGCGATGTCCTCGGAGCAGTTCATCACCGCCACGCCGGAAAAGAAGCTGCAGGCTTACAAGAGCGACCTCAAACGCTTTTCGAATCTGCGCGCTTCGGTGAAGTTGCGCTATGCGGAGACGATTGACTACCGCGACTTCGAACCCAAGATCAAAAAGCTGCTGGATACCCACATCACGGCCAGCGAAGTGATTCGACTCAACGAGCCAGTGAATATTTTCGACGAGCAAGCATTCAAACGGATTATTGAAGAGCAAGGCGGATCAAAATCAACGGCGGCCAAGGCTGACATGATTGCGCATGCCACCAAGAAAGCCATTTCGGAACGCCTGGAGCAGGATCCGGCATTCTACGAAAAGTTCTCCAAGATGATTCAGCAGGCCATTGACGACTTCCGCGCCAAGCGCATCTCTGATCTGGAGTACCTGAACAAGGTATCGGAGATCAAGGATGCTGTTGTGAACCGCCGCTCCGACGATGTGCCTGCACAGCTTGTGGGTAATGACAATGCAATTGCAGTGTTCGGTGTTCTGAAGCCCTACGTGGCCAGCTATGTGTCGGAGGAAGAGAAGGCGGCAAAGATTGCTGCCGACACCGCCATCGATATTTGGGCCATCATCCAGAGCAATAAAAAAGTTGGCTTCTGGGATGATTTGGATGCGCAACGCCGCGCGATGAACGAAATCGACGATTATCTGTATGACGTGGTCAGCAGCAGCAAAGGGGTGACACTCAAGACGGATCAAATGGATGAAATCATCACTCGCTCGATGCAACTCGCCAGGCATAGGATGGTAGGTTAGTGATGAAGTCAGGCAGTGTTCTATATGGCGATGAACTGATCCCTTACGAGGTATTTGAACGACCGGCACGGAAGACGTTGGGAATGGAAGTGCATCCTGACGGGCGCGTTATAGTACTGGTGCCAAGCCAATGTGATGACGCGACTATCGAAAATAAGGTACGCCTGCGAGTTGGCTGGATCAGCCGCCAACTCAATATATTTTCCCGATACCAACGACATACAGCCCCGAGACAATACCTCAGTGGCGAGTCTCACCGGTACTTGGGGCGTCAGTACCGTTTGAGGGTGGTTGCAAACAATCAGAGCGCAGACAAGGAGCAGGTAAAGCTGACCCGAGGAGAAATCGTGGTCACCGGGGCAAAAAAGTTTCCGCCGGAAAGGATCAAGGAGCTTCTTCGTTGCTGGTACTTGAACCATGCGAAGGAGATATTCAATGCTGTGCTGACAGCCACGTTTGATAGCTTCGGTAAGCATAGGTTAGCTAAACCACGAATCTCTGTTCGGAATATGCGAAGTCGTTGGGGCAGCTTGTCGCCCACTGGCTTGATGACATTGAATTCACGTTTGATCCAAGCGCCACGTTTATGCATCGAATACGTGATCATGCACGAGCTATGTCATCTGATTCATCGAGATCACAATGCTAAATTCTTTGCTTTGCTCGGACAACTGATGCCGGACTGGCAGAAGCGGAAACAACGGCTCGAAAAAGCGCTGTTGTAGAAAGCGCCCAGCGAGCGATAATATGCGGCTTACCAGTACTGCCATGACCGAGTGAACTCCAGCAAGGAAAAAAGCGGGTAGCAAAGCGGGTATGGGTATGCAATTAAACAGTAAGCATCCTGCTAAATCAATATGATAGGTTAAATATGCTGCTGATGATCGATAACTATGATTCATTCACCTACAACCTGGTGCAGTATTTTGCCGAACTGGGTGCGGACGTGGTGGTGCATCGCAATGATGGAATTTCTGTCGAACAGATCGAAAAAATGAACCCGCAGCACATCGTGGTGTCGCCCGGTCCGTGCACGCCGAATGAAGCGGGAGTGTCGGTTGCGGCGATTCGGCAATTCGCCGGAAAAATTCCTATTCTCGGGGTATGCCTCGGCCACCAGAGCATCGGCCAAGCCTTCGGCGGGCGCATCATCCACGCCAAGCAATTGATGCACGGCAAAACCTCGGCGATTCATCACAGCAATGCCAGCGTGTTTCACGGCCTGCCCAACCCGTTCACCGCGACGCGCTACCACTCGCTGGTGATCGAGCGCGAAACGCTGCCGGAATGCCTGGAAATAACCGCATGGACCGATGACGGCGATATCATGGGCGTGCGCCACAAGACGCTGGCGGTGCACGGCGTACAGTTTCACCCGGAGTCGATCCTGACCGAGCACGGGCATGACCTGCTGGCCAATTTTTTGAAAGCTAAATAGCCGTGATCACACCACAACAAGCACTCGTCCGGCTGATCGATCAGCGCGAAATCTTTTACGATGAAATGCTGTCGCTGATGCGCCAGATCATGAGCGGCGAAGTCACGCCGGCGCAGATCGCGGGCATTCTCATCGGCCTGCGGGTCAAGAAGGAAACCGTGGGAGAGATTTCCGCCGCCGCCCAAGTGATGCGGGAATTTGCCGCCAAGGTTCCGGTCGCCAACCGCGCCCATCTGGTGGATACTTGCGGCACCGGGGGCGATGCTGCCCACACCTTCAACATCTCCACCGCCAGCGCGCTGGTCGCCGCAGCGGCGGGTGCGCGGGTGGCCAAGCACGGCGGGCGCTCGGTGTCTTCGACCTGCGGCTCGGCGGACGTACTGGAGAAGCTCGGCGTCAACCTCAACCTGACCCCGGAACAGGTCGGCCAGTGCATTGACGAGATCGGCATCGGCTTCATGTTCGCGCCCAACTTTCACGGCGCGATGAAGCACGCCGCCCCGGTGCGCCGCGAGCTTGGTGTGCGCACCATCTTCAACGTGCTCGGGCCGCTGACCAATCCCGCCGGCGCCGACAGCCAGGTGCTCGGCGTGTTCCATCCCGATCTGGTAGGTATCCAGGCGCGCGTGCTGCAACGCCTCGGCAGCCGCCATGTGCTGGTGGTGCATGGTGCGGATGGCATGGACGAAATTTCCATCAGCGCAGGTACCTACATTGCAGAATTGAAAGGCGGCGAGATCAGCGAATACACCGTGCATCCCGATCAATTCGGCTTGTCCAGCGCGCCGGTTGACCTGCTGCGCGTCACCGGTGCCGATGAAGCATGCGAAAAATTATTGGGCGTGTTGAACAATGAGGCCGGCGCACCGCGCGACATCGTGCAACTGAATGCCGGCGCGGCAATTTATGTGTCAGGATTAACCACAACGCTCGAGGAAGGTATCGCAAAAGCCGATCAGGTAATTGTCAGCGGTGCGGCGAAAGCCAAGCTGGATCAGCTAATTGTGCTGAGCAACAGCTTTAAGAGCTAGCTGTGGCTTGCCCCACTAGCCGCAAAAGTTGGCAACGAAGACGTTTTTGATGGAATCAGCCTGAATGAATCGTCACAACCAGACCTTGCAGCTTAGTACAACTGCATCAAACCGCTGAGTATGGGAATGCAAATACAACGGCCCACAATCCAGCTGAAAAAACTCACTCTCGTTGAAATAGCCTAAAACTTATAGGCCACTCCATCAGGAGCGGTTAAGCGCTTGAAACGGGTATTCGCAAACTAACCAACGCAAGTCAGCGAATAGTTTGTTTATAGAGGGAGGCTCCCTTAATTAAAGGGCTAACCATTCTTAGAACGCTTTGCTCCGCATAATCAAGATCGAGTGTGGCTGAAGCGCCATTTTATACTGTCCTTCTTCGATCAAAATAGATTGCGGTCGAAATGTGATTTTAGTCAGTTCTGCTTCAATCGAAACCAAGCGGGGTCGAAGTGAAACATTAGCCAGCTTCCCTTTAAATTCGATGCTCAACAAACGCAGTAACGAAACGTGATCGTCGTCATAAGTTTGATGCCAGTGTGAGTTTGTTGCACGTATGGTTTCTTGTTGCGGTTTGGTTACCGAGAGCTGCGATATGTCACCCGCTCCAAATCCGTTGGGCGTGGTGCTTGGTAAGTGGTTAAGCACAACACTCGCGCTAAATTGGTAAGGCAGCAGCCAGTCAGAATCGGTGCGTACAGGCTGAATCTTCAAGATGGCCAGATCGGGTGCAAAGAAACCTTCCTCGGACAGCGCTGTGTTTGACGCAACTGCCAATCCAGCGATTACCAGCCCAAAGCACATGCGAAGCATGAGCGCCTGAATAAAACGAAAACCTGAAATAAAGCTACCAATCGCCGACGTGGCAACAAACAAAAGATTCAGGTTTGATATATTAAATTTCCGCAACATGTTATTTCTTCATGGTCGAATGACATGGTATGCAGAATATAGAGACATTCTTAAAGAATACTTAATCGCAATGATCATTTTTATGATCGCCAGCTCCCGTTGGTTGAATATGGCCTGTCAATGTTGGCTTGGCAGAGAGCAAGCGACCGCAATGTTGGTTGCTGCCCGTCATGAAGAATGACTATACGTCGATTCAAGTTATTGAATTGAAATCAAAATTACGATTGGCGGTCTTCTGGCGGTGAATCACTGGGAGTGAATATCGCCTTCGTGTCATTGTAGAGTGCGCTACACGGGCTAGCCTGTGTAGCGTGTTACTTCCATCTTGATTTCGCCCGATATATTAAAGTCGATAGGCTGAAATACATAGACATTCTGGCCTATGTGTAATTACAATTCCACTGGTTGCACATTGCGGTTATCAAAAGAAGCATTTCCACAAACGGAGCTGTTTTATATAAAGATTACATGCGGTCATTCTTTTATCCTTCCGTTGCCCTGATGAATCGCCTGGGCTACACCAGAAAGTTTGCGCTACTGGGGATAATATCTTTTGTCGCGATTGCCGTGGTGGTGTATAGCCTGTTCATCAGTCTTAATAAGACTATCCAAACATCGCAACGGGAATTGGACGGCCTTGCGCTGATCAAGCCAATTTCCCAAACCGTGCAACTCATTCAGCTACACCGCGGAATTTCGAGCATTCTGCTCAATGGCAACGAGACGGTACAGAACAGGCTTGACGCCGAGGAAAAACAGACAGTCGAGGCTTTCAACGCATTGGTGGACAAGCTGCCTGCCAGCTTGGCTTCCGGCGAAGACTTCCAGGATATCAAGGCCAACTGGGAGCGACTGCGCAAACAGGGACTCAATTGGATGATCGCCGATAACTTCACCGCGCATAACAATCTGATCGAGAAGCTCCAGTTATTCGAGGTGTCGGTAGCCGATGAATATCTGCTGACCCTGGACACGGAGAACGCCTCGTCTTACCTGATCGATACCATCATTATCAAGTTGCCGCATGTGCTTGAGTATCTGGGGCAGATCCGTGGGTATGGCTCCGGCATTCTGGTCGACAAGCAGATCACTGAACGCCAGAAGGTTAAATTGAAAGTCATGATCGGCGAGCTTGTTAGCACCCTCAAGATACTCAGCGTCAATATCGATAAAACCGGCCGCTACAATCCGCTGGTGCAGAAATCGCTCCTGGCGGCATCCGTTGGCATCAATGATTCGGTAAACCACATTATCGACCTCGTTGCGGAGGATATAACTACCGGCCTTTTCGTCACATCTCCCAAGGATTTTCTGGATATAGCATCCATGGCGATCGACAAGGGTTATGCGCAAATGTATGACACCCTGCTGCCGGATGCCGAGGTGCTTATCAAGTCGCGTATCGCCACTGCGGAGAAAACGCTGTACACGAGCGTCGGAATATCCATTCTGCTATTCCTGATCGCGGCCTATTTCGCGATCGGCATCTACAAAGCCATTACCGGCAGCATCAAGTCGCTGGCCTATTCCGCGCGCACCTTTACCGACGGCGATTTGCGCGAACGAGTCAATATCAACACGCGCGATGAGTTCCGCCAAATAGGCGGCAGCTTCAACGAAATGGCTGAAGGGTTCAGCGCCATGCTGTCCAAGGTGACGCAACGGGAACAGGAGATACTACGAATCAACGCGGAGCTTGAAGATCGGGTGAGAGAACGCACGGAAATGCTGAGAAAATCCAATGCGGAATTGCAGAAAGCCAAGGTTGTCGCCGATGATGCCAACCGCGCCAAGAGCGATTTTCTTGCCAACATGAGCCATGAGATCCGTACCCCGATGAATGCCATCATCGGCTTAAGCCATTTGTGCATGCAGACGGAGCTTTCGCCGAAACAAGGCGATTACCTGCAAAAAGTACACGGCTCCGCCAAGTCACTGCTCGGCATCATCAACGACGTGCTGGATTTCTCCAAAATCGAGGCCGGCAAGATGGAAGTGGAGCAGGTGCAGTTCAAATTAAAAGATGTGATGAGCAACCTGGCAACAGTTGTTTCAGCCAAAGCCGAGGAGAAGGGGCTAGAACTCCTGTTTAAAACAGAGTTGGAGGTTCCTCAAAACCTGATTGGTGACTCCTTGCGCCTTGGGCAGATACTGACCAACCTGGCGAATAATGCGATCAAGTTTACCGATAAGGGCGAAGTGCTGGTGTTGACCGAGGTTGAAGAAGAAACGGAGGATGAAGTCGTTCTGCTCTTTACCATCCGGGATACCGGCATCGGCATGACACGTGAACAAACCAGCAAGCTATTCCAGGCCTTCACCCAGGCAGACTCCACGACCACCCGCAAATACGGCGGCACCGGCTTGGGGTTGTCCATCAGCAAGCAGCTAGTGGGTTTGATGAACGGAAAAATCTGGGTGGAGAGCACACCCGGCAAGGGTTCGAAATTTATCTTTACCGCACGTTTCCAGAAGGCTGTGGAACGGCGCGCCGAGGAACGCTATTTGCTGAACATTGATTTGCAGGGGATGCGCGTATTAGCGGTGGACGACAACGCAACTTGCCTCCACATTTTGCAATCCTATCTGGAATCCTTCGGCTTCAAAGTGACCAAGAGCACTAGCGGCCCTGATGCTTTGCAGTCTATCGTGAAAGCGGATCAGGACGGGATGCCTTACCAGTTGGTGGTTCTTGACTGGAAGATGCCGGAAATGAATGGCATTGAAGCGGCGCGAAAGATCCATGAAATGGCCGGGTTGAGCAGAATGCCGAAGATATTGCTGATCTCCGCTTTCAGTCAAAGCGAAGATTTGCGGCATCTGGAAGGTAATGTGGTTGATGGCATATTGGCCAAACCGTTGCAGCAAAGTGATCTGTTCGATGCGACCGCGGAAATCTTCGGGAAAAGCGAGGGCAGCCGAAAGCGGGGGGTCGTAACCTCCTTGTTTCAACCCGACCTTGTCGCGAAGATTAGCGGCGCCTATCTGCTGCTGGTGGAAGACAATGAAATCAACCAGCAGGTGGCGCGGGAATTGTTGGAAATGGTCGGCGTGACGGTAGCTATCGCCGAAAACGGGAAAGAAGCCATTACCCGGTTGTGGGAAGAAAAATTTGATGGCGTGCTGATGGATATGCAGATGCCCGTGATGGACGGCATCACCGCCACCCGCGAGATTCGCAAAAATCCGGTGCTTGCCGATTTGCCGATTATCGCCATGACCGCCAATGTGCTGGCGAGTGACCGCGAACAATGTCTGGCAGCCGGAATGAACGACCACATTACCAAGCCGCTTGATCCAAATCAGATGATGGCTACTCTTGCCAAGTGGATTAACCCCGCTCAGCCAACTGATCTGCCGTCAGCGCGCAGGCTGGCGGTCGCGCCAAGTCCGGAGGCGTTGCCGGACTTGCCGGGAGTGCGGGTAGCAGAAGGAGTGCTCAGGATGAGCGGCAGCGTTGCACTCTATTGCGCCATCCTGAAAAAATTCCGCAATGGGCAGAAAAACACTCTTGCCGAAATTCGTTCAGCCATCGCGGCAGATGACTGGAAAAAAGCCGGACGACTGACGCATACACTGAAGGGTTTATTGGGAACGCTGGGGGCCATAAAATTGAACGGCAAGGCCGCGGAATTGGAGGCGGCCATTCACGGCAAGGCGAACGTACTGATTGAACCACTGCTTGTAGCGGTTGATCTGGAACTCACCCAACTTTTTGCTGCAATTGACCGCGCCCTTCAATTACAAGCGGCAACCAAAGGGGCGGATGGCGAGTTTGCCGATATGACCGACCCGGTCAATATGGCAGAACTGACCAACCTGATCCATCAGGTCAAGTTGCAGCTGGAGCAATTCGATTCCAATGCGGGTGATACTGTGGCCAGAATACGCCAAATAGTGAGCGGGGATGCCACCATGAAGAAAGCGATAATTGGGATAGAGCGGCATGTAAGTGGCTATGATTATGAACGGGGCTTGGCCGAGTTAAACGCCTGTGTAAAGAATTTTGGCATTTCGAGCGAAGAATGAACTTTTTGTCATATGCGTAAATCATGCACATGAAAAATCGTCGGCTCTTGTCGCAGATGACGCGCCTGACAACATTGATGTTCGCGAGCATCCGGTTCAGCGTTGTGCAATAACAGGATTGTTCGGCAATTGTGGGGCGAAGCGGGGTATCCGACGATGCACCTCTTGTTCAATTCGCTTTAAAAACAGCATCAATTGTAGGAGCGGCTATTGCCGCGAAATCCAACTACATAGCGGTTGATACCGTTCCTGCATCCAGCAGAATTATTGTCGTTTTTAACGAGAATCAGAATTACCCGTAAATCACTTTCACGTTTTCCGGCTGTAACGCCTCGCGCAAGCCATGCAGCAAGTCGTCGTGCAACGTCACTTGCCATTCCTCGCCCAAGCGCAGTTGACAGCTCGCATTGTGATTGCAGTAGTGAATTGTCACCGGGCATTTGCCGTCGTGATAGGGCATAAACAGCTTTTTCAATTGTGCGACGCTGATCTTGCCGTCGCAGCACAACACCAATTGCTGGGCGAAGTTTGAGCGCGCCGATGCAAAATCGAACAGCTCTTCGCCGCTCACGCGCACATTGCCGGAGTACTCGTCCAGGCTGGCTTTGCCGCGCACCACCAGCAATTCATCCTCGCGTATCCACAGACGATTGGCCTCATAAATTTCATTGAATACCGTCAACTCCGTCTGCGCGCTGCCGTCGTCCAGAGCAACAATCGCCATGCGCCCGCGCCGCGTTTGCTGGATGCGCAGACCCGCCACGATACCCGCCAACACTACTGGCGTACCGCGCCGCGAGCCTGTTGTAGAGCCGTTACCATTTGGCGCGCCGACGAATTGCGGCGTGAGATCGCTCAACCTCACCTTGATGAAATTGGCCAATTCCGCTTCATATTCCTGATAGGGGTGCCCGCCCAGGTAAAAACCCAGGCTGGTTTTCTCGTGGGCAAGCTGCTCGCGCAATCGCCAGCGCTGCACATCGGCATATTTAGTAGTCAGCGCAACATCCGCTTCGTCATTGCCGAACAAACTGTTCTGATTGGCCGCGCGCGCCTGCTGGTCGGCACTCGCCAGCGCTGCATCCAGTGTCGCCATCAGGCAGGCGCGATGAGCCTGTCCCGAGCCTCCTGAGGAAGAGCTAACACTGTCGAACGCTCCGGCCTTAATGAGCGCTTCAATGGTGCGCCGATTGACGATGCGCTTGTCCACGCGGCGGCAGAAATCGAACAGATCCTTGAAAGCGCCGCTTTCGCGCGCTTTGACGATGTTGCCGATGGCCGCTTCACCGGTGCCCTTGATGGCGCCCAGCCCGTAAGCGATGGTTTTTTCATCAACCGGAGAGAACGCATAACCCGAGCTGTTCACGTCCGGCAGCAACACCCGCAAGCCTTGCTGTAGCGCATCCGCATAAAAGACGCGCACCTTGTCGGTGTTGTCCAGATCGCCCGACAGCGTCGCCGCCATGAAAGCGGCCGGATAGTGCGCCTTGAGGTAGGCGGTCTGATAGGCGATCAGCGCGTAAGCCGCCGAGTGCGATTTGTTGAAGCCGTAACCGGCAAACTTCTCCATCAGATCGAACAGCTGCGTGGCGAGATTCTTGTCGATAGCGCGCGCCACCGCGCCGCTGACAAAAATATCGCGCTGCTCGGCCATTTCTTCGGCCTTCTTTTTGCCCATCGCGCGACGCAGCATATCCGCGCCGCCCAGCGTGTAGCCGCCGATAATCTGCGCGATTTGCATCACCTGTTCCTGATACACGATCACGCCGTAAGTCGGCTTGAGCGAGACTTCCAGTTCCGGGTGGAAATAATCCGCCTTGGCGCGACCGTGCTTGCGGTTGATGAAGTCTTCCACCATGCCCGATTCCAGCGGGCCGGGGCGGAACAGCGCAACCAGCGCGACGACGTCTTCAAAGGTGTCGGGTTGCAGCCGTTTGATCAGATCCTTCATGCCGCGCGATTCCAGCTGGAACACGGCGGTGGTATTGCACGCCTTGAGCAGCTCGTACGTTGCGCGGTCATCCAGCGGCAGCGTTTCCAGCACGAACGGCGCAACGCCTCCGGCACCTGCAAGGAGTACGCCGGTGGGTGCCCCGCTGCTGCGCAGCGACCCTTCCGCAGCCAGCCGCGCGACATGGCGCATCGCCCAATCGAGAATGGTCAGCGTGCGCAAGCCGAGAAAGTCGAACTTCACCAGGCCGATGGCCTCGACATCGTCCTTGTCGAACTGGCTGACCACGCTGGTGCTGCTGTCGGCGCAATACAGCGGGCAGAAATCGGTGAGTTTTCCGGGCGCGATCAATACGCCGCCGGCGTGCATCCCGACGTTGCGCGTCAAATCTTCGAGCCGCCCGGCCAGCTCCAGCAGTTCCGGCACGCCTTCTTCGCGCTCGGCGATGGCGTTGATTTCCGGTTCCATTTCGCGCGCCTTCTGCAGCGATACCGGCTTCACACCCTCCAGCGGAATCGCTTTGGACAGGCTGTCGCACAGCCCGTACGGGAAATCCATCACCCGCCCGACGTCGCGGATTACCGCTTTGGACGCCATCGTGCCGAACGTCGCGATCTGCGATACGCACTGCGCGCCGTACTTGTTTTTCACATACTCGATGACCAGCTCGCGCCCGTCCTGGCAGAAATCCACGTCGAAGTCGGGCATCGACACGCGTTCCGGGTTGAGGAAGCGCTCGAACAGCAACTCGTAGCGCAACGGGTCGAGATCGGTGATGCCGAGGCTGTATGCCACCAGCGAGCCCGCGCCGGAACCGCGGCCCGGCCCGACCGGCACGCCATTGGGGAATTCATCGGAGCGGTAGGCCTTGGCCCAGCGGATGAAGTCCGCGACGATCAAAAAGTAGCCGGGGAAGCCCATCTTGATGATGGTGTCGGCCTCAAACACAAGGCGTTCTTGATACTCCGGCAGTTTGGCGGCACGCTCAGCCGCGTCGGGATAGAGCAACGTCATGCGCTGCTGCAAACCGTATGCCGCCTGCTCGCGCAAATAGTCGTCCAGCCCTTGCCCGCCCGGCGTCGGGAAATCCGGCAGGCGCGGCTTGCCTAAAACGAGAGACAGGTTGCAGCGGCGCGCGATCTCCACGCTGTTCTGCAACGCCTCCGGCAGGTCGGCGAACAGCTCCGCCATCTCGGCCTGCGTCTTGAAATACTGTTGCGCGGTGAAATTTTTGGCGCGGCGCTTATCGTTGAGCACATAACCTTCGGCGATGCACACGCGCACCTCGTGCGCTTTGAAATCGTCGGCGGCGAGGAACTGCACCGGATGGGTGGCGACTACCGGCAGGCCGAGTTTGGCGGCAAGCTGCGCCGCAGCCTGGAGGTAGTGCTCCTCGTCGGCGAATCCGGCGCGTTGCACTTCGAGGTAATAACGGTTGTTGAACAGCCCCGCCCATTCCTGCGCGAACTGTTTGGCCTGCTTCGCGTTGCCGGACAGCAGCGCGCTGCCGACATCGCCGAGATGCGCGCCGGACAGCGCGATCAGCCCGTTCGTGCCTTCGTGGAACCATTCGCGGCGCACCTCGGCGCGGCCGCGATGCTGGTTCTCCAGATAGGCGCGCGATAACAGGCGGCACAGCAGCAGATACCCATCGCGCGACTGGCACAGCAACAGCAGGCGATGCGGCCGGTCGCGGTCGGCATCGTTGCTGATGAACACATCGCAGCCGACGATCGGCTTGAGGCCTTTGCCGCGCGCGCTTTGGTAGAACTTCACCAGCCCAAAGAAATTATTCAGGTCAGTCAATGCCAGCGCCGGCATCGCATCGCGTTGCGCGGCGGCGACCGCTTCATCCACGCGCACCATGCCATCCGAAATGGAATATTCGCTGTGCAGCCGGAGATGGACGAAGGATGGTTGCGGCATGATGTAACGATAAAAACTTGAGCGGCGATTTTAACACCGTCGGCAACACGAAAGGGGGTAAGCAGGCATTTCGCCGCAAGGCGAAAGCTCGCAAAATTTCTTATCGGCTATTCAAAACGTTAGAATCCAACTTCCAACTTTGCTGCCCCAATTTTACGTGCACACACCTCTCACCCCGCAACGCGAAAAATATCTGCTGTTTACCCTTGCGGGCATCCAGTTCAGCCACATCCTCGACTTCATGATCATGATGCCGCTCGGGCCGATTCTGATGAGCGCGTTCGGCATCGGCACGCACGAGTTCGGCTTGCTGGTCGCGTCTTACAGCTTCAGCGCGGCCTTGTCCGGCCTGTTCGCCGCAACGTTTGTGGATCGCTTCGAGCGCAAACGCTTGTTGCTGGGCGTATTCGCGCTATTCGGCTTGGCGACGCTGGCGTGCGGGCTGGCCCCCGGCTATGCCACGCTGCTGATCGCGCGCGGCTTGGCCGGCGCGTTTGGCGGCGTGATGGGCGCGCTGGTGCAGACCATCGTCGGCGATGTGATCCCGTTTGCGCGGCGCGCCCGTGCCAGCGGTGTGGTGTCGATGGCATTTTCGTTGTCCACGGTGGCCGGCGTGCCGCTGTCACTGTGGCTGGCCCATTATTTCCAGTGGCGCGCACCGTTCATTTTCATTGCCGTGCTGGTCGTGCTGTTCATCCTGATTGGCGCGCGGGTTCTGCCGGAGATGCGCCATCACATCAGCGCGGAGAAGCAACAGCACCCATTCGTCGCGATGTTCGCCGTGTTGCGCGACGCCAACCACTTGCGCGCCCTGCTGTTCTCCGCGCTGCTCATTTTTTCCGGCTTCACGGTGATTCCCTACATCACCATTTATGCGGTGGGCAACGTCGGCATCGCGCAGCATGACATCCCGTACATTTATCTGCTCGGCGGTGCGGCGACACTGATTAGCGCGCGACGCATCGGCCAATGGGCCGACCTGCGCGGCAAGATCAAAATCTACCGCCTGGTCGCCAGCGCCGCGCTGCTGCCGCTGCTGGTGGTGACGCACATCGGTGCCGTGCCGCTATGGTTGTGGCTGATCTGCACCACGACATTTTTCATATTGGTGTCGGGGCGCATGATCCCGGCGATGGCGATCATCACTTCGGCGGCACAACCCAGGCTGCGCGGTACCTTCATGTCGCTCAATGCCACCATGCAGGCATTCGCGATGGGGCTGGCGACCACGCTGGCGGGTTTCATCATCACCCAGGATGCCAGCGGCAAGATCGTCGATTACGGCACGGTGGGCTATGTGGCGATGGCAGGAAACGCGCTGGCGATCTGGTTCGTCGCGCGCATCGCGATGCATGACCAGCACGCCGTGGAGTTGGATGTTACGCCGAAGTAACCCCACCTTTACGTTGAACCAACCAGTTTCCGGTTAGAGAAAGAGGGTAATTCTGTGCCGCGTTAAAACTGTGCGGTGTTAAAATCGCGCTCCAAAATTTCCCAAGATTGAGTTTTACATGCTTTCCACCGCAAACATCACCATGCAATTCGGGGCGAAGCCCCTGTTCGAAAACGTTTCCGTGAAATTCGGCGACGGCAACCGCTACGGCCTGATCGGCGCAAACGGCTGCGGCAAATCCACCTTCATGAAGATTCTCGGCGGCGACCTGGAGCCGTCTTCCGGCAATGTGATGCTGGACAAGGACGAGCGGCTCGGCAAGCTGCGCCAGGACCAGTTCGCTTTTGAGGAGATGCGCGTGCTGGATGTGGTGATGATGGGGCATGCCGAGATGTGGGCGGCGATGTCGGAGCGCGATGCGATTTACGCCAATCCGGATGCGTCCGAAGAAGAATACATGCGCGCCGCCGATCTGGAAGCGGAATTTGCCGAATACGACGGTTATACCGCCGAGCCGCGCGCCGGGGAATTGCTGCTCGGGGTGGGGATTCCGATCGAGTTGCACCAGGGGCCGATGAGTGCGGTCGCGCCCGGTTTCAAGCTGCGCGTGCTGCTGGCGCAGGCGCTGTTCTCCAACCCGGACATCCTGCTGCTCGACGAGCCGACCAACAACCTCGACATCAACACGATACGCTGGCTGGAAAATATCCTCAACGCGCGCAACAGCACGATGGTGATCATCTCGCATGACCGCCACTTCCTGAACAGCGTATGCACCCACATGTCGGATCTGGACTACGGCAAGATCACCACTTACCCCGGCACTTACGACGAATACATGCTGGCCGCCACGCAGGCGCGCGAACAGCAATCGTCGGACAACGCCAAGGCAAAAGAGAAAGTCGCCGAACTGAAAGCCTTCGTGGCGCGCTTCTCGGCGAACGCGTCCAAGGCCAAGCAGGCCACTTCGCGCGCGCGCCAGATCGACAAGATCAAGATCGAGGACATCAAGCCGTCCAGCCGCCAGTATCCGTTCATCCGCTTTGAATATGACGAGCGCGACAAGCTGCATCGCGTCGCGGTGGAGGTGCAGCATGTGGCGAAGGGCTTTGACCGGGTGCTGTTTTCCAATGTGAACTTCCGCATCGATGCGGGCGAAAAAATCGCCATTATCGGCCCGAACGGTATCGGCAAAACCACGCTGCTGCGCTGTCTGGCGGGAGATCTGCAACCCGACACCGGCACCATCAAGTGGACAGACAAAGCCAAGATCGGCTACTACGCGCAGGATCACACTGCCGATTTTGCCAAAGACGAAAACATGACCGACTGGATGGCCTATTGGCGCGGCCCGCATGATGACGATCAGACCGTGCGCGCCACGCTGGGACGCTTGCTGTTTTCCGGCGACGATGCCAAAAAACGGGTGAAGGTGTTGTCCGGCGGCGAGAAGGGACGCATGTTATTCGGCAAGCTGATGCTGCAAAAGAATAATGTGCTGCTGATGGATGAACCGACCAACCACATGGACATGGAGTCCATCGAGTCGCTCAACACCGCGCTGGATCAGTACAAAGGCACGCTGGTGTTTGTCAGCCATGATCGGGAATTCGTGTCGTCGCTGGCGACCCGCATCATCGAAATCACCGCCAAGGGCATATCCGATTACCATGGCAACTATGAAGAGTATTTGCGCGACCAGGGGATGGCGCTGTAAAAACCTGCAGAGTCGGCCAATAAATAGTGTGCCTTTGCTCCGAGCTCTCCGATAAATTCAGGAGAGTTTTGTCGGATGTGTATGTGGTCCGGCATGCTCTGATAGAACAACCAGGTTTTGACTAAGCACGATAACCCCGTGCTAAATCACTACCTACCCGCGCTGGAGTCGAAATAGCTCCAGCCTACACATTTTCGGAACTTGATTCCGTTTCCAGACGTTTATTAATATCTTTCAACGTGTCCCGTTCGGTCAGAAAAATATTTTTTTGTTGGATGTCATTTTGCAGCCCGGTGCGCTGCATGACTTCAAGCACGGGTAATTTGATGTTGTAAAAAACCAGTGTAATTTCACTCCCGTTCAGCCGTGTAACAAGGTTGCGAAGCATTTCCACACCCGATGCATCAAGTCCGTTGATGCCCCGCGCATCCACCAAAACATAGCTGAGATCGGGGTCGTTACTGATCAGGTAGAGGATATATTCCTCAAAATAGCTCACGTTCGCAAAATAAAGCCGTCCATCAAAACGGATCGCTGCCACTTTGGAATGAAATCGCGGCAGGCTGAATCTGCCCGCGTTTTGCAGCTCACCGTGTTCGTCCAGGCCCAACAATACAATACGCGGCTTCATGGTGCGAACCAGAAACAATGCAATCGAAAAAACAATCCCGATCAGCATCCCGTACTGAATGTTCGGCGCAAACAGCAGGGTGGCAACAAAGGTCGTTGCAGCCGCAATACCGTCCTGCCGGCTCGCGCTCCATGCCTCGCGGAAAACCTTAAAGTTGAGCAGGGAAATCACCGCCAGAATGATCACGGCGGCAAGCGTCGGTTTGGGCAGATGATGCAACAAAGGGGTCAGCACCAGCAACGTGAGCAACACCGCCAGGGCGGTGAAGATTGAAGACAGCCCGGTCCTTGCGCCAGCGGCAAGATTCAGTGCCGAGCGTGAAAACGAGCCGCTAACCGGCATGGTGTGATTAAATGATGCGGCGATTTTTGCCAACCCTTGGCCGACCAGTTCCTGATTTTCATCCCACGCTGTACGGGTCTTGATAGCGATGATTTTGCAACTTGACATGGCTTCCATGAAACTTACCAGCGCGATCACAAATGCCATGGGGAGCAGTTCCACGCTTGTTTTCCAATCCAGCGCCGGCAAGCTGAAGCCGGGCAGGCCCTGCGGTACTACGCCGACAATCCTGCCCTTCATAGCCTCGAAGCCAATCAGGTAACTTGTCGTCGTGGCCAGTATCACGGCGATCAGTACGCCCGGAAGTTTTGGTGCGAGACGCTTCACCGCCAGCATAACTGCCAAGGAAGACAAACCAAAAATCAGCGAGACCAGATGCATTTGATCCATATTGGCGAGGATATGGGCAATATCCATCAGGAAGTGTTCGCTGTTGCGCAACGACAGACCAACTAACGGGGCGAGCTGTGACAGCCCGATGATGATGGCTGCGGCGTTGATGAACCCCATCAATACCGGATGCGACAGGAAGTTGAGCAGCACCCCCATGCGTGCCAGACCGAGAGCGATCTGCACCACGCCGGAGAGGAGCGCCATCTGCACTACGATGGTGTAAAACTGTTCAGTCCCCCAGTGAGCAAACGGGATGACGCTTGCAGCCGTCAATAACGAGGTCATTGCCACCGGCCCGGTGGAAAGCACGCGGGAGGAGCCAAATAACGCGCCGACAAGGGAAGGGACAAGTATCGCATACAAGCCGAAATAGGCCGGGACACCTGCCAGTTGCGCGTAGGCCAACGATTGTGGGATAGCGACAAGGGCAACCGTGATTCCTGCTGTCAGATCGGCCTTGAGTGTGTCGCGATTGATTTCGCGCCGCCAGGTCAAAAACGGGAACAGCCTGTTAAGCCAGGCTTTGCGGCTATTATCTGTATCTTTCAACAAAATAAAATTCCCTTTATCCTTTCTCTAAACGTCAACACCGTATTTCCGAGCATCACGATCTCCATTGATAATAGAGATTCTGCGGGTGTTTTGCTTCGGCAAAAAAGAACCAGCGCTCCGCCAGCAACCCAATGTACTGAAGTATAAACGCAACGCCGAGCAGCGCGGGCGTGAACATGCCGAGCGCCAGCAAGACCAGCGGGATCACGAAGGCCAGCAGCAGAAAAGTTGGTTTGATCGCGCGCAGGAACGTTGCGCTCTTGGCGTGGAAAAACTCGCGCGTGTTGAACGAACCGCCCATTGCGCCCTGCGACATTTGCACGATGTGCGGATGCTTGATGCCGATGGCGGTCTGCATCGTCGATTTCGGTTTGAGACGCGCGTTGCGCAGCAGCGAAGCGCTGCGTCCAGCGAACGCCAGCAACGTGATGATGATCGCCCAACCGCCGAAAAAGTTGGTCTGCGACGGCGCTACTATGCCAGAGAACACCGCCGCCAGCGTGAAGCCGGATGCGCTGCCGAGCAGGATGTAATTGATGACCGTCAGCGGGCTGTGCCATTCGCGCAGGAAGCGCAGGCAGGCGTAGATCATCGCGGTGCAGACGAACAGCGCGAACGCCAGTGCTGTAGCGATGCCACCCAGAATAAACGTGGCATTGATATTCAGTCCGCCGGGCAGCGTCACCAGCACCGGATCGAGTCCGCTCAAATGTGATGCCCCATACATGAACAATATTCCCATGAATGCGGGCAACGCGATGACCTCGCGCGACAACCATGAAGTGCGCCATTGCGCCGCTGAACGCCAGGCGCGCTCGGGACGTCCGAGGTGAAAAAACGAAGCGACCAATCCGCCCGCCAGAAACAGCAAAGCCAGCGCACTGCCGTAACCGTAGAAGCTATCTGCTTGAGGCGGCAGCAGGCCGAACAACGCATACGATTGGTGCGTGAACAGCGCGAGGAACAACCCTTGCCCGGTGCCGAGCAAAGTGGTCAGAAAGATGACTGAGAAAGCAGGTTTCATGGTTTGCGGTTACCAGGCAGAAACATCATCCATCGACGGCTCACCCTTGCCCGGCTTGGGCAATTGACCGTCCACCTTGAGCGGATTATCGGCGCGCTCCAGCTCGTCGTTGTGGATATTGAGTTTGGTCTTGCGCCGCGGCAAATAATGGTTGGCGGGATGCGTGCCCCACTCCGGCATCAGCGCATAACCGCCGTCCTCGCGGATCGCCTGCGACACCGCCGATTCCGGGTCATGGATGTCGCCGAACAGACGTGCGCTGGTCGGGCAGGCTTTAACACAGGAAGGCTTGCGGTCGATCTCCGCCAGCGACTGGTCGTAGATGCGATCCACGCACAGCGTGCATTTTTTCATCACCTTCTGCTTCTCGTCGAACTCGCGCGCGCCGTACGGGCATGCCCATGTGCAGTACTTGCAGCCGATGCACTTGTCGTAATCCACCAGCACGATGCCGTCTTCTTCGCGCTTGTATGATGCGCCGGTCGGACATACCGGCACGCATGGCGGGTCTTCGCAATGCAGGCAGGATTTGGGAAAATGCAACGTCTCGCTGTGCGGATAGTGCCCGACTTCGAAAGTCTGCACGCGGTTGAAAAACGTGCCGGTCGGATCGGCCTGGTAGGGACGTTCGTCGCACAACGGCCCGGCGGAACCGGAGGTGTTCCATTCCTTGCAACTGGTCACGCAGGCATGGCAACCGACGCAGACATTCAGATCGATGACCAGAGCGAGTTGGGTCATTTCGCGATGTCCATTTTTTTGGCGTTTCCGAGGAAATTAGAAAAGGCGGAAATCCCCCCTGGCCCCCCTTTTGCAAAGGGGGGGACACCCACACCTGACGTGGATACATCTTCACACCCCCCTAACGTGGATACTTCTTCACGCCCCCCTTTGCAAAAGGGGGGTTGGGGGGGATTTGATTTTTGCTTCTGTTCCAGAATTACCCGTTCGTTAACTACTCTTGCAATCTCACCCAAAACCGCTTCCAATTCCTGCAGCACCTGCAAATTATTGAACCTCAAAACCTGGAGGCGCAACCCTTGCAAATAGCTGTCTCGCACCGCATCCCTTTGTGCATGCGCCTGTTCAAAATGTTGTGAACCGTCCAGCTCTATTACCAGCTTGGCTCCGGGCGCATAAAAATCCACGATATAGCACCCAAGAGGTTTTTGACGGTAAAACTGCACGCCATAAATCTGCTTGCGCCGCAACTTTGACCACAGGGTTTGCTCGGCATCGGCCATGCGTTGCCGCAAAGCGCGGGCATGTATCTTGAGGCTACGGTTGTATTGAATCGTCACTTTTTGTTTCCTGCAAAATAAGCCAGCCAACCCGGAGGCTCGCTCATGCCGGGATAGCGCTTCATCGATTCAAATTGCGGCGAGGTCTGCTCAGGTTCGCCCACCTCTGTCTTGTAGATGCGCACGCGCACGTCGTACCAGGCTGCCTGCCCGGTGATCGGATCGGAGTTGGAATAGCGCGCGCCGTCAGGATTGTCCGGAAGTTCTTCGGAGATCAGGTGATTGAGCAGAAAACCTTTTTGCGACTCGTTCGCATCGGGTGATAAATTCCACGCACCCGCCGCCTTGCCGATGGCGTTCCACGTCCACACCGTACCCGGCTCCACCGACTCGCTGTAGCGCGCCATGCAGCGCACCTTGCCCCATTGCGATTCGACCCATATCCAGTCGCCGTCGGCGATGCCTGCATCCTGCGCGGTGCGTGAGTTGACGTAGAGATAATTGTGCGCATGGATTTGGCGCAACCAGGCGTTCTGCGAATCCCACGAGTGATACATCGCCATCGGGCGCTGCGTCAGCGCTGACAGCGGATATCTGTGCTTGTCGCTGGCCTGCGTTTCCAGCGGCTCGTAATAGAACGGCAGCGGATCGAAATAGGTCTCGATGCGTTTGGCCAGATGGGCGGGCGGTTTGCGCGTGATGCCCCGGCCTTGCGCGGCGAGACGGAATTTCTGCAACACTTCGGAATACAGGTGAATCAGGATCGGCTCGGCATAGCGTGTGATGCGATTGCGTTGCGACCATTCGAGGTAACCTTTGTTCCAGTTGCGCATGTACTGATAGGAGCGCGGCAGCTTGTAGTGATACACGCAATTGTTTTGCGCGTACATCTCCCACTGGTTCGGATTGGGTTCGCCGCGCAGGAATTTTTCGCCGCCCTTGCCGCGCCAGCCCGCCAGGAATCCGATTCCCGATCCCGGCTCGGTCTCCCAGTTCACAATGAAATCGGGATAGTCGCGATATTTGCGCTGGCCTTCTTTGGTGGCGAAAGCGGGCAGCTTCAGGCGCGTGCCGAGTTCGATCAGCACTTCCTGAAACGGCTTGCACTCGCCGGTCGACGGCAACACCGGAATGCGCACCGCATCCACCGGGCCGTCGAATTCCGAGATCGGTCGGTCGAGCATCGACATCACATCATGGCGTTCGAGGTAGGTGGTGTCCGGCAAAATCAGATCGGCAAATGCAGTGGTCTCCGAATGGAAAGCGTCACACACCACGATAAACGGGATCTTGTGCTCGCCGCTCTCTTCCTTGTCGGTGAGCATCTTGCGCACCTCGCCGGTGTTCATCGTCGAGTTCCATGCCATGTTGGCCATGAACAACAACAGCGTGTCGATCTTGTAGGGATCGCCGCGCCAGGCATTGGTGATGACGTTGTGCATCATGCCATGCACCGACAGCGGATACTCCCACGAGAAGGCCTTGTCGATGCGCACCGGGCTGCCATCCGGATTGACGAACAGATCGTCCGGATCGGACGGCCAGCCCAGCGCCATGCCGTCCAGCGGCGTGTTCGGCTGCACCGCTCGCGGGTCATTTGGCGTGCGCGCGCAAGGCGGAATCGGGCGCGGGAACGGCGTCTTGTGGCGGAAGCCGCCGGGCCGGTCGATGGTGCCGAGCAGCGTCATCAGGATCGACAGCGCGCGTATCGTCTGAAAGCCGTTGGAGTGCGCCGCCAGGCCGCGCATCGCGTGGAACGAGACCGGGTTGCCGGTGACGGTGTCATGCTCCTTGCCCCAGGAATCGGTCCACGCGATCGGCAATTCGATCTTCTGGTCGCGCGCGGTGATGCCCATTTCGTGCGCCAGTCGATGGATCGTTTCGGCGGGAATGCCGGTGATCTGTTCCGCCCACTCCGGCGTGTAATCCTTGACCCGTTCCTGCAACAACTGGAAGGCGGGTTTGACTGGCGTGCCGTCCGGCAGCCTGAATTCGCCGAACAGAAACGGGTCGGCGCCCTCGCTGTGCGTGACCACCGCTTTGCCGGTGTTGCGATCCCACCACAGCTTGTTCTGCGGGTCGTAGCAGCCCTCTTCTTCCGGCACTTCGGTGCGCACGAACATGCCGAATTCGTCATGCTCGGCATCCAGATTCACCAGTTGTCCGGAGTTGGTATAGCGCACCAGAAAATCGCGGTCGTACAGGCCGAGCGCGATGATCTCGTGAATGATCGCCAGCAACAGCGCGCCGTCGGTACCGGGGCGGATCGGCACCCACTCGTCGGCAATGGCGGAATAGCCGGTGCGCACCGGATTGATGGAAATAAAACGCCCGCCCTCGCGCTTGAACTTCGACAGCGCAATCTTCAACGGATTGGAGTGATGGTCTTCCGCCGTGCCGATCATGATGAACAGCTTGGAGCGATCCAGATCAGGGCCGCCGAATTCCCAGAACGAGCCGCCGATGGTGTAGATCATCCCCGCCGCCATGTTTACCGAGCAGAAGCCGCCGTGTGCCGCATAGTTGGGCGTACCGAACTGGCGCGCGAACAAGCCGGTCAGCGCCTGCATCTGGTCGCGTCCGGTAAACAGCGCAAACTTCTTCGGATCGGTGGCGCGTATTTTCCCCAACCGTTCGGCGAGAATGCTGAAGGTTTCCTCCCAGCTGATTTCCTCGAACTTACCCGCACCGCGCTCCGATCCCGGCTTGCGTCGCAACGGCCTGGTCAGCCGTGCGGGCGAATACTGCTTCATGATGCCGGACGAACCCTTGGCGCAGATCACGCCGTTGTTCAGCGGATGATCCGGGTTGCCGTCGATGTAGCGCACCTCGCCGTTGCGCAGATGGACACGGATGCCGCAGCGGCAGGCACACATGTAACACGTGGTGTTGCGAACTTCGGTCTTCGCATCCGCGACCGGAGGGGCGAACGGATCGTGCAGAGGGGTCGAGGACATGGATGGTTATGGATGCTTGTTCATATGATTATCGAGACTCGATAGCCTCGCCCAAATGGCCGATTCTTCAGGTACGCAGTATGTGTTTCGCGCAGCGCAGCTTCCATAGCCGTAATGAGGGGGAACTACGTAACCCGTAAGGGGGGTGACGCCCTCAACCCATGAGGGGTATCGCCGATTCGGCGCTGTTGCTCTAGTGTGCCGACCATGAGATTCCATAAGCAGCTGACTGGATTAAAGAGGCAAGTATGGCACTGGTAAACCCGCATGGCGGTGGCGATCTCAACCCCCTGTTGCTATTGGGAGAGGATCTGATCGCGGAGCTTAAGCGTGCGCGCGCGTTTCCGAAATTGCGCGTCGGGTCGCGCGAAAAAGGCGACCTCATCATGCTCGGCATCGGCGGTTTCACGCCGCTCGACGGCTTCATGACCCATGCCGACTGGCAAGGCGTCTGCGACGGCATGACCGTGACCAACGGCCTGTTCTGGCCCATTCCCATCACCCTCTCCACCGACAGCAGCACTGCAAATGCCATCCCCACCGGCACCGACATCGCGCTGACCGATCCGGACGACGGAAAAATTATCGCCACGATGATGGTCACCGAGAAATACACCATCGACAAGGGGCACGAATGCGCCACGGTGTTCGGCACTACCGACATCGAACATCCGGGCGTAAAGATGGTGATGGAGCAAGGCGAAGTGAATCTCGCCGGTCCGGTGAAAGTGCTGTCGCAAGGCAGCTTCCCAAAAAAATACGGTCCGCTGTTCATGACCCCGCGCGAGACACGCGCGCTGTTCAATGAGCTGGGCTGGAGCAAAGTCGCCGCGTTTCAGACGCGCAACCCGATGCACCGCTCCCACGAATATCTCGCCAAGGTGGCGATCGAAGTCTGCGACGGCGTGCTGATCCATTCGCTGCTCGGCCACCTCAAGCCCGGCGACATTCCCGCCGAGGTGCGCACCCACGCCATCATCGCGCTGACCAAGAATTACTTCGTCGCCAAGACCGTGGTGCAAGGCGGTTACCCGCTCGACATGCGCTATGCCGGGCCGCGCGAAGCTTTGCTGCATGCGCTGTTCCGGCAGAACTACGGCTGCTCGCACCTGATTGTCGGTCGCGATCATGCCGGGGTCGGCAGCTACTACGGTCCGTTCGACGCACATCACATCTTCGACAAGATACCCAAGGGTGCGCTGGAAACACAGCCGCTCAAGATCGACTGGACGTTCTGGTGTTACAAGTGCGGCGGCATGGCCTCCGCGCGGACCTGCCCGCACGGTGACGAAGATCGTTTGCTGCTCTCCGGCACCAAGTTGCGCAAGCTGCTCTCGGAAGGCTCCGACGTGCCGCCGGAATTCAGCCGTCCGGAAGTACTGGAAATATTGCGCAGCTACTATGCCGGACTGGCGGAACACGAAAAAGTGGAAGTGAAGCTTACCGGGCATTCCGGACGCTGAGACTTATGTCATACCCTTCCCATTGCAGGGGGAGGGACAGGTTGTTTTGAATGTATTTGTGATTTATTTTTACTAGAGGAGTATAGAGAATGCCAACATTTGTGCGTACCGAAAAATGCGACGGCTGCAAGGGGCAGGATAAAACTGCTTGCATGTATATCTGCCCGCACGACCTGATGAAGCTGGACAAGGACGGCTCCGAAACCGGCCACGCGATGAAGGCTTGGAACCAGGAACCGGAGCAATGCTGGGAATGCTATTCCTGCGTCAAGATATGCCCGCAGGGCGCGATCGAAGTGCGCCACTACGCCGACATTGTGCCGCTTGGCGGTTCGGTGCAGCCGATGCGCGGCTCCGACTCGATCATGTGGACGATCAAGTTCCGCAACGGCACGCTGAAGCGCTTCAAATTTCCGATCCGCACCACGTCCGAGGGTTCCATTGACCCATTCGGTGGCAAGCCGATGCCCAAAGTGTCGGATCTCACCACGCCCGGTGTGTTTACCAGGGAAGTCATGGGCGGCTATCGCGCCGGCAAGCCTGAAGAACTTATCCGCCGTAAATAGGCGATCAATCAACCAAACTTGGAGTGAACAAAATGTCTGAAGGAACTTTCGGTAATCCCAAAATTGTTCAGGAGGAACTGGATATTCTCCTGATCGGCGGCGGCATGGCTTGTTGCGGCGCCGGTTACGAAGTGATGCGCTGGGCCGAAGCAGTCAAGGCCGAGACCGGCACGGAACTCAAAATCAAACTGGTGGACAAGGCTGCGATGGATCGTTCCGGCGCAGTCGCGCAGGGGCTGTCCGCTATCAACACCTACCTCGGCCCGGAGCTTGACCCAGCCGATTACGCGCGCATGGTGTCCAACGACCTGATGGGCATCACCCGCGACGACCTGGCCTACGACTTGGGGCGCAACGTCGATGACTCGGTGCACCTGTTCGAGGAATGGGGCCTGCCGATCTGGAAAACCGATGCGGACGGCGTGCGCCACGACGGCGCCGATTCCATCAAGGAAGGCCTGCCGTTGCTGAAAGACGGCGGCAAGCCGGTGCGTTCCGGCAAGTGGCAGATCATGATCAACGGCGAATCATATAAGTGGATCGTCGCCGAAGCTGCGAAAAAGGCGCTGGGGCTCTCGCGTATCCAGGAGCGCGTATTCATCGTGCACCTGATCAACGACAAGAATGACCCGTCGCGCATCGCCGGTGCCGCAGGGTTCTCGGTGCGCGACAACACGATTTACATCTACAAGGCCAAATCCATTCTGCTCGCCGCGGGCGGCTGCGTGAACCTGTTCCGCCCCCGCTCGGTGGGCGAAGGCCAGGGCCGCGCTTGGTATCCGGTGTGGAATGCGGGCTCGACCTACGCGATGGCCGCCGAGGCTGGCGCGGAAATGACCATGATGGAAAACCGTTTCGTGCCCGCCCGCTTCAAGGATGGTTACGGCCCGGTCGGTGCATGGTTCCTGCTGTTCAAGGCCAAGGCAGTGAACGCTTACGGCGAAGACTACATGGTCAAGAACAAGGAAATGCTCAACGACTATCCTCCGTATGGGCAGGCCGCCGTACCGGCCTCCTGCCTGCGCAACCACCTGATGCTCGAAGAAATGAAGCAGGGTCGCGGCCCGATTTACATGGACACCGTCACGGCGATGGCCAAGCTGAAGGAAACCTTGTCGCCGAAGGAAGTCAAACACCTCGAAGCGGAAGCGTGGGAAGATTTTCTCGATATGTGCATCGGCCAGTGCGGCATCTGGGTCGGCGAGAACATCGAACCCGAGAAAAAGATGTCCGAGTTGATGCCGACCGAACCCTACCTGCTCGGTTCGCATTCCGGCTGCTGCGGCATCTGGGTGTCCGGCCCGGAAGATCTCGGCGCACCGACGGCGAGCGACCCGGAAGAAGACGGCGTGCCGGCGCATCTGCCGCGCGGCTGGAACTGGGGCTACCGTTCGATGACCACCGTCAAGGGCCTGTTCACCGCCGGCGACGGCGTCGGCGCATCCGGCCACAAGTTCTCTTCCGGTTCGCACACCGAAGGCCGCATCGCTTCCAAGGCGATGGTCAAATACGCGCTCGACAATAAGGACTGGAAACCCGAGTTCGATGAAACGCCCGAACAGATCGCCGAAACGATCTACAAGCCGGTGCGTAATTTCCTCGAGCACAAGGACTACACCACCGCCATCGACGTCAACCCGCATTACATCACGCCCAAGATGCTGCAAATGCGCCTGCAGAAGATCATGGACGAATACGTGGCCGGTGTTGCAACTTACTACAACACCAACGACAAGATGCTGGCGGTCGCCGAAGAGAAGCTGGAGATGCTCAAGCAGGATGCTCTGAAGATGCGCGCGAAAGACCTGCACGAGTTGCTGCGCGCATGGGAAAACTACCATCGTATCCTGACTGCGGAAGCGCACATGAAGCACATCCAGTTCCGCGAAGAGTCCCGTTATCCGGGTTTTTACTACCGCACCGACAAGAACTTTGTCGATGAAAAGAATTGGCACTGTTTCGTGAATTCGATCTACGACAAGAAGACCCATAAATGGACCTGCTTCAAGCGCAAGCATGTTGATCTGGTCGACAAATCCAAGCTGTTTAAACCCGCCGCGCCGCATTAAGCTGACGCAGCGAAGTTTGAGCGGCAGAATCGGGCATCGCGAGATGCCCGATTTTTCATCTGCTTTCTCACCACCTTTTCCATGCATAGGTAGAATCTGTGTGTGAGTGGAAACGCACAACAAAACTCAAGCAAGGAACACGCAATGGATACTTATATGGCAGCCGACCTGCCGTTCTCCGGCAGCCCGGTCATACCGCAGATGTGCGATGGCAGCAAGTCAATACAGTTTCAATGCCGTAAGGGCATCGCCTGCTGGAACGCCTGTTGCAGCAACATCGATATCTCGCTGACCCCCTATGACATCCTGCGCCTGAAGCAACATTTGGGAATCACCTCGAATGATTTTCTGCTGCACTACACACTGCCCTACGAGATGGAGCAGAACGGCATCGCCGGTGTGAAGCTGCGCCCGGTGGAAAACGGAACGTCCTGCCGGTTCGTGACCCCTGAAGGTTGCAGCGTCTATGACGACAGGCCTACAGCCTGCCGCTATTATCCGGTGGCGCTGCTGTCGATGCGCAAGCAGGATGAATATACCGACACCCAATCCTACGCGCTGGTGAAAGAAGAGCACTGTTTGGGCCACAATGAGCCAAGAGAAATCAGCATTGACGCTTACCGCCGGGAGCAGGGGCTGGAGGAATATGACGAACTGGCGCGCGGCTGGCGGCAGCTGATACTCAAGAAAAAATCCTCCGGCCCCAGCGTGGGCAAGCCTTCCAAACGCAGCCTGCAACTGTATTTTATGGTCTGCTACGACCTCGACACCTTTCGCAGCTTCGTGACCAGCGAGGGGTTCAACGAACTTTATGGCCTGCCCGCAGATGAAACCAAAGAAATTCTTGCCGACGATACCGCGCTGATGCTGTTCGGCTTCCGCTTTCTCAGGCAAGTGTTATTTGGCGAAAACAGTATTGCCTTAACAAAGGCCGCAGTCGAAAAACGCCAACGGCGCGTTCAGGAAAAAACGCAGCGAATCGAGCGCGCAGACATGGAACAGAGCGCGGCAGAACAGGATGACATGTATGGAGGCGCATTGGATTGAGGAGGGTTGTGTGTGATTAATATCACATACAAATACCGATGAACCGCCTATTCTGGAATGCCGACAATCGAATGGTCGGCAGTGGAAAGCAACGCTCAACGAACGAAATATGGGCATCCCTGCATTCGACACTTTAATCATCATAAGGAATAATTCATGAAGACACTACTGATAGCTGCTGCGGCGCTAGTCGCCCCGTTGGTTACTATGCCCGCCCATGCTGGCGACGACGCTGTGTCGGGCGAAGCGCGCAAGGTGGCAACGACATTGCCACCCAAGCTGCTCGCCGCCTTGCAGGAAGAAATCAGCAAATCAGGCCCCGAAGGCGCGATCCCCGTCTGCAGAGACATGGCGCCGAAGATGGCTGGCGAAATATCCCGGCAAACCGGCTGGAAAATTAAACGCGTCAGCCTCAAGACCCGCAATGATGCTCGCGCGATTCCCGATGCATGGGAGAAGGCCGCTCTCGAAGATTTCGACAAGCGTGCTGCTGCCGGCGAGCCGCCTGCCCAACTGGAAAAGGGCGAAAAGATTGACAATGAATACCGCTACGTTAAAGCGCTGCCGGTGCAACCGCTCTGCCTCAGTTGCCACGGCCCTGTGGATCAGCTCGGCATCGCCGTTAAATCCGCACTCGGCCAGCACTACCCAAATGATCGTGCAACCGGTTACTCTATTGGCCAGATTCGCGGCGCAATCAGCGTGCGCAAATCACTCTAGGAGCAACACCCAGGCATCTTTTGAGATAAAGCTGCGTTAGGCTGGCCGACAGAATTGCGCCAAGCCGACGTTTACAAAGCAGTCAGCCCGGTTGCGAGAGCAAGGGGGTAGGCTTAAACCCTGATTGCTCGGGAAATTTGGTATATTAGGGGCATCTATAGATTCAGAATTCTAAGTGAGACAAGGCGCGACAGAGCTTTTAGTGAGGCACATATGTTTGATAGGCAAGCGTTGGAATTTATCGGGCAACGCAGTATCGCGACGGAGTTTGGATTTATAGAGGTGTCCTGTTGATTAACGGGTGACAGGAGCGTAGCTTGCGTTCAAGGTTCGGCATTTGATAAGGGGCGGAAATGAATCAGTGGTTAAAACATGTTTTGATGGTTTGTGTTTGTTTGTTTCCGTTAACCGGGCATGCAATGGCCGAACTACCAGCCATCTCAGTCGAACCAATAGCGGATTCTCTATTAGATGCTGAGCGTGCTTACGCTGAGGGTGATTTTGCAAAGGCAGAAAAGGTCTACAGGTCTCTGGCAGAACAAGGTGATTTTGAAGCACAACTTATACTTGGATCTATGTATGACATTGGATTAGGTGTTCATCAAGATTATATAGAAGCGGTGAAGTGGTATCGGCTGGCGGCGGAACAGGGTAATGCTAAAGCCCAGTCAAAACTCGGGTCTATGTATGACATCGGGCTGGGCGTTTCTCAAGATCCCTTAGAGGCAGCAAAGTGGTGGCGAAGGGCGGCGGAGCAGGGTGATGCTTTTGCACAACGCAACCTTGGGGCGATATATGACCGCGGAAAAGTTGTTCCTCAGGATTTCAAAGAGGCGGTGAAGTGGTATCGCCTGGCAGCGGAACAAGGTAATGCTTTTGCACAAGAAAAGCTTGGGTGGAAGTACATCTTGGGAGAAGGGGTTCCTCAAGACGATGTATTGGCACACATGTGGCTCAATATTGCGGCTAGCGATGAGTCCGCTTCAGGAGGAAAAACTTCAGGAGGAAAAGTTGCTATTCAACAGCGTATTCAGCAACGCGAGGCCCTTGCGAGGCGCATGACTACCGAGCAAATTGCCAAGGCGCGGGAACTCGCCAAAAAATGCACGGCTAATAATTTCAAGGGATGTTAGCGAGTGACCTTGCCATTAACGATTCGGCAATAAATTAAATGCACTGAACTATTCTCAGCAAATGCATACGCCCCCTCCCTTGCGCGCGGGGGAGGGATGGGGAGGGGGCGCTTAACCGCCGAGCCAGGCCATAAGCCACCTCCGCGATTCTACGGAAGTGTCCTCGCAACACGGAAACCGACGCCGACGCCACGGAACCCAGAATTGTTTGCGCTGCGATCGGCCGAGCGTGCGTTCTGCGAAGCGATGGTCCACGAACCGCCGCGATTCACACGTTTAGCGTCATCACCTTGCCATGCACTGCCATCCGTCGGGGCGCCGATGTAATTGTTGTGCCAACTGTCATCGACCCATTCCCATACGTTGCCTATCATGTCGTTCAAACCAAATCTATTCGGCTTGAAGCTGCCCACCGGGGCAGTGTAGGTATAGCCATCGGTGCAGTTATGCGCTTCCCCTGTTATGTCCTGTATCTGTGCTTTGCCGGTACTATCCATGAGGTTGGCATAGCCGCAGTCTTTGCTTTGACTTTCGTCCCAATAGCGGGGGGTGGTGGTGCCAGCGCGTGCTGCATATTCCCATTCGGCTTCGCTTGGGAGCCGGTATTGCTTGCCGGTCTTCTTTGACAGCCATGCCACATATGCCTTCGCGTCTTCCCAGTTGACGCACAACACCGGGTGGCTGTCGTCCTGTTGGAAGCCAGGGTTGCGCCAGTTTCGCCCGCTACTTTCTTTCTTGTTGCTCTCGGAAGTCCAGCATTTATCTCCTGTACTATAGCTCGTCTTTTTCACAAACGCGGCAAATTGGCCTTTGGTGATTTCCGTCTTGCCTAGTGCAAATGCAGGAATATTGACACGGTGTACCGGTCCATCGTGGTCAAACCGCCCACCCTCATAACTGGGTGAGCCCATATCAAAACTGCCCGCAGGAACTGTCACCATCTCCGGGCAATCTGGGCAGTCGCGGAATGCGGCAATTGATGCAGCGATTGATTGGCCTCCAAGTTTCTGGCAATCGGCAACCAACGCCTGGATATGGTCGCCCGCGGGTGTCTTGCAGTCGATGAGGTCGGCATCAGCTGCCATTGCAATGCCGGAGGTTAGCAGAAGCGCCAGCACGATATTGCGCACAATCGTTGAACTCATATCATTCTCCTTTATCAATCAAACGCCGAGGCCTTCATTTTTCCAACTGAGCAACGGCTTCCGTCAGCCCCGGTTATTTCGGATGCCCGCTCGATCACTTGAATCAGAATGGGTTTTTCAATTCATGGCACAGACCAATTGGACTAACTCGATGAATCATTATTTCGGCATCCACACAATCAGCAAGGTCAGAAAAATCAGAGCGACCAGACTTTGCTCGATTTGATTTCGCGTCATGGCGGTCAAATTTTCGTTAACGTTCCTTTTTTCATCTTGCATTGCTGAGTCGGCGGCCTCAAGGTAGTCAAGCAACGGGCGGTCGATGCCTTTGACGGCTGCATCGGCCTGGTGCGGATCGAAGCCGCTCTTGATCAGTAATTCCACGCTGTTCTTGTACTGCTCATGATTTGCCGTATGAGCCTCGACAAAAACATTCATTTGGTCCTTGATGGCACGTATATCGTTTTGGAGAATAATGTCCCGTGCTGCCGTAGCAACCTTCTGGTACTGTGTTTCAAAGGTATGCCAGTTTTTATCCAATGTATCTTGGCTACTGCTGCGCAACAGCACGTTTTTCCATTCCTGAATTTCGTTCTTGAATTCAACCTGAATATTATGGATGGCAGAATATCGAGCTGTGGCGATACTCAACTTTTCATTCAACTCCGACGTGCTATTCCAGATCATATAGAACCAGAAAAAAAAGGCGGCAGTAAAACATATCTTTGCGATTACGTTCCACGAGAAATAGGAGCGCTTCGCGCCTTTGGGTTTTATCGCCATCACCAATGCTCCTCAAGTTGCGAATATATTATCAGTGGAATTCATCATGACCCAACTAAATGATGTGTTTCGCCGCATGTTACAGCAAATGTCATTTTTTTCGCCTTTCCGGGATAAACGCCACGTGATATTTGCAATCCCATTTCATTTGCATCGAATAGCATCCTGTACCAACTGCTCAAGGGCGTTGGCCACTTCGGCAACGACGGGTGCCCAGTCGCCTATTGTAGATTGACGAAAAAGCCGCATGATTTCGGGATACCAAGGTGAATCCGTACGATCTGCCAGCCAGCGCCAGTCCGTCTTGTACCCGGGCAACAATACCCAGCATGACTTTCCGAGGGCGCAGGTTAGATGGGCTATAGCCGTGTCGACGCAAATGACCAGATCGAGATTTGTCACAATAGCGGCGGTATCGGCAAAGTCTTCTAACCGATATCCAATATTGATGAGGGGCAATCCACCGGGTGGCTGCGCTGCCTCGTCTTCGCCAGCGCCTTTCTGCAGGCTGAAAAAGTTCACACCTGCTACACCCCATAAAGGTGCCAATACAGCAAGCGATGGCAGAGAGCGGTCGGCATCGTTTTCGAATAGCGTGTTTCCTTTCCATACCAGGCCGACACGAAGTCCCTCCTTTGGGAGGAGCGCTGCCCACTTGGCGATACGCTCTGGCGGAGCCTGTAGATAAGGGATTTTTGCAGGAATGGAGCCGAGGCTCGTTTTGCAGTAGTACGGAATGCTCAGAAGAGGTGTCCAGAAATCCCAGCCCGTGAGCGGAATCGGCTCATCGAAGGAAATAACGGTGTCTACGTCTTCCAGCGCCACGAACAATGTCTTCAAAGCCGGGTGGCAAATCATGGCGATCGACGCGGTGCCCTGCGCCTTAAGCACTGCCGCGTAGCGGCAGAATTGAATCATATCACCGTGACCGGCTTCATAGCCGATCACTATGGACTTGCAAGCAAGGGATTCGCCCTGCCAGCGAGGACAAGAAAAACGGGCGGCCAGTGCCGCATACCAGTTGCGCGCCTCCAAATAGTTCCAGCCTTCCTCGAACCGGCCTTGACGCAACAGCAGATAACTCAGGTTAAAGCGAACAGTTGCATAGGACTTATCCAGAGTCATGGCCGTGCGGTAACAGTGTTCTGCTTCCCTTTCTCGTTTCATGCAGGCATAGAGTACCCCCAGATTCGACCAGCCTACAGGAGAGTGTGGACTGAGTGAAATTGCCTGTCTATAAGCCTCCTCGGCCTCGCTGAAGCGCTTCTCGTTCGCAAGGAGCGCACCCAGATTAAGGTGTGTTTCCGAATACGTTGGGTTAAGTTCTATGGAACGTCGATAGCAAACTTCTGCGGCCTTTTTGACGGTTTGTCTATCCAACAAAAGACCCAAGTTGGCATAAGCCTCTGCAAAATCCGGCGCAATTTGCACCGCTTTTTTGAAGCAGGCTTCAGCATTGGTAACATCGCCGGCTTCCATATAGCGAGTTCCCTGAAAGAAAAGCATTTCGGCGTCTGCGCGCATCCGATTGATCACGATAGAGGTGGCTTGATTAAGAGCTTATACGCAAATAACATTTACTCCGGCGATACCTTTCCGGGGGCACGCGATCTGCTTGGCCTATCTGAATGTTGCATGTTTTCCATATTAGTCTGCGTAATACTGAATGGGTAAATCATCTGTCAATATTTCAATATCCATGTCACTGTTATCGTTGTCCATCGCCTGTTGCCAATAAGCGATCCCACAAAGGCTGGTGACAAGCAGCAATGCTCCCATCCAATAGTGGATTCTGTGGCGATGTGCCGACGCAAGCCAGATTACATGCTCGCCAGCCCATGTGAGCAGCGGCAAAGTTGCGCTATGAGTTTTGTGGCGACTGAGGGCGTGTATGCGTGCAGATCGCAAACGGGTGAGAGTGGACGGGTCGATTTGCGCAAGCGACCGGTTGAGCAACGGCTTGATGGATTCTGGATTCCACTCTTTGTTCATGGCACCCCCACTTTCTAGAGGTCGATCTACAAAGTATTGCTGGCAGCTCTACTGGGGACTCTCATTATGGCCATCACGATGGATTGCATCTTCGGAATCCCCGCGTTGATTCGACTCATGGCCTTCACGGTACTGTTCATGGATCCTATAGCCCCACCCATGATTCCTATGCAGGAATCGACGTGATGCTTGATTTAGGATTTTCCGCTGATCTTCTGTAAGCGCTGTTTGTAATTTCGCGGTTGCGTTGGCAATTCCGGCCAGCTTATTGGCAAACTCGGTTGCGCTCTCAGCTTGGTAGCGTGAGATAGTGGCCGCATCCGCATCATCGTTCGGTTTTTTCATGCGTTGCTCCGCCAGCATCCCTACCGACTTTGCAAACATTTCCCAAGCGGCCTGCTGAGAAGACTTGATTTCCAAACGTTCCGCCAATTTATCCAGCTGGTCTTTCATATGCACATGCATTGTTTCAGGGCTCACCTGCTTTCGGTCGCAATGTTCGCCAGGGTTGGCCATGACAACTGGATGGAAAGTGGCCATCATAAGCGCGGCAATTATAAAAGTTGGCAGTGTCAATGTGCTTGATTTGATATGCATGTCCTTCTCCATAACTATGTTTCTGCCGGTGGGCATGTTCAACCGTGAATTTGCCTGAGGACCCTGACGTGAATCTTATGGCAATTGGGTGAGTTACATTTATTTGCTTTGTAACAAATTAAAATTATTTTGTGATTTTTAATGCAATTGTTTTTGAATAAAAACAGTAATTGCAAAAAATTAATAAATATCAATGGATTGTGACGAGTCACCCTATTGGATAGCTGTTAACATTTTGATACAAAATTTTGTTATGAGTAACCGGGAAGCGTACGACAATTCGCAGGTGGCAAGTTGAAAGCATTCCTGAAAAATCTTTACCAGGATATGGGCAACGGACTAAATATTAGCGGCGCAGTGGTCAGCACCAAAGTTTGATGTATGAGGAGGATTGCCAGGTACTTACCGGTTCTGATTAATCATGCAACTGTCAAATCGGGACACGACTACAACGAGGGGAATTGAGTTTGATGCTTACAAAGTACCAGCGCACTATCGCTATTTCATTGGTATTTGCCGCTTTGATTTCGGGATGTGCCCATCCCCCGAAGCACCGATCTGAAGCTGCCACTGCCCGGCAGCCTTTAAGCCCCGGATACTTGTCTGAGCAGCGCCACACCGTCAGCTCGACGCGGGAAAGCTGGACGCTGGCAAACGACACTGTTGACGTGATGTTGATGATGCCTTCGGGTGGTGGAGATTTCCCTCTAATTGCCTATCTGCCAGGACTGGGGGAATCCGCTGAAAGCGGGATGGCATGGCGTCGCTCGTGGGCGGAGGCTGGATACGCCGTCCTGTCGATTCAGCTTGATAGCGTAGCACGAACCCGGCCATCGAAGGCGGAACGAAGTGACGAGTTTAGGGATTTAGCAAGAGAACAGTTTTCCCCGCAGATGCTCGACCATCGCCAGTCTGTTCTGCAAAAAGCTTTGGCGGAAGTCAAGCGGCGGAAAGATAGCAGTGAAGTGACCGGATTTTCTCATATTGACCTTGTGCATATGGCGATTGTCGGGTTCGACATAGGAGCGCAGACCGCCATGTTTGCAGCGGGCGAGGGCATTGGCGGTGTCGAGCCGTTCCCCTTGCCCGAGACGGTGAGGTGCGTCGTCGCGTTGAGTCCATACGCCGACTTTTCCGGGGCTGGATTCGAACAACGCTTCAAATCAGTGCATGTTCCCGTGTTATCCGTCACCAGCATGGAAGATACCGATCTGTACGGTCTTGTCACATCGGCGGCAATCCGCCGCGCCCCCTTCGAATACATGCCACCCGGGCAAAAATATTTGCTTTCCTTGTTTGCGGCACCGCACGCTCTTCTGTCCGGTAAAGAAACGCCTGAAGATGTTGGCAAAGGGCGTACCCGAGATGAGCGCCAAGCCTCCACGAATGGTAGCGATAGCGGTCGCGGCGGGAAAAGAGGGCGGGGCGCCAATCGCGGTGGCAGAAGCAATGGCGGTGGGACGGGCGGCAAAGCAGCTTCACCATTTTCTGGGCAACCATCTCCTGGCGCGTGGGAAGAACAACTCCGATATGTTCAGAGCGTGACGACGGCCTATCTTGACGCACTCGTCAAGAATGATTCCGTCGCTCAGAAATGGCTGGAGAAAGATGCCAGACGCTGGTTGGGAGACGGCGCAAATCTGATGTTTAAATAATGAGAATTGCAAATCGGGGAGATGCGGCCTGAGCGCGCAACAGACAGAGAACGATGCAAACACAACATTCGTTAGTTCTTATGCGTTAACAACAGGGGTATGTGCTGGACACAATGTTGTTCACTTTAGATGCCTCCCCAAGGTTTGTACTGAGAAAGTCGAATGCAAATTGCGATGCTCGGCCTCAATACGAATTTCTAAAGTGAACAGCATTGTGTCTGATTCACCATTTTGGTGGTTTTAAGAGAATATAGAGACGGTCGTCGCAAGCGGGGAGGTTGTCGTCCTTGAACTTACGAAAAGGGTTGTGGACACCATGAACGCTGAAGCTAAAACCTACAGGGACAAGGCGCTGCCGCGCGCACTGTTCAAGAAGCTGCAACGGGCTAACAAACCGATCGAAATGTTGATTAAGAAAAAATCAAACAGTCAGCCCTAAAGAAATTCTGATTCATGCCGATAAGTAAGCAGCAACACCTGTCTGTCACTTAAATTCAATAGGAGGTTCACAATGTCTATCAGCCCCGTTTCCCCAAACATTAGCAGTCAAATAGGCAATATCAAGCAAAGCACGCCTCCCGCTAGCGCTGAAGTTCGCGGCGAGAAAGAAAACGATGGAGACAGTGATGATGGCGGTTTATCCAAGGTCAACGCGGCCAAACCAACGGTTAACACCAGCGGACAGGCCATTGGCACTACCATCAGCGTCATTGCCTGAGACTTGAAAGTTATGCTTGGCATATAGCCCAGAAAGGGCTGAATATGGACATTTCTTCAGTTGCCTCAAAATCAATCACTTCTGCTCCGGGCGGCGGCACGCGGGTTATTGGGCAAACCGCGCCCGCTTCCTCTGGTTCTGTGGCTCCAAAAACGGCGTCAGCGGGGACGGGTGTTGCCGCTCAAGTATCGCCTTCTGAGCGTGTCGCCCAAGCCGTCAAGCAAGTGAATGATGATTTTATCCAGAAAGGACAAAATCTTTATGCTTCATATGAAAGAGATAAGGCCACCGGCATCAACGTGGTAAAAGTCATGGATAAGAATACACGGGAAGTGGTCAAGCAATTTCCGTCAGAAGAAATTATTACAATAGCTAAAGAGATCGACCGCTACCAAGAAGGCAAAGGACGCCTGATTTACGTCAGCGCGTGAGGCCATTGCCGCGTCGCTAAAGCAGTGAACAATTAATAATTAAAGATTATCTCCATGAGGCAATTGTTTTTGGTTGAAACGGGGAATTGCGGCAATTTCCTCCTTCTAATTTCCAAAACAAACTTATTTTAGGTGTTGATAATCTCATCGCCGCGTTGTCAGGTGTTTTTACGTGCGCCGATAACCATGACGTAGTGCATCAAGATTTTAATTTAACGCATATCCAGCTGTGCGTATTTGTTCTATTTATATTATTTGGAGGAGTTAACATGAGTGCAGCAATTTCAGGATTAGGTATGGCTGTGGCACCTCAGGCAATGACTGGGGCGAGTAGGCGCATGCCTCCTGCGCAAAAGATGGCTAACCTCTTTGCTCAAATCGATACTAGCGGTTCTGGTTCAATCACCAAAGCACAGTTCGAGCAGGCATTCAGTTCACTTAAGCCGCCTTCTGGATTCAAGTCTATCGGGGTGGACGCGGTATTTGCAAAACTTGACCCGAATGGCACAGGCTCGGTTTCCAAGCAGGATTTCATAAGCGGTATGACACAGATGATGTCGCAAATCCGGCAACAACGGCATCAGCACCATGAGTCTGCCGCACAGGCACCCGCCCCATCGCCAACACAAACAGTTGATGCCAGCCTCAATAATTTGAGTCAACTAGCGGTTGGAGCGAACATCAATACGAAAGCCTAAGCTCTGTCGTTGAGCACACCGGACTTGGATGTTTGCTCCTGTGTGCTTGTATGGGTAAGTTCAGAGAGGTCGGATATTGCCGCCCGTACGCAGTTTGTTATCTACCCAACAATGTTGTATTCCCAAGTCATCCAGCCATTTTTTCCCCCCATCTTCTTTCAGCATGGCTATTGTCGAAAGGGTGCCTGCCAGCAGGCATTGTTCTGCAATGACGGTTACGGAGGACAGTCCATTTACAGGCCATCCTGTTAGCGGATTTAATATGTGGCAATAACGTTTTCCTGCCACTTCAATGTAGCGTTCATAGTCACCACTGGTTGCAACAGCTCCAGACGTCAATTGAATAATTCCAAGTGAAACATCAGGGTTTCTGGGATGCCTGATTCCAATCTCCCAAGGTGAGCTGTCCGGGTGTGGCCCAAGAACTCGTATATCTCCTCCCAAATCGAGCAAGCCCGATTGGATTCCCATTGAACGGCATATATCTGCGCCTCGATCAACAGCATATTCTTTTCCTATGCCGCCGAAGTCCAACTCCATTCCAGAAAGAAGAAAATGGAGATATGGAGTTTCCCACGTTACTTTGCCAAGACCGATAAACGGCAGGAGGTGTTCTATTGAAGATTGGGAAGGTGTCTTGTCGGTTGAATAATCCCACACTCGCCTGAGCACTCCAGATGAAACGTCAAACAACCCCTCGCTTAGCTGAAAAGCGGTGAAAGCATAGTTCAATAGTTCGGCAGTTTCATCATCAACATTGACCTTCCCGCCCGTTGAGGCGGCACGGTTAATATCAGATAGTGCATTGCCGCCAATGTAGCGAGAGTATTTTTCCTCGATGCGCCAAACCTCTGCCATAGTCAGGTCAGCAGCTTGATCGGCTTCGTGTTCATCAGCTGCATATAAGGTTAACTGGCAATCCGCCCCCATTGCCGGAAATGAGTAACTGTAAGGAGGAGAAGACATGCGAATTGTGCGAATCGAAGGTTTTATATTTGGCGGGGTATCGACCGATTATTTTGAAGCGGGGCGGAATAGCCCACACACAAAATGGCTTAAGTTCAGCGCGCAGGCTGCGCCTTTTTCGACCCAACGTCAAATACTCGAGCCATGGTGCTGCCCTGCCAATTACTCAAGCTGATCCTTGCAGTATAAGCAGTCGTTGATAAATTGCGTGTGTGCAGAATTATTTGGATCACCCGGCAGCGGACGTTGGCGGGGTTCATCGACGACGCGTTGCAGAGTTAAGGTTCAGTTAAGCATAGTTTGCGATACTGCTAAATATTCACTGTCGGGTTTCGTAGGTCGGATCCTCGCAAGTGGTGTCTTAACAATCCCCTTCTCTCCATTGTTAAGACTTTTACCCCTGACATTCCTGATTCGGGGGTTTTTTTTACTATAGATTAATATGCCGAACAGCCAGTTGCAGCAAGGGCGTATTCATTCTTGCAACAGCCTTGCTGGAGGTTACTGGGACCCATATAGTGGAAATTCGCGTTTCCCCATGCTGCCAAGGCGGCAATTGAAGGGGGGTTCATTTATTCCTTGCAGGGCTTCCGTCAGCATTCAACAGGAAAATTGCGCCAGCGGGAGTTCGGCATTCGCCAATTGCGCGCCTTGACTCGAACAGCAACTCGCAACTCAATTGTTGTCCGTTTTCAGCGACCAAATGCGCGCGCGCCGAATTCGAAGAGTACGTTGTAACGGTATTGCTGGGGAAGAACCGCCGCCGTCCTGCCAGCGTTTGAGAAACCACGTTCCCGCTAGCGACAATATAGAAGCCATTAAATATGTGCCCATCGACCGTTGCTTCAATGCGCTGTGTGTCTGGGTATATGGTGCCCCATTGGACTCTGGATTCGGAATCGACGAGTTGGAACGGCATAGGCGGTGGCGCTGCACATCCCCCAGCTACAATAACCACAAACAGGCAAGTCATCCAGGCTTTTAGAGTTTTGATCATTCCTGTTCCTTCGCAGCTTCTTTTGGTTTGGCCAATTTGCCATGAGATACCTTACAGCATTTCTGGAACAAGGTACGTTTCTAGCCTTGTCCAGTATGAAATGAGTCTAAAGGGTTAGTGTGTTTTCAGCAAGAAATGAGTCTGAACTTAAATTGCTGAAACGGCCATTATGCGAGGTATGGTGATCCACATGGAAGAAGCAAAACTAAAGACCCCGGTATAGATCAAGGCATTCCCGATAACGGCAACGGGGTGGCGTTTTGAGCTCCCCAAAACGAACGCCATCAGTTTGTCGAGCGTGTGTTCAAGCGGTTTGACCATGTCCCACACCATTGTCTGCAACGGCCAGAATCAGAAAGCCTGCAGAAATTTGACGCGGTAATGGCAAAAGCTTAAATTGTGCTACTTAACACAACCAATCATTAGGAGAAAATCATGTCTGTACTCGTTGGCAAATCTGCTCCCGATTTTAATGCCGCAGCCGTAATGGGTAACAACGAAATCAATGGGGATTTTAACCTGAAAAAACATACCTCCGGGAAATACACCGTGCTGTTTTTTTACCCGCTGGATTTTACTTTCGTTTGCCCTTCCGAACTGATTGCTTTCGATCATCGCCTGGACGAATTCAAGAAGCGCAATGTAGAAGTCATCGGCGTTTCAATTGATTCGCACTTTACTCATCTGGCATGGAAGAATACTCCGGTTAACAATGGCGGCATTGGCCAAGTACGTTACCCGCTGGTGGCCGACATCAAGCATGAAATCTGCAAGGCTTATGATGTGGAAGCTGAAGGTGGAGTGGCCTACCGCGGCTCGTTCCTGATCGACCGCGCCGGCGTGGTGCGTCATCAGGTGGTGAATGATCTGCCGCTGGGTCGCAATATCGACGAAATGTTGCGCATGGTAGACGCTTTGCAATTCACCGAAGAACATGGTGAGGTGTGTCCGGCCGGCTGGAGCAAGGGCAAGGCGGGCATGAATGCTTCAACCGAAGGTGTGGCAAAATATTTGTCGAATCACGCCAAGGATTTGTAATTGAGATAGGAGCCACGCACTAACGAGGGATATATGCACGAGTTTCCGGTTGAACTGGTTGCAGCAATTGTCCCTCGGACCGGGGCGGCTGGAATCGCGCATATATTTTTGTTTTTTTCATCATAACTGCCATGTCACAACCACAGAAACTTGCAATAAATTCTCTCGGGCTCACCGAATCAATCATTATGGGAATTGCCGGAACTGCACCGGCTTACAGCATCGAGATTACGACTTCAACCATCATAGCGACAGCCGGAGTTCTTTCTCCAGCGAGTGTTCTCGTTTGCGGGCTCATTATGTTTGGGATTGCCTTTGCTTTTATCAATCTCAACAAGGCAGTCTCCCATGCGGGAACATCGTATGCATGGGTACGCATGGTTTTCGGAAAAACTGCGGGGTTTTTCGCCGGATGGGCACTCCTGGTTCTTTGTTGCATATTCATGGTTTCCGCGATGGTTCCGGCCGCAAATGCCACTCTGCTGATATTCAAACCGGAACTCATGAATAATGTCGATTGGGTAACTGGTATTGCAGCACTGTGGCTGACGGTTATAAGTGCCATTGTTGTGAAAGGGGTAAAACTTACCAGCTATGTGCAGGTCATTATGACTGTTATAGAAGGCGTTATTCTGTTGGCGATTATCGTAATGAGCTTTATCGTTTTTCCAGGCATTGCAGCCCATCCCTTTTCGTGGTCGTGGTTTTCCCCGTTCGGTTTTTCACCCACCCTCTTTGCAAATGGCGCTCTGATAGCGATATTCTTTTACTATGGTTGGGACGTTACGATGAACCTCAGCGAGGAAACGAAAGACCCCAATCTGACTCCCGGACGAGCGGCTTTTTGGACAATGATATTTCTCATTATTTTCTTTCTTATCTTTATCACCATCACTCTGTTGGCTCTTTCTGACGCTGAAATACAGCATTACAACACCAATATCATCTTTGGCATTGCCGAGAAACTTTTCGGAAAAACCTGGGGGTATGTTGCTATCGTTGCAGTGCTGCTTTCCACCATCGGAACTGTCGAGACACAGATATTGCAATTTACTCGAACGCTCTTTGCGAAGGGGCGGGATAAGGCTCTTCACCCCCGATATTCACGTCTTCATCCCGAGTGGAAGACCCCGTATATTGCCATTTTCCTGATCTGGATTTTTGGGCTTGTTCTCCTTTTTATCTCATCGTATCTCCCAACCATCAATATCATCCTCCAGGATTCCATCATGGCCCTCGGGTTCCAGATATGTTTCTATCTTGGACTCACCGGATTTGCCTGTGCCTGGTATTACAGAAAGATGATTACAGGGAATATTTGGCAATCTATCACGCATATTATCTGGCCGGCTTTCAGCGGGCTCTTTCTCTTTTTTATCGCTCTTTATAGCATTCCAACCTTTGACCTGGTTACCAATCTCGTAGGGCTCGGTGGAATTGCGATTGGGGTGTTTCCGTTTTTGTTGAACCGGATAAGGCAATAAATTTGTCGCAAACGCTTGATACCCTTGCAATCTGCGCAATGGAAATAAGGGTTGGATGATGAGCGCGAAGATTCTGATTGTGGAAGATGAGCCGGCGATTCAGGAGTTGCTGGCATTTAATGTGACGCAGGCCGGTTTTCAGGCCTTGTGTGCCGCAGATGCGGATAGTGCTTGGCAGCAAATACGAAATAGCCGGCCGGATCTGATTTTGCTTGATTGGATGCTGCCGAATACCAGCGGTGTAATTCTGGCAAAACAATTGCGCACCGACCCACATACAAAAGACATCCCGATTATCATGCTGACCGCGCGCGGTGAAGAGCGCGACAAGGTGTTGGGGCTGGAATCCGGTGCGGATGATTACATCACCAAACCCTTCTCCCCGCGCGAGCTGATGGCGCGCATCCGCGCGGTGTTGCGCCGCCATACCCCGCAAATGCCGGATAAAATGGTCGCGGCAGGCGGATTGGAGCTGTCGGCGGCTTCGCATCGTGTGATCGCAAACGGCGTGGTGATAGAGCTTGGCCCAACAGAATTTCGCTTGCTGCATTTCTTCATGACCCATATGGAGCGGGTGTACAGCCGCACGCAATTGCTCGATCAGGTATGGGGTACGCAGGTGTTCGTTGAGGAGCGTACGGTGGACGTGCATATTCGTCGCTTGCGCGCCGCATTGGAGTCTGTCGAAATGGATAGCCTGATTCAAACCGTGCGCGGCAGCGGTTATCGCTTTTCAATCAATTAGCCCACTCGACAAACCGTGGAATCAATTTTGCAGAACTTCTGGTTTCGTGTGAGTTTGCCCGTCGTGTTCGGCGCGCTAGCCGCGTTGCCGCTGTGGGGGATATTCTCGGCTACCACGGCTTTATTGTTCATGCTGGCCGTGTTGTTGATCGTGATGGCCTACCGCGCCCGGCAAGTATTCAAGCTCTGGAACTGGTTGGGTGATGCGCGCCTCGACACCATTCCCGAAGCGGGCGGCATCTGGGATGAGGTGTTTTCCCAGCTATACAAAATGGTCAAGCGGCATAACCAGACCAAGCTGGAGTTGGCCGCCGAGCTGCAGCACATCGAACAGGCCACTGCCGCATTGCCGGAGGGAGTGGCGATTCTGAATGAGGCGAATCGTATCGAGTGGTGCAATCCGCTGGCGCAGCAGCACTTCGACCTTGATGCCGAGCGCGACTTTATGCAGGATATTACTTATCTGGTTCGCCAGCCGGAATTCATTAAATATCTTCAGGAATCCAATTTCAGCGAACCGTTGGTAATACGTCCAGCACGCCATGATGATCTGGTGCTGTCCATCAAGCTTATTCCCTATGGTGAAAACAAGCGGTTGCTGATTAGTCGCGATATCACACAGCTTGAACGGATCGAAGCCATGCGCCGCGATTTCGTCGCGAATGTTTCGCATGAACTGCGCACGCCCCTGACAGTGGTGAACGGTTTCGTCGAAAACTTGCAGGACATGCCGGATCTCAGCCAGGATAGTGCGCGGCGCGCTTTGCAACTGATGGCCGAGCAAACCAAACGCATGGAAAATCTGGTTGTTGATTTGCTCGCCCTGTCCCGCCTGGAAAATACTCAGGATCCGCTGCTTGAAGAGGTCGTGGATATGGAAGCGCTGCTCAATGAAATATATCAGGAGGGGCAAGTGCTGAGCGGTGGATCACATTCATTGCGCCTTGAGGTATTGAGCAACGTAAACTTGCTCGGCAATCGCGAAGAATTGCGCAGTGCGTTCGACAATCTGCTCAGCAACGCGATTCGCTACACGCCAAAAGACGGCACCATCTTATTGCGATGGACAGAGCGCGATGAACAGCCGGTGTTTTCTGTGCAAGACAGCGGCATCGGCATTCCACCGCAACATATTCCACGCCTGACCGAACGTTTTTATCGCGTCGACCGCAGCCGCTCTCGTGACACGGGCGGAACCGGCCTCGGTTTGGCGATCGTCAAGCACATCGCGATACGTCATCAAGCCAAAATTGAGGTGTTGAGCGATGAGGGTAAGGGCAGTACTTTTGTGCTGGTGTTCCCGGTCGGAAGACGTGTAACAGGGGGGCTGTCGCAGATGTAATACGCTTTTATTTTTCTGCGGCACTCACGATTTAACCAGAATGCAGATGGCGCGAAAAAATGGGCAAACTACTAACACGAAGGAGAAATGCGCCATACCTGCCCGCAATATTATACTCATTGTGAATGGCGACGCGGTGGCGTAGGATGCGCAAGAAGATTAGTGGATGATAATATTCTTAGGGAGCATCAAGATGAAGAAAGAAACCTTAAGCGTTGGCGATTGCGGTGATCGCCGCAACTTTTTGATCAAGCTAACTTCGGTGGTCGGCGGCGCGGGTGTGGCTGCTACCTGTGTGCCGTTCGTTGCGAGCATGAATCCGAGTTCTGACGTGCTGGCGAAGGCGGAGGCAGAAGTTGATCTTTCCGGCATTACGCCGGGCGCGATGCGCACCGTTGCATGGCAGGGCAAGCCGGTGTTCATCCTGCGCCGCACGCCGGAGCAGATCAAAGCGGCGGGCGCTTCCGATGGCGGCTCCGATCCGGAGCCGGATAGCAAGCGTGTGCAAAATCCTGAATGGTTAGTCGTGATTGGCGTCTGCACGCACATGGGATGCGTGCCAAACAAAGAAGGTCCGGGTTGGGTATGCCACTGTCATGGTAGTCAATTTGACGATAGCGGTCGCGTCACGCGCGGCCCCGCGCCAAAGAACCTCGAAGTGCCGCCGTATCGCTTCGTGGCGGGAAACAAGATTGTCATCGGCAAAGCCTAGGAGACGACCATGCCCGGACGCATCATCAAATGGATAGACCAGCGTTTCCCACTCACCAGCTTTGTCGAGCATGAACTGACGAGTTATCCCACACCGCGCAATCTCAGTTATTGGTGGAACTTCGGCTTTCTCGCCGGGTTCGTACTGGTATTGCAAATTGCCACCGGCATTTTCCTTGCCATGCACTACAAGGCGGATACCGCTCTCTCTTTCGATTCTATCCAGCACATCATGCGCGACGTGAACTACGGTTGGCTGTTGCGCTATATGCATTCGACGGGCGCTTCGGCTTTCTTTCTGGTGATTTTCATCCACATGGCGCGCACTTTGTATTATGGCTCTTTTCGCACACCGCGCGAACTGTTGTGGTGGACAGGGCAGGGACTGTTGCTGTTGTTGATGGCGACGGCGTTCATGGGTTATCTATTGCCTTGGGGGCAGATGTCGTTCTGGGGGGCGACGGTTATCACCAACCTGTTTCGTGCCACCCCGTTTTTCGGCGACCAAGTGGTCGTTTGGCTGCGCGGCGATTACACTGTGGGCGATGCCACGCTGAGCCGTTTCTTTGCACTGCATTATCTGTTCCCTTTCCTCATTATCGGTGCGGTGGCGGTGCATATGGTGGCGTTGCACTCGGTGAAGAGCAGCAACCCGAGCGGCATCAATCTGGCCGACAAGGACAATATTCCGTTCCATCCGTATTTCACTGCCAAGGATTTTTATGGCCTGGGAGTGTTTCTGATCGTGTTCAGCATATTCGTATTCTTCATGCCTGACAGCCTGATCGAACCTGCCAACAACATCCCGGCCAACCCGATGCAGACACCGAACCACATCGTTCCGGAATGGTATTTCTTGCCCTTCTACGCGATCCTGCGCTCGGTTCCGAACATGGTTGGCGGCGTAGTGGCGATGGGCTTATCCGTGATGATGTTTTCCTTCATGCCGTTTCTGGATCGTTCGCGCATTCCCGGCGGGGCACATTTTCGCCCGATTTATCGGGTGCAGTTTTACCTCTTTTTGCTGGATATGCTGGTGCTGGGTTATGTCGGCTACATTCCTCCGACCAACCAGACCCTTTTGATAGGGCAGGTGGCGACGTTGTGCTACTTTGGCTCGTTCTTTCTCCATCCGTTCATATCCAAAGCGGAGGAACGCTGGATGCGCGCACGCGGTCTGCCACCGGAGCTGCTGGCATTGTTCGAAAAACGCCCGCCGCGCGAAAAATTGACGCGCGAAGGAGAGGCGGCATGAAAACATTCATGGCATTACTGGTTTTGTGCTGCATCGCTTCATCGGCGCTTGCCTCGGAAGCAAAACTGGAAACCGTCAAGGTGGGTATCGATGTGCGGACGGTTGAGCGTGGCGTGGATGCCGTGATGAATGCCTGTCGCCCATGCCACAGCATGAAGTACATCAAATACCGCGACCTGGTTGGCTTCGGTATCGATAAACAAAAGGTGGATACCTGGCGCGGGGATCAGCCGTTGGATGCAGCATTGCTCGCGCAAATGTCGGAGAGTGATGCGATGCAGGCATACGGCAAAGCACCCCCCGATCTGAGCCTGATGGCGAAAGCGCGCGACGGGGGAGCGAACTATGTGTATTCCTACATGATGGGCTATTACGTCACCCCCGAGGGAATGCCGGGCAACCACATCTACCCCGAGACCAAGATGCCCGACATACTCGGCATCAGCGCTGCCACCGAAGCAGCGCAACGCACCGAGATACAGGGCAAAGCGCGCGACATTATCTCTTTCCTCGCGTGGGCGGCGGACCCGCATGAGCAAGAGCGGCATAGACTGGGCTATTATGTGCTCGGCTATCTGTTCGTTCTGACTTTCCTGCTGTACTTGGTTAAAAAACAAATCTGGTCGAGACTGAAATAAATTTTCTATGGGGTGAGGTGCAATATGAAAATCGGAATTTTGCAACGCATTACTGTTCTTGCTTCGCTATTATTTCCCACATTGGCTTTTGCTGCACCAGCGCAGCCAGAAGTCAGTTACAAGGACAATGTCCGCCCGATTATCCATGACTATTGTTTGAACTGTCACGAACCTGGCGGCAAGGGCTTTGAAACAAGCGGGCTGGATATGCGCACCTACCAAAGCCTGATGAAAGGAACTAAATTCGGCGCCGTCATCAAGCCCGGCGACAGCTTCACCAGCATCATGATCCAGGTGGTCGAGGGCCGCGTCCATGCTTCCATCAAGATGCCCTATGGCATGACCGGGGGACTCTCAAAGAAAAATATCGGGGTATTGAAAAAATGGATCGAGCAGGGAGCGAAAGACAACTGAGTGAAAAAACTCATTTTTATAGTTTTTGTGATTGTATGGTCGAGCGTTGTCTACGCTAAAAACTGTACTACAGGGCAGCCGTGCGGCAATAGTTGTATTTCGTGGAGCTATACCTGCCATATCGGAACAGTCAATACAAATGCTAGCCAGTCCATTGGGGCGATCAGCTTGTCGCCAACCGCCTTGACAGTGGGCGGCACTACCACGGCGAGTGCTACCACTACCTCTGGTCTTGCGGTGAGCTTTGGCAGTATGACACCGAGCGTCTGCTCGGTCAGTGGCAGCACCGTCATCGGCATTGCGGTAGGTGCCTGTACGATTGCAGCCAATCAGGCGGGCGATGCCAGCTACAATGCGGCTACTCAAGTGACGCAGATCATCGCCATCAGCACGGCCAACCAGACTATCGTCGAGTTCTACAACACCAATCTCGACAACTACTTCATTACCGCCGATTCAAACGAAGCTGCGCAGATCGACGGCGGCAGCGCGGGGCCCGGCTGGATTCGCACCGGCAATAGCTTCAAGTCGGGTGGTGGCACTTCCGTCTGCCGTTTCTATGGCAGCTACTCACCCGGTCCCAACTCGCATTTCTATACGGTCGATCCGGCGGAATGTCAGGGGCTGAAAGACCAGCAAATCCCCACGGGTGATCCGCGCAAACTCAACGTAAAAAACTGGAATTTTGAGAGCCTGGATTTTGTTTCAACTCCGGCGACGAACCAAACCTGCCCCACCGGCACCATGCCGGTCTACCGCGCCTATAACAATGGTTTTGCACGAGGCGTCGATTCCAACCACCGCATCACCAGCAGCCTGACTGCCATAAGTGAGGTCGTGACGCGCGGCTGGAGCAACGAGGGCGTGGTGATGTGTGCGCCGAATTGATCGGGCAAGACGCGTCGCGGTTTGCCATCGTTCCCACGCTCTGGCGTGGGAATGCAGCCGTGCCGCTCCTGCGGCACAGGACGCAGTTCGTCCACTACGAAAAGCACTTGTCCGGGCACCCGAGAGACGTTCCCACAGATAACCAGCGACTTGGTTGTCGTCTTTGGACAACCTAGTCGAATGGCTAGTAGTTCAACAGACCGTGGGAACGATGCGAAAAGTTACCCTTGCGATATTGCGCTATTGATTGAAAAATGGAATCACAGAACCCAGCGGTCGATACTTAGCTTCGGGGTATTGACTGTTCAAACTCCGCCAGCGGTACCGGCCTGCCAAGCAGATACCCCTGGTAGGTAGTGCAGCCTCTGTTCAGGAGAAGTTGGCGCTGTTCTTCGGTCTCCACGCCTTCAGCAATGACCGTCAGGCCCAAGCCTTGTGCCATCGCAATGATGGTGCGCACAATCGCCTTGTCGCTGTCATCGGTGGCAATATCGCGCACGAACGACTGGTCAATCTTGAGCTGATCAAGCGACAGCCGTTTGAGGTATTGCAAGGATGAATAACCGGTACCGAAATCATCCATGGAGAAATTTATGCCACGGGCTTTCAGCACGGTCATTTTTGCGATGATGTCATCCACATTGCCCAGCAACATGCTCTCGGTGATTTCCAGTTTGAGTTTTGCGGGGTCTACCCCGAAACGATCAACCAACGCCAATACCCCATCAACAAAAACCGGCAAGCATATCTGCTTGGCGCTGATGTTCACTGCCAGAGTGAGATGAGCCGTTTCCGGTTGTGCCGCCCAGATTGCCAACTGCTGGCAGGCGGTTGTCATCACCCAGTGACCCAGAGGCAGAATCAGCCCGGTTTCTTCGGCGAGCGGAATGAATTCGGTCGGGGGTACCATGCCGCGTTCGGGATGTTGCCAGCGCAGCAGCGCTTCAGCGCCGATCAAGCGACCCGATGAATCGATCTGCGCCTGATAGTAAAGCTGGAACTGCTTTTGTTCGGAGATGGCGCGGCGCAGGTCGGATTCCAGAGCGACGCGGACGGTGATGGTGTCCTGCATCTGCGGGTCGAAGAAACGCAGAATGTTGCGACCGGCTTTCTTGGCCTGATACATGGCGATATCTGCCTGTTTCAGCAGTTCATCCTGATTCTGCTCGTGATCGCTGAAGAGTACCACCCCGATGCTGGGGGTGCTGTGGTGTTCGTGTTTGGCAAGCTGGTAAGGCTGGTTGAGGGTGGCGAGAATTTTCTCGCCAACGGTTTCAGTCTGCGCCGCAGCTTCCAACGCATGTTCGCTCAGGTCTTCCAGCATCACCACGAATTCGTCGCCGCCCAGGCGGGCCACGGTGTCGCCTTCGCGCACGCAGGATTTAAGACGTTGCGCAACCTGCTGCAAGAGCAAGTCTCCGACGTCATGGCCGAGGGTATCGTTGAGCGACTTGAAATTGTCCAGATCAATAAACAATAGCGCCCCTTCCCGACCACTGCGCGCACTGGAGGCCAGTGCCTGCTTGAGCCGGTCCATTAGAAGCCGCCGATTGGGCAGCTGGGTGAGAGTGTCATAGAACGCCAGATGATTGATCTCTTCATTCGCTGCCTTGCTCACGGTGATGTCGGCGAGTGAGGCAACATAGTTCGTGACAATGCCATTTTGGTCTTTCACTGCGGTGATGCTGAGATGCTCAGGGAATATTTCACCATTCTTGCGACGGTTCCAGATTTCGCCTTCCCATCCGCCTGTTTGATTGATGCTCTCCCACATGGCCGCGTAGAAGTTTGCATCCTGGCGACCCGAGCTAAAAATGCGCGGGGTTTTACCAACGACTTCTTCAGCGGTGTAACCGGTGACGTTGGTGAAGGCGCAGTTCACCCGAAGAATCACGCTATCGGCATCGGTGACCAGCATGCTTTCCTGAGACTCAAAAGCGGCGGCGGCGATACGAAAGTCTGCCGCGCTTTTTCTTTGTTGAATTAAAAAGGAAGTCAGAAAGCTTACGACAAGGCCGGCAACAAATAGGGATGCGACAAAGCCCGTCAGCAGGTAATCATAGGTGATATCCCCTTTTAGCAGGATGTCCATGATGCCCACGACAAACTCTGTCATGACTACGGAGATGGCAATTGAAAGGAGCCAAAGCTGCGCTGTGGAGAGTTTGTTCAGGCGGTCAATCACTTGCTTTTACCGAATTTTTATCTCGGTTTATTATAATCGCTATAGGGGATTATATAACCTAATTCAGTTAGGTAAACCCCCGGCCAAGGGTAATTTAACCCGTATGTGGCCTATGGAGAAATGGCCACAGATTTAACGGTGGCTGTCAATGGGACAGCTTCACCCCATGCCAGCCAGGATGGTCGAAATAGATGCCATAGTTGTCCAGCGCGTGGACGACCTTTTCTGCACCCTTGAGCGCCTCGCTGCCATCCTGTCCTGACATGGCATCCGTGCCGGCAATAATGTCGACCAGTATGAGATGGAGTGCGGCATCCGCTTTCTGCTCCAGCTTGCAGGTTTTCACCATGAACGTAATCTGGTCATTCGTCTTCTGCGCCAGTGCCCGATATTGTTCCGCGGTGGCTTTGCCGGAATGGATCGCGGGAAGTTCTGATGACAGCGCGTCGCGGATACGGCTCATACCCTGGCGCAGGTTGTCATCGGTAGCCCATTTCTTGCCGTTATTCAGAGTGAGCAGCGCCGGTTTTCCCGCGTCATGCTCATGCGCATGATTGTGTTCTTGAGCCAGAGCAGTTTTTGCGCCCAGGCCCAGCAGTGCGGCAGCGGACAGAATTGCGATAATTTTTTTCCATTGTGCAAACATATATTTTTCCCTTAAGAGTAGGTCTAAAGATCAATCGCCAAAACGATGAAATGCCCGAATGATGAAAACGGTGCTGTCCGAGTTGCCATTGATTGAAAAGTTCAATTCCTGCCAGCACGGAAGCCGCGGATCACGCTGCTGATGGTATTCAAGATGAAAAACACCAGTGCTGCCGCATTCAATAATCCGCCGAGGTTGCGCAGTCCCGGCAGCGCCAGCACATCGCCGGTGATGCGTATCAGCAGTGACGCATGCAGCACCAGCAGCGGCAGGTAGAAAGTCCAGTGATACGGCATCCTGACCCGCACCACGGCAGGAAAAATTATTGGGGCGTGGCCGAATACCATCGAAAACACGAAGCCGATCAGGATGGCATGCAATACCGCATCGTAGGCCACCCCGGCCAGGCTGCCAGCGGCAAGCAGCATAATGCTGCCGATGGCGAGCCAGGCATAGCCGGAGAGCAGGCAGACGGCGATGAAGCGGGTCAGCCCTTGTTGTTTTACCGTGCGGCGCGCAATGTCCTGGCGCAGCAGCCACAGCGCCAAGCCGAGCAGTCCGACACCGTACATGACCATGCCGAAGCCCGTTGCGCTGAGGATGCCGCCCGCCATAAGCACGGCAAGGATGACCGCAAAGATTTTTTTGGCGCCGGGTGAAGGCGGCAGGAAGCGCGATAGTTCCAGCCGCTCGCCGGCAATGGTCAGCAGCAGAAAGTTGATCCACAGCGCAACCACTCCCGGCACCGGGGTGCCGGTCAGCCACAGCAGATTGCCAGCCAGCCAACTGACGGCGCCGAGCACCATCGTGACCATGAACAGCTCGCGCTGGCGCAGCATGATCAGAGTGGTTCCGGCACACAACACGGCACTGCCGAGCACCATGGCTGATGCGCCTGCGGAAATTGGAAAGCCGAGCAGGAAAGCGCCGCCGCCCAATCCGGTCAACAGCGGGCCGCCATAGGCCCAGCGGTAACCCAGTGCAACTGCCCGCTCCAGGCCGATGACGGTGCCGAGGAAACCGCACACCATCAGCGGTCCGTGCAGCAGAACCCATTGCGCCGAGGGGAGTGGCACTCCCCAGCCCAACCGCGCGAGGCCGGCCAAGACGCCCGATGCCAGGGACGCAAATCCCAGAATCAGCAGCGGCAGACGGAACGGAACACCCAAGTCACCAGGCCGCACGGTCATTTCCGGTTCGGGTGGTGGGTGCGGCGGTTGATGGGCCTGGAGTTTGCAGTCGTCATAGTGCGGGTTTGAAGGCTTAATCCCAGCCGAAATGATCGCGTGCGTTTTCGCTCATTTTGTCCGGGCTCCACGGCGGTTCCCACACCAGGTTAATGTCGATCTCGGCATCGTCTGGCGCCAGCCCTTTCAAGGCACGCCGTGCATCATCGAGAATCATGTCTCCCATCGGGCAGGCCGGTGTGGTCATGGTCAGATCGACGCGCAGTTTGTTGCCCGAAATTTCCACGCCGTATATCAGACCCAGATCGACGATGTTCACACCGACTTCCGGATCGATGACGTTATGTAGAATATTCAGGACGGTTTCCCTGGTGGGCATTCCTGGTTGCATAGGCATTGGACTATCCATTGAAGTGGCATTTAGGATGTGTGTTCAATCTACCATCCTTAAAACACAAAAACAATGTTGTGAATGCACGTCCAACAGAATTTCTATGGGTATGTGCGGAGCAAAATTTTTGGTTATACTTGCATCAAGGTATATGTAGCATACAGATTTATTCGGGAAAATTATGCAATTTACTCGTTTTACTGACTATTCATTACGGGTGCTCATGTATCTGGGGGAGAGGCTTGATCATCTGGTGACGATCAGGGAGGTCGCCGAGATACATGGCATCTCCGAAAATCATTTGATGAAAATCGTCAACAAGCTGGCAACCTGCGGGTATATTGAAACTGTGCGTGGCAAAGGCGGCGGTATGCGCCTAGCGCGCCAAGCGGAGATGATCAACCTCGGTGACGTGGTGCGCGATACCGAAGAGAACATGGCTATTGCCGAATGTTTTGAGGCGGGTGCCAGTTCTTGTACATTGCTGCCAACCTGCATTCTCAAGTCAATCTTGATCGAAGCCAGAAAGAATTTTCTTGCGACGCTGGATTTATATCGGCTGTCGGACTTGATCCCCCCGCCATCGGGACGGTAGCTTTAACGGGGGCTGCCGGGTTAAAAGCTGCAGGAGTGCGATTTATCGCGCCCACAATAGAATTGGAGTTAGGTGGCAGATGCGGCGCGCGTGCGACAGAATACTGTCGCCGCGAATTGCAGCAAAAAAGCGGCCAGTGCCGCAATTGAGAACACCAGACCCCCACGCCAACCCAAACCCACCAAGAGGCCGCCAACGAGAAACAGCGCGGCACGGCAACCCCCGCATGCCCCGAGTCGTTGCCGAACCAGCACGTGCCAAGCAGTTTGCGGGCCTGGACGAGCCCAGATGGGGAGCAGTTGGCTAACCGCGCCCGTCACCAGCGGAAACAGAAAAGCGAGAATAAAGGCGTGGGCGGTATCTATCGAATTGAGGGCGCCGCCCGCGTGCAGTGAGCCAAACAACAAGACGACAAACAATCCGGCTAGCGCTGTAGCCAGTGATGATGCCGCGCCATGGAGCTGGCGAATTTCCTGGGAGTAGAGGTTAAGCCAGGCTTTGCCCGAATGCATCAGGGGAATCATCCACAGCACCGCGCCCGGCCACACCAAAGGCTTGAACCAGGCTGCCCCGACCGAGATCAACAGTGTCCCGCCCAGTGCCCATTTCATATCCCGGCGCAGCCTTGCGGCAGCCTGCGGGTCGGGCCGTCCGGCGGCGGTGGGCAGCAGCACCTGCAGGGTGGCAACTGCGGTCAGTCCGATAAACCCCAGCGTGTTGAGGTGCAGGTGCAAGCGTTTCAGAGCCAGGCGTTGTTCGGGCCACAACGCCATGGCCAATACCGCAGCAAATGCCAGAGCCAGGCAGGCAATTGCGCTGAGGTACCAGTATAGGCAGGGATGAGGTTTGCCCACGGCTTTGTCGGCGCGATGGATGATCCATGCGGCGAATATCACAGAAGTGACCAGCACGATAAGCGCGGCAAGATAATAAATCCGATTCGATGCGGCAAAGGAGAAGAATGCCAGCATGCCCGCAGCCAGCGCCAACAGCGGGATCAGGCGCACGCCAAGGTGTGCTGTGGTGCTGCGCGTCAGTACCGGCACGAAGTGGATCATCGCGCCGAGAATCAATGGCATGATGCCTGCCGCCAAGACGAGATGGATGTGGGCGGCGGGCGGAAGCGGATGAAGCAAAGGCAGTGCGACGGCGCCGGCGAAACTCGCCACCGCCGCCAGCACCAGTATGACCAGCATTGCGCAGTTATTTGCGATTGAATTCGATGACGATCTGTCCCGGCTCGCGGGCGACGTAGTTGATATCGATAGCGTTGCCATAGCGTTGTGTCAATTGAGCGAGCAGCGGCAGCGGATCGTGGTCGTTGCAGAACAGCATGGTTTCGCCGGGCTGCAGCGCATCGAATGCACCAAAAATAGCGGCATGGCGGAAGCGCTTTGCGATACCGCGCGCGTCGAACTGGTAGCGCATGTCAGGGGATGTGGCGTGGGAGCAATCGTGGGCCATTTTTGAGTTCCTTTTAAGAGAGGTTGATCGGAAATAATGCCCGACTATTTTAATATGATATATTAAAAATGCAAGTTTTAATGCGCCCAGAAAATCTCTGCTGCCAAATCTGTTTCGAAGGTACAAATAACCCGTAGGGGGCGGCCCCTGCTATTCATGGCAGACGATGCGGTTGCGGCCGCCTGCCTTGGCTTGATAGAGCGCCTGATCGGCAAGATGGGTGACGGTTTTCAGTTCCATGTCGGGCTTTGCTTCGCACAACCCGATGCTGATAGTCAGGCCATCCGGTAGTTTTGGCAATTGAATCTGGCTGACCTGTTGGCGAATGCGCTCTGCGATGTGCGCGGCACCCTCCATATTGGTTTCAGGCAGCAACACAAGGAACTCTTCGCCGCCCCAGCGGGCAAGGATATCCATGTCGCGAACGCCGTTCTTAAGCACGTCGGCGATCGCAATCAGCGCCTGATCCCCAACGTTATGGCCGTGAGTATCATTAACCTGTTTGAAGTGGTCGATGTCGAGCATCATCATGAATAGTTGCTGGTGCGTGCGTGCGGCGCGAGAAAATTCCTGGTCGGCGAGCAGGCGGAAATGGCGCCGGTTCATCAGTCCGGTCAGCGGGTCGGTATGCGCCAGCCTGGCGAGTTCTTCCTGTTTCGCCAGATGATGGTGTATGTTGATCAGGCTGACGGAATAAAAAACCTCATTGTCCATTCTCGCCATATTGATCGCCATTTCCAGATCCAGCGTTCCCCCTTGCTGGTCTTTGCCGGTCATCCGTTCCATTATGGCCGGCGTTTCCTGTCCGGCAATCTGGTTATTCAGCAGGTTATATTCGAGCGAGAAATCGTTGATCAGCTGGTGTATGTACAACCCCTCCATGGTTCCCTTCGCATAGCAGAACATACGCTCCGCACTACGGTTGGCTTGCAGCACCTTGCCGTTGTTATCCAGCAGCAGAATGCCTTCGTAGGCGTGGTCGAAAAACAGGTGGAAGCGTGTTTCGCAGCGCAGCGACTCGCGCAACGTGTGCCGGGTCTGTATCGCGTAGCGAACGGAATGTTCGAGAGTTTTGGCGGTTAATTCGGGCTTGGCGATAAAGTCGGCAATACCGCTCTCGCTTGCGTTCAGGTCAATATTTTCGCAGGACTCGATGCTGGTGAGCATGATGAACGGGGGGCATTCGAGACCTTGTGCCAGGATTATCGACTGCGCCCATTCCAGGCCATTGGTTCCATCACCCAGGTAATAATCTACCAGGCAGACATCGTAGCTGCGGCTTGCAATCAGCTTGCTTGCTGTTGCGCTGTCATTGGCCCAATCAATCGAAAGACCCGCACCGTAAATCTGGTGCAACAGATACTCGATCAGTAGATAGTCGTTTTCATCGTCATCCACCACCAGAATGTTTTTTGGATGTTTCATCTGGCTACTCTGCTACCGATGTTGGCAGGGTGACGATACACAGCCAATAATCGGTGACTGCCCGAATCACCTCCACCAGCTTGTCAAAGGTGACCGGCTTGACGATAAACGAATTGGCGCCGAGGTTGTAGCTGGCGAGCAAATCTTCCTCCGCTCTGGAGGTGGTCAAGACCACAATTGGAATTTTGCGTAACAGTTCGTGTTGTTTGATTTCATGCAGAGCTTCCCGCCCGTTTTTGCGTGGCATATTCAAATCGAGCAGTACCAGTCCGGGCAACGGGGTCCCGGCAAGATGGGTGTAGGCGCCCCGGCGGTGCAGGTAGTCCATCAGCGCAATGCCATCAGCGACAAAATCAAGCGGATTTTCCAGCCGGATTTCCGCGAAAGCATCTTCCACCAGCAGCCGGTCATCCGGGTCGTCATCGGCCATCAGAATAGTGACTAAATTTGACGTCTGGCGAACCGACTCGTAGTTTTTTAGAGTAAAGCGGATCGTGCGCTCAAGGCTCTCTGTGTTAAGTTCGCTCTTGGTTACAAAGTAAGCAATGCCGATGGTTTCCCTGGCCAACGTTTCGATTGACCGCACATCGGGTTGGCCGGTAAGCAGGATGGACGGCGGACATTTTCCACCCAGTTTTTTGTGCAGGGCAGCCACCCAGTCAGTTCCCGTGAGTTGGCTGCCAAGCTGGTAATCCACCAGGAAGATATCGTAGTGCTTGGCCGACACCAACTGATCACCCCGCGCATAGCTGTTTGCCCAGTCCAGGTGAAATTTAGCGCCATAGATTTGTTTCAACAAATCATGGATAAGAAGATAATCGTTCTCGTCATCTTCCAACAACAGGATATTCAGATCTTTCGCGCTCATGGCAGACCCCTAATGATTTGGCGGCAGGCGCACAATTTCGAGCCAGTATTGGGTGACCTTGCGGATGATTTCCACCAGCTTGTCGAATGTGACGGGCTTGACGATGAACGAGTTGGTGCCCAGATCGTAGGTGCGAAGAATGTCCTCTTCCGCGTTCGAGGTGGTGAGGACGACGATGGGGATCATGCGCAGCACAGGGTCTGACTTGATCTCCTTGAGCGCCTCGCGACCATCTTTCTTTGGCATGTTCAGGTCAAGCAGAATCAGTCCGGGCAACGGGGTGCCGGCGAGATGAGCGTAGTCGCCGCGACGATGCAGGTAGTCCATCAATTCAATGCCGTCCTCGACAAAAACCAGCGGATTAGCCAGCCGGATTTCATCAAAGGCATCCTGCACCAGCAACCGGTCATCCGGATCATCATCGGCCATCAAAATAGTGATGCGCTCGTTATTTGCCATCATGGGTCTCCTATATTGCTGATGCGTTTTTATGGGAAAGCCACACGCTCAGGTGCATGCGGGTTCCGACTCCAGGCTCGCTGGTTGCGTAAATTGCTCCGCCGTGACGTTCCACAATACGGCGGCAAACCGATAAACCGATTCCCGATCCGGAATACTCGCCGCGACCATGCAACCGCTTGAAGGCCTCAAATATCTGTTCGGCATATTGCTGCTCGAAACCAATACCATTGTCCTGGCAGATCAAACGCAGCATATTGTCTTCCGTGCCGGGTTTGTTTGGCTCATCAACAGTGATCGTGATGATAGGCGTGACACCCTCGCGGCGATATTTTAGCGCATTGCCGATAAGATTCTGGAATAGCTGCACCATCTGGATTTTATCAGCGTCAATCACCGGCAGCGGATCAATGTGGATTTTAGCCCGCGTTTCTTCAATTTGCAGTTCGAGCGTATTGCAGGCTTCGGCAACAACCTGATTGAGATCGGTCGGCACAAAGGGGCGCTGGCTCGCATTCACACGGGAATACATCAGTAAATCTTCAATCAGTTCCTGCATCCTTCCGGCGGCGGCAACCATGCGCTGGAGGAAGTCGAGAGAGCGACCCTCCAGCTTGGTGCTGCTGATCAACCGGTCACCAAAGGACTGGATTTTTCGCAACGGTTCCTGCATGTCATGGGAGGAAATATAGGCAAATCGCTCCAGCTCTTCGTTGGAACGCAGCAGGTCCACCTCGCGTTGCTGCAAGGCCGATTCGGCGCTGAGGCGGCCAACCGCGATGGCGAAAGCATTGGCCAACCGTGACAGAAAAATTTGTTTCTCGGGGGGCAATGTTTCGCCCATTATCGCCAGGAGCAGTTCGCCAGCGCATTCGCCGCCAATCATGAAAGGCAGGCGCAGGATATTGTTCTGTGCAACGCGCTCAATGCGCATTCCTGTCAAATGGGTTGCAGTGGCGGGATTGATGGGTTCCATGCCGAGCGTGGCGGCAACGTAGCGGCTATTATCACCGCGAACCAGATTGATTTGGCCAGCCGGTTTGCAGGGCAGCCACTCGGCGGCAGCGACAATCAGGGGCAAGGCGGCTTGCGCAAACCGGTTCAGGTTGTCATGTTGCAGCGCCAGCAACGAAAGATCACTCAGCAGTTGGTCTTCATGGTGGCTGCGGCGCAACTCGGTGTTGGTGCGAATCAGCTGCCCGGATAGCTGGTTGAACAATTGGACAATTTTGCCCAGCTCATCGCGTCCCGGCAAGACGACCTCTTGCGGCGCATCACCATGTTGCAGATGATCCACAACATTTTTAAGAATGCCGGTGGTATTGCGGATGGAGAAGTAAAAAGCCATGATCAAATAGCCGATCATGAGCATCCCCAGCATGAACGTAACGACCAGCGTGTTTCTGTGGCTGTTGAGACTCTTGATATCCCGTTCAAAATTTTCACGATTATGTTCCGTGGTCATCTTGAGCAGGCGGTAGCCGCTGGAAATAGCCTCGGTGCCGTGGTCGAAATAGAGCGGGGCAGAGATGGCTGGAACAGCGGGTTGCAACACTTGAGCTTGCGCTAGCGCCGCATAACCATCTGCCTGGCTGGCCGTCTGATTGGCCGAATCGGCAAAGGCTGTTCGCAATGGCCAGCTGCGTTCAAAGGCAAACCCCATGTTGCGCTGCACTTCATGGGAGAGCACCGAGACGGCTGATATCAGGCGGGTAAATTCGTGATGCTCTTCCATGGTGATTTTGCCGTCCGCGATCATGCCCGATCCGCTGCCGCGCAACTGCCCCAATGCCTCGATGAGCTGGGGCAGATAATGGAAATTTACCTCGATCATGTGGCGGGTGGCCGGATCGTCTTCGGTGTAAAGCGAGCTGTTGACGGTGATGCGGAAAACCAAATCCAGATAGTCGGCAATCAAGTCGGTGTGCTGCTGCCAGCTGGTGTCGGCGGATAATTGCCGGGCGTTGTCATGCAGCCTCAACCAGCGGGAGCGAACCTGTTGCCATGGTTCGTGAAGCTGTAATTCTGCTCCCCAGCGCTGGTCTGCGGCATCGGCATCGGCCAGGGCTTTTTCCAGGGCCGGTTGCATGGCGGCAATTCTGGCACGAAAGTTTTCGTCGCCACGCAGCAGGCCGTTGGTCATGCCGCGATGCTGTGGAATTAATTCAAGCAGTGCGGAAACCTGAACTGCATATTGCAGGCCGTCCATTTCCAGTTGCTTCTCTTGGGCATGTTGGTGGACATCGTCCAGAAGGTAGTAACTGGCGTAAATGAGCGGGATCAGCAGCAACAAGCAAACCAGCAGGAATTTTTCCGCAAACTTGAGGTTCTGCACGAGCCTGATTCCTGGCGCAAGCAGCGATGTCGAAAATGGCGATTGCGGGCTCATGCGCCAGCTCCATCCGGTTTCGGCAGCGAGATTTGCACGGTGGTGCCAAGATCAACAGCGGAAGCCAGCGCAATTGTGCCGCCCAGCAGGCCGACCGCCTTGAGCACCATGGTGAGGCCGGTACCCGCACCCGCAAACTGATCGCGGCCATGCAGCCGCTCAAACAGATCAAACACGCGCTGGTGATATTCCGGGTCGATACCGATGCCCTCATCGCGGACGGTCAGCAGCAGCCGGCCTTGCTCGATGCTCCAGGCAATATTCACTTGCGCGGGAGCCTCGGCCTTGGTGTACAGCAGGGCATTCTCCGCCAGTTCCCGCAAAATGGTTTCCAGCAGCACCGGGTCGCTGGGCCACACCAGCGACTGATCCGCCTGCCATTGCAGGGATGCGCCAACAGGCAGGTGGCGGTAATGAACGGAAATTATTTCTTCGGTAAATTGCGCAACTGAAACAGGTTTGAGTTTAAGGGGGTGGGTGGCAAGCCGGGCGTACTGGTGCAGGCGGCTGACAATCTGCTCCATCGTGTGGGTGGCGGCAACCATGCGCTGCAAGTACATGTTGCCCCTTTCGCTTAACTGATCCGCCTCGCGCCGTTGCAGAATTTCCGCAAAGCCGTGGATGGCGCGGATCGGGGCATTCAGATCGTGGCACATGCGGCGGATTTGCAAATGCATATCCGACAGCTCTTTGCGGTCCATCGCGATGGGGTGAAATATTTTGTCCATGAACTATTTTTGGTTATTCCCGTAATTGACGGGAACGGCGCATCAGATTTTTTCCATGCAGGATAAATAAACCGCTGCATCCGGCGCGGTTTTGTTGCGTTGCGCCTGCCAGATCATTTCACCCAGGCATTCCATCATGCGGTGCTGCGCGTCATGTTCGGAATTATACCGTGCGCTGAGCCGCCCGAAATGCGCGCGGATACCGTGCGGCTGGCCGATGGAAAGCTGCTCCTCGATGCTGAGATGCATCATCAGGTGCAGGAACGGATTGGTCGCGCCGTGTTCCGGCGCGTAGTCCTTGTCCTGATAGCGCTCCGGATCGGCCAGCAGGTCGTGGTATTCCGGATGTTTTTCGATGAGCTGCGCGGCGAGGTCTTCCAATGGCGTGAGCAGCGCGCCCTCGCGGCGTTTGCGCCAGGTGTCGAACAGGAATTGGCGGGCTTCGTCGCGGGTCGGGTTGAACATCAGGCGGTTTTCTCCGGGTATTCGCACAAGTCCATTATTAGGCACTGCGGGCACTTCGGCTTGCGCGCCTGGCACACATAGCGCCCGTGCAGGATCAGCCAGTGGTGCGCATCGTGCTTGAATTCGTCCGGCACGAGTTTGAGCAATTTATTTTCCACCTCCAGCACATCCTTGCCGGGGGCGATGCCGGTGCGGTTGGCGACGCGGAACACGTGCGTGTCCACCGCGATGGTGGGCTGGCCGAAGGCGGTGTTGAGGATCACGTTGGCGGTCTTGCGCCCCACGCCCGGCAAGGCTTCAAGCTCCTCGCGCGTCTGCGGCACTGTGCCGCCATTTTTCTCCAGCAGCATCCGGCAGGCTTGCATGATGTGCTTTGATTTGGTCTGGTACAAACCGATGCGCTGCACATGCTCGCGCAATTTTTCCTCGCCCAGATCAAGCAGCGCCTGCGGTGTGTTGGCAACCGGGAACAGTATTTTTGTGGCGGCATTCACGCTGACATCGGTGGCTTGCGCGGAGAGAATCACCGCGACCAGCAATTCAAACGGCGTGCGGTATTCCAGCTCGGTTTTTGGGTGCGGCCTGGCGGCGCGGAAGCGCGTGAAGATTTCTTGGCGTTTGGCGTGGTTCATTGATCTATCTGAAAATCATCCGGTGCAAGGCACTGCGTTTGCTGTTTCTTGCATTGCTGCATAGCTTTAACTTCCTCAATGCTGTAAAGGGGCTGACGTAAGTGGATAACTGAGTGGCAGTTAGAGCAGACTGGGCGTAAGTCTTGGATTGGATCAATGACATATTCCTCTCCGATTGATGCTAGAGGTTTCAGATGATGGACGTGGATATAGTTCTTTGCGGCAGTACCATAGTTTGCTTCAAAGTTAAAACCACAAACGGAGCAATTCAAACCATGATGCTCAATGCACTTTCGTCGTGCTACGGGGTTACGCTCGAAGGCGTTGACTTGAACGAAATAGCTTGCGCCCTCAACAAGAGGAGTTTCTGGGTCTATTTCTTCTTGTACGGAAACAATGTCGCCATTGGCAAACCCTAATTGTTCAATCGCGGCAACCACGGATGGGCGAAGCGTGAGTAGAACTTCACTGCCGGGTGGTTTGAAAAATTCTGCGAGCACAAAAACTCGATCAAAACCTTTTTGAGGTAGGTTAAGTATGGCGCAAATTTTCGCCGCAAATTTTCCATAGTGCAGATTTACTGCATTCCAGTTTTTGTATCCCATGCCACGTGCTAAATGCCTAGCCGTAAGCGTATGGTCTGGGGCGGCATAATGAATACGCAGCATCTCAAGTTGATGCTCGGCGGGTTTAATTTGTTGGAATGCCGAAGCATAATCGGCTGGCGTCAGTGACTCGATCTGTTGGGCAATATCAGCAACCATTACCGCTCCCGTATACAGCGCAAAATATAAAGACAATATGTCATATAGGCTAGCAGCCTTTTCCGTAAATCAGTTGCCGAAGAAAGCAAGGCATCATTTTTTAGCCTTGGCGCGGCGCGCCTCAATCTCGGCGATCTGCGCCTGCTGCGCAGGAGTCAGATGTTCGGTATTCTGCGGTTTGACGGCAGCGGCCTGCGCCTTGGCGCGTTCCAGCGCAGCCTGAATCAGGGCTTGTGCATCAGTCTGCGGTGCGGCAACCGGTTTCGCGGCAGCCTGTTCTTTCTGCGCCAGCCTCTCGGCCTTCTCGCGCTTGTCGCGTTCGATGCGTTCGAGGCGGAACTGGTAGCGTTCCCGCGCGGCGTTTGCGAAGCCATGTTTTTTATCGCGCGTCGGCAGCTTCTGCGGCAGCATGCTGATGCAGTCCACCGGGCAGGGTGCGACGCACAGTTCGCAACCGGTGCACAGTTGGACAATGATCGTGTGCATCAGTTTGGATGCGCCGGAAATCGCATCTACCGGACAGGCTTGCTGGCACAGCGTGCAGCCGATGCAAAGATTTTCGTCGATGAAGGCGACCGCTGGGGGTTTGAGCACGACATCTGCGCCAAACGGTTTGAATGTGACGCCGAGCAAATCCGCCAACTCGCGTATGCCTTCTTCGCCGCCGGGCGGGCAACGGTTGATATCCGCCTCCCCGGCGGCAATCGCCATGGCATAAGGCCGGCAACCGGGATAGCCGCACTTTCCGCACTGCGTCTGCGGCAGGATGGCGTCTATTCTGTCCACCAGCAATGCGCTCAGCATGACAGAATTTGCTTGAAGAGATGCCGAACAAACCCGTTCATGGTTCGACTGGCTCGCTGCGAACGGAGGGCTTGTTCAGTTGTGGCGACAGCGCGGCCAGTTGCCGCTGCGTATGCTCGTAGCCGATGGCGATGATTTCCTCGGCGCGGTCGAATTCCATGAAACGGATATGCCCCAACGGCGGCTGGATGATTACATCGGGCTGGTCAAGGAGCAGGCGCGCCTGGGTGATGCGAGTTTCCATGATGTTGATCGAGGCCAGCAGCACTTCGAAGATGCTGGGCAGCGGCTCCGTGGAAACCCATTTCCTGAACTGCGCCGAGGCTTGATTGTTACCTGCGAGCAGTCTCTGCTTGATATCTTTCATCGACAGGCGATAGTTGCCCACCCAACGCGAGAACATGCCGGATGCATGGTCTTCGGCGTTGTTTGCTTTTGCTGCGGGCAGCAGCGGTTTCATGTTCTTGCCGTTGATGATCTCGTGGTTGAGGTCGACCGCGATCACGATGTCGGCGCCCATCGCGCGGGCCGCGCTCACCGGCACCGGATTGGTCAGGCCGCCGTCCACCAGAATGTGACCGTTGCTGCGCACCGGCGTGAAGATGCCGGGCACCGAAATGCTGGCGCGCACCGCCTCGATCACATCGCCGCTGCGGATAACGACCTCCTCGCCGCTGACGATATCCGTTGTCACGGCTGCAAAAGGTATCGGCAGCGCTTCGATGGTGTCGGCATGGACATGTGCGCGCACCAGTTCGCTGATCTTGGTACCGTCGAGCAAGCCGGATTTGGGCAGCACGACGTCGAAGAAGGAAACCGTCTTTCTCCAGTCGAAGGTCAGAAAGGTTGCTTCCAGTTCGTCCAGCTTGCCGGCAGCATGGATCGCCCCGATGAGCGCCCCCATGCTGCTGCCTGCGATGAAGTCCACCTCGATGCCGGCATCCTCGATGGCACGGATCACGCCCAGGTGTGCGAGTCCGCGCGCCGAGCCGCTGCCCAGCGCCAGGCCAATTTTTGGGCGGTGACCGGAGCTACCGTCGCTTGCCTTTCTCGTCATCAAAATGTTTTCCATTCCCGCCTTTCATCAGTTCGATTCTGGCACGCAACGGCCTTTTGATCCTTGTAATGGCCATTCCGGAAGCCGTCTACCGGTCTCTGCCAAAGCATTCGGTAATTATTTCCGGCACAAGTATTTTTTCGGACATCAGATATTCTGTTCATCCCGTTCAATAATTTCGCGTAGTGGAGCAAGATGGGTTGTGCCAGCAGGTTTGCCAAATTTTCGAATAGCCCGGATCAGGAGCCGCATAAAAATATTGACACCTGAATTCTCGATTTGCATTGTTTGTGTCAGAAATGTTCCCCCGTTGCGTTCCGATAGCTCGTATGTTTCTTCGATAATTCTGTCGCGATTAGGAGAGGCTTGTCCCTCCGTATGGCGTGTGACCAGTTTCGATGGCGGCTCAAAATGAACGATTTCCGCCTGAAATTGCGTTGCGTTTGAATTCCCGTGCAAATGGTAAGTTATTGTATAGCGGTATCCCTGCTTAATGTCAGTAAAGCTTGATGGGGAAACGTGGGTCACATTGCTGTTCCAGAGCAGCATGTTTTCCGGATTTGCCAAAAAAGCCCAAACGGTTTCGGGAGGGCGGCGGACAAAAATGGAGAATACGATTTTCATGATGAAATCCGGATTATTTGTTATTCAAACCAATCACGTTAAAAGAGATGCAAACCCCGGCACACCCCTTTCAGTATAAGACCGGGGAAGGCGGCCACATATTGAGATGGCAAACATTATGACGCTGACAATTTCAGCGCCTTCGCGACGGAACACAAACGCAAATATCAAGAACATTGCAGCCATATCGGAACGCACTAACTCCGGCCCATTCGTTTGGGTGCGCCGCGGTTTCATGGCCTGCCCTGCGCTGGCGTATTTTGCGCTTCGGCGATCATGGCTTTGGCCCGCGTATGAGCCTCTTTCAGGCTGACATCGCTGTTGGCACGCATCACGCGGATCATCGCCATCAGCTCGCCTTGCCGAGCCAACTCTTTCAGATCGGCATCCTCGGCATGAGAGGTGAGATCACTTTGGGTGTTCGAGGGCGAGGCGATGGTGACGCCATGCTCGCGCAAGAGTTCGAGCATGACCTTGATCCCCGGTTTTGCGCGCCACTCGATTCTTAATAGATCATCGGGTTCCAGAGCGACTGGGAAATGCTGCCATTGCGCGTTGCGCACTTGTTGTCCGCCAGGGCGACCGGTGCGATCTTCGGCCAGGCATTGCGCGAGCCGGGTGGTGTCCACATCACGCAGTTGAAGCTCAAGAAAAGTGTTGCGTGCTACCATATTGCCGCCATGCCGGTGTTCCGGGGTGTTCCAACGGCGCTTGTGGCGTCTGGCTTCGGCAATATTGAGATAGGGTACGCACACAGCTTGCGGGCCTTCCGTTTGCCATGCCATATTTTGATAAGAGCGCCATTTGATGTACAGGCCTTGATTATCGGCACGCACCAGCCATGCCGATGGCTTAAGTGACTTCAGATAAAGATTGACCACCAGCAGCCAGTACAATCCCGGCACCAAGCCGATCCACCATGCGAGAAAGCCAGGCAGGGCGCCGCGTTCGCCCAAACGGATGCCCCCCCCCCGCAATCCGACCCAGATGCAAAATCCGACCACAGCACCCGCCAGCAGCATAGTCAGCCACGGTGAAGAAGCCCGAAATTCGCTGACGCCTTGGCTCGGAACCTCCGAGAGCCCCAGCAAACGGAGGGGTTTCATGAATGCCTTATGAATATACATGTTGGCGCGCAGGCATTAAGATAGGTCAAATTGCTTCTATGATATCTGCCAAGTGAAGGTCAACGCCAAGTGAATTTACTAAGTTTGCGCACTACAGTACAATTCAGCCGGTAAGTTTTTTTGTGAACGTTTCATACGTCGTGTCGTCTCACCCTCGCAGGTTTAGCGCAGCGCACAAATCCAGATGCGCCCAGTATTTGTGCGGTGTAAAGATACCTCGTTCGGCCGTCTGTTTAATGCAATTTGCTGAAAGTTTCTTGTGAATGGAATCGTTTACATGCGATATTTAACCGCCCTAAACAAACCGGCAATTATCTAATTTGAGGCCGCCCTTATGCCTACCGTAATGTCACGCCGCCGTTTTATCACTTTCATTGCCGCTGCCGCAGGCCTGCCGCTGTTGCTGAAGGCGGGAGGTGCCCAGGCCAGACCGGCGCGCTGGGATGGCACCGCACTGGGCGCACCGGCTTCCATCCAGCTTTTTCACACTGACGAGGCTCGGGCGCATGCCGCCATCGCTGCCGGACTGGGTGAACTGAAGCGCCTCGAAGCGATCTTCAGCGTTTACCGCGCAGACAGTTCCATCTCGATGCTCAACCGCGATGGCGTGCTCGAAAACGCGCCGGACGATTTTATCGCCATGCTTACGCGCGCCTTGTCGCTGGCCAAGATCAGCGATGGTGTCTATGACCCCACGATACAACCGGTGTGGCAAACCTATTTCCGCCACTTCACCGCAAGTAATCCCGACCCTGCCGGACCGGCGCCGCGCGATCTTACCGCCGCGCTTGCTCTGGTGGACTGGCGTGCCGTTGAAGTGGATGCCGGACGCAGCCGTGTTTCCTTCGCTCGTCCCGGCATGGGGCTAACGCTGAACAGCGGCGCGCAAGGCTATATCACCGACCGTGTTACCGATGTGTTGCGGGCTCATGGTTTCGACCGCATGCTGGTGGATATGGGCGAACCGCGCGCGCTCTCGACCAAGCCGGACGGATCAGCCTGGCGCATCGGCATTGCCAATCCTGCCGACCCCAGCCGCACAGTTGCCACGCTGGACGTGGTGGATAAATGTGTTTCCACCTCGGGCGGTTACGGCACCCTGTTTGATCCCGCAGGCACCTTCACTCATCTGATCAATACGCGCACCGGTAGCACCGCATCTGCACTGCTGGGCGTTTCAGTGGTGGCAGACACCGGCATTGTTGCCGACGGACTTTCCACCGCGATGCTGATGGCTCCGGTCGAGCGCCGCCAGCTAATACTCAAGGCCGCCGGAGGATTGAAGGCGATCTATGTTACGCCCGAGGGCGTGGTGTCTACCGTAGAGGCGTAACCATGGGCGAAGCTGTCGACAACTCCACGGATTTCAGTGCTCCCGCGATGGTCGAGGGCATCGCTCATGTGGTGGAAGTGGACGATGCCGTGGCATGGCTGGTACCCGAGCAGACCACCAGTTGCGGCAGTTGCGCTTCGGCGTCGGCATGCGGTGCCAAGGGCATCGGCACCACGGCCAGCCGGTTGGAGGCGCGCCGCTTTCAGCTCGTCAATGATATTGGTCTCAGGGTCGGCGAAAGGGTGGTGGTGGGTATTCGCGAGAACGCGCTGCTCAAGGCATCAATTACTGCCTATGTCATTCCGCTCGCGACCCTGTTGCTCGCCGGAGCGCTGGCACAGTGGACGGCTGGCAGCGACGTCGTCACGATGGTCGCCATGTTCGCAGGCCTCGTGTTCGGCCTGTGGTTGGCGCGCATCGGTGCGGGTCGCCTGTTGCTTCGGGGCGATCTCGCCCCTCGTTTTCTTCGCCGCGCCAGTGCGGGCGAAATGTGCAATCTTGAGTAGCCAAGGAATAGCGGAATGAAGGAATATATACTTTTGATGGTTAGCGCGGCGTTGGTCAACAACGTCATCCTGGCTCGTTTCCTCGGCCTGTGTTCGTTCATGGGCGTCACGACACGCATCGATACCGCTGTCGGTATGGGCATGGCAACCACCTTCGTGATCACCGTTTCGTCGATGGCGGATTGGGTGGTCGAAGCCGCTTTGCTGGAACCCTATCACTTGGGTTACCTGCGCACGGTGACTTTTATCCTGGTTATCGCCGCAGCCGTGCAGTTTACCGAGATGATAATACGCAAGGTGTCGCCGCCGCTGTTCCAGATGCTGGGCATTTATCTGCCGCTGATTACTACTAACTGTGCGGTGCTGGGCGTTGCGCTGCTGTTGGTTGAGGGCCGGATGAGTTTTATTTCCAGCACTTTGTTTGCTTTCTCTTCCTCCATCGGCTATAGCTTGGTAATGGTCATTTTCGCCGGACTGCGCGAGCGCTTGACGCTGGCCAACATACCCCGCCTGTTTGCCGGTCCGCCGATCGGCTTTATTGTCGCCAGCCTGCTGGCGCTGGCGTTCATGGGTTTTTCCGGTATGAGTGCGAGTTGAGGATATTGATATGTTGATTGCAGTAATCAGTCTTACGGTAATGGGTGTCGTTCTGGGCGGCATACTCGGCGCGGCTGCACGTTTCTTCGCCGTGGAGGAAAATCCGCTGGAAGAAGAGTTGAAGGCGCTTCTGCCGGGTTCGCAATGCGGTCAGTGCGGCTTTGTCGGTTGCAGCCAGTACGCGGCGGCGCTGGCGAAGGGTGAGACTCCGGTGATCCTGTGCGCCCCCGGTGGCAAGGCGGTAGCCGAAGCGCTGGCCAAGAAGCTGGGCGTCACCGCCGACCTTTCCGGGCACGAAGAGAAGGTGCCGGTATATTCCACTATCAATGAGGCTCTCTGTATCGGTTGCACACGTTGCATCAGGGAATGCTCGACGGATGCCATTCTGGGCGCCAACAAACTGATGCATACGGTAATCATCGAGGCCTGTCACGGCTGCGGCAAGTGTGCCAAGGTTTGCCCCACCGATGCTATCGTGATGGTTCCGGTGCGGGTGACGCTGGCCAACTGGCATTGGCCCAAGCCCGAAGTTGAGCATATGCAGTCCAACCCCGAAGTCGGGCACGCGCACTAGGAGCAGTCACAGATGAAACTTTACCCCATCCGCGGCGGCATCCACCCCGACTACCGCAAGGATCAAACCAGCGAAAAAGCCATCGTTGCGCTGCCGATGCCCGCCGCGCTTTATATTCCACTGCAGCAGCATATCGGTGCGCCTGCCGAGGTGCTGGTATCCGCAGGCGATCTGGTCAAGAAAGGCCAGATGATCGCGCGCAGCCAGGGGGTGATATCGTCTCCCCAGCATGCGCCCACCTCGGGCCGCATCACTGCGGTGACCCAGGTGGCCGCACCGCATCCTTCCGGGTTGCCGCAGAGCACTATCATCCTCGAACCCGATGGCAAGGACGAATGGGCAGACCTGCCCGAACCCATCGCCGATCCCTTCGCTGCCGACCCGCACACGATCCATGACCGCGTCGCCCAGTCGGGCATCGTCGGCATGGGCGGTGCCGCCTTCCCGTCGGCGGTGAAGCTGAATCTCGGCACCCAGAAAAAGCTTGAAATTTTGCTGCTCAATGGCGCCGAGTGCGAACCTTACCTGACCTGCGATGACCGCGTGATGCGCGAGTTTCCCGCTGAGATAATTGACGGTGCCCGCATCATGGCTCACGCGCTGGGCACGCCCAAAGTGGTTATTGGCATCGAACAAAACAAGCCGCAGGCCATCGAGATCATGACCAAAGCGGCATCCGCTTTTGCCGAAATCGAAGTGGTCGCTGTGCCGGTGCAATACCCGATGGGTTCCGAGCGTCATCTGGTGCAGGCGATCACCGGCCGCGAGACACCGGCGCGCAAACTCACCGCCGACCTCGGTGTGGTGGTGCACAACGTCGCCACGGCACGCGCTGTGCATCATGCCGTTCGTTTCGGCCAACCGCTGGTAGCACGGGTGGTGACGGTGAGCGGCGGCGCAATCCGCGAACCGAAAAATGTTCTGACACCGATCGGCGCGCGCATCGCCGACCTGGTCGAATTCTGCGGCGGTTTTGCGGCTCGCCCCGAAAGCGTGGTCAACGGCGGGCCGATGATGGGCCAGCCGCTGGCCAGCCTGGAAGCGCCAGTGGTCAAAGGTACCTCGGGTATCCTGGCGCTCACCGCCGAGGAAATCAATAACCATCCGACCAGCCCGTGCATCCGTTGCGGCACCTGTGTCACCATCTGCCCGTGCGGTCTGTCGCCGGTGGAGATGGCCGCCTTCATCCGCAAGGATAAACTGGACGGCGCCGCCAAGCTGGGCGTGATGGATTGCGTCTCGTGCGGCAGTTGCTCGTGGGCGTGCCCATCGCACATCCCGCTGGTGCACTACTTCAATTACGCCAAGGGAGTGCTGAGAGTTCTGGAGAACGAGCAGCGCAAGAGCGACCGCGTCAAAACACTGGCCGAGGTGCACAACCTCCGCATCGAAAAGGCTGCCGAGGCCAAGCGCGCAGCCTTGGCCGCGCGCAACCCAGCCCCAACCGTACCCACCGCCGAAGAAAAGGCCAGCGCATGAATATTGTTACCCTAAGCGGGCCGTTTACCCACGCGTCCAACAGTGTCCAGAAAACCATGTTCACGGTGCTGCTGGCACTGATCCCGGCCACCGCTTTCAACTTCTACCTGTTCGGCTGGCCGGCGATCCTGCTGTTCACCGTCACGGTTGGCTCATGCGTGGCAGTCGAAGCGGCATGTCTGTCACTTGCCAGGCAACCGGCGAAGACGGTGTTGAGCGACTACTCGGCAGTGCTCACCGGCTGGCTGCTGGCGATGAGCCTGCCGCCCTGGGCGCCGTGGTGGATCGGCTTGCTGGGCGCGGTTTTCGCCATCGCGCTGGCCAAGCATGCCTTCGGTGGCATCGGCCAGAACGTGTTCAACCCCGCCATGGTGGGACGTACTGCCATGCTGGTATCGTTCCCTGTGGTGATGACCGCATGGGTCATGCCGCACCCGCTGTTTTCCTCCGGCGCACCCGGACTGGCCGATGCCATCGCCATCACCTTCGGCGGTCATCTGCCCGACACGGTGAGCGCGGCTTCGGCGCTGGGCTACATCAAGACCGAATTATCGCGCGGTATTCCGGTGACGCAGTCGATGGCGCATGTGCCAGAATTGATGGACATGGCGCTCGGCTATCGCGCCGGCAGCCTGGGCGAGACCTCGGCGATACTGATACTCGCGGGCGGCCTGTTCCTGATGGCCAAGCGCATCATCTCGTGGCACATTCCGCTGAGCGTGATGGGCGGATTGTTCGTGATGGGCGCGGTATTCAACGCTGTCGATCCGGCACGCTTTGCCAGCGGCACCTTCCACCTGATGTCCGGCGCCACCTTCCTCGGAGCGTTTTTCATCGCCACCGATTACGTCACTTCGCCGGTTTCCAAAAAGGGGCAACTGGTATTTGGCCTCGGCTGCGGCGTACTGATCTGGCTGATCCGCACCTTTGCCGGTTACCCGGAAGGCATGGCCTTTGCGGTGTTGCTGATGAACGGGCTGACTCCAATTATCGATCAATACACCCGCCCGCGTGCGTTTGGACGCAGCAGCAAGGGTGAACCGCTGCCGCTGGAGAAGCCATGAAACAACAGAGCATGATGGTTCATGGGGTGATTCTGGGAATATTCTGCCTGGGCTTCGGGCTGTTGCTCGCCGTCACCGACAGTCTCACCGCAAAAGATATCGCCGCGCGCGCGCTGGAAGACCGGCAGAATTCGCTCAGCCAGGTGATCCCGGACAATATCCACGACAACAACCCGGTCACGGACACCGTTGCGATGAAAGACGCGCAAGGCAATGAAATCACCGTTTACCGCGCCACAAAAGAGGGCAAGGTAACCGGCTTGGCCTACGAAATATTCGGCTCGGGCTATGGCGGCAAAATCAAGCTGATGCTGGGCGTCGATGCCCAAGGCAAGGTGCTCGGTGTGCGCGTCCTCGCCCACAAGGAAACGCCGGGTCTGGGCGACAAGATCGACGTAAAGAAGAGCGACTGGATATTGCGCTTTACCGGCCTGTCCCTCGACAACCCGCTGCCCGAAAAATGGAAGGTGAAGAAGGACGGCGGCCAGTTCGACCAGTTCGCCGGCGCCACTATCACACCGCGCGGCGTGGTTCGCGCAGTCCGCGAAGGGCTGGAATTTTTTGCCGCCAACAAGGCGCAAATGATGGACTTGAGTGCGCCAAAAGCGCCCATGAAGGAGGGACATTAAAATGGCAACAGAATACAAAACCATCGTCCGCGATGGGCTGTGGGATAACAACGGCGTGCTCGCCATGCTGCTGGGCATGTGTCCGACCATGGCCATGACCACCAGCGCCACCAACGGGCTGGGCATGGGCCTAGCAACGGCGGCGGTGATGGCCGCATCGAGCCTGCTGGTATCGATATTCCGCAGCCGCATCACCCAGGAAGTGCGCATCCCTGTCTATATCCTGATCGTCGCCTCGATGGTGACGCTGGTGGATCTGTGCATGAATGCGTGGATGCACGAACTCTACAAAGTGCTGGGCCTGTTCATCGCCTTGATCGTTTCCAACTGCCTGCCGCTCGCCCGTCTCGAAGCCTTCGCCGCCAAGGAACCGGCGCTGCCTTCATTCATGGATGGCCTGTTCATGGGTATCGGCTTCACCATTGCGCTCACCTGCATCGGCGCGGTGCGCGAAATCAGCGGATCGGGCACCCTGTTTGCCGAAGCATCGCTGCTGCTTGGTCCGGCCTTCAAGTTCATGGAAATGCGCTTGTTGCCCCCGGACATGGGCGTGCTGATGATGATCCTGCCGCCCGGCGGATTCCTCGTTGCCGGGTTGATGGTAGTGGTCAAGCGCATGATAGACGTGCGTTCCGGCAAGGCCATCCAGATGGGCGGCGCCCACAGTGTCGCGTGAGGAAACAGCCATGAAAGTTGGAATCGCTTACGCATTGCCGCAGCGCCAGGTCTGGTTTGATGTCGAACTGCCCGACGGTGCCACTGTTCAGGACGCCATCAATCGTTCAGGTATCCTCAAACAATTTCCTGAAATCAATCTGGAACAGCAAAAAGTCGGCGTATTCGGCAAGGTCAGCAAGCTGGATGCCGTGCTTGCTGACGGTGACCGCGTCGAAATCTACCGCCCGATTACTTGCGACCCGAAAACCGTGCCGCGCAAGGCCAAGGCCGGAGATGCTGCATCCGAGGCTGAAGCTTAAGCGACAAGTCATGTCGGGTTAGCGGATTTTTCGCGTAACCCAACAAACCTAATTATTACGACCAAGGCCCAGTGTTAAAAACTGGGCCTTCGGCGGAATTATCTTTGGTTTAGAAATGACCGTCCAATTTTCCGCTTTTTACAACAGCCTCGACCCCGACCCGCTCAAGCACGGCAAGCAGTTCGAGCACTTCGTCAAATGGTTCCTCAAGGCCGATCCCGAGTGGTCAACTCAAGTTGACCAAGTATGGCCGTGGGATGAATGGCCTCAACGCTGGGGCGCGGACTGCGGCGTTGACCTCGTGTTCCGCCACAAGAACGGCGATCACTGGGCGGTGCAAGCCAAGTGCTATTCGCCCGACTACGACATCACCAAACACGATGTCGATAAATTTCTCAGCGAATCGAATCGAAACGGCCCAGCATCCAGCACCGCCTGCTGATCGCCACCACCGACCGCATCGGGGCGAACGCAAAGCAAGTCTGCGATGCACAAGAAAAACCCGTCGTCCGTTTTCTGCTTTCCGACTTCGATAAATCCGCGCTGGACTATCCGGCCAACTTTGCCGCACTGCCGCAAGCCAAACGCAAACCCCGCCCCGAACCGCGCGACCACCAGAACGAAGCACGAAGCGCCGTGGCACTTGGCCTGCAAACCGCCGACCGTGGAGGAATCAAAGGGGTCGTGTTCGAATTGTTTTTCTAGCCGAACTAACGGGGTCGCATTACTTTTTCCTGAGCCTCTTACCTGCGCGTTTCGCTTCAGCCAATAGATTCAGCCAATCATCTGGCGGGTTTCCGCTTTTCAGCATGCGCTGGAAAACTTGGTAGGCATCGGTATCGCTGCCGTATGCACGCTTGGTTTTTTCGTCGTTGACCCAAGCGTAAACAATGATTTTGCTCTCCTGGTGGTAGCGGAAAAATAAACGGTATTGCTGGAAAAATTTGGCACGAAACCAGTGTTTGCGATCATCTCCCAGCGTTGCTCCCTGACGATACTCCGGTCGCGCCGGATTCTGCGGGATAACTTCAAACGCCAGTTTGTTGATGGCGGCCAGGCGTTTGGTTGCGTTCTTGTTGATATATCCGCTTGGATCTTTCTGCTGCAACGCGGCGACTTGTGTAGTCAGGGCTTCAAGGGTATCGAGAAAAAGCGGATGTGCGAAAATCGTCCAGCCATTGATGACCAAGGTGGGCGATGGCAAACTCATTCGTCTTCAGCCACCAAGGGCGCATCAAGGTTAACCTTGGTATTTTTTACCAGAGACTTGATGCGTTTGCGCAATCCGGCATCAATACTTTTCAAGTGTTCGGGGTGGGTGACCATGTTGCTTGCCAGAAAATTCAGGAATTGCCCCAGCACAGGGTCATCCTCGGCCTCGCTGGTTGCGCGCGCCAACATTACGCCGCCGTCCGGCTGGATGAGATAGCGAATTTTGTCGCGTTTGCCCAGCTTGAGCGCATGACGCACCGCGTTTGGAACCGTGGTCTGGTAGCGGTCGGTCAATGTGGATTCGAGTTTGAGTGCGTGAGCCATGGCGTACTCCTTAACTAGTGAAATATTGAGAGCTTATGGTAATGCAAATGCATTGCGGCGTCAAACGAAGGGGCCGTGTTCGAATTAAATTTTCGCTTCGCAACATCCGTGACATGTTGCATTACTTGGATTGCTTTTTCCGTATCCAGCTTGGATTTCGGCGGCAATCAAAAACGGCGAATACTAAGCCTCAGGGGCAGGTTTGAACTGTTTTCCTGCTGCGGAGCAATCCGGCCAAAATCAAATTTCAATTTTCGTGCCCATTTCAATGACGCGGTTAACCGGAATTTTGAAGTAGTCTGCCGCGTTCATGGCGTTCTTGGATAACGCCAGAAACAATTGCTCACGCCATTTCATCATGCCGGGATTCGGGCTGGAAACCAGCAGGGCGCGGGAAATGAAAAATGAGGTGGACATCATGTCGAAGGGTAATCCCTGTGTAGCGCACTGCTCCAGCGCAGCCGGAATATCGGGCGTATCCATAAAGCCATAAAAAACTCGCACCCAATAAAAGTTCTTGCCCATATCTTTGATCAGAAACCTGTTACCCTTTGTGACATAAGGCCTATCCTCGACCACCACGGTCAGCAATATGTTGCGTTCGTGCAGCACGTGATTGTGTTTGATGTTGTGCAGCATGGCCGACGGTGCGCCCTCGCTGGCGGGAGTCAGAAATACCGCAGTGCCATCTACTCTCGGCATATCATCAATGCCGTCAATAATTGTTTGCATCGGGACTATCAGCCGCGCAATCTCGGCGAACAGCAACTCCCGTCCCCGTTTCCATGTCGTCAGCACGGTGAAAGACAAGGCGGCAATGCCAAGAGGAAACCAGCCGCCTTGCGGAATCTTGATGGCGTTGGCGGCAAAGTAGGTCATGTCCACGACTAACAAAACGGCGATTAAAGGTATGGCGATAACCAGTGGCCAACGCCATAGCATCACAATGACGAAGGCTATCAGCATGGTGGTTATTGTCATCGTGCCGGTGACGGCAATACCATACGCCGCTGCCAGGTTGCTGGAACTATGGAAGGTGAAAACCAGAAAGACCACCGCCAGATACAGCGTCCAATTGGTAAAGGGAACATAAATTTGACCCTGTGCCTGGTCGGAGGTCTGGCGAATTGCCATGCGCGGCAGAAAGCCCATTTGCACGGATTGATTGGCTATCGAGAACGCGCCGGTTATGACGGCCTGCGAGGCGATGACGGTTGCCGCAGTGGCCAGCAATACCATCGGCACCAATGCCCAGGCGGGGGCAAGCAGAAAAAACGGGTTTTCGATGGCTTGCGGATGCTGTAGCAGCAACGCCCCCTGACCGAAGTAATTCAATACCAGCGCGGGCAGCACGAAAGAGAACCAGCCGAAGCGGATCGGGTATTTTCCGAAGTGCCCCATGTCGGCATACAGGGCTTCCCCGCCGGTTATGGCAAGGACGATGGAGCCGAGCGCCAGAAATGCCACCCACGGGTCTGCGCTCAAAAAAAGAAACGCATGGATGGGATTCAGTGCCCACAGCACCTGCGGGCTTTGTGCGATGGAGAGGGCGCCCAATACCGCCAGACAACCAAACCAGAAAATCATGATCGGGCCGAAAGCTATACCTACTGCACCAGTGCCGTGTTTCTGGATGAAAAATAATCCGGTCAAGACGATGATGGTGATCGGCAGAATATAACTGCTGAACCGATGCGATACCACACCCAGCCCCTCGACCGCCGACAGCACCGAGATCGCCGGGGTGATCATGCTGTCGCCATAGAACAGCGCTGCGGCAAACACGCCGAGCGTGGTGACAAACCACTTCATCTTGGGGCGTTGCGCAGTCAGTTCGTTTACTAACGCCAGCAAGGCCAGCGATCCACCCTCGCCATGGTTGTCCGCGCGCATGATGATGACGACATATTTGAGTGTTACCAGCAGCATGATGGTCCAGAACATCACGGACAGCACACCGAGGATATTGGCTTCTATGACGGGCAGCGGGTGGTGTCCGGCGAAAGTTTCCTTGAGGGCATACAGCGGGCTGGTACCGATGTCGCCAAACACCACACCAATTGCGCCAAGCACGAGGGCGGGCAACTTTTGTTTCGTTTGCGTACTGCTCATTTGCCAATCATCTTTGCGGAAGAATGGGACGGCACTTTACGCCTGCATGACCCCGAATGCAATTTTGAATATTGTTCTTTCTACACAATGTCATAAACACAGCTTTTGTGCAGGGACTATTCCTTATTGCCAGCCATATTTGCGGGTGTAAATGCCCTTCATGGCTTGAGTCAGCACCATGTAACCCAGCAGGATGGCGGACAGGTATACAAAGTAAATCAGCGGCAAGGCTTGCAGCTTGAAGTAGTGCGCAAACGATCCCATCACCAGGAAAACTCCGGCAGAGACGATGAGAATGGTTGCGCTCATCAACTGCCAGCTCGGTTTGCTTTGGATGAAGGGGATTTTTTGTGTCCGTATCATGTGCACGACCAGCGTCTGCGACATCAGCCCCTCGATAAACCAGCCGGACTGGAACAGGGTTTGCTGTTCCGCCGTGTTCGCGGAGAATACGAACCACATCAAGCAATAAGTGGCGATGTCGAAAACGGAGCTGATCGGGCCAAAAAATATCATGAAGCGTCCGATGTCGTCCGGCTTCCAGCTTTGCGGGAGCTTGACTTGCTCTTCGTCCACGCTGTCGAACGGAATGGCGACCTGAGAGAAATCGTACAGCAGATTTTGCACCAGCAAATGCAGTGGCATCATCGGCAGAAACGGCAGGAAAGCGCCGGCCACCAGTACCGAGAACACATTGCCGAAGTTGGAACTGGCGGTCATCTTGATGTACTTCAGCATGTTGGCAAAGGTCTTGCGCCCTTCGATGACACCTTTTTCCAGCACCATCAAGCTGCGTTCGAGCAGAATAATATCTGCGGCTTCTTTTGCTATGTCCACTGCGGTATCCACGGAAATGCCGATGTCGGCGGCGCGCAATGCCGGAGCATCATTGATACCATCTCCCATAAAGCCTACGACGTGACCATTGCGGCGCAGCGCCTGAACAATTCGTTCTTTATGGGTGGGGGTGAGCTTGGCGAAGATGTTGCACTTTTCCACCATCTCGGCCAGTTCGACTTCCGGCATATCTTCTACATTGGCTCCCAGCAGGATGCCTTCAATAGGCAGCCCCACTTCGCGGCATATTTTGACAGTGACCAATTCGTTGTCGCCAGTCAAAACCTTGACCGAAACCCCGTGTTCTTTGAGTGCCTTGATGGCGGGTGCAGTTGATTCCTTCGGCGGATCGAGAAACGCGATATATCCAATCAGGATTAGCCCGGCTTCATCCATCACCTCGTAGACTTCCTTTGCCGGCGGCAATTCCCTGGCGGCGACCGCTACCACGCGCAAGCCTTGTTCATTGAGCGAGTCGGTAATTTCGCGCATCTTGGCGAGCAGTGCCGGCGTGATCGGCTCGGTGGTTTCGCCATGCTGTACGCGGGTGCAGACGGCAAGCGTTTCCTCCAGAGCGCCCTTGCAGATCAGCAGGTGATGATGGTCGTGCTCCGCCACGACGACAGACATGCGGCGGCGGGTGAAATCGAAGGGAATCTCATCCACCTTGCGAAATGCGGTGGCCACCTCCAGCGACTGATGTACCTCGACGTGCTCCAGTACCGCCACATCGAGCAGGTTTTTCAGGCCGGTCTGGTAATAGCTGTTGAGGTAGGCATATTCCAGCACGGTATCGGATTCCTCGCCGAGAACATCGGTGTGGCGTTCGAGAAATATTTTGTCTTGCGTCAGGGTACCGGTTTTGTCGGTGCACAACACATCCATCGCGCCAAAGCTTTGAATGGCATCCAGACGTTTAACGATTACCTTCTGCCGCGAAAGCAACACTGCACCTTTGGCGAGGGTTGTGGTGACGATCATCGGCAGCATCTCGGGTGTCAAACCGACGGCGACCGATAAGGCGAATAACGATGCTTCCAGCCAGTCTCCCTTGGTGAAGCCGTTGATCAGCAGTACGATGGGGGTCATTACCAGCATGAAGCGAATGAGTAACCAGCTTACCTTGTTGATGCCGATCTGGAAGGAGGTCAGCGTGCGTGTCGTCGCGGTCACGCGCTGGGCCAATGCGCCAAAGTAAGTATTGCTGCCGGTGGTTACTACCACTGCAATAGCAGAACCGCTGACCACGTTGGTGCCCATGAACAGAATGTTGTCGAGATCGATGGTGTTGGTGACGTTTGCAACACGCTGGACGGCAAATTTCTCCACGGGCATGGATTCGCCCGTCATGGCCGATTGGCTGACAAACAAATCTTTGGCGGACAGTATTCTGAGGTCAGCAGGAATCATGTCGCCCGCCGAAAGCAGCACCAAATCACCGGGCGCCAGTAATTTGATTGCTACTTCCGCTTTACGTGGCCTTTTTGGATGGAGCACTGCATTGAAGAAGCGGTGTGCTTCTCCAGCCTCATCCTGAGCAGGATCACGGCGTAGCACCGTTGCCGTATTGCTCACCATATCCTTAAGCTTATCCGCCGCATTGTTCGAGCGTGCTTCCTGAACAAAACGGATGAATGTCGCAAGCACCACCATGGCCGAAATCACAATGGCTGCTTTAATATCCTCGGTAAAGTATGAAATAACCGCCAGTACTGTCAGCAAAAGGCTGAATGGATTTTTGTAGCAGTACCACAGATGCAGCCAGGCGGGGAGCGGTTTTTCATGCTCCACTTCATTGGTGCCGACACGCGCACGGATAAGCTCCGACTGCGTGTCAGTCAAACCGTCTGGATGCGTATCAAGATCGGCCAGAAGTTGATCGATCTCGCTATATGATGCGTTGGTCAGGGTTTGGCTGAGCGAGGGAGGAACATCCCGCGTTACAGTTGTGCCCCTGATGGCATCGAGTATGGCAAGACGCCGAAAGTGCCGGCTGATGGCGTGAGTGCGGATAAATCCGGCGAAGAATTCCTTGAAAAAAGATTGGCTCATGACTTTTCCTCTTGCTTGATACAACGAATGGAAGAGGCTGGCTAAAGTATCTGATAAGACAAAAACGATTACTTTGTCATCAGAAGCTAAGGGAATCTTTGCGGTTAGAGCAGGCGCTCTGAGTTAGAACCGCCATCCCTCTCTCTGCGAGATAGGCGGCGGGGAAATGCCGGACGTTATCTTGCCAAGAGTCTGCCAGCCATCAAGGCGTAACGACTACTATTACTTGAACAAGTATCCATAAGGATCCCCACAGAACAGAACGGCGTGCAGAGTAGCAAAAGAATGTTTGCCAGTAAAGCTAAGGTTTTGTGCTTAAGGTGTTGCCGGGGGGCCGCGTAGAATTACAAGGTGCGGACGGACGAACAGCATTCGCCAATCAACGCCGCGCCATGATAAATCAGGCCGCTGTATATCTGCACCAGCGCTGCTCCGGCGTTGATTTTTTCGGCGGCATCCGCGCCGCTCAGGATGCCGCCCACGCCGATGATGGGCAGCGCATCTTGCAAGTGTTGATGCAGGGCGCGAATTACGGCGGTGGATTTTTCGCGCACCGGCGCACCGCTCAGGCCGCCAGTTTCCGTGCCATATTCCAGGTTTTCCACGCCTTCGCGCGACAGAGTGGTGTTGGTGGCGATCACGCCGTCAATGCGATGCTGCATCAGCAGGCGCGCGATTTGTGCAATCTGCTCGCCAGCCATATCCGGTGCGATTTTTAGCGCGATGGGCACATATTTGCCATGCGTGTCGGCGAGCTTTTGCTGCTCGGTTTTGAGTTGCGCCAGCAAGTTATCCAGCGCATCCTCATCCTGTAACTGGCGCAGGTTTTTGGTGTTGGGCGAGGAGATGTTAACGGTGACATAGCTGGCGTGCGCATACACTTTGCGCAGGCAAATCAGGTAATCATCAGCCGCGCTCCCGATCGGTGTGGCGGCGTTCTTGCCGATATTGATGCCCAATATGCCCCGATAATTGGCGCGCTGCACGTTCTCGATCAGCTTGTCCACGCCATCGTTATTGAAGCCCATGCGGTTGATGATAGCTTGCGCTTGCGGCAGTCGGAACAAACGCGGCAGGGGATTGCCGGGCTGGGGCCGCGGCGTGACGGTGCCGATTTCGATGAAGCCGAAACCGAGTGCCGCCAGCCCGTCGATGCAGTCGCCGTTCTTGTCGAGCCCGGCGGCGAGGCCGACCGGATTCGGAAAAGTCAGCCCCATCACGGTGCGCGGTTTATCGGTCGGGCGCGTTGCGATGAGACCGCTCAAGCCCAGCGAGTACACGGTTTTCAGCACGCCGAGCGTGACGTGGTGGGCAGTTTCCGGGTCAAGCCGGAACAGTACGGAGCGCAACAATGAATACATAAGGGAGCCTCTAAAAGTTCGTCATGCCGGACTCGATCCGGTATCCGGTTGTTTGATCCAAGTACCTTTATTCGTCATGTTGGCGCAGAGCGGATAGCGTTACGGCGATGCTCCTTCGGCTGCGCTCATAACCAGCGACCAGGCTATCGTCTTTTGATAGCCTGGTCGAATGGCTAGCGGTTTCATCAGGACGGCTTGTCGAGTGTGCGCCAGAGGCCGTCCAGCAATCCTTGCGCAGGTTGGTATTCAATCTTGTAGGCCATCTTGCGGCTGTTCTTAATCCAGTAGCCCAAATAAACAAAATCCATATTAAGTTTTCGGCACAACTCGATTTGCCACAGCACGTTGTAAACCCCCAGGCTCGCACCGGGCAAATCCGGATCATAGAAAGTGTATACCGAAGACAAACCGTCACCGAGCAGGTCGATCACACTGGCCATGCGCAGCACACCCTGCCTGTCCTGAGCCTGTCCTGAGTTCAGTCGAAGGGCCTGCCCCGAGCTTGTCGAAGTGGCCCGGTCGAAGGGTTCGCGAAACTCCACCAGAATCGAATCCACATGGCTTTGCAGCAGGAAGTTTTGATACGACTCGCGGCCATCATCGTCCATGCCGCCGTTTTTGTGGCGCGCGCGCTGATAGCGCTGATATAGGTCGTAATGCTCGGCACTGTCTTGCAGCGGGTGCAGGCTGGTTTCCAGATGATCGTGCTGCGCCCAGGCGCGCCGTTGTGAGCGGTTTGCCTTGAATTGTTTTGCCAGAACGCGCAGCGGTACACAGGCGCGACAGCCATCACAATGCGGGCGATAGGTGTAGGTTCCGCTGCGCCGGAATCCGTGTTGCACCAATTCCGAATACACCGGCGTGTTGATCAGGAAAACGGGAGTGGCGACTTGTGAACGAGCCTGCAGATCCGGCAGATAGCTGCACGGATAAGGCGCGGTCAGATAAAAATGCAGCGCGGATAGCGGAATGTCGTTGAGCAGGCTCATGCAAAAAGATCGGTATCGAATTGCCAGGGAGTAACAGGTGCGCAGTGTACCAATTCTTGCAGTTGTGCGATAAATTCGCCGCGCGGAATTTCGCGCGCGCCGAGCGAGGCGAGGTGCGGGGTATTCATCTGGCAATCAATCATGCCGAACTTCCAGAGTTCAAGCTGCCTGGACAGATGCGCCAGCGCGATTTTCGAGGCGTTGCTGACATGACTGAACATGGATTCGCCGTAGAACATGCGCCCGATACTAACGCCGTATAGTCCTCCGACCAACTCCAACTCATCGGACAACCGCACGGCATACTCCTTGCGGGTGCGTTGCCGTCTTGTCTCGCCGTCAGTTTGAAGCCGGAATGATTTTTTTGGCATCCATACTTCCACCGAATGCGCGTAACCCGATTGATGCAGTGCGCAATAAGCGGCGATCATGTCTTCGCTAATCCAGGTGCCGCCCTGACACGGAGAGGCGGAGCCTTCTGGCGCGGGAAGGGCGGCTGGGCGGCGGCTCCCGCTTCCGGCGCTATCGCGCGCTGTGTCGCAGCCGCCGCGATGCCCTCGTCGACTTGGCTCGGGACAGGCTCGCGGAGCGGCACAAGCACGCATTACCCGTTCGAAAGCGGTGTCGGTACGCACCTCGTGGCCCGCATTGCGCAGCACCTTTGCCAGTGATCGCGATATTTTGAATTCGCCCGGAATCAGCACCATGCGCGGGTCGGGGCTCCACCACAATATCGGCTCACCGGGGTTGAACCACGGGAATATGCCGTGCCGGTATGCCTCCAGCAAACGTGGGGCGGACAGAGATCCACCTGCTGCGAGCAGGCCATTTGGCGAGCGCAGGGCACGCTCGACAGGAGGGAAGGGTGTGCCATCGGTTAACCATGTAATCATAAGAGAGCCTCTGTAAATCAATTTTTGCGAGCATCCGCCATGCGGATTGCCTGTTTTACCCGCTTCGGGCGAATCCACCCGCAAGGAGCAGGCCGATGGGTTCACCGCTACTGTGTGCGACCTTCCCGTTCGCGGCGTCGCGTGCTCGCTCATTCGTTGCCTATCAACCTGATAGGTCTCGTCATTCGCCGCGCGGCTCCTTGCGCTTCGTCCCACAAAACGAATTTCTGGAGGTCACCATAAGCCGAGTCTTTTGGAGTATATTTACCGGGGGTGTTGTGTGGTTATATTGCCATATGTGAAAACAATTGGTTGGTGAGGTGACAGATGTTATCGAGCATATTCGGCAAAAAATCGGATCACCCCATGGCGGATATCAAGTCTACGCAAGCGTTGTTGGACGATTTGCCGAAGAATGATTCACACAAGACGCTCATGGAGTTGACCGAGTGGATTGAATCGGTGTCGGACAATACCGACTTCAAGGTGGATCACCAGTTTGCCGTGTTGCGATTGCTTGATGAGTCAGCCCAGCTTCATGCGCGCAAACTGGCGCGCGAGTATTTTACGCCGCAAGAATTGAATAAGTTTCACGAGAATCGTTTATGGTTGGCGTTGGGAAATTTTTCCCGTCATTCCGCCAAAGCCTACTGCGGGGTGTTCAATCGTTATTGCAGCGGCGACAAGGGGGGCGGCGCCATCAAGGCGCAAGTGCCGCTGCTGGCGGCGCGCGCGGTGTCTGCCATGAACGGGCAATTGAAATACATTTGCGCACGTTATGGCCCTATCGATAATACGATATGGGACAATCTTGCCCGGCTCTATCAACATGCCGAACAGCAGCAATACCTGGATACGTCATTCGCTCTTTATTCCGGTGTGTCCGAAAACACTTCGGTGAAGTCCGAGGCGGGGCGCCTGCTGGGGTGGTATGGCTTTGGGGTGGGCGCCTTGAAGCCGCTTTACATGCATCTCACCGAGCGCATCATAGCCCGATATTGCCCGGCTATAGGAATGAATTCACAGCCCAATGAAGGCAACCTGTTCAGTTTTGATCTGAGCAATCCGGCTGCGCCAAGGCGTGTTCACATTGACGCTACCGTGCATCCATCCATGCGTTTTGTCAGCATGGCGGGCATGCGGCCCAAGCTGGAAGAGTTGATTAAATCCCTGCAGAAAAAGGTGGTTCCGGAAGATATTAATCTTGGCGGGGCATACGATGCGGAATTGGTGCGCGATGCCGCCAAACACCTGTTGGGTTATCTGGTCGCACCGCCGTCGCGTCGTAGTGTGCGGCGCGGGATCAAGATTAACATGTACGTGGTAAGCAGTTTTGCCAGGGTGGTAGAACTCACTGATGTCGGGCTCAATTTCAGCAACGAGAAGCCGGTGAGCCTGGAGATAGAGGATATCAGCGCCAACGGGTTCCGTATGGTCTTGCCGGCACAGGGGACAGATAACATATTCATCGGCAGCCTGCTCGGTGTGCAACCCGAAGGTGTGAAGCATTGGGGCGTGGCAGTGGTGCGTCGCCTGATGCGCGATGACGCCAACCGGTTGCATGTAGGCGTGGAAATACTGGCTAATCAGATAGCCGGTGTATCAATAAGCCAGAGCGGTGGCGGGGGCGGCGGATTTGAAGACGGGCAACCCGCACTGTGGCTGGAAGCCAGGCAGGGTGAATCGACTGGCGAGACGCAGTTGTTGATGATGAAGGCCGATACATTTTCTGCAAACCGCAGTTTAATAACCCGGTTAAACGAGAAAAGCTATCTGCTGATCCCCAGCATGTTGCAGGAAAAAGGTTCTGATTATGATCTGGCGAGCTTCCGCCGCATTGAGCAGGAAAAGGGGTCTTAACTGATTATGTGTAGTCGTTATAGGGCATCTCTATAGTGAGCTGCATTTAGCGCAACAGAGCACCGTTTGGGGAGAATGATCATGAGCTTGCTTGAAAAAATACTTGGCCCGAAATCAAAATACGACAGGACTATTCCATATACCTATGAGGCCAGGATTCGCATTCTTGAAGGGAGCGAAGAATACAATTCCTATTCCTCGGACACGATTTGCGGCTTGGTGGAATATCTGCATCGGAACGATATAAAGCCGGAAGAGGTGCAGATTATAGAGGTTTACCAAGGGCATGAATCCCCGATAGATGTGAAGCTTTTTGCCACGCCCGATCAACTGTGGCTTTTCAAACCGGATATATGCCGTTCATTTGAGGAGCATTACAAAGGGCACATACAGGAAAACACCTGCTCATTCAAGGACAGGGACTGCAAAGGCAGCGGCCCCTGATGGGTTTTAAGGGTTGTTTTGTGTGCGCGGTAGCGGTTGCGAATTGAACTCTGTCAGATGATAAGTATCTTCAAGTGGCGCGGCTAGCCCGACTGTCTGGGATTGCCTGTTAAATAGGCTGTTGCTGGAAATGAAATATGCCGCAGCGATGCTTCCATAAAGAAGGCGATGGTTTCGATAGAGCGGCATGTAAGCGGCTATAATTATGGACAAGGCTTGGTAGCTTGGACGGAAAACATGAGTATTTATAAGTGAAGAGTAAATAGCTTTAGTCACGGCTGGTGCAAAGGTTATTCTCGGCACCGGCGTCTATATTCAAGGAGTATCTGATTACATTCAGTATGAACACCCGCAGAAATAGTATCCTGCGGGGCGCTACATTTTGCGTGCAATCTACATGAGCACTTGCAAAACCAGGTTTCTGGCTTGCTCTGCGACAAAAATGAAAAAAATATTTTTTATCCAATGATAAATTCAACTCGGGGAAGACCATCGATCCTTGTCGTAGATGATACGCCGGGCAATATTGACGTTTTGAGAGAGGCTCTCAAGAAAGACTACACCATTCGTCCGGCGCTGGATGGTGTGACAGCGCTAAAAATTGCGGCAGCCGATCCAAAGCCTGACCTGATCCTGTTGGACATCATGATGCCGGAGATGGATGGGTATGAGGTTATGCGGCGCCTGCAGGCGGATGCCAGCGTCCGCGAAATACCTGTCATATTTGTTACGGCCGCATCTGACATCGAAAGCGAACTGAAAGGTTTTGAGCTGGGCGCAGTCGATTTCATTACCAAGCCCTTCAGCCATGCGGTCATAAGGGCGAGAGTCAGCACCCACCTGGAACTCCATGATGCCAGGAAGAAACTTGAAAAGCAGAATCAGGAGCTGAAGGCCAAATCCGATCTGCTGGAAAAGATTGCCAATCTTGACAGCCTTACCGGTATTTCAAATCGGCGGCACTTTGATGAAGTGCTGGAAGTCGAGTGGAGCCGGGCCCTGCGAAATAATGCCCCGCTTTCCATCATCGTTGCGGACATAGATTATTTCAAGGGATTTAATGATCACTACGGGCACATAGAAGGAGATAAGTGTCTGTGTTTGGTGGCGCAATGCTTGTCGTCCTCGTTGCAGCGGCCCACCGACATGGTCGCACGCTATGGCGGCGAAGAATTTGTTGCGATCCTTTCTGGAACGGACATAAAAGGTGCGGAGCTTCTTGCGGAAAATTGGCGCGCAGAAGTGGAAAGATTGCACATCCTCCATGCCGCTTCCGCCGTGGCGGGACATGTGACGATAAGCGTGGGATACGCCACCCTTGTTCCAACCAGGAGCATGATGCCGTATTACTTGGTTGGAGTAGCAGACGAGATGTTGTATCAGTCAAAAGGAATGGGGCGCAACCAGATTTGCGGCAGAGAAATACCTCCATTTTTCTGAAAAGTGAACAGCTGCGTGTACCAGTCCAACCCTGGTATCTGTCATGAGTTACGGAAAAATCAATAGGTCGAAAAAGGGACGTTGGGTGTAACTTGAACCAATGGAATTAGGCCTTGCTGAGCTGCCTGATTAGCCAAACTTCTATATCCCGCAACTCTGTCTCACACACCGAGTGCGGCATGTTGTATTCATGCCATGCTATTGCATAGCCGGATTCCAGCAGAACATCTCTTGAAGCTACCCCCAGCGCGAAAGGAACGACCGTATCATTGCGCCCGTGGCCCATGAAAATCGGCGTGTGCTGTGTGATTGCCTGTACCTCAAGTGGCAAGGTTTCGGCTAGCGGCAGGTAAGTGGAGAGGGCAAGCACACCACCCAGCGGGGAGGCTTGGCGCAATGCCGTGTGCAATACGACCGCCCCGCCCTGGGAAAATCCGGCCAGAAAAATATTGCCTGGCGCGATGCCGCGAGCCACTTCCTGCGCGATTAGCGCCTCAACGGCAGCCTGCGAAGTGCGGATTCCTTGCGCGTCCTGTTGCGCGTCGATGCTGGAACCGGCGATGTCATACCAGGCGCGCATCACAAATCCGCCATTGATGGTGACCGGACGTTGCGGGGCGTGCGGGAATATATAGCGTACTGCGACCGGCAAATTCAGTTCGTCGGCGATGGGTACAAAGTCCTGTCCATCCGCGCCCAGGCCATGCAGCCAGATGATGCTGTGTTGCGGATGTTTGCCGGTGTCGAGCGTGATGTGGGGAAGAATGGAGGCCATATCTGTAGTCAAGTTGGTTTGGTGCTATACCGGCTCCGGAATGATTTCACGCAACACCTGAAATATTTCCCGGTAATTTTTGGGAGGCTTCCCGGCCTCCATTTCCTTTTGTGCGTTGCGGATCAGCGTGCGCAGGCGTTGCGCATCGGCCCTTCGATCAGGTTCAGGACAGGCTTGCGGATGAGCCGCGAGCAATTCGGTCAACGCGCTGTCGTTTTCCATCAGGCGATCACGCCAGCGTTCCAGTTGGTGCATATACGCGATGTGATGTTGCGATTTTCCCTTCCATGCGTCCAGCTTGGCGAGAATCGGGGCGGTATCCACTTCGCGCATCAGCTTGCCGATGTATTGCATCTGGCGGCGTTGCGCGCCGAACTTGTTGATGTTTTTCATCTCGCGTATCGCATCGCGCAGGTTTTCCGGGATGTCGAGTTGTGCGATTTGGTCTTTGCCCAGCTCGGTCAATTCCTTGCCGAGATCGCGCAACTCGTGCATCTGTTTTTTGATCTTGGTCTTGCTCGGAGGTAACTCCTCCTCATCCTCCGCGACCGCAGGTTGATTGCGCAAGCCGCGCCCCCGGGTGGATGAGCTGTTTAGGTTGCGTGCCTGGGGGCGGATGACTTCTACTTCCCCATCATCGTATTCCTCGGTATCGTGTTCTCCGGCATCGCTTACCTCGGCATCATGTTCATCCTCGTCATCTCCCAGATGAATATATAGCGGCTGGTTTTCGGCGGGGGTTTTGGGGGCTTTATTGTGCGGACTCATAACAGTTATTGTGGCTGGCCTTAAAGTGGTGGCCGATGCTGCTATGATACCGCCTTTCGCCAATTAACCGCTTTGCTTATGAATTCCCAAGTATCCGCTAACCCGCGTTCCTTCGACCATGTTCAGGACAAGTTCTCACATTCCGCCGATGCATTACGCAATATCGCGCAAGACATGTTGGCGTATGCCAAACAACGCGGCGCATCGGCAGCGTCTGCCGAGGTTTCAGAAGGGTTTGGCCAGGCTGTCACGGTGCGCCATGGCGAAGTGGAAACCATCGAATATAACCGCGACAAGGGGCTGGGCATCACCGTTTATATCGGCCAGCAGCGCGGCAATGCCAGCACCTCGGATTTTTCGCCGCAGGCGGTGCGCGATACGGTAGACGCCGCATTATCCATCGCCAGTTATACCGCGAAAGATGACTGTTCAGGATTGCCGGACGAAGACATGCTGGCGCGCGACTTTTCCGATCTGGATTTGTATCACCCGTGGGATTTGCCGGTTGATGCGGCGATTGAGTTGGCCAAACAATGCGAGCAGGCCGCGCTGGAAGGGGATGCGCGCATCAGCAATTCGGAGGGTGCGACGGTGAATGTGCACGAGGCGCAATTCGTGCATGCCAACAGCCTCGGCTTTATCGGCGGTTATCCCAGTTCCCGCCACAGCCTCAGTTGCGCGGTGATCGCCGAGCAAGCCGGGAAACATTTGGCCGGGCACCCGAATGACACAATGGAGCGCGACTACTGGTACAGCGTGGCGCGTGATGCACGCGACCTGCTGGGGGCGCAGCAGGTCGGGCGGATTGCCGCCGAGCGCACCGTGCGCCGTTTGAATGCGCGCCAGATCGATACCATGCAGGTGCCGGTGCTGTTTGAGGCGCCGATCGCATCGAGCCTGTTGGGACATTTTGTCGGCGCGGTGAGCGGCGGCAGCCTGTATCGCAAGTCATCGTTTTTGCTTGACCAGCTCGATCAGGCCATCTTTGCGCCACACATCAATATTGAAGATGTGCCGGACATCCGCAAAGGCTTGGCGTCCAGTCCGTTTGACGACGAGGGCGTGCGGGTACAGCGCCGCGCTATTGTCGAAAACGGCGTACTGCGGGGTTATTTCCTCGGCACTTATTCGGCGCGCAAGCTGGGTATGCGTTCTACCGGCAATTCGGGCGGCAACCACAACCTGATCCTGCGTTCCGGCGAGCTGGATTTTGCCGGATTGCTCAAAACCATGTCACGCGGATTGCTGGTGACGGAATTGTTGGGTAGCGGCGTTAACGCGGTGACCGGCGATTATTCGCGCGGCGCATCCGGGTTCTGGGTGGAAAACGGCGAGATTCAATATCCGGTGCAGGAGATCACCATCGCCGGGAATTTGAAGGACATGTATCGCAATATCGTCGCGGTGGGCAATGACGTGCTGGTGCAAGGCTCGAAACAGTGCGGGTCAATTCTGGTGGAAGGCATGACCGTGGCGGGGCGGTAGGCGCTAAGGAAACGCAGATTAAATCAACCGTTCGCCCTGAGCGAGACCCGATTTTATGGACGGGCAAGTTGATGATATTTTATCAACTTGCAAGGAGAATCCATGAAACGCATCCCACGCCGTATTTTTACGGCAGAATTTAAACGTGAAGCAATCAAGCTAGTCACAGAGCAAGGCCT
>JAHFRA010000008.1 GCA_023259035.1 Gallionella sp.
GCGCTGGTGATCATCGCACGCAAAATTGCCCGAGCCGCTTGGTCTATCCATCATTACAAGTCAGTCTTTAATCCGGAAAGGATTACAAAAAATGCTTGACGAAAATCATAGAATCTCACCGCGAACGGTAACGGTTTTGCTGATACGCTCTGCGCGTGACAAACCAACTCCGTTTCTCAGTACCAGTCCGGCTCAGACTAATACCACTTTGCCAGCCACTCGATCAGCGTGTCCTGTGCCGCTTGCCCGTATTTTGCATTCGGATGGTTGATGATAAACACCACAATCCATTGTTTGCCGCTTTGCGCATGGACATAACCGGCGATGGATTTTACGCCTTCCAGAGTGCCGGTTTTAAGATGCGCATGACCGGCGATCTCGCTGTCATTGAAGCGTTTTTTTACCGTGCCGTCCATGCCCAATATCGGCAGAGAGGCTTCCAGTTCGGCGGAAAACGGGCTGTGTGCGGCGCGTTGCAAAATGTCGGCGAGATTCTGTGCGCTGATGCGTTCCGAGCGCGACAGACCCGCTCCGTTTTCCAGCACCAGCTCGGGGAATTGCAGTTGTTGTTTTTTCAGCCATTGCTGCACGACTGCGGTGCTGCCGGAAATGCTTCCGGGGATGCCGTTTGCGGCTCCCAGCGTCAGGAACAATTGCCGGGCCATGGTGTTGTTGCTGAATTTGTTGATGTCGCGGATCACTTCCGACAGCGGCGGCGAGAAGCGCGTGGCAAAGGGTGCATGGTTGATTGGCGCGCTGCCTGTGCTTAACTTGCCTTGCACGGTGCCGCCGAGTTCTTTCCATAATGCGCCGAACACCGCGAAGAAATAATCGCCGTGCGGCAGCAGCGCAAAATAATTCTCAACCTCGCCGCAGTCTGCCGGAATAGTGCCTTCCAGCACGATGCTGTGCCCCTCCAAACGGGCAGCGTAGGTGTCTCCGCCGTTGCACGGCACTTGTGTGGTCGCAGTGATGCGATTGCTGATGGTGTAGCCGTACAAATCCGGTTCGAGCAGCGCGCTGGTTTGCCCGGCAGTTGGAATTAAACGCAAATGAAGCGCATTGAAGTTGAGCAATAACGCGTTCGGCCCGACGTTGTAAGCACGGATCGGATCATTGTCAAATTCCGCCGGATCGTGATTGATAGCCTCAAAAAAACCACTATCCAGCACCACGTCGCCGCGAATTTCGCGCAGCCCGCGCTGACGCAACTCATGCAGCCACAACCAGAGCTGCTCGATAGTTAACCTGGGATCGCCATAACCTTTGAATACCAGATTGCCGTTCAACACCCCGTCTTCCAGCTTGCCATCAAGATAGGCCTCGGTCTTCCAGCGATAAGCCGGGCCGAGCGTTTCCAGCCCGACCAGGGTGGTGAGCAGTTTCATGGTGGAAGCCGGGTTCATCGTCTGCCTGGCGTTCTGGCTGATGATGGGTTGGCGGGCTTGGGTTTGCCGTACCACGATGCCGACACTATTTAGCGGAATGTGCGCGCGCTTGAGGGCGTCGCTGACGGGTTGCGGCAGGTTAGCGGCTATGGCGAGACCACCTAGAAACAGCCAGAAAAGAAGTGCGGCAAGAATACGTTTCATGGTTTTAGCTTAATTTTTCAACAAGTCGCAACGTGCAATTTACCAGCAAATCCATTTCATCGTGGGTGATGATATAGGGCGGCATGAAGTAAATAGTATTGCCGATGGGCCGCAACAACATTTCGCTTTGCAGCGCAAGCGTGAAGCAACGTTGCGCAAAATCGCGATGCGGACTATCCACCTCGAACGCCCAGATCATGCCTGTATTACGCCAGTTACGCACGGCGGGATGTCCGCGTAATGGTTGTGCAATCTCATTCAGATACATCGCCTTGTTGCGGTTCATGGCGAGCGCATCGTCCCGAACAAAAATATCCAGCGTCGCCAAAGCCGCGCGGCAGGCCAGCGGGTTGCCGGTGTAGGAATGCGAATGCAAAAAACCGCGCGCAGTCTCGTCGGCATAAAATGCCCGATAGATTTCATCGTTCGTCATCACCGCGGACAGCGGCAGGTAACCGCCAGTGATGCCTTTTGAGAGGAGCAGGAAATCCGGCGTAATCCCGGCCTGCGCACAGGCAAACATCGTTCCCGTGCGCCCCATGCCTACGGCGATTTCGTCGGCGATCAGGTGCACTCGGTACTCATCGCAAAGCTGGCGCGCCCGTTGCAGATAAACCGGGTGATACATCGCCATGCCCGCCGCGCCTTGCACCAAAGGCTCCACGATGAAAGCGGCGAGGCTGTCGTGATGTTGTTGTAAATACGCTTCCAGCTTATCCGCGCAGCGTAGCGCATAATCTGCGGCACTCTCCCCTGCTGCCGCATTGCGCCAGTCCGGGCTTGTCACCGTGGAATTTTGCTTCAGTAACGCGCCGTATGCATCGCGGAACAGCGCCACATCGGTGACCGAGAGCGCACCCAGCGTCTCGCCGTGATAACTGTTTTGCAAACTGATAAAACCGGTTTTCAGTAGCTTGCCCCGATTGCGCCAATAATGCGCGCTCATCTTCAGCGCAATTTCCGTCGCCGAGGCGCCGTCCGAAGCGTAAAAACAATGTCCCAGACCGGCGGGCGCCAGTTGCGCGAGCCGCTCCGAAAGCTGTACCACCGGCTCATGTGTGAAACCAGCCAGCATCACATGCTCCAGCTTGCCAAGCTGATCGGCAATCGCGGCGTTGATGCGCGGATTGCAATGCCCGAACAAATTCACCCACCACGAACTCACTGCATCCAGATAACGATTGCCGTCGAAGTCGTACAGCCATACACCTGCGCCGCGCGCAATCGGTACCAGCGGAAAATTCTCGTAATGTTTCATCTGTGAGCACGGGTGCCACACGGATGCTAGAGAGCGGACAAGAAAATCGTGGTTAGGCATACCAGGCGTCAGAGATTATCGGGCAGGCTTTGTACACCATTTAGGCTGCTACAGACAATATTTTGGTGGTGAGACCAGCATAATTGACCATATTGGTGAAAGAGTTTAGTGAGTCTCTAAAATCCACATTTCATACCAGTCAAACGCCCCCTCCCTCCTTCGACGAGTTCAGGACAGGCCAAGCCTTGTATGCGTGAACGGCGAACGATGTGGCATGCGCCTCTATGCTTCCGCACCTCGATTGGTAGCCCCAACACCTTAGCTGCCGCCTCGATCTGATCGAGCTTGGAGGCGTGGCGCAAATCAAACAGCTGATCTACCTGCGGCACGTGCCAGCCCAGGCGGCGAGCCAGTTCTGCTTTCTTGATGCCTTGTTCGGTCATCGCCTGATAAACACCCAGCTTGGCGCATTCCAGCGCGGATGGGCGCACTGTATGTTGACCGCCAGCGGGTAAAGGCTTGCGCGCATCCACGTAAAACGACAATGCGGTTTCCGGCGCGTCCACCGCGTAGAGCAAGGCTTCATCTTTGTCCGCGCCGAAGGTAATCGCCCCCAGTACATCGGGAAAAGTGACCAACACAGTGCCATCATCTGGCGTGAGGGTAACGGGGTAATCAAACATAATTTCTCCTTATTTCAAACCAAGCTGGCGTTTAATCGCAGCCTCAAGTCCTTTGCCCAGTTCCGTGGACACTGATTTCTACGAACGAAGTCTTGTATTTGGCGCACCTCCCAAAATAATTTGGCTCCGAATCGGAAACAGTACAGTCAACGAAATGATTACTCTACTATGTAGCCAGTACATCGTTATTCGTCATTTCGCTGAAGATACAACGGCTACCTTTTTACCACTAACCCAGCCTAAAATTGCAGCCATGTGATAGTGAGGCTCGAAATAGTTTGTTTACCCCGCTTGTTTGCCAAGCCGACAAATTATCTATAGTTCGCTATGAATTGTCATCATCCGGCAATGGCGCCAACAGCGCGGCAATGTCGGCTTCGCCAAATTTAACCAGGCCGTTGACATCCTCCGATAAAATCCCGGCGGCGAGTTCGGCTTTTTTCTCTTGCAGCGCGAGTATTTTTTCTTCGATGCTGCCCGCCACGACCAGTTTGTAAACGAACACATTTTTCGTTTGTCCGAGACGGTGCGCGCGGTCCGTGGCCTGGTTTTCCACGGCAGGGTTCCACCACGGGTCATAGTGGATCACCGTGTCGGCGGTGGTCAGGTTCAGGCCCACCCCGCCAGCCTTGAGGCTGATCAGAAAGATCGGCACTTCGCCATCCTGGAAACGGCGCACCACTTCTTCGCGGTTTTGCGTATCGCCGGTGAGTTTTACGTATTCCAGCTGTTCACTTGCCAGCTCCGCCTCAATCAATTCGAGCATCGAGGTGAATTGTGAAAACACCAGTATGCGCCGGCCTTCACTGACCAGTTCCGGCAGCATTTCCATCAGCAGGTCAAGTTTGGCGCGTTCTTTTACCTTCCCGGCACTGGTCAATTTCAGCAGGCGCGGATCGCAACAGACCTGGCGCAACTTGAGCAGCGCGTCGAGTATGATGATATGGCTGCGCGCAAAGCCCTTGTTAGCGACTTCCTCTCGGACGCGCTGATCCATGGCGATGCGCACCGTTTCATAAAGGTCGCGCTGCCCGCCCTCCAATTCGACGGTGCGGACGATGAATGTCTTGGGCGGCAACTCTTGCGCAACGTCTTCCTTGCGCCTGCGCAGGATGAAGGGCCTGACGCGCCTTGCCAGCAAGTCGCGGCGCAATCTGTTGCCCTGTTTCTCAATTGGGGTGCGCCATGTTCGGGTAAATTCCTTGGTATCTCCCAGCAGGCCGGGCAGCAGGAAATCAAACTGCGCCCACAATTCGCCCAGATGATTTTCCAGCGGTGTGCCGGTGAGGCACAAGCGATGCCGCGCATTCAACTTGCGCACCACTTGCGCGGCCTGGCTGGAAACATTTTTAACCGTTTGCGCCTCATCCAGAATCAGCAGGTGGTACCCGTGTTCCGCCAGAGCCTGTTCGTCGCGCCACAACAGCGGGTAGGTGGTAAGAATGACATCGTGTTCCGGAATCATCGGGAAATGCTCCGCCCTTTCCTTGCCGTGCAGCGATAGCATTTTGAGCTGCGGGGCAAAGCGCTGCGCCTCGCGTTTCCAGTTGAAAATAAGCGAGGTGGGCAACACGACCAGCGAGGGTTTGTCCATGCGGCCACTTTGTTTCTCGATCAGCAGATGCGCCAGGGCCTGCGCAGTTTTGCCCAAACCCATATCATCGGCCAATATTCCGGCGAGCTCCTGCTCGCGCAGATATTGCAGCCAGGACAATCCTTCCAGCTGGTAGGGGCGCAATTCCAGCGCGAAGCCCTCCGGCGCGGCTACGGCCTTGATGCCGGCGGTGTTTCTGAGCTTGTTGGCAAGACTCTTTACCGAGTCCATGCCCTTGAACTGCCAGCGCTCCATCCCGGCCAATGCATCGATGCGCGCCACATCGTAGCGGGACAGGCGAATTCCACCGTCCGCCCCGCTGTCGAAAAGCTCGATCAGGGTGCGCGCCAACGGTTTGATGCGATCGGCGCACACACCCACCCTGCCGCCACCCGGAAGCAACAACTCGATGTGCTCGTTATCGTCCATCTTTTCCAGCCTGGACGCATCCAGCCAGCGCGGGTCGATTTTGAACAGCTCATGCAACAGCGGGGCCAATGCCAAGCGCTGGCCATTGACGACGATGCCCATGTTCAGGCTGAACCAGCCATCCTCCTCCGCGCCGAATTCCGCTTCCCACGCTTCCACTTCAAAAATATGGTGGCGAAAATCCTTGGAAATAACGATTTCCCAACCCGCTTCGCGCATCTGCGGGATTGCTTGCTGCATGAATAGTGGCCACGCCTGTTTGCTTTCCAGGCCGTAAACCGGTCGCTCCGAGAGGCTGCCGGAAGACCCGACAAAACCTGACACCTCTTCAAGGCCGTAGCGGCCAAGCGCATTGATGACACGCGCTTCCGCTTTATTGTTGCGAGTCACCCGCACCGTTTCGCCGCTTTGCAGCATGACGAAGTCGCCGGGGTGCTGGATGGGCAACTCTGCTTCACCATAACGAAATTTGACACGCGCAAAATCCAGTTCCTGGTTGCCATGACTATAATGGCGGAAATTGCCCAGCCATAGCGGGGTTGAGGTCTCCAGCAGCAATACCGGCACGAGCGGTTTTTTGATAATGCGCAACCGGTCGGTGCTGGGCGGCGGCAAATTCGGAACCATTTCACGCAACACCTCAGATACTGCCGGAACATCGATTTCGCCGAGCGATGGCATGCTCAACAACTGCGCGACCTGCTCCGGCGTCTGGGCAAGTTTCAACTGGCCAATCTCACCCGCGCTACCGTCAACGTACCAGGTGGCTTCATTCAACGGCAGCACGTCCACCGCCGAACCGCTGCGGATTATCGTCGGGGCCATTCGCCCGGATTCATCAACCCCCCAGTCCAACCGGGCATCGCGCACTTCGCCCTGCTTGAGCTGAATTGGCTCGGACATAAAATGTTGATGGCCCGCGACTCGTCGCATAAGAAACAGCCGCCCATCGGACAGCAGACGCGTCAGGATCTCATTGCCCCGCGCGCTCATGACAGGAAATTCGTCATGTTTATCGCGCTGTGCCCACAGCAAGCGCAAGATGGGAAAGTCTTCTTCCGTAACATATTGCGGCGGTTTGATCAGGGCGCGCTCTACGCTGTTCCACTCCTCCAGCCTGCCGGTCAATCGGCCTTCGGTGTCCAACTTGCCCTTGTAAATGCCAATGACATAATCGTCTGCGTAGGAAGATTTGATGAGCGCGTAGCACAGCCGATCAGTCTTCATCACGGGCTTGGCTTTCTTCTTCGGCGGGGTTTGCGCCGCACGTCGAAAGGATTCGACCCACTCCAGCACGGCATGATTAACGCTGGGCGCGCGCGGCAAAGACAATACCGATAGCAGGACTGCGGCGGTATGCTTGCATCTGACTTTCACCGGACAGCTGCACCTTGGGTCAATATGCAGGCTCCCCTCCTTGCCGGCATCAAAAAACAACTCCACCAGATATGGTCGGGGCGCAGTTCCTTTGACCTGTGCGGTAATTTTGTCGGGCTGGATGACCAGATTGTCAATCGAGTTCAGGTAAGCCTTGGCTTTCTGAAGCTCCTGCATACTGTACCAATGTGTTACATCGGAAAGTGTATAAGACTGGGCAAGTGGCATAGTAATCAAAGCGCTGATGGCATAGCCAGTAAAGATAAAATAATTTGCAACGACTTGTCTGTCGCGCCGCGATTGGACTCCACAAATCCGGCACAGCGCTGCTGCATCTCGCGCAGCGCATCCGGGTTATCCAGCAGGCGTTGCACTTCCATAACCAGCCCGCCGCTGTCCCGCACTTGCGCTGCGGCTCCGGCCGCAACCGCCAGCCGCGTCGCATCGGCAAAGTTGTGGGTATGCGGACCGACCACTACCGGCGTGCCGGCCGCACAGGCTTCGATCAGGTTTTGTCCGCCGTAGGGCAACAGGCTGCCGCCGACGAAGGCAAGATCGGCGGCAGCGTAATAGGCAAACATCTCGCCCATGCTGTCGCCCAGGACTACCTGGATTTCTGCCGGTATCTGATCTGCCAGCACCGCGCGGTTTTGCGGCTCGCCTGCCCGGTCCATTTTACTCCTGCGCCGGAACGAAATGCCGCGCTGTTCCAGCAGCGCGGCAACTTCTGCAAAACGTTGCGGGTGGCGCGGCACGATGACCAGCAGCAGGCCGGGGATATGCACCTGTTGCAGCGCATCGAGCAGCAACGCTTCCTCCCCGTCGCGGGTGCTGGCGGCGAGAAACACTTTGCGTGCTGTACCAAATTGCACGCGCAATTGCCTGCCCAGTTCCAGCATCGCGGGCGGCGGATCGATGTCGAACTTGAGGTTGCCAGTCACGGATACATCTTTTGCGCCGAGGCCGCTCAGGCGTGCCGCGTCATCGGAGGTTTGCGCGGCGACGGCGGCAAGCTCGCCCAGCGCGTCACGGGTCAGCCGCGCGAACCGCGCATAACCGCGCGCCGATTTTTCCGACAGGCGCGCATTCAGCAGCAATAGCGGCATGCCGGTTTCGCGGCAGGCGTGGATCAGGTTGAACCAGATTTCTGTTTCCATCAGGATACCGAATTTCGGTTTGAAATGGCGCAGGAATTTGTTCACCGCAAACGGATAGTCGTAGGGCAGATACGCGCGCAGCACGCTGTCGCCGTACATTTGTTCGCCGGTGGCGCGGCCGGTGGGCGTGGTGTGTGTGAGCAGGACTTGATGATCGGGGCAAGTGGCGCGCAGCCGGGCGACGAGGCTTTGCGCGGCGCGGGTTTCGCCCACCGAGACAGCATGCAGCCAAATGACCGGCCGGTCGCTTTGCACAGAATAAAAACCGAAGCGCTCGCCGATGTAACGAAGGTATTCCGGCTGCTTGCGCGCGCGCCACAGCAGGCGCAGAAAAATGTACGGTAGCAGCAGCCACAATGCGAGGGTGTAGAACAGTCGCGGGTTCAGCATGCCGCCATTCCTTGCAGCGCATCGATGACGGCGGCGACATCCGGCGCTTGGTCGATATTGCCGAGATTGACCGCGCATCGGCCCGCATGCAATCCGGTCAGCACCGGGTCGGTCGCTGTGTAAATGCCGGCGGTGGGCACGCCCAGCGCCGCAGCGAGGTGGGCGAGGCCGGTATCCACGCCGATCACCGCTTGCGCGCCGCCGAGCAGGGCCGCTGCTTCATTCAGGCTCAGGTGCGGCGGCACAACCGCACCGGGAACGGCTTCGGCGAGATGCAGGCTACGCGCCTGCTCCTCATTGTTGCCCCACGGCAAAATGCAGCGAATATTTTTTTTATGCAGATGACGCCCCAGCGCGATCCAGTTTGTTTCGCTCCACAGCTTATTGGCGCGGCTGGTGGCATGCAGCAGCACCGCATAAGGCTCCTCCGCAAGCCAGGCGGGGCGCGCGATGGCGGGTGGCCGGATGCCGTAATCGGCTTGCCCTTCCAGCGTATGACCGAGCGCCTGTGCGGCCAGCTGGCGGTTGCGTTCGACGGCGTGCTGTCCCGTCGCGACCGGGAAAGTCCGCTGGTACAGGCTGGCCGCCAGCGGTTCGCGCGCGCTATTCCGGTCGAATCCGCAACGCAGCCCATGCGCGCCGCGCATCAGCAACGCGCTCTTCAGCAGGCCTTGCGTATCAATCGCGATGGCGTAGTGTTGCGCGTTCAGCGTGTTGCGAAACGCCGCGATTTCGCGCCAAGTGGCGGTGCTCAGCAGCTTGCCGCGCCAGCGCCGCATCGCAACCGGAATGACGTTGCGCACCGCCGCATGCAATTTTGGCAGCGCGGCAAAGCTTTCTTCCACCAGCCAGTCGATTTGCGCGCCCGGATAATGGCGCACGATATCGCTGACTACCGGAAGGTTGTGCAGCACATCGCCCAGCGATGAAGTTTTGACCAGCAGGATATGCGGGGTTTTTGTGTCGGCGAAAAGATGCGCCATATAGGAACCATGATTTTAGATGGTACGCATCTTATAGGATGCGGTACGGCTTTAGAAGTTGTCTTAAAAATTCGCGGGGGAGGGGTGGATGCAAGGCGCACGGAGCTTTGCTTTGCCATTCGACTTAGCTGGCAACAATACGCCAGCTAAGTCGCTGGTCAACGCAGTTGCGGTGAAGACTTACCTTCAGGTTAGTCGCAATCAAACCGGAATGTACAAAAAGCGCATGAGGACTTTGGGTGCTGTGCAACGCCGCAGACGTCCTCCGCAACAGTTTTTAAGACAGCTTCGTGGGAAGGGCATGATTCACGGGAGGTAGTGCTAAAATGCGCCACCCTGATTTCTGGTAAATGGCATGACGAGTTACGCTCCGCTGATTAGCGCACTGGTAACGCTGGCGATGACGTCCATTTTAATAAATAGCAAAACCGGCATCATCGTTCACGACATTCCCAACGAGCGTTCGCTGCATAGCACGCCTGTTCCGCGGGTCGGCGGCATTGCGCTGATGGCGGGTGTGCTGTCCGGCTGGGCGTTGCTGATGCAGTTTCTGACGTGGTGGATCGTGTTGCCCGCAGTTGGTTTGTTCGCGCTGTCGCTGCTGGATGACGTGCGCAACCTTTCTCCGCAAATTCGGCTGGCGGGCCATTTTTTTGCTGCGCTGGTTGCGCTGATGGGCGCCGGGGTGCCGTTGCTGTGGCTCACTCCGGTGTTGCTGTTCGTCGTGTGGATGACCAATTTGTACAATTTCATGGATGGTTCGGATGGGCTGGCGGGCGGCATGGCATTGTTCGGATTCGGCGGCTACGGGGCTGGCGCATGGCTTGGCGGCAACGAGATGTTTGCGCTGCTGAATTTTTCGGTTGCGGCGGCAGCATCGGGTTTTCTGGTTTTTAATTTTCATCCGGCCAGGGTGTTCATGGGCGATGCCGGTTCGATTCCGCTGGGATTTCTCGCCGCCGTATTCGGCGTGTCGGGCTGGCAGGCCGGGTATTGGCCGCTCTGGTTTCCGCTGCTCTCATTTTCGCCGTTTGTGGCCGACGCAACGGTGACGCTGCTCAAGCGCGCGCTTCGCGGCGAAAAACTCTCCCAGGCGCATCGCAGCCATTATTATCAACGTCTGGTACAGATGGGCTGGGGGCACCGCAACACCGCGCTTGCCGAGTATGCACTGATGTCGCTGGCGGGCATGTCGGCGTTGTGGGGCACCGGTTTGGCGTATGCGGGACAGGGCTATCTGTTGTTTGGTTGGTGCGCTACTTACCTCGTGCTGATGACATGGATAGACAAGCATTGGCGGGAACGCCAGTCCGTGTAAAAGAAGGTTGCTAATGCTTAAACCCAATATGCGCACCACCTTGGCGGTATTGCACGATGTCGTTGCGGCGGCTTTCTTCTCGTTCCCACGCTCCGCGCGGGAACGAGATTTTGACGCTCGGCGTCACGAGCACTTGTGCGCAGAGTTGGCTATTTACTCATCGCAGAGCGATGCGAATCCGTTCCCACGGGGAGCATGGGAACGATGATGAATATCAATCCGCAGAGAAGAAGATTGTCGATGCTTAAACACAATATGCGTACCACCCTGGCGGTAGTGCACGATGTTGTTGCGGCAGCTTTGGCATGGAGTTTCGCTTACCTGCTGCGCTTCAACTTCGACCTCCCGACCGAATTTGTCGCCGAGTTGCGGCAAACCCTGGTTTGGGTTGTACCTTTGCAGGTCATTATCTTCTGGCGCTTCAATCTGTATCGCGGTATCTGGCGCTATGCCAGCACGACCGACCTGCGCCGCATTTTTCTGGCGGTTATATTGTCTGCGGCGACCATACCGTTGCTGTTCTGGATGTTGCGCCTCGGTTTGGTGGTGCCGCGTTCGGTGCTGGTTATCAACCCGCTGTTGCTGATTCTGCTGATGGGTGGCAGTCGCTTTGTTTATCGCATGTGGAAAGAGCAGGGGCTATACGGTGACATCAGGCTGAACGGCGAGCCAGTGCTGGTGCTCGGTGCCGGCGATGCGGCGGCAAGCCTGTCCAAAGAATTGTCCATGAGCAGCGACTGGCGGTTGGTCGGGTTTCTCGACGACAGCCTCGAACGCCATGGGCGGACGCTGAACGGCATCCGCGTGTTGGGCGGACTGGATAGTCTGCCGGAATGGGCGGAGCGGCTTGGCGTGTCGCAAGTGATTATCGCCATGCCGTCCAGCTCGCACCAACAGCGCAAGCGCGCGATCCAGTTATGCAACGCTGCAAAAGTGAAAGTTCTCACGGTGCCGTCGTTTGATGACCTGATGAGCGGCAAGGTGGCGGTATCGCAATTGCGCGCCATCGAACTGGATGATTTGCTGGGGCGCGATCCGGTGGTGCTGGATGATGCCGGGCTGCATGGCCTGCTGACGGGAAAGGTGGTCATGGTGACCGGCGCGGGCGGATCAATCGGCTCCGAGCTGTGCCGCCAGATTGCGCGTTTTACCCCAGCCAGGCTGGTGCTGTTTGAACAGGGCGAACTGGCGCTGTATACCATTGAACAGGAGCTAAAGCTTGCTTTCAAAGATCTGGATTTTGTCTGCCTGGTGGGCGATGTGCGCGATGCGGCGCGGGTCGATGAAGTCCTGCGGCAGCATCAGCCGGGCGTGCTGTTCCACGCGGCCGCCTACAAACATGTGCCGCTGATGGAGCAGCACAATGCCTGGCAGGCGGTCCGCAACAACGTGCTGGGAACCTGGACAATGGCGCGCGCGGCGCAACGGCACGGGGTCGGAAAATTCGTGATGATTTCCACCGACAAGGCGGTCAATCCGACCAACGTAATGGGTGCCAGCAAACGGCTAGCCGAGATGGTGTGCCAGGCATTGCAACCTTCCGGCAGCGCCCGTTTCGTGATGGTGCGCTTCGGTAACGTGCTGGGCAGCACCGGCAGCGTGATTCCAAAATTCCGCGAACAGCTTGCACGGGGCGGGCCGATAACCGTTACCCATCCCGAAATCACCCGCTATTTCATGTCCATTCCCGAGGCGGCGCAACTGGTGTTGCAGGCGGGTTTGATGGGGCAGGGTGGCGAAATATTTGTGCTGGATATGGGTGAACCGGTGAAGATAGTCGATTTGGCGAAAGACCTGATCCGCCTGTCCGGATTTACCGAAGAGGATATCAAGATTGAATTCACCGGCCTGCGCCCCGGCGAGAAACTCTACGAAGAACTGCTGGCGGACAACGAGCATACTCTGCCCACGCCGCACCCCAAGCTGCGCATCGCACAGGCGCGCCAAGCCGATGCGGCGTGGCTGGAAAAGCTGCTGGGGTGGACTTCAGCCCCGGTCATGCCCGATGAACAGGTGCGCGCCGCGCTGCAGGACTGGGTGCCGGAATATCAGCCGAATCCGGATGCTTCGATTCCTCAGCAGGTTCGCCAGCCGTGAAACTGGCGACTGCACCAACCTTGCTGCAACGTTTTGCGCTTCCGCTGTTGCGCGTGAGCATGAAGCCATCGGGTTTTGCCGCGCCGTTCCACGACAAGATCAGCATGAAAGCCATATGACGAACGCGGCTCGATCGCACTATCTTTCGTTCGTGGAGAAAACGGCAGCCTTGCTGTTATTGATCTACCCCACGCTGATGCTCGCGATCAAGGGCGGCATGAACGTTGTGCTCTTGTCAATACTGCTGCTCGCCCTGGCAGCGTGGCTGGTGCGACCGATCGGCATGAACGCGGTAATGTGGCGATACGAATGGGCGATATATTCGGCGTCCATGTTTGCTATGGCGGCTGCAATCTTCATCAGCCAAACTTTTCACCAGAACTATACTGCGCATCCCCATGATGCCGCATCCCGCTACTGGCTGGCGATTCCGGTATTCTTGTTGTTGCAGCGTCTTCGTATGAACACTTTTACAGTGCTGCAATTTGCCTTTCCTGTGGCAGCCGTCTCGGGTTTTTTGCTGGCAAGAGATATAGGGGGCAGATCGGGGATAGACACGCTGGATTTGATCCACTTCGGCGATTTTGAATTGATTCTTGGAGTGTTGTCGCTGTTTAGCATCAATTGGTTCAGGCATGACCAACCGCTATTGCGTATCTTGAAAATATTGGGTTGTATCGCCGGGTTGGCGGCCTCCCTTGCATCCGGTTCCAAGGGCGGCTGGCTGGCAATCCCGGTGTTTATTGCCATCTTCTTTTATTTCAAGATGGACAGGATATCCTTGAAGATGGTCGCGACAAGCTTGGTTTCTGCAATGCTGGCTATCGCGATTGCGAATTTCAGTAGCGCCACCTTCCATCAGCGCGTGGATAAGCTGGCAAATGATGTCGCGACCTTTGACCAGGGCAACCGCGATACCTCCTTCGGTGTGCGCTGGCAGCTGTATAAAGCTGCAGTTGACGTGTTTTCGCGCCATCCGATCTTTGGCGTGGGGCCCGAGGGTTTTAAGCTGGAGATGAAACCGATGGTGGATGCCGGCAGAATAACGCCCGACGCTGCCAGGCTGGGGCGCGGAGAAGTGCATAATGACATCCTGTCCAAGGCTGCCGGGATGGGAGTCTTCGGGCTTCTCGCCATACTCGCCATTTATTTCGTGCCTTTCGGATTGTTCTGGCGGGCAACCAGGTCGGAAGTCTGGGTAGTCAAGCGTACGGGGATACTTGGAGTCACTTTTGTGAGCGGATTCTCTGTGTTTGGTTTGACGGTAGAAGTTTTGAACCTGACCATGGCTACCGCTTTTTATAGTTTTACCGTGGCTGTGCTGTTGGCGGCCTGTTACAACATTCATCACGGCGAACCAATCACCGCGCCCTAACCGGAACAAGGACAACTATCATGTTCAGCGTCGTCATTCCCAGTTGGAATAATCTGGCATATTTGAAGCTTTGCATCGACAGCCTGAAGAAATATTCCAGATTTGACCACGAGATACTCGTACACCTGAATGACGGTTCGGACGGTTCCTTGGAGTGGGTGAAATCACAAGGCATCCGATACACGCAGACGGCCAAGAACATCGGGGTTTGCCTGTCGGTGAACCATTTGGTAGCGCAGGCCAGGCACGACTGGGTGCTGTATATGAACGACGATATGGTGGCGGCGCCAGGATGGGACACCGCTTTCGCGGATGCAATCCAATCAGTAGATACCGATCTTGCGCTGTTTTTTGGCACCTTGATTCAGCCGGAAAATAACGGCAAGGATATTGTCATCAAACAGAACTTTGGCGAATCGCCAGATATGTTCGACGAGGCCGGATTCTTGCGGCACTACATGGACGATGGTTGCGGCGACAAGGAAGGCGCAGCTTCGCAGCCCACTCTGGCGCATAAGAAATGGTGGGGCATGGTTGGCGGATACAGCCTGGAGTTTTCGCCGGGTATGAGCAGCGACGACGATTTGCTGATGAAATTCTGGGTAGTGGGTTGCCGCAATTTCCGGATTGTTGGCGGCAGCCGTTTCTACCACTTCGGTTGCAAGAGCACCGGGCGCATCAAACACAATCTTGGTGGCCGCATTTTTGTGATGAAGTGGGGAATTACACAGATCGAGTTCTACCGCTTCTATTTGGTGAAGCTCAAAAATCCGGAAGGCGGCAAGACTGCAAGCAATCCATACAACTGCGCACGCGCTTCCTTGCTGGGTAAGTTGCGTCGCGTCGGTTACGCCGTACGCTACAACTACCCATTGGAGGACATCGAAGCATGGGATCCGCTGCCTGGGCGCGGCGAGTGGACGCAAGGGAATTAACGCTGCCCTTGAAGCTGCGCCTGTTGTATGGCCTTGAGAATTTCCTCACCCATCAATAAATAGCCCTCCGTCGAAAAGTGCGTGTTGTTTGCGGGGTAAAGGTCGATGGTCTTTTCCTGAATGGCTTGCTGCGTCATGCGCAGCAGGTTCGGCGCATGAAAACGGCGCTCGGCCTCATTCCAGAATTGTTTGTTTGGATAGAGATAGGCCGTGGATTTGTTCGGCACAAACACCCAGATCGGCGTGATACCACCCAGGCGGGCGCCGAGTTTCCCGATGTTGTCCAATGCGTTGCCCTCTACTTCCGCCGCTTTGTCCCAGGTTAAGAACAGCGCATCGTCGCAGTTGGCATGGCTGAACAGCTCGCAGCCATTTGCTAGCCGCGCCATCTTCACATCCTTATGGAATATCCATGTATTGAAATCCGCTGTTTTCCTCAAGCGCCCGTATTTCAGTACGTTCAGCAGGGTTCTGAAGCCGGTCGAAAACTTGCCGTCATAATTGCCGCCATTCACGTCAAACGATACGATAGGCGGGTAGCGCGGCGCATCGGTCTTGGAGTTTGGATGGTATTGCATGTGCCGACAGGCAACAGAATTTTCCAACATCTCCGGGACGTTGCGCTCGACTAGTTGCAACACCACAAATCGACCGCGGAAACCTTGCGCTCTTAACCAGGGCGTGAAGTCCGCGCATATGCCGCGCATGCTATCCCAGCGTTCCGTCCGCACCTTGATGCCATGTTGAGCCAGCACGGTTTGCCAGATCGACTTGTCGGAAAAACTATCACCGATGACCAGCACATCCGCCTGTTGCAGGGAAACCTGCTGAATCAGTTGCGGGTTGATGGGAGGCTGGAGTTTTCTCCAGCCGAATTGCGATTCGGGTAGCATTCCCATGCGGGTGAGATCACCCTGGAAGGCTGCCATCGGCAAGCAGTAAAATCCGGACGCGCCGTAACCGAGCAGTGCTGCGAATACGAGGACAGCAAAGAATTTGGCGTGTCTCATATCAGAACTGGAAGTATAGAAAAGGGCTATAGCTGCCGAACTGGTCGATCACCAGAAACAGCATACCGAGCACAATTGCGGCCTGCAGCAGCACCAGCGGCACATTGCCCCCGATGAACCGGATGCGAGTCGAATTCGGCAATAACCACACCCAAAACAGTCCGGGGACAACCAGGCGCAGCAAGTCGCGTCCCGACATGTCGGTGAGCAACAGCAGATTGCCATGCAGCACGGCTTCAAGCGAGATGGCGCGCGCTGCAATGCCGAACATGGCTTTCAGAATGACCAGCGCTTGCGCGATGTTGTTTGAGCGAAACACCACCCATGCTGCGACCACGGCGATAAATGTCAGTATGCCTCCAGCCAGCGCACCCAGCCAACCGGGAACCCGGCGCAGAAATCTTTCCGCAACCATCTCGCGCCACAAATTATTGATAACGAGAAACACGCCGTGCAACATACCCCAGATCACGAACGTCCATCCCGCTCCATGCCACAGGCCACCCAGCAGCATGGTCGCCATCAGATTGATGTGGCGGCGCAGCTTGCCATGCCGGTTGCCGCCCAGCGGAATATATAGGTAGTCGCGCAGAAAAGCGGAAAGCGTGATATGCCAGCGCCGCCAGAATTCGATGATGCTGGTCGCTTTGTAGGGCGAGTTGAAATTGATCGGCAAGCGGATGTTGAACATCAACGCAACACCCAACGCCATGTCGGTGTAGCCGGAAAAATCGAAATATATCTGCAAAGTGTAAGCCAATGCACCAGCCCATGCTTCGTACATCGTCGGCAGTATGCCCGTCGCCATGCCGTGTTGCGTACCGTCGAAAATAGCAGTGGCGAACGGGGCAAGCGAATCCGCCCACAGCACCTTTTTGCACAACCCCAATGTGAACAGCAGCAAGCCGGTGGCGACATGATCCCAGTCGATGCGATAGGTCGAAACATGCGCGAACTGCGGCATCATGTCTTTGTGGTGCAGCACCGGCCCGGCGATCAGGTGCGGGAAGTAGGTGACGAACAGCAGGTAATGGATGAAGTTGTATTCCTTCACCTTGCCCTGGTAGGTGTCCACCAGAAAAGCGATCTGGGTGAAGGTAAAGAATGAAATGCCCAGTGGCAGGATAATCTCGCCGAGGCTCCACTGCGTGCCCGCGAGGCCGTTGATGCTGCCGACAAAAAAGTTGGCATACTTGTAGCAGGCCAGCAACAGCAGGTTGGCGCTAATGGCGACGATGAGCAACTGTTTCTTGCGCCTTGCGTCATGCCGCCCCCCGGCCTTGGCGATCCACAGCCCAAATGCGTAGTTGCACATGATGGAGCCCAGCAGCAGCCCGACATAAGCAGGATTCCAGTAGCCGTAGAAGAACAGCGAGGCCAGCGCCAACCAGCCTGCGGCAAACGCATGGCTCACCCGCGCCAGCCGGAAAAATCCCAGCAGCACGACCGGCAGGTACAGGAAAATAAAGCCGTAGGAGTTGAACAGCATCAGGCAGCGCGTTCTTTTAGTGCAGGATTGGCAACAGGCAAGGTGCAGATGAATGTCATCAAGGCGACTCAAAAATCTGGTACGCTATTTTACAGACAAACACGGAGAGAAAACGCGATGGTGATTTATGCGGTGGATGATGTGCAGGATGATCATGCGGAACTGACACAAGTGCGGGAGAGCATCCGTTTCCGGGTGCGGGAACCGGTCGCTTCATGCGGGTCTGTGCCGAGCCGGTGCGCGGTTTCGACCAGGTTGCTGCAGATAATCCGCACAATGAGTTCCTGATGGCGGCAACGAGATCGGCCTATCCATTGGATGCGCATAACCGATGAAGCTTTCCATCATCATCATCACCAAAAACGAGGCGGCGAACATCCGCGCCTGCCTCGAATCGGTGGCATGGGCCGACGAGATCATCGTGGTGGACTCCGGCAGCACGGATGCGACAACGAATATTTGCCGGGAGTTCGGCGCAAAGATTTATGTGCACGACTGGCCGGGCTTCGGCGCGCAGAAAAACCGCGCGCTGGGCTATGCGACAAACGAATGGGTGTTTTCCATCGACGCCGATGAGCGCGTCACGCCCGAATTACGCACCGCCATCGAAGCGGTATTGCGCAAGGATGATACCTGCGCAGCCTACCGCGTCTCGCGCCTGTCCAGCTATTGCGGGCGCTTCATGCGCCACTCCGGGTGGCATCCGGATCACATCGTACGGCTGTTCAAGCGTGCTGCGGCACGCTTCTCCGACGACCTGGTGCATGAATCCGTCGAAGTACAGGGCCGCATCGGAATGTTGCATGGCGAGTTATTGCATTACTCCTACCTGAATCTCGAGCAAACGCTGGACAAGCTTAACAGCTACTCCACGGCTGCTGCCCTGACACAACAGCAGCGCGGCAAGCAAGGCAGTCTTGCAACGGCAGTCGCACATGGGTTGTGGAGTTTTATCCGCACTTATTTTCTGCGTGCCGGGTTTCTCGACGGGCGCGAGGGCTTCATGCTGGCGGTACTCAATGCCGAGCACAGCTACTACCGCTATCTCAAACTGATGCTGTTGAACGAACAGCGCGACGGCAAGCGATGAAGCTGATTCAGGTGGTGCGCCGCTACGGGCCGATCGGCGGCATGGAACGCTATGTGTGGGAACTGACGCAGGAACTGCGCGACCTCGGCCATGAAGTGCTGGTGCTGTGCGAGGTGTGCCTTGCCGACAAACCGCGCGGCATCATCGTCCACGAGCTGGGCACCATCGCCCCGCGCCCGCGCTGGCTGGCACTGCTGCGTTTCGGCAAGAACGTGGCGCGCTGGCTGGAGGAAAACCCGCAACCGGTCTGGCTGATTCACAGCCATGAGCGGCTGAGTGGACATCGCGTCACCACCTTTCACGGCCCGCCTTTCGCCACGGTGCGCGATATGCCATGGTGGCGCAAGATCTCGTTGCGGGTGGCGATGCAGTTGTATCTGGAACGGCGCGAGTTGGAAACAGCAAAACTCATCGTGCCCAATTCGCCATTCATCCGCGAACGCCTGGCGCATTACTATCCCGAACTGGCGCACAAGCTCACCGAACCAATCGTGCCGGGAGTCGCCGCCATGCAGATGCGCGAAACGCACAGCGCCCCAGTCGACGGCGGTGTGATCGGATTCGTCGGCAAGGAATGGCAGCGCAAAGGTTTGCCGCTTGTAGTCGAAATTGCCGCCTGCCTGCGCCGCACGCGCCCCAATCTGCAGTTGTGGGTGGCAGGCCCGGACGCGGCAGAAATACAGCATCTGTTTGCCGGTTGGCAGGGCGGCTATCGCTTGCTGGGCTGGAGCGATCAGGCGCATTACGCCGAATTCGATGTGCTGCTGCATCCCGCCAGGGCCGAGCCTTACGGCATGGTGATCAGCGAGGCGATGGCCGCCAGAGTGCCGGTGGTGATTTCCGCTGTGTGCGGCGCGGCGGCGCAGGTCACGCCGGACGCCGGTGCGGTGTTGCCGCTTGCCGCGCCGCCGGATACATGGGCCGGTGCGGTCGAAGAGCAACTGCGGCGCAGCACCGCACCACCCAGGTTTGTGCGCAGCTGGAATGAAGTCGCACAGGAATACGAAAAAATTTATCGCAATTGTTTTGCGGAAAAACAACCATGAACCTACGTTTTATTTATCGTAATTTGAAAGCGCGTTTCCGCGACCAGCGCCAGGAAATCAAAGCCCTGCTGGCGCATATCCAGCCCGGCGCGAGCGTGGTGGATTGCGGCGCGAACAAAGGCAGCTATATCTGGACGCTGAGCCGGGCGGCGGGAGAAAACGGGCAAGTCATCGCCTTCGAGCCACAGCGCAAGCTCGCGGCTTACCTGCGCGAGATGGCGCAAAGCTGCGGTTTGCGGAATGTACGCATCGAGGAAAAAGGCATTTCCGACCACGCCGGAACCATGCAACTGATGATCCCCGGCGACGACACGTCACCCGGCGCTTCGCTGGAGCGGAGCATTTTGCAGCGCGAAGATTGCGCCACCTATCCCGTCGCAGTGGTTTCGCTGGACGAGTATTTTGCCGCGCGCACCCGCAAAATTTCGGCCATCAAGATCGATGTCGAAGGCCACGAATTCGCCGTGCTGCGCGGTGCGCAAAACATATTAAAACAGGATGCGCCGCTGCTGGTGTTCGAATGCGAGCAACGCCATCTGACCGGGACGACGGTGATGGAGATTCTGGCGTGGCTGCAAGCGCAGGGGTATGACGGCTGGTTTATCCTGCGCGGCGCCTTGCGTCCCATCGCGGAATTCCGTATCGAGTTGCATCAGAAGCAGCAAGGCGAGCGGTTCTGGGATGCGCCGGATTACTGCAATAATTTCATCATGGAAAAGTAGCCTGACCGTTGCGCCCCTATTTTCACGGGATGGCTTTGCAAGCTGAACGTGACAGAGCAGCGGCCGATCTTATAATCTGCAACTTCTTGAAGTTCGATCATGCAAAAATGGTCACGTTTTGAGTTCAGGCGGTTGGCGAAGGTCTTTTTCGCATGAGCACAAAGATGTGCTCAACTTGTCTGGCAGATTCGATTTGCAATTCGCCCCAAGCGCCAATTCCAGCATTGCATTTTTCAATAAAATGGTGCAATCTTCGCGCTTATTCCTAATAATTTGTCAGGCGGAAAAATAATGGCCAAAACCGTACTTAGTGTTGATGACTCTGCCTCCATTCGACAAATGGTGGCTTTCACTCTTAAATCTGCAGGCTATACCGTTGTCGAGGCTGAGGATGGCCAAGCGGGTCTGGATAAGGCCAAAGCCAGCCAGGTTGACTTGGTGCTGACCGATCAGAATATGCCCAAGATGGACGGGTTGACCCTGATTAAAACCTTGCGCGGTTTGCCGCAGTACAAGGCTACGCCCATCCTGATGTTGACCACAGAATCCAGCGATGCCATGAAGGCGCAGGGCAAAGCATCGGGCGCAACCGGTTGGCTGGTTAAGCCGTTTGACCCGCAGAAATTGCTGGAGGTTGTTAAAAAGGTAATCGGATAAAACGCAGGGGGGCAAATCTGAACGGGCACGGTGCGCCGCGCGGGTGCCCGAACAAAAGTTTCTCGCTCCCGCGTTGAACAGCCAAATATAACGTCGGGATAAATCCCGCACTACATTTAAATACCGGCCAGAATTTTTCACACATCACTCTAGGGAAAAGCCAATGTCCATCGACATGAGCCAGTTTTATCAGGTGTTCTTCGAGGAATCAGCCGAGCACCTCGCGAGTATGGAAAGTCTGCTGCTTGCGCTGGACCTTGATGCGCCGGACCCGGATCAGCTAAACGCCATCTTCCGCTCGGCGCACTCCATAAAAGGCGGTAGCGGCACATTCGGCTTCAACGACATGACCGAAGTGACGCACATTCTGGAAACCCTGCTGGATGGTATACGCAAGAATGAGATCAAGATTACCGCCGACATGGTGGATGCTTTCCTGCAAGCGGGTGATGTGCTGAAAGGCCTGTTGGAAGCGCACCAGAACGGAACCATCGCCGATCCTGCGCCATCCGTTGAAATCCGCGCCAGGCTGTCGCAATTGACTGCAAAAGGGACTCAGAAGACAGGGGGCAAAGGACAGAAGGCGGAAACCGCAGCGGCACCTACTTCCTCTCCTGCGCCAATAACCGCAGCGCCTCCCTCCGTGCAGCATGTTTATCAGATCAAGTTTGACAAGTCCCCCGCCATCTTTCCCAGCAAAGCCGAACTCAATAACCTGCTGGAAGAGCTGGGCAATATCGGCAAAATTGAAAAACAGAAAATTGCCGCCAAATCGGTGACGCTATCGCTGACCAGTTACGCATCCGAAGAAGATTTGCGTGAAACCTTCTCGTTCTTTTTGGAGCCGGAACAATTAACCATTACGTCGACTGGCGACACTGTAGAAGCAGCCGCCAGCCCTTCGGAAGATGATCTGGGTTATGGTTTCTTTATCGAACCCGAAACGGTTAAGTCGGAAGTTGAAAATGCGCAGGGCTATGGTTTTTTCGTCGAGCCGGAAACTGTCAAATCAGAAGTTGAAAATGCGCAGGGTTATGGCTTCTTTGTCGATGTGGAGAACAAGGCCGGGTCGGCAGCGACGGCAGAGCAACCGGAGGAGCCGCACCGTCGCGCCACCGACCGGGCACCGGCCGCTGGCGCCGCAGCCGAAACCTCGATCCGCGTCAGTGTGGAAAAAGTCGACCAGATGATCAATCTGGTCGGCGAGCTGGTAATTACCCAGTCCATGCTGGCAGAAATTGCCTCCCATCTGGATCCGGTGTTGAACGAATCACTGATCAACGGATTGTCGCTGCTCGAACGCAACTCCCGAGAATTGCAAGAGTCCGTCATGTCGGTGCGCATGATGCCGATCAATTTTGTGTTCAGCCGCTTCCCTCGCCTGGTGCGCGATCTGGCCGGCAAGCTCGACAAAAAAGTGCAACTCAAAATGATCGGTGAAGGCACCGAACTGGACAAGGGGCTGATCGAAAAAATCAGCGACCCGCTTACCCATCTGGTGCGCAACAGCCTGGATCACGGCGTCGAAATGCCGGAAGAGCGTATCGCCAAGGGCAAAGACCCGCAAGGCACCATCACGCTGCGTGCCGCGCACCAGGGCGGCAACATCGTCATCCAGGTGATCGATGACGGCGCCGGGCTGAATCGCGAACGGATACTCGCCAAAGCCAAGGAAAAAGGCATCCCTTTCAACGAAAACATCAGCGATGCCGATGTCTGGCTGATGATCTTCGCCCCCGGTTTTTCCACCGCCGCCGTGATAACGGATGTCTCCGGGCGCGGTGTCGGCATGGACGTGGTAAAGCGCAATATCGAAGGCATCGGTGGCCGCGTCGAAATCGCCTCCAAGGCGGGGGAAGGCAGCACCATCACCATCCGTCTGCCTCTGACACTGGCGATACTGGACGGCTTATCCATTGCGGTGGGCGATCAGATTTACATCGTCCCGCTCAGTTTCATCATCGAATCGTTGCAGCCCAAGGCCGAAGACATCAAGGAAATCAGCGGCCAAGGGCAGGTGATCCATGTGCGCGGAGAATATCTGCCGGTGATCGCCCTGCATAAAATATTCGGCATCCAGACCAAGATCACCAACCCGGCAGAAGGAATCCTGGTTCTGCTGGAAGCGGAAGGCAAAAAAGTCGCGCTGTTCGTCGATGATCTGGTCAGCCAGCATCAAGTGGTGATCAAGAGCCTGGAAACCAATTACCGTAAAGTGCTTGGAGTGTCGGGCGCCACGATCATGGGCGACGGGCGAGTGGCGATGATCATGGACGTGGGCGCGCTGGTCAAGTTTGCCCAAGCGTAGAGTTGGAGCAGTGCAAGATGCCAACTATTTCGATGTTTTATGGGGTTCTGATTCGAAATGTTCTTCAATGACATTGAACGGCATCGCTTGCCTCACATACACGCGGAATATCAGGGGCATGTCGGTGTCTCTGCTATTGCAGATGGGATATTACCGGCAGGTGCTTTGCCGCCCAATAAACACAAACTGGTTGTTGCATGGATTGAAATTCACAAAGATGACCTATGGCAGATTGGGAGCTTGCTGTGAATGGCAAGAAACCATTTCCTATCAAAGGGCTCGATCAATGAGAATTGCAAGTGTGATTGCAAATCCAGACTGGTCGTTATTGATAACTGCCAATGATGGGCGAGTGGGAAGGTTTGATGCGCGGCCTTACTTGCGTTATGAAGCATTCGAGGAATTGAATGACATGACAGAATTTATGAAGATTTCAAACGGTGGTTATTTCGTCGAGCGGGAATGTGGCGCAGATATTTCTTCGGATACGATTGAGGCGAAAATGGCTCTCGACAAGGACGGACAAGGCAAATGACGACGATATGAATCTACGAAAATGCTGTTAAATAAATAACCATTAAATAACCAAAGGGAGGACATCATGCAAGTAAACGAAGGTCAGGCGGCAGGTGGCAGCAGCCGCGAGCTGTTAACTTTTACACTGGGCAGCGAGGAATACGGCATCGACATCCTCAAGGTTCAGGAAATCCGCGGTTACGATGCCGTCACCACGATAGCCAACTCACCCGAATTCATCAAAGGGGTGATTAACCTGCGCGGCATCATCGTGCCGATCATCGACATGCGCATCAAGTTCAACCTCGGCAACGTGACCTATAACGAGCTCACCGTGGTCATCATCCTCAACATCGCCAAGCGCGTGGTCGGCATGGTGGTGGATGGCGTATCCGACGTGATCACGCTGACCGCCGACCAGCTCAAACCCTCTCCGGAATTCAGCTCGTCGATGGACACCCAATACATCATGGGACTGGGCACGGTGGACGACCGCATGATCATCGTGGTAGACATCGAAAAACTGATGACCAGCCGCGACATGGACCTGGTCGAAATGGCTGCCGCTTAAATCAGAATTAAATTTTTCAAGGAGAAATATCATGGCTAGCATGAAAGTAGGAACCCGTTTGGGGCTGGGCTTCGGCGCAGTGGTTATGTTGATGGTGGTGATTGCGCTGATCGGCATATTCAATATGCGCAGCTTGAAGTCCGAAATGGGCGACATCATAGGCGACAAATTCCCCAAGACCGTGTGGGCGAATAACATGATCGACGCTGTCAATGGCATCGGCATGAATATGCGCGACTCCCTGCTGGAAACAGGCCAGGAGAGAATTAATAAGGAACTGAATGAAATCGAGGGAAGGCGCAAAATCGTCAAGGACAACCTGGACAAGCTGCAAGACAAAATCAAGTCCGAAGAAGGCAAAAAAGTGCTGGCAAATCTGCTGGATGTGCGCGCCAAGTACGTTGTCGCGCAAGATAATTTCATAAAGTTATTGAAAGACGGCAAGCAGGCGGAAGCGAAGGCCTATCTGATAGCGGAGGCGATGGATCTTCAGGATAAATATATTGTAAGCATCAACAAGATAGTCGATTTTCAGAGCGAGCTGATGGTAAAAGTCGGCGAAGATGCCGACAAGCAGGTGTCGACCGCATTGACCATCATCATCATTGCCGCGCTGGCCGCGTTGATTTTGGCAATAGTCATCGCCCTGATGATCATGCGCGGCCTGATGAAACAACTGGGCGGCGAGCCGGATTACGCGGCGGACGCGGTCGGTAAAATCTCTGCTGGCGATTTGTCGGCGGAACTGGCGCTCAAACCGGGCGACAACAGCAGCCTGCTGTATTCGCTGAAGACCATGCAGGACAGCCTGCGCTCGATCGTTGCCGAGATACAAGCCATCGTGCAGGCCGCAGTACAGGGCGACTTCAGCAAGAAAATGGACATGAACGGCAAGGCCGGTTACACCAAAACGCTGTCCGAGCTGCTCAACCAGCTAAGCAATACCGTTGACGATGCATTCAAGGACACCATTCGTGTTGCCGACGCGCTGGCTAAAGGCGACCTGAGCCAGAAGATCACCAAGGATTATTCCGGCGCCTACAACCAAGTCAAAGTCAGCGTCAACACCACCGCCGATTCCCTGACCAAGATCGTCGGCGAAATCCAGAACATCGTCGAGGCCGCCGCCAACCAGGGTAGCTTCACCGTCAAAATGGACATGGCCGGCAAACAGGGCTACACCAAGACCCTGTCCGAGCTGCTCAACCAGTTGTCGAACGTCACCGAAACCGGCATCGCCGACGTGGTGCGCGTGGCCAACGCGCTGGCCAAGGGCGACCTGACCATGACCATCACCAAAGAATATCCCGGCTCGTTCGGCGAAATGAAAGCCGGCATCAACGGCACGGTAGAAAACCTCAAGGTGCTGGTCGGCGAAATCAAGGACGCCACCGACACCATCAACACCGCTTCGAAGGAAATCGCCTCCGGCAACAGCGACCTGTCGCAACGCACCGAAGAGCAGGCCAGCAGCCTGGAAGAAACCGCCTCCAGCATGGAAGAGCTGACCTCGACCGTCAAGCAGAACGCCGAGAACGCCAAGCAGGCCAACCAGCTCGCGATCGGCGCGTCCGACGTGGCGGGCAAGGGCGGCGCGGTGGTCGGGCAAGTGGTGGTTACGATGGACTCGATCAACGAATCGTCGCGCAAGATCGTCGATATTATTTCGGTCATCGACGGCATCGCGTTCCAGACCAACATCCTCGCTTTGAATGCTGCGGTCGAAGCTGCACGGGCCGGCGAACAAGGCCGTGGTTTTGCCGTGGTCGCCGGAGAAGTGCGCAACCTGGCACAGCGTTCCGCTGCAGCCGCCAAGGAAATCAAGCAATTGATCGGCGACTCGGTAGAAAAAGTCGAGGGCGGCAGCAAGCTGGTCGCGCAGGCCGGACAGACCATGGAAGAAATCGTCACCAGCATCAAGCGCGTGACCGACATCATGTCCGAGATCACTGCCGCGTCGCAGGAGCAAAGCCAGGGCATCGAGCAGGTCAACACCGCCATCACCCAGATGGACGAAGTGACCCAGCAGAACGCCGCGCTGGTCGAGGAAGCTGCTGCTGCTGCGGAATCGCTGGAAGAACAGGCGCAGAACCTGGCGGTGTCGGTGGGCACGTTCAAGATGGACAGCCACTCGAGCGGCACCGCAGTCGCGCGCCGCGCGCCCGCACCCGTTGCCCGCGCGCCCCAACACGCCGCTCCGGCACGCAAAGGCACCGCAGTTGCCAAGGCCGCTCCGGGCAAAGCTGCGCCAGCAAAAGCCAAACCGAAGAGTGGCGATGATGGTGATGGGGAGTGGGCCGAGTTTTGACAAACGTCCCCTCCCCCTGTCAGGGGGAAGGTTAGGATGGGGGTGGGTGCTGTAGGGTGCATCCATGCACCATGGAAAGCCTGCCCCCATCCTGGCTCTCCCCCTGCATTGGGGAGGGATGTATCGTTTTGAATCAACGTAACGATCACCACAAGAGGAAGCGATGAAAAACAATCAACCGGTGACCACTGTCGAATATGTGCTTAAGGAAACTGATTCCATCGTTTCCAAGACTGACCTCAAGGGACAGATCGCTTATATCAACGAAGACTTTTTGCGCATCAGTGGCTTCAGTGAACCCGAGTTGATTGGCAAACCGCACAACATCGTGCGCCACCCCGATATGCCGCCGGAAGCGTTTGCCGATCTGTGGGCTTCGCTGAAGGCCAACCGCCCGTGGACCGGCATAGTCAAGAACCGCTGCAAAAATGGCGACTTTTACTGGGTACTGGCAAACGTCACACCGATTTATGAGAGTGGCCAGTGTATCGGCTATATGTCGGTGCGCAGCAAGCCCAGCCAGGAGCAAATCAGGACCGCGCAATCTGCGTACATGATGTTCCGTTCGGGACATGCGGGCGGCTTGCGCATTGTGGATGGGCAGGTCGTCAAGCCTAGCCTGCTGGCCAGGTTGAATTTGCTTAAAAATGCCTCCATCAAGCTCCGTATGCTGATCGTGCTGTTAGCGATGGCCGTGGTGCTGCTCGCCATTGGCGGCAACGGCTTGCTCGGTATGAGCAAAACCAACGAAGGTCTGCGCACCGTTTACGAGGATCGCACCGTTCCAGCAGGCCAGCTAGGCGATGTCAAGGTGAAAGTACAGCATATGCGTACCGCCATATTGACCGGGTTTACATTCAAGAAAGAAATATCCAAACAGCACGAAGAGATCGAGAAAGATATCGCCGAAAGCAACAAGCTTTGGGATGCTTATGTGGCCACCTATATGACGCCGGAAGAAAAGAAACTGGCTGACAAGTTTGCGGAAGATTACAAGCGTTGCATCGGCGAAGGTGTGAGGCCGACCATGGCGCTGCAGCGTGCCGACAAGAAAGATGAGCCGGAGCAGTTTTACTGGGAACATATGCGTCCGTTGTGCAAACCGGCCACCGAGGGAATAGATGCGCTGGTGAAGTTGCAACTCGATGTCGCCAAACAGGAATATCATGATGCGGAAAACCGCTATGCAAGCACACGCAACACGACTGTAGCGCTGATCCTGCTTGCGATATTGCTGACTATCTGGGCGTTGTTGACAGTATTCCGCGGCGTCATCAGCCCGATAGGCAAGGTGGTCGGCTTGTTGCAGCTTGTTGCGCAGGGCAAGTACAACAATTCGATTGAGGTTAAGCGCCACGATGAAATCGGTAAATTGCTGGAAGCGCTCAAGTCGATGCAGATCAAGCTGGGTTTCGATGTTGCCGACGCGCTGCGTATTTCCAACGAAAACCTGCGCATCAAGATCGGCCTGGACAACGTATCCACCAGCGTGATGATCTCCGACCCGGAACGCAACATCATTTACATGAACAAGGCGGTGCATGAACTGATGCGGGCCGCCGAAAGCGACCTGCGCAAGGAACTGCCGAACTTCAATGCCGCCACATTGATGGGCAGCAGCATCGACCAGTTCCACAAGAATCCGGCACACCAGAAATCCATGCTGGCAAGCCTGAGCAGCACCCACCGCAAGCAGATCGAAGTGGGCGGGCGCACCTTCGCGCTGGCGGCCAATCCGGTGATCAACGAGCGCGGCACACGTCTCGGCACGGCGCTGGAATGGAATGACCGCACCGCCGAAGTGGCGGTGGAGAAAGAGGTGGCGGGCATCGTCGAAGCCGCCGTGATGGGCGACTTCACCGAGCGCATCGCGATGCAGGGCAAGGAAGGCTTCTTCAAACAACTGGGTGAAGGCATCAACAAGTTGATGGAAACCTCGGACCGCGGCTTGCAGGAGGTGGTGCGCATGCTGGGTTCGCTGGCGCGCGGCGATTTGACCGACCATATCAGCAACGAATACGCCGGCACGTTCGGCCAATTGAAAAACGATGCCAACGCGACCTCCGCGCAGCTCAAGGAAATCATCGGCCAGATCAAGGATGCCACCGACACGATCAACACCGCCTCCAGAGAAATCGCCGCAGGCAACAGCAACTTGTCGCAACGCACCGAAGAACAGGCCAGCAGCCTGGAAGAAACCGCCTCCAGCATGGAAGAGCTGACCTCCACCGTCAAACAGAACGCCGAGAACGCCAAACAAGCCAACCAACTTGCCATTGGCGCATCGGACATCGCCTCCAAGGGTGGCGCGGTGGTCGGCCAGGTGGTGACCACGATGAGCTCGATCAACGAATCGTCGCGCAAGATCGTCGATATTATTTCGGTCATCGACGGCATCGCGTTCCAGACCAACATCCTCGCGCTGAATGCGGCGGTCGAAGCGGCACGGGCCGGCGAACAAGGAAGAGGCTTTGCCGTGGTCGCCGGAGAAGTGCGCAACCTGGCGCAACGCTCCGCCGCAGCCGCCAAGGAAATCAAGCAATTGATCGGCGACTCGGTAGAGAAAGTCGAGGGCGGCAGCAAGCTGGTCGCGCAGGCCGGACAGACCATGGAAGAAATCGTCACCAGCATCAAGCGCGTGACCGACATCATGTCCGAGATCACCGCCGCGTCGCAGGAACAAAGCCAGGGCATCGAGCAAGTCAACACCGCCATCACCCAGATGGACGAAGTGACGCAGCAGAATGCCGCGCTGGTCGAAGAAGCGGCAGCGGCGGCGGAATCGCTGGAAGAGCAGGCGCAGAATCTGGCGGTATCGGTGGCAACCTTCAAGGTGGATAGCGGTTCCGGCAGCACGGCTGTTGCACGCCGCGCACCGGCTCCGCTGCAACATGCCGCCGCTCCCGCCAAACATCTTGCTCCGCCACGCAAAGACACCGCAGCCACCAAGGCCGGAGGCAAAGCGGCTACAGCCAAACCGAAAGCCAAATTGAAAGCCGAACCGCAGGGTGACAGCGATGATGGAGAGTGGGAAGATTTTTGATGCCAACGAGACAGTTTCACGTTATTAATTCCGGCTTGTCCGGCTAAGGAGAAAAGAAATGTCTTCATTCAGCAGTCTCAGCATGAGAACAAAGTTGGTGTTGATCGTTACTGTGCCATTGGTGGGACTGCTGTATTTCTCAATCAGCAGCACCCTTGAAAAAGCCGCCATTTCCAGCGAAATGGGCAAACTGGAATCGCTGGTAGGGTTGTCGGTCAAGATTGGCTCACTGGCCCACGAACTGCAAAAAGAACGGGGCATGACGGCTGGTTTTCTGGGGAGCAATGGCGTCAAATTTGCCAGCGAACTGCCTGCACAGCGCAGCGAAACCGACAAAAAAACCGAGGCGCTAAAACAAACATTAGCCGCTTTTGATGCAGCCAGTTTTGGCGCTCCACTGAAGAATTCACTGGACGAGGTGTTGCGGGATGCCGGTGAACTCGGCACCAAGCGCAATGCGGTCTCCGCGCTGGGCATCCCTGCTCCCGAGGCTCTTGGTTATTACACCAAGACCATCGGCAAGTTTCTCGACATCCCGAATCAAACCTCGATACTCAGCAGCAACAGCCAGGTAGCGCGGCTGGCGTCCGCTTATGCGGCTTTGTTGCAGGCCAAGGAGCGCTCCGGGCAAGAACGCGCGATCCTCACCGGGGCATTGGCGGCTGACCAATTCGCACCGGGTGTTTTTGCGCGATTCCTGCTAACTTCCGCTGCCCAGGAGAGTTACATAAAAGTCTTTGATACATACGCGCTTGACGGGCAAAAAGAATTCTACAAAAGCAAGCTCAGCGGAACGGCAGTGGATGAGGTGGCGGCAATCAAGAAAACCGCGATAGAAAAAGCGAACGAAAAAAGCCTGGGTATCGACAGCGGGCACTGGTTCAAGATGGCCTCCGAGAAAATCAATCTGCTAAAGGAAGTCGAGGACAAATTATCGGGTGATCTGCTGACAACAGCGGGACAACTTAAAGGCCAGGCGCAATCCCTGATGTCTTTTTACATCATGATTTCAGTGGCGGCGCTGCTGATAACGCTGATGTTTGCCATATACATGATCCGGGTGTTGCTGCGCCAGCTCGGCGGCGAACCGGATCATGCCGCGCAAATTGCGCTGAGTATCGCGTCGGGCAGGCTGGACAACGTCATCGAGGTCAAGCGGAGCGACAGGACCAGCCTGATGTCGGCCTTGAAAAACATGCAACAGCAGCTGCTCGACCGCATCACGGCGGAGCGCAAGGTGGCCGACGAGAACCTGCGCATCAAGATCGGGCTGGATAACGTCAGCACCGGCGTGATGATCGCCGACAGTGAGCGCAACATCATCTACGTCAACAGATCGGTGGTGAAAATCCTTGGCGATGCGGAAGCGGATATCCGCAAGCAGTTGCCAAGTTTTACCGTTGCCAAACTGGTGGGTACCAATATCGACAGTTTCCACAAATCACCCCCGCATCAGGCGCAGTTGCTCGCCAATTTGAATAGCACCTACACCGCCAAACTCGAAGTGGGCGGACGCTCCCTGGTGGTGAGCGCCAGCCCGGTGATCAACGAGCAAGGCCAGCGATTGGGTTCGGTGGCCGAATGGCTGGATCGCACCGCCGAAGTGGCGGTGGAAAGAGAAGTGGCCAGCATTGTGGAGGCCTCGGTCAAAGGGGACTTCACCAAGCGTATCGAGATGCAGGGCAAGGAGGGTTTCTTCAAACAATTGGGTGAAGGCGTCAACCAGCTGATGCAAACCAGCGAAACCGGTCTCAACGAAGTGGTGCGGGTACTCGATGCGCTATCCCGTGGCGACTTGACAGAAAAAATCACCAACGAGTATTCGGGCACTTTCGGGCAACTCAAGGATGACTCCAATACGACTGTGGAAAATCTCAAGGAGATCATCGGTCAAATCAAGGACGCCACCGATACCATCAACACCGCCGCCAAGGAAATTGCGGCGGGCAACAATGATTTGTCGCAACGCACCGAAGAGCAGGCCAGCAGCCTGGAAGAAACCGCCTCCAGCATGGAAGAGCTGACCTCGACCGTGAGGCAGAACGCCGAGAACGCCAAACAGGCCAACCAGCTCGCGATCGGTGCATCCGACGTGGCGGGCAAGGGCGGGGCGGTGGTCAGCCAGGTAGTAACGACGATGAACTCGATCAACGAGTCGTCGCGCAAGATCGTGGACATCATTTCGGTGATCGACGGCATCGCGTTCCAGACCAACATCCTCGCGTTGAATGCGGCGGTCGAAGCGGCTCGAGCCGGGGAGCAGGGCAGGGGCTTTGCGGTAGTGGCTGCCGAAGTGCGCAATCTGGCCCAAAGAAGTGCCGCGGCCGCCAAGGAAATCAAGACGCTGATCGGCGACTCGGTGGAGAAAGTCGAGGGCGGCAGCAAGCTGGTCGCACAGGCCGGACAGACCATGGAAGAAATCGTCACCGCGATCAAGCGCGTGACCGACATCATGTCTGAAATTACCGCTGCCTCGACCGAACAGAGTCAGGGTATCGAGCAGGTCAACATGGCCATCAGCCAGATGGACGAAGTGACCCAGCAGAATGCCGCACTGGTCGAAGAGGCAGCAGCGGCAGCGGAATCAATGGAAGAACAGGCGCAGAATCTGTCGGCATCGGTGGGAACCTTCAAGGTGGACAATTCATCCGGCAGCATGGCAGTGGCGCGCGCCGCGCCGGTTCCGGTTGCCCGCCATGCCGCTCCCGCCAAACATGCCGCCCCGGCACACCAGGCAGCCACGCCACGCAAGGGCACCGCAGTTGCCAAGGCGGAGGCCGGCAAAAAGCCAGCGGACAAACCCAAAGCCAAGCCGCAAGGTGACGGTGATGATGGGGAATGGGCAGAGTTTTAATGGTAGTCCACCATGCCGGGCAGAGTATTGTGCAGCGTTCCCGCGCTCCTGCGCGGGAACGCTGCACAAAAGTTTAAGCATGGTAGCGGCAGGCCATGGCAATGAAATTATTTAGGATGCTATGAACGCTAATTTGCAACCCGGCGCTGGCCGTGATCGGGAATTCGTATTTACGACCAAAGATTTCGAGCAAGTGCGGCGGATGATTTATGATCATGCGGGCATTTCGCTGAATCCGTCCAAGCAGGATATGGTGTATAGCCGCCTGGCGCGCCGTCTGCGGGCAACCGGGATCAACAATTTCAAGGATTATCTGGCGTTGCTGGAAAACAATGATGAGGCCGAGTGGCAGGCGTTTGTAAATTCGCTCACCACCAACCTGACTTCGTTTTTTCGTGAGCCGCACCACTTCCCGTTATTGGCTGAGCACATCCTGAAACAAAAGGGGAAGCATCATATTTCGTTGTGGTGTTCGGCGGCATCAACCGGCGAGGAACCCTACACGATGGCGATGACTATTGTGGATGCTTTTAACAGCTTTACGCCGCCCGTTACGATTGTCGCGACTGATCTGGATACCAATGTGCTCGCCAAGGCGGAAGCGGGCGTTTATCCGCTTGAGCGTGTCGAGAAACTTTCCGATGCGCTGGTGAAGCGTTTTTTCCTCAGGGGGACGGGCGCGCAGGCAGGTTTTGTGCGGGTGCGGCCGGAGTTGCGCGCGATGATTACTTACCGGCAGGTGAATCTGCTCGATGACGATTGGCATATCCGCGGCCCGCTGGATGCGATTTTTTGCCGCAATGTGATGATTTATTTCGACAAGGCGACACAACTCAAGATTCTGGAACGATTTGCGCCACTCTTGCAGCCGGACGGTTTGTTGTTCGCCGGACATTCGGAGAGCTTTCATAATGCCGGGCATGTATTCAGTTTGCGCGGCAAGACGGTGTATGAGTTGGCAAAAGCGAAAGCTCATGCGAAAAAATAATCTGATTTCCCTTTGGGCAGTGCAGGAAGGGATGATTCAGCATGGCTGAACATGGTTTTGAAGAATTCCTTTCGCCAAACCTGTATTTTGACCGGCAACATAATTCCGAGGCAGCCAAGATATTGCCCGGTGAATATTACGCGACAGGGCGCGATATGTTGCTGGTGACGGTGCTGGGTTCCTGTGTCTGCGCGTGCATACGCGACAAAGTCAGCGGAATCGGCGGCATGAACCATTTCATGTTGCCGGATGCGGGCCAGGATCAGGGAAATCCGTTGGGCGAGTCGGCGCGCTACGGCACTTATGCGATGGAAATATTGATTAACCAGTTGCAAAAAATGGGCGCGCAACGCAGCAACTTGGAGGCTAAAGTTTTTGGTGGTGGCGCGGTGTTGCGCGGCTTTACCGTTGCCAACGTAGGCGAGCGCAACGCGGATTTCGTGCTGAAGTTTCTCCAGACGGAAAAAATTCCTGTCATTGCGCAGGATTTGCTCGATATTTATCCGCGTAAAGTGTATTACTTCCCGAATAACGGGTTGGTCAGGGTAAAAAAACTGAAACAGGTGCATAACGATACGGTGATCAGCCGTGAAGCAGAGTACAACACGCGCTTGCATTATTCGAAGATGGAAGGCGATGTGGAGTTGTTTGGGTAATTACAGGCAGGGGCGCGGCATCCGTGAGGGCGATTCATGTATTTCACCATCTTGTTTGGTTGTCCCGTAAAGATGCCGCGCCCCGGTGAATGTGGAAAATAATTTAACTAGAATAAACATGGAAAACCGAAAAATTAAAGTGCTGGTGATTGACGATTCCGCGCTGATTCGCAGCGTGATGAAGGAGATCATCGACCGGGAAAAAGATATGGAGTGCGTGGGTGCGGCACCTGATCCGCTGGTGGCGCGCGAGATGATCAAGGCGCTTAATCCCGATGTGCTGACGCTGGATGTGGAAATGCCCAAGATGGATGGGATTGATTTTCTGGAGCGCTTGATGCGTTTGCGCCCGATGCCGGTGATCATGGTTTCCACGTTGACCGAACGCGGCTCCGACATCACTTTTCGCGCGCTGGCGCTGGGTGCGGTGGATTTCGTTTCCAAGCCGAAAATGGATATCGCGCGGGGCATGGAGGAATATGCCATCGATATCACCGACAAAATCCGCGCGGCCGCCCAGTCTCGCGTGCACAAAATTGTTGCTGCGCCGGTCATTCAGGAAAAACTTTCTGCGGATGCGATTTTACCCCGTGTTGCGGGACGGTATTCTTCCACGGAGAAGCTGATCATTATCGGCGCGTCAACCGGCGGAACCGAAGCGATTAAGGAGGTGCTGATACGGTTTCCCGCAGATGTGCCGGGAATTCTGGTGACACAGCATATGCCGGAGAATTTCACCAAGTCGTTTGCGGACCGGTTAAACAGTTTGTGCAAGATTTCAGTCAAGGAGGCGGAGCATAATGAGCGGGTGTTGCCTGGTCATGCCTACATCGCGCCGGGGCATTCGCATCTGTTGCTCAAGCGCAGCGGGGCGAACTATATGACCGAGTTGAGCCAAGGGCCGCCGGTGAACCGCCACCGGCCATCGGTGGATGTATTATTCCGTTCTGCGGCCAACGTTGCCGGAGCAAATGCGCTCGGTGTCATTCTTACCGGCATGGGCAAAGATGGCGCACAAGGCTTGCTGGAAATGAAAAATGCGGGTTGCCATACCATTGCGCAGGACGAGGATACTTGCGTGGTTTTTGGCATGCCCAGAGAGGCGATTGCGCTCGGTGGCGCGTGCGAAGTATTGTCATTGCAGAATGTTGCGCGCCGGACGCTGGAATACCTGGCATTGCATGGCGGCAAGAGCAGTCGGGTTTAGGCAGGATCGTGCGTTAGAATCTATCCCTTCCCTCTTGCAGGGGGAAGATTAGGATGGGGGTAGGGTAGTGGGAAAGTAAAATTTCTACCCCCTCCCTGATGGAACAACTAGCCATTCGACTTGGCTGGCAAACAACGCCAGCCAAGTCGCTGGTTATAGCCCTCACCCTGCAAGGGGGAGGGGAATGATAAGTTGAATTTTTAACATAAGGAGTAACAAGCATGTCTATCAATGTACAAATTCGGGACAGTGTGGCGCGCATCACAATGTTCGGACGTTTCGATTTCCAGGTGCACCGCGAGTTCAAGGATGCCTATACCCCGCTGCTGAGTAATGCTGCGGTGCGCGAAATCGAGGTCGAAATGAGCAAGGTGGTTTATCTGGACAGCTCCGCGCTGGGCATGTTGATGTTGCTGAATGAGCGCGTTAAAGCGGCCAATAAGTCCATCACGATACTTAATGTTTCCAACGTGGTAGCGCAGGTGTTGGAAGTCGCCAATTTCAGCAGAATATTTAACATCAAGAACGCGAGCTAGGTAGTAGAGGCACAAGAAGCTTTTGTTCGGGCACCCGCAAGGCGCGCCTCCCGCTGCTGCTAACTAACGATCAACAATTGTGCGAATAAATTTACCAGTCTCCAACGTCGAAGTTACATTGCCGGATGGCTTGGTGATTGTTTCCAAGACCGACCTCAAGGGTATCATTACCTATTGCAATGATGCGTTTGTCGAAATAAGCGGTTACCGCCGCGAGGAGCTTGTCGGTACGTCGCACAATCTGGTGCGTCATCCCGATATGCCGCCCGAGGCCTTTGCCGATTTGTGGAATACCGTTAAAGCCGGCAAGCCGTGGCAGGGGTTGGTCAAGAACCGGCGCAAGGACGGAGGTTTTTACTGGGTGGAAGCCAACGTCACCCCGCTGCTTGAGAAGGGTGATGTTGTCGGTTATGTGTCGTTCCGTTACAAGGCTACACGCGAGCAAATCGATGCCGCTTCGTCCGCCTACCAGGCGATTCGCGAGGGATCGCATAAGCTGCGGATTAAAAATGGCAAAGCCATCCGGGTGGATAACCGGTTGCTGTATTGGCTGAGGGGCAGCAGCATCAAGGTTCGGCTGCTGGTTTTCATGTCGGTTTTGCTGGCCATGCTGGTCGTGATAGGCGGTGTCGGTCTGCGTGAGGCATCGAAGTCGCACGACCGTGCCATAAACGGCTTGTCTGTGGTCAGCACGAATTCCTACGCGCTGGATACGGCGCAAGCTGTAGAAGCTGTTTTCAAAGATCAAAGACATGCCTGGAAAAACATTTTGCTCCGTGGCCATGATGAGGCTTTATTCAAGCAATACCTTGGACAATTCGAGCAGAAAGAGGGCGAGTTTGATAATAAGCTGATAGGGCAGTTGAGGCCGATTATGGTGCAGCTGGGCATGCCTGTTGATCAGGTGGATGAGGTCGCCAAATTGCACGTTAAAATGGGCGACGAGTATCGGCAGGCGCTGAAATCGTTCGACAGACGCAAACCGGAGAGCTCCTTTATCGTTGACGCGCAGACTAGAGGAATCAACCAGCAAATATCCGAACAGTTCGAAATGATCGTTGCGCAGATTTGGGCAGCGCAGCTCAAAGGCTTGGGAGAATTGAACGGCGCGCTGGAGACATCCTTTCGTGACCAGATTGTGCATGCCCTGGAGTTGCTGGTAGCGGTTGCGCTGGGCGGGTTGGTTATGTCTGTCGGGTTCCTCATCAGCATTTTAAGACCGATACGGCGTGCCGAGGCCGACCTGAACAGGGTGGTGCAATTGCAGCAACAGTTCCTCGAAAAAATACTGGTGCTTGAGGAGCAGAATGATCTCGTTGATGAGGAGCAACGGGTCGGTGGGTTCATCATGGCGCGGATGACCGATATGCAACAAAAGCTCGTTCCCCTCGTTCACCGCTACACGAAACCGGCCGGACATCTCAGCGGTGATATTCTGATTGCCGCCTCGACACCGGCCAATGTCTTGCACGTTTTGCTGGCCGACGCGGTCGGTCACGGGCTAACCGCCGCGATAAACGTGCTGCCGCTTTGTCAGGCCTTTTACGATTTGACGGACAAGGGATTTTCCATAGAAAGAATTGCCGCTGATCTCAATTTACTGATTAACCAATTTATGCCGGTGGATCGTTTTGTCTCCGCCACATTGATTTCCATCAATCACCAGACTCATGTCGTCGAAGTGTGGAACGGCGGAATCCCAGCATTACAACTGCTCAGCCGCGATGGCCGTGTTTTGCATAGCTTCGCTTCCAAACATATGCCGTTGGGAATATTGCCGCGTGAAAGTTTTTCTGCCAAGCCGGAATCTGTGCTTTATGAGCAAGACTGCCAGTTGTGTTTGTTCTCGGATGGTTTGGTGGAAGCGCGTTCCCCGCAGGGCGAGGAGTTTGGTAATGAGCGCGTTGTCGAGTTGTTGGGCAAGATGACACCGGAATCCCGTTTCGACGGGTTGGTTATCGCTCTTGAGCGTCATCTGCAAGGAAAGCCCGCGCACGACGATATTTCGGTGGCACTGGTGGATATTGCGCTTGAGATCGGGCCGGAGGTGTTGTCCTGTCACGTGGATTCCCAGCAGGCGGAAGAGAAAAGTGATGACTGGCGGATCGCGATCAGTTTGGGTGCGAGCGAGTTGAAATACCTCGATGTTGTGCCATTGGTCACACAAATCATCGCCAATATTCGCGTCACACGAGAGCATCATTCCTCGCTGTTCCTGATTCTGTCGGAATTGTTCAATAACGCGCTGGATCACGGTGTGTTGCAGCTTGATTCCGGCCTTAAACTGGGAACTGACGGATTTGATAACTTTCTTCAGCAGCGCGAAATGCGGATGCAGGCACTCAGTAGCGGGAAGATCATGGTCGAGATCGAGAGAGCGTTTATCGACGGCAAACAAGCTGTAAAAATCAGAATCACAGACAGCGGCAAAGGATTTGATTACACGGCAAACCGGTCGGGTAGCGGAAGTGTTCTGCTTGAACAAGCCCAACATGGGCGAGGCATTGCGCTGGTAAAAAGCCTGGCGCACAAGCTTGAGTATGCGGGTAATGGGAATGATGTTGCCGCATATTATATTTGCGCTTAGGTGTGGCGCGGAATGCCGGGTAGGGGCACAAGAAACTTTTGTTCGGGCACCCGCACGGCGCACCGCGCTCTTACAATACTCGCTATCGATAGGGAATCACACGGAGAAACAAAAGCACAGGCTTCACTTTTCATCCGAGAGACATACAAGGAGATTTCAAATGTTCACACGCTATATTTTTGCCTTGATGGTGGCAGTTTCATTTGCCGGTGCCGGTAATGCGGCCGAAGAAGAAAAAAGCCCGGATTGGAACGCAACGACTCTGACGGGCGATTGGGGTGGGACGCGCTCCAGCCTCTACGATAAAGGAATAGACATGGGATTCACCCACAAGAGCGATGTGCTGTCTAACACCTCCGGCGGCATCAAGCGCGGCACGGCATGGCTGGGGCACACCGAAGCCAGGATCAAAATGAATCTGGAAAAGTTATGGGGATGGGATGCCACAACCGCTTACATCCACTATCACAGCCAGCTCGGCAGCAAGTTCAACACCAACTATGTCGGCAGCTTTGTCGGCGTGGACAATATCGAGGCTGGCGCAAATACCGCACAGTTTTTTCATGCGTGGGTGCAAAAGAGTTTTTCCGGCGACAGCCTGTCGGTGCTGGCTGGTCTGTATCCGATTGATTCGGAGTTCTATGTTACCGATACCTCCGGCGTATTTATCCAACCTCCTTACGGCATGGCGAATGATATGGCGCAATCCGGCCAGAATGGCCCGCCGATTTTCCCGATTGGCGCGTTGGCGGTACGCATGAAATACACCTCACCCGGCAAAAATTTTTACCTGCAAGGTGCTTTGACGGATGGCGTACCGGGCGACCCCAATAACCCTCGTGGCACACATATTCAGCTTAACAAAGGGGACGGCACGCTCTCCATCGTCGAGTTCGGTTATACGCCGCAGGGAGATGAGCCGCCTTTTGAGGCGGCCAAGCCGGGTGAGTTGATTGAACCCGAACAGAAAGTGCATGAAGAACATGAATCTTTCAACAAGACCGCTATCGGCTTCTGGCGATACTCTTCGCGTTTTAACGACCTTGACCCCGCTGCTGTGGACGCATTCGGCAATCCGTTGCGCCATATTAGTCAGGGAATTTACTTCTTGGCCGAACGCACGTTGTACGTCGAAAAAGACCACCCGGCACAGGGATTGTCCGGCTTTGTCCGTTTTGGTACGGCGAGTCGCGACATCCATCAAGCGGATTGGACGGGAAGTCTGGGATTGCGCTACCACGGCCTGTGTCCCGGACGCGATGACGATATCGCGGGCATCGCAGTCACTTATAACCACGCCGGCGACAAATTCCAGACACTCAGCGCAGGCGCCGCCAGCAACCAAACCCAAGTGGAGGCGACCTACCGCGCGCAGGTCAAGCCTTGGCTGGCATTGCAACCCGCACTGCAATATATATCCAGCCCTAATATGAAAATCGATGCCAATGGGAATCCCACCCTGCAAAATGCCTGGGTAATAGGCGCGCGGGTTGAGATTGGTTTTTAACAGCGGGAATCTTTTTACCCCCGCGTAACCTCCGCTTTCTGCGAATTGGGCGGCAAGGAAAAGCCGCCCATCCACGCCAACCCCACTTCACTTCTGCGCATTCGTTTTGTCGTCGTTCAAGCGCATTTTCGGATTTACGCAGATCTCCCACGATCGGCCAAATGTTCCGCTGGCAGGCTGATCCTCTCCGTGCTGTGAATGAAAAGCCGCAAGAAATCCGCGCTATTCATTCAATTGAAATTACCTGATGCGCCGATAATTGTCTTAACAACCGGCGATTTGCTGGTGTGGCCAAAATGGCTATGCAACGCTGACTGGTGGAGCACATCATGGCAGAAGATAGCGATCTAGAAAAAACCGAACAGCCCTCACAGCGGCGACTTGACCAGGCAAGAGAAAAAGGTCAAGTCGCCCGTTCGCGCGAGTTGTCCACGTTCACCGTATTGATGGCGGGCGGCGGGACGCTGTGGTTCATGGGGTCGACGTTTACCCAGCACTTGGTCGGTTTGTTGCGCAATGGGCTGACGCTGGATCAGGAAATGGCATATAACACCAGCCTGATAATTCCGCGTTTGCACGATATTGCGCTGGATGCGCTGATTACCTTCTCGCCCTTGTTGCTCGCGGTCATGATCGCTGCCGCGTTTTCACCGTTGCTGCTGAATGGCTGGTTGTTCAGCACGGAAGCCTTGCAGCCGCAGTTTTCCAGAATGAATCCGGCCTCCGGTATTGCCCGGATGTTCTCCACGAACGCGTTGGTGGAACTGGCCAAGGCGATCGGCAAATCCATTCTGGTGGGGGGCGTCGCAGCATGGGTGATCTGGCACAACAAGGATGCGGTAATGGCGCTCGGTACGCAATCTGTCACGGCCGCCATTCCGCAAGCAGGGCATTTGATTGGCGCAAGTTTCATGGTAATCGTCGGCGCGATGTTGCTGATCGTGGCGATTGATGTGCCGTTCCAGCTTTGGAGCCACAACAAGCAACTGAAGATGACCAAGGAAGAAGTGCGTCAGGAATCCAGGGAAACCGAGGGTGATCCGATGGTCAAGGGCCGTATCCGCAGCTTGCAGCGCGAAGCGGCCCGCCGTCGCATGATGGCTGCGATCCCGACTGCCGACGTGGTGGTGACAAACCCGACGCATTATTCCGTGGCGCTGAAGTACAGCGAAACCGGCATGCGCGCGCCGGTGGTGGTAGCCAAGGGCTCGCACCTGCTGGCGTTGCGCATCCGCGAAATCGCGCAGGAAAACCATGTGCCGATTCTGGAAGCACCGCCGCTGGCACGTGCCTTGCATAAGCATACCGATCTGGGGGAGTCGATCCCGGAGGCTCTTTATACCGCCGTTGCAGAAGTGCTGGCTTACATTTATCAGCTGCGCCGTTATGAAAAACAAGGCGGGGTGCGCCCGCAGGAACCAGTTGAATTGCCGGTGCCGACCGAGCTTGATCCCGCTGCCGCTATAACCGTTGCATAAGGAAGTGAATCATGAATCTGCTGCCGATACAAAATTTCATTAAGCGCGCCGGTTTGGTTGGTATGGCCGGCCCCGTGCTGATTGTGATGATCCTGGCGATGATGGTATTGCCGCTGCCGCCGATACTGCTGGATATCCTGTTCACTTTCAATATTGCGGTTTCCATCATGGTGCTGCTGGTCAGCATGAATACCAATAAGGCGCTGGAATTTTCGGTGTTCCCTACCGTGCTGCTGATTACCACGTTGTTGCGTTTGTCGCTGAATGTGGCTTCCACGCGGATTGTGTTGCTGGAGGGACACACCGGGCCGGATGCGGCGGGCAAGGTGATCGAATCGTTCGGCCATTTTCTGGTAGGCGGCAATTACGCCGTCGGTATTGTGGTGTTTGCGATTCTGGTGGTCATCAATTTCATGGTGATTACCAAAGGCGCCGGACGTATCGCCGAAGTAGGCGCGCGCTTTACCCTGGATGCGATGCCCGGCAAGCAGATGGCGATTGATGCCGACTTGAATGCAGGTTTGATCGGTGAAGATGTGGCGCGCAAGCGCCGTGCCGATATTGCGCAGGAAGCGGACTTCTACGGCGCGATGGATGGTGCCAGCAAATTCGTGCGTGGCGACGCGGTGGCGGGCATCATCATTTTGTTCATCAACGTCATCGGCGGCTTGGTGGTTGGTGTGTTGCAGCACAACCTCGATATTTCCGTGGCAGCGAAAAATTACACCCTGCTGGCTATCGGCGACGGGCTGGTGGCGCAGATTCCGGCGCTGGTGATTTCCACTGCCGCCGGTTTGGTGGTGAGCCGTGTAGCCAGCGATCAAAACATCGGCCAACAACTGGTTGGACAGCTGTTCAAACAACCGCAAATTATCGTTTTAACCGCCGTGATTATCGCCGCGATGGGCATGATTCCCGGTATGCCGCACTTTGCCTTCTTGTCGTTGGCAGCCGCAATGGGTGGTTTGGCTTATCACTTGATGCAAAAAGGTGAGGCGGCAGCAGCGGAAGAGCAGTCGGTCTCCGCCACAGTGGTTCCGGCTGCGACCGAATCACCCGAGGCAAGCTGGGAAGACGTTGCGCAAGTGGATGTGCTGGGACTGGAGGTTGGCTACCGGCTGATCTCGCTGGTGGATAAGGCGCAGGACGGTGATTTGTTGCGGCGCATCAAAGGCATCCGCAAGAAATTTACCCAGGAAATCGGTTTTCTGCCGCCGCCGGTTCACATTCGCGACAACCTGGATTTGCGCCCGAACGGCTATCGCATCACCCTCAAGGGTGTGGAGGTCGGCAGCGGCGAGTCATTCCCTAATTTGCTGCTGGCCATTAATCCGGGCAGTGTAACGGGCGAATTGCCGGGCACGCAGACCCGCGATCCGGCCTTCGGTTTGGCTGCGGTGTGGATTGATACTGCACTGCGCGACCAGGCACAAGTGATGGGTTACACGGTGGTTGATCCGGGTACGGTGGTAGCGACTCATCTGAGTCATCTGCTCAACACCCGAGCTGCAGAATTGCTCGGACGACAAGAGGTGCAGCAGCTGCTGGATCACCTCGGCAAGACGGCCCCCAAGCTGGTTGAAGATTTGGTACCCAAGACGTTGCAACTGGGAACGGTGCAAAAGGTTTTGCAAAGCCTGTTGGAGGAAGGTATGCACATTCGCGACATGCGCACCATCGTGGAAACGCTGGCAGAAAATGCACCGCGCATCCAGGATGCTTATCAGCTTACTTCTCTGGTGCGTGTCGCGCTTGGCCCGGCCATCGTGCAGCAATTCTATCCTTCCGCACAGGAGTTGCAGGTGATCGGAATGGATAAAGAGTTGGAGTACGTTTTGATCCAGGCAATGCAATCCAGCCAGAGTGGTATCGGCATCGAGCCGGGGCTGGCCGACACGGTGTTGCGTGAAACACGCGCCGCCGCCGAGGCGCAGGAACAAATGGGCTTGCCGACAGTGATGCTGGTGCCGGCGCAGTTGCGTGATTTGCTGGCGCGCTTTCTGAAGCGCGCAGTGCCCGGCATCAGAGTGATTTCGCATGATGAAGTACCGGACTTCAAAACTATCCGGGTAACCGCAATGGTGGGAGGTAGAGCATGAACATCAGAAAATTCATCGCCCCGACAGCACGTCAGGCATTAAGGGATATTCGCAACGAGTTGGGCGATGAGGCAGTCATTTTGTCCAATCGCAACGTGGGTGAGGGGGTGGAAATCATCGCCGTGGCCAACGAAACGATGGAGCAGTTGACCGATAGCGCGGCTAGGGAGGGCGCGAAAAGCACGGCATCTGTTGCGATTGCCGTGCAGAGAACCGCAAAGCCTTCCGGCAAACCAGTTGCGCAAGCCGGCCAGTTATCCCAAGCCAAACACGCTGAGGCGGAGCCAATGCAAATCGTTTCGGGGCATGACAATATTCTCGTCGAGATTAAAGCCATGCACAGCAAGTTGCAGCAGCAACTCTCGGCGCTGTCGTGGAACGATGTCCAGCATCGGACCCCGCACACTGCAGACTTGTTGCGCAGGATGCTGAATTCCGGTTTCAGCACGCTGCTTGCGCGTCAGTTGCTGGATAAAATACCAGCCGAAAAAACGCAAGGCGAGGCGTGGATCAGGGAGGTGTTAAAACGCAATCTGCATGTCGCGGGTGAAGATGACGACATCGTTGTAAAGGGCGGGGTGTATGCGCTGATCGGGCCAACCGGTGTTGGCAAAACCACCACCACAGCCAAGTTGGCAGCGCGCGCCGTAGTGCGCTACGGCGCGGACAAGGTGGCTTTGCTGACAACCGATAGCTACCGGATTGGAGCTTATGAGCAGCTCAAGATTTACGGGAAAATTCTCGGTGTGGCGGTGCATGCGGTGAAGGATACCGACGATTTGCGCCTGACGCTTTCCGCATTGCGCCATAAGCACCTGGTGCTGATTGATACCGTGGGCATGGGGCAACGCGATGAGCGCGTAGGCGACCAGAATGAAATGTTTGATGCGACCGGCGTGCAACGATTGTTGCTGTTGAACGCTACCAGCAGTGGCGATACGCTGGAAGATGTGGTGCGTATGTATCACAGCGACGAGGTTATCGGCTGCATTGCCACCAAACTGGATGAGGCGGTTAATCTTGGTGCGGTATTGGACGTGGTGGTACGCCATCGCCTGGTGATGCATTACATGGCAAACGGACAGCGTGTGCCGGAAGATCTGCACACGATAAATCTTGATTATCTGTTGCATCGTGCGCTAAAACCGACGGAAGAAAAAACCCCATTCACCCTGAATGAGATGGAGTTCCCGGTAATGATGGCGGGCGCGCCTGTCGCTGGTGGCACATCGAACATGGAGGCGTCATATGGCCTCTGATGCGAAATTATCAGCCGCAGTTACCGCGAAGACACGCCTCCCGCATCAGGCTGTTTCACCGCACCGTGTCGGGGCGGCGGCAGTGGATCAGGCCGAGGGCCTGCGCCGCTTGCTGGTATGCAATCAAACGCGGGTGATTACCGTGGTTGCAGGCAAGTCTGGTGTGGGGCGTACCAGTATGACCATTAATCTTGCGGCTGCGCTGGCGCGTTCCGGTAAAGACGTATTGGTGCTGGATGAGAATCATGCGCCGAATAATTTGTTGGATAGTGTGGGGTTGCATGCCAGGCATGATTTGCTGGATGTAGCACAGGGAAAATGCAAGCCTCGCGAAGCGGTACTGAGCGCAAAGGGTTTTGCTGTGTTGCCCACCGCGCGCGCAATGTCTGCATTGGCAAAGTTAAAGCCGGCCGAGCAACAGCGCCTGGAAAGCGCGCTTACCGAAGTGAGCGCCGGAATGGACATCATGCTGGTTGATGCTGCGATGCTGGTCGGACAAGCCGCCGTGTCATCAAGCCTGGCAAACGGTGCTGCGTTGTTGGTGGTGGTGGATGCCACTGCCAGCGGCATTACCGAAAGCTATGCCCTGATCAAGAAGCTGGCGCTGGAAAACGCCTGTCTGCAATTCGAGATCGTTGTAAATAAGGTTGTCGATGCCAAAGCGGCAAGAATAGTGTTTGAGAATATGGCTAAAGTGGCGCGGCGTAACCTCGCTGCACGTCTCGGATATTTGGGTTATATTCCGCTCGATGACAGGTTGAAACGTGCTACACAGCTCGGCAGGTCGGTGGTGGAAGCCTTTCCAGCGTCGGTTTCGGCCGAGTCTTACCTGGAATTGTCACAGAGCCTGTTGCGTTTACCGACGCAGCAAGACGCGTCGGAGGCTGGAATTTCAAATATGGTGCAAAGTTTGATAAGACATGTTAGTTCATCAGCACAGCGGAGAAACGTCACTCGTTGTAAACTAGAAGAATGTATAACGCATCGGGGCTAAACGATAAAGAACAATGCCTGCGGGAATATTCCCAGCTGGTGAAGCGGCTCGCGCATCAGATGATGACCAAGCTGCCCTACAGCGTGCAGATTGATGACATCATCCAGGCCGGCATGATGGGGTTGCTGGATGCGGCAAGCCGCTACGACGAGTTTCACGGGGCTCAGTTTGAAACTTACGCCACGCAGCGCATCCGTGGCGCCATGCTGGACGAATTGCGCGAGGCTGATTGGTTGCCGCGCAGCCTGCGCCGCGATATGCGAAGCATCGAGGCGGCCATAAGCCGTTTGCAACAACGCTTGGGACGCTCACCGAATGAAGCTGAAATCGCCAAAGAACTAGACATTTCCCTCGTGGAATATCAACAAATGCTGCAGACCTCGCGAGGTGCGCAGTTGGTATATTACGAAGATCTGCATGACGAGGGGCGCGAGGATTTTTTTGAGCGATTTGAATTCAGCAACGATGCGGACCCAATGAATTTGCTGGAGGATGAGCGTTTCAAAATGGAGTTGATGCGCGCAATTGATAATTTGCCCGAGCGTGAGCGGATGTTGATGGGCATGATTTACGAGCAAGAGATGAATCTTCGCGAAATCGGCGAGGTACTGGGAGTTGGCGAGTCGCGCGTTTCGCAGTTGCACAGCCAGGCGGTAGCGCGGCTGCGCGGCTGGCTTAAGGGTCACTGATGGACGGACAGAGGACAGAGGACGGAGGACAGAGGACAGATGTTTTGTCTGCTGCGCAGTGCTTTGTAATAAAGGCGCGGCGTAGCCGCGACAACGCTTCTGTCCTCTGTCCTCCGTCCTCTGTCCTCTGTTATGGATAAGCTCACGCTAATCGGCTTGGCGGTCGGGCTGACCGGAATCCTGTCCGGTCAGATACTGGAGGGCGGCAATCTTTCCATTTTGTTCCAAGGCGCTGCATTTTTGATTGTATTCGGCGGCACATTGGGTGCGGTCATGGTGCAAAGCCCGATGAAAGTGTTCATTATGGGGATCAGGATGGCTCGCTGGGTATTCGTAATGCCATTGCGGCAACCCCCCCAGGATTTGATACGCCAGATTGTTGATTGGAGCACCTTGGCGCGCAAGGATGGGATGTTGGCCCTTGAGCTGCGCTCTGCGTATGTATCAGATCCTTTTATGAAAAAGGGATTGCAACTCCTGGTGGATGGAAATAGTGCCGAGAAAATCCGCGAAGTCTTATCGGTAGATACTCATTCGTGGGAGCAAATTCGCTGGCAGGGAGCGCGTGTTTGGGAATCGGCTGCCGGATATTCGCCGACCATCGGGATTATTGGCGCGGTACTGGGGCTGATGCATGTCATGCAAAATCTCAGCGAGCCGAGCAAGTTGGGCAACGGGATTGCCGTGGCATTTGTCGCCACGATTTATGGTGTGGCACTGGCTAATTTGCTGTTCTTGCCAATGGCCAACAAATTAAAGGCTATCATCATGGAGCAAGCCGATATGCGCGAAATGATGCTGGACGGATTTACCGCAATTGCCAATGGGGATAATCCGCGATTGGTCGAAAGCAGGTTGCGAAGCTATCTGGATTGATCATGGCACGCCGACGGAAACGCGGGGAACACGACAACCATGACCGCTGGCTGATCTCTTATGCTGATTTTGTCACACTGCTGTTTGCATTCTTTGTGGTGATGTATTCAATATCTTCGGTGAATGAGGGCAAGTATAAGATTTTCAGCAATTCACTGAATCTTGCTTTTGCCAGGCAGCCAATATCAGCTCTGCCTAATGTCGCGTCCAATCAGCAGCCGGATCAAGCGCTCAACGCATTATTGAACAAGAACAAGATATTGGTGGACAAGCGCACCGCACAATTGGGTGAGCAGCAACGCAAGATACAGGAGCGCATGAAAAATCTGACTGATGGGTTGAATCAGGTGATGGCTTCGCTGATTAACCAACGCATGGTCAGTATCAATCAAACCAAGCGCGGAGTGGCTATCGATATCAGTGCGAACACATTATTTAAAACAGGTGAGGCGGTGCTGCAACCGGGCACGCTGGAGGTGCTGCGCCAAGTGGCTGCGGTATTGAGCACTGAAGATATGTCTATTGAAGTGGAAGGGCATACTGACGATATACCCATCACGACCACACAGTATCCTTCCAACTGGGAGTTATCCTCAGCGCGTGCCAGTAGTGTGGCCAGAATGCTGATTGACAACGGTGTGTCGGCAAAACGTTTGGCTGTGATCGGCCTGGCTTCGAATCAGCCGTTGATGTCGAATGACAGCGCGGAAAATCGTGCCAGGAATCGGCGTGTAACCCTCATGATAGTATCGCCCAACGTGGAGAGAGGCGCAGCTGTAGATGAGTAGGGATAATTCACGAATTGCCCTGCTGCTACCAGACCATTCACCCGCTTCCCAATGATCTGCCGCTCCCCGGCGAGAAGCTTGTTTGTCCATCTGGGCCGTAAAGATTTGCCTTGTTGACCGCATTGCTCAGCACGGTAAGCGATTGTTGATTGTGGCGCAGCTTCATTTGAATCAATTCGCCATTGGTGCGGTTAATTTGTTGTGCACGTTCAGCCAACATACGAATTTTATTCCAAATAGCCAAACATTCAGCACTGCGAACCTCAAGCCAAGCCTGGATAGCTTCAACAGAGAGTGCGGGAATGTTTTTCCTCAGCAGGTTACGGCGGGACTCGGCAAGCTCGTTGAGGTTGACGGCGCGAACCGATTTTTGTTCGGCCAACTCAGGCAGTTGGTCTGTATGATTTTCCACCAGCAACCCCTGTTCCCGTTCCAGCAGATTTATAAAGTCCTGCAGTGCCGCGTGCTCAGCAGTTAAGGCAGCAAGTAATTTGGTAGCGGGGTTCTGATTCAAGGGCACCTCTAAAAAGCCACATTTTATCCCAACTGGTGGAGCTGTTAGCCACATTCGACTAAGTTGTCGAAAGACGGCAGACAAGTCGCTGGTTATGCTGAGTTGCGAAAAAATCTTCTTGCTTACATATAAAACATATGCGGCGCTGCAAAACGAAGTTTCAGTGTGGTGTAGCCTTTAGGTTAGACGGAGCTAAAATTTTTTACACGTCTTGCATTTGGGCAAACCCTGAATTCTTAGAGGTGTCCTCAAGCAATGATCCAAATGTAATTCTGGAAATGAAAGCCGGTCAGGCTTTGTTGTCAATCAAATCACGCACAGTGGCAATCAGGCGATCAGCGACCACTGAAGTATTTACCTGAAAGCGACCCTCCGAGATTGCCTGCTTGATCTCGGCAACCTTGACCGCATTCACAATCGGCGCGTTAGCCATATTGTTTTCCATGCTGTGCAGTTGCGTGGCAGTGGAGCCAAGCGAAACGCTGGTGCTCCCGGATTCTTGCTGGGCAGATGCCGGGCTGGATTTACCCCTGCCGGTAGCGCGAGCGGTTCCCTCAGCTACTGAACTTGTGGGTAGCGCATTGGTGGTTTTATCAACTTTCACGGTTATCCTCTCAGTCTGGCGACACTCAAATTCCTATCGTCAGTCAACATATCGGCAAAGTTTCGAAAAACTTTAGGGTAAATGTTAATGAATTTTTACTTCACATCTCGGCAGGCACCGATTCTACATTTGTGGTGACGACTCTGCACTTTAATATTCTGAAAAAGGTAGTTGTCCGCAGATTAAGCAAGATTAACCAATTGATTGTGAAGTTGAACTTGTTAACCTGTCGGGTGAAGAGTCAAGCCATTGGCAATAGTTTTGAAATATGCATAATCTACTGATTAAATTGTTGTTTGTATGTTTCAGGGCTGACTAGGGCCTGATTTCCACTACCCCGCCAGCTCCGGCAATGCCACTGATTACGCGGCCTGCGGAGGTGCGGACTTGTACGGTTTGCCCGGTACTCGCATTGTTCAGGGCAGTTCCCTCCCCGCGAACGCTGAACCCGCCGCCTTGCACGGCAAGTTGCACAACCTGTCCTTGCGTCACGCTGTATGGCGGGCGCAGCATGTCGCTACGCAGAACTTGTCCGGCAGTAATGCCGTAGCGCAGTACCTTTCCAAGCACTTGTTTGGGATCGGTAAAACCCTCTGTCTGGGAAGTTTCTGTCGTTTGGCTGGCAAGGTCTGCTTCTTGCAGCGTATGTCCGAGTGGTAGTTGGCGAGCACTAACCAGCAAATCCAGGCTGACTCTGATTTGTACCGGGACAAAAATGCTCCAGCCGTTTTTTTCCATACAGCGCACACCGACTGAAGTTTTGCCGATTAGCTGGGCTCCAGTGGGTATGAATGCTTCGAGCCTGGAGCATTCCGGAAGTGTGATGCGCCTGTCGATTTCATCTACTTTATAGGTGGTCTTGCCGGGTAGCGAGGCAGTTTGTTGCTGTACAAAAGCGGCGACGGCATCTTTAATCTGTGCGTGGTCTTGCGTGGATGCAGGTGAGCCGTTGGCGGGTGCGGCTTCAGCAGCAATGGGTCGTAGCAAAAATAAGGCTATCAATAGAAGTTTTTTCATGGTTGCGCATTGTGCGTGTCGCGAGCCATTAAGGGAAGAGGTAGATAAGTTGGAATTGAGGGAAAAATCTGCCGTTAATCGACAGATAAGAAAACTCTGTCACGTTTTAGTATGTCGTCCATGTGGCAGGTATTATGGTCGGACAGGAGGGCATAATGGTCAATAAATTAGACGATGTAATGGGTTTTCACCAAGCCGCGTTGAGCTTGCGCGCGGCGCGGCAAGAGCTGCTGGCTTCCAATATTGCGAACGCGGATACGCCGAACTATAAGGCAAGGGATATTAATTTTGCCAGTGCCCTGCAGAATGCGCTAGCCGGGACATCCACGAAACTACCGGCCGTGCAAACATCACCGATGCACTTGGAGGGTAATACCGGAAGTTCGATATCAGGTGCGCCAGTGATGTTTCGCAGGCCTATCCAGCCGAGTGCCGACGGGAATACGGTGGACATGGATGTGGAACGCGCACAATTTGCCGACAACGCATTGCGCTATGAGGCCAGTGTGAAATTCATCAGCGAGCAGATGAAAAATATGTTGGCGGCGGTACAAGGTTGAAAAGGGGAGGGGTAAGATATGTCTCTATTTAATATTTTCAATGTGGCAGGCTCAGGGATGGCGGCGCAGTCACAGCGCCTGAACGTGGTGGCGAGCAATCTGGCGAATGCCGACAGCACCACCAGCGCCAATGGTCAGCCGTATCGTGCCAAGCAGGTGGTTTTTGCTGCAACATCGGTGGATGGCAGCGGTGCGCAGGGGGTGAAAGTGACGGCAGTGGTCGAAGATAGCGCGCCGCTGAAAATGGTCTATGATCCCAAGCACCCGATGGCTGACGCGCAGGGTTATGTGTCAATGCCCAACGTAAATGTTGTAGACGAGATGGTGAACATGATTTCGGCGTCACGCGCCTACCAGAATAACGTCGATGTAATGAATACTTCAAAAACATTGTTGTTAAAAACCCTGACCATCGGTCAGTAATGAAAGGAATATCATGATCAACCCCACACAGAATACCGACGCGGCGGCGCTGTTTGCTTCGATGAATGCGACGGCGAATGCCAGTTCTTCTGCGGCAGCCAGTTCAGCCGCCGGTACGCAGGATCGTTTTTTGAAGCTGTTGGTTACGCAGATGAAAAATCAGGATCCGCTCAACCCTATGGACAACGCGCAAGTGACTTCGCAAATGGCGCAGCTCAGCACGGTGTCCGGTATAGATAAATTGAATGCCACTTTGCAGGCGTTGAGCGACAGTATGTCTGCAGGTCAATCGATGCAGGCGGCGAGCATGATCGGCCATGGCGTATTGGTGCCGGGCAAGGGGATCGACTTGGCTAACGGTAGTGCGGTCGGGGGTTTTGATTTGCCGCAAAGTGTGGACAACGTAAAAATTTCAATTAACGACAAGGCGGGAGCTCTGGTGCGCACCATTCAGTTGGGCGCACAGCCAGTTGGGATGGGGCATTGGCAATGGGATGGTCGCAATGATGCCGGCGCAAATGCGGCAGACGGCAGTTACACCTTTACCGTTGACGCGACGCAGGCTGGCAAAAATGTTGGTGTAACAGGATTGCAATTCGGCATGGTCAATAGCGTGTCTCAAGGCAAGCAAGGCGTGACGCTGAGCGTTGGTCAGATGGACGGTATTGCGATGTCGCAAGTCAAACAAATTCTATAAGTTATAAGGAGAACATCATGAGTTTTCAGCAAGGTTTAAGCGGACTAAATGCCGCAGCGAAAAATCTGGATTCGATAGGCAATAACGTGGCGAATTCCGGCACGGTTGGTTTCAAGCAATCTCAAGTGCAATTTGCCGATATGTACGCCGCTTCTCTTTCTGGTGCCGGTGCGGGACAGGTAGGTACTGGTGTCAGGGTGTCGGCTGTTGTTCAACAATTTACCCAGGGAAATGTCACCAATACCAGCAACTCAATGGACACCGCGATCAGCGGGCAAGGGTTCTTCCGTATGGTCGATCCGTCTGGAAGTATTTTATACAGCCGTAACGGGCAATTTCAGGTGGATAAAAATGGTTTCCTCGTTAACAGCCAGGGACATAAAGTATCCGGTTATCTGCCCAATGCGGCGGGGGTGATCGTTCCCGGGCAACCGCTGCCGATACAAATCAATTATGCTGATTTGTCGCCCAAGCAGACGGCCAGCGTGGTGGCCGGATTGAATCTCGATGCACGTGAGGCGACACCGATAAACCCAATTTTCAATCCGGTTGACCCGTCAACTTATAATAGATCAACGTCGACGACGATATACGACAGTCTGGGTGTCAGCCATGTTGGCGCGCTGTATTTCCAGCGGCAGCCCATTCCGGCATTGGTTGCCACCGGTGGCCTCACACCCACAACAGTGGATGTTCCGGATATTACCGGACTGGCCGTCGGTAATACGCTCATATTGCCCAATGGTGGCGGGGCGGGGATACCGCAGACCGTGACCATCAGTGCCATTGCGCCAGGCGTGGCCCCGGCGGGTACGCTGACCTACACCCCGTTAAGCGCGGTGGTGGGTGCGGGGGACGTGCTGGTTACCAATGCAGGGTCTCCCAACTGGAATACCTACATGACGGTGGATGGCGTGGTGGTGGATGGGGTGACAGTGCCGCCACCGCAGGTTGCCGGTACGCCGATGACCCAGCTTACCTTTAATACTCTGGGCCAGCTGGCTTCTACCACGCCCGTTTCCGCTCCGCTCGGGACAATAACCTCGGGATCATTCACCCCGACAGGAGCTACGCCTCAGACGGTTAGTTTCAATTTTGCCAGCACTTCTCAATATGGCGGTGCTTTTGGCGTGAACACCCTGACTCAGGATGGCTATGCCACCGGACGGCTGAGCAAGTTCAATACCAGCGCCGACGGAACGATAATGGGAAGTTACACCAACGGCCAGACGCGACCTTTAGGGCAGACACTGCTGACGAATTTTACCAATCCGCAGGGTTTGCAGCCAGTGGGCAATAACGAGTGGGTGGAAAGTGCCACATCTGGCGGGCCGCTAATCGGTACGCCCGGATCAAGCTCATTGGGCGTGTTGCAATCTTCAGCGGTGGAAGATTCGAATGTGGATTTGACTGCCGAGTTGGTGAACATGATTACCGCGCAGCGTGTTTATCAAGCCAACGCGCAGACGATCAAGGCGCAGGATCAAGTGTTGCAGACACTGGTGAATTTGCGATAGTGGCTAGGTAAAGGCAATTGATGTGGCTACCAGCCGTCTGACCAAGCTGTCAAAATACGACAGCCACTCACCGGTTATCATGAATTGCCCTTATGGGACAAGGAGAAAGTAATGGACAGATTAATCTACACCGCGATGACCGGGGCATCACATGTGCTGCAACAGCAGGCAGCGGTGGCGGAGAATCTGGCTAATGCCAGCACGCCAGGGTTTCGTGCCGCACTGAATACCTTTCGTGCCGTTCCGCTGGTGGGTGAAGGTTTGCCGACCCGCACGTTCGTGGTGGATTCCACGGCGGGTGCGGATTTTACGCCTGCGGCGTTCCAGCCGACCGGTCGTGAATTGGATGTGGCGATAAATGGAGCGGGCTGGATTGCAGTACAAGGGGCGGATGGCAAAGAAGCCTACACGCGCAACGGCAGCTTCCAGATTTCACCCAACGGCGTGCTACAAACCCGTAGCGGACTGAATGTCGTCGGCGACGCGGGGCCAATCACCATTCCGCCAGACACCGAGGTAACGTTTGCCAAAGATGGCACGATTTCAACGGTGCCCAGCGGTTCCAAAGCAGCTTCTGTCGTGGTGGTGGGGCGGTTGAAGCTGGTCAATCCGGCCAGCGATCAATTGGATCGTGGCGGCGATGGTTTATTTCGTATGAAGGATGGTTCCACTGCACCTGCAGAGGTCAAAACCGAAGTGGTTCCCGGCAATCTGGAGGGCAGTAATGTGAATACCGTAGAAGCGATGGTGAACATGATTTCGTTGGCGCGCAAGTTCGATATGCAGATGAAAATGTTGCAAACTGCGGATAACAACGCACGGCAGGCCAGCCAGATAATGAGTCTTGCCGGTTAACAATAGAGGACGGAAGACAGAGGACAGAAGTTTTGACGCGGCTACGCCGCGCTACTGGTATAACGTGCCGCTGTGCGGCACACAACAATCTGTCCTCTGTCCTCTGCCTTCTGTTCTCTGATATGAAAGGATAACAATCATGATACGTTCTTTGTGGATTTCCAAAACAGGCCTGGATGCGCAGCAAACCCAGATGGATGTGGTTGCCAATAATCTGGCTAACGTTAGTACAAATGGCTTTAAACGGTCGCGTGCGGTGTTTGAGGATTTGCTCTATCAGACCATACGCCAACCAGGCGCACAGTCTTCACAACAAACCCAGATTCCATCGGGTCTGCAGATTGGTACCGGTGTTCGACCCGTAGCGGCAGAGCGCATTCATACCCAGGGTAATCTGCTACTGACCGGTAACCAGCTGGATGTGGCTATCCAGGGCGCAGGGTTCTTTCAAGTGTTGATGCCGGATGGCTCGACGGCTTATACCCGCGACGGCTCATTCCAGCGCGATAGCCAGGGACAGCTAGTGACTTCCAGCGGCTTTGCCGTTCAACCTGCCATCACCATTCCCGCCAACGCCATGACGGTTAGCATCGGTCGTGACGGCATCGTTTCAGTGACACAGCCGGGCGTAGCTGCACCGGTGCAGGTGGGTAGCTTGCAAGTGGCAACTTTCATTAACCCGTCCGGGTTAATGAGCCAGGGCGAGAACCTTTATCAGGAAACGGCTTCATCCGGTACGCCGAGTACCAATGTGCCAGGCACCAATGGTAGTGGTTTGTTGAGCCAAAACTATGTGGAGACTTCCAACGTGAATGTGGTGGAAGAGATGGTGAATATGATACAGACGCAGCGCGCCTATGAAATCAATTCCAAAGCGATCACGACGTCGGATCAGATGTTGCAGAAATTATCGCAGATGTAATTTTTGGCGAAGGGCAGGCCTCAGACCTGCAGGGGTGATGTAAATGCAATATAGAATATTTGTTTTGATTGGGTTGCTGCTGGGCTTGGCCGGATGCGTGAGCAATCCGCCCACCAGCGTGCATCAGCCGATGACGGCCAAACCGGTCGAGCGGTTGGTGGTGGCTCCGGCGGATGGCGCGATCTTTCATGCGGGCATCAATGAACGCCACTTGTTCGAAGATAAGCGAGCGCGCAACGTCGGCGATATTTTGACTATCAACATCGTGGAAAAGACCACTGGTAACAGGAAGTCCAGTGGCACCTCTACCAGCGCAAACAGCATCATCGCGGCTACTCCAAGCGTGACATTAGGACCGGCGGCCCAGTTGCTGCTCAAGGCGTTTTCAGTCACTAGCAGCAACAGCAACAAGGCTGCTACTACAGGAGCAGGTGCCGCCAGTGAGGACTTGACCGGAACGATCAGCGTGACGGTGACTCAGGTGTTAGCGAACGGGAATCTTTTGGTTAGCGGAGAAAAGCAGGTGGGCTTGAATCAGAGCGATGAGTTCATCCGTTTCTCGGGTGTGGTCAACCCGATCACTATCACCAACCTGAATGTAGTGCAATCCACCCAAGTGGCCGATGCACACATTGAATACAAGAGTGCTGGTGCAATGAATGAATTTATGAACGATACGCAATCATTGGGATTTCTGGGACGGTTCTTCCTGTCGGTGTTGCCGTTCTGAGGACAGAAGACAGAATGCACTTTTGAACGGAGGTTGTATGAATCGAATTTTTCTATTGTTGTCGGGTAAGTTAGGCGCCTCCCGCATTGGGGGGGTTATCGGCCTGTCTGTCCTCTGTTTTCTGTCTTCTGTCCTCTGGAGCGGCGCGGCATATGCTGATCGCATCAAGGACATGGCGAGCATTCAGGGTGTGCGCGACAACCAATTGATTGGCTACGGATTAGTGGTCGGACTGGATGGCAGCGGCGATCAAACCACGCAAACACCGTTCACTGTGCAGAGCATCATCAGCATGTTGTCGCAGATGGGTGTGAATATGCCGCAGGGTACCAGTTTGCAACTCAAGAATGTCGCGGCGGTGATGGTGACTGCCACGCTCCCACCGTTTTCCAGACCGGGTCAAACCATTGATGTAACTGCTTCTTCCCTTGGCAATGCCAAGAGTCTGCGCGGCGGAACGTTGTTGATGACGCCGTTGAAGGGCGGGGATGGTCAGGTATATGCGATGGCTCAAGGCAATGTGCTGGTTGGCGGGGTGGGTGCGTCTTCGGGCGGTGCTTCGGTGCAGGTGAATCACTTGAGCGTCGGTCGTTTGCCAGCCGGTGCAACGGTGGAACGCGCCGTACCGACAGTGTTGGGTCAAGGCGACTATATTCATTTGGAGTTGAACGCAACGGATTTCACTACTGTTGCACGCATCGTCGAGGCCATCAACGGGCAGGTTGCGCCCGGCTTGGCTGCGGCACTGGATGGACGGATGGTTCAAGTGCGGGCGCCCGCAGGCAATGAGCGAGTTGCTTTTATTTCAAAAATTGAGAATCTGGAAGTTAATCCGGCGCAGGGAATTGCCAAGGTAATTATCAACGCCCGCACCGGGTCGATCGTAATGAATCAAGCGGTAACTCTGGACACTTGTGCCATTGCGCACGGTAATCTGACTGTTGTAATCAACACCGACAGCTCGGTGAGCCAACCCAATGCCCTTTCTCAAGGCCAAACTGCGCAAACCGATAAAACCACGATAGATGTGAAAGCAGATAAGGGAGGTTTGGTTCAACTGCAAAAGGGGGTATCATTAAGCGACGTGGTCAAGGCGTTGAATTCAATCGGTGCAACCCCGCAGGATTTGCTGACAATTTTGCAGGCGATGAAATCGGCAGGGGCGCTGCGTGCGGAACTGGAAATCATCTAATGGAAACCTCTATAAATTCATTTTCCGGGCGAATCGCGGCGTCACGTGCTCGCTCATTCCTCGCCTATCAACCTGATATGTCTCGTCATTCGCTGTGCGGCTCCTTGCGCTTCATCCCACAAAACGAGTTTCTAGAGGTTCCATAATGGTCAATCGGCTGGACACTTCTGCAAAGCTGGCTATCGACACGCAGAGCCTCGAGCAATTGCGTGCGCAGGCCAAACGGTCGCCGGATCAGGCGCTCAAAGCAGCGGCGCAACAATTTGAATCAGTGTTCCTCAATATGATGCTGAAAAGCATGCGTGAGGCCACGCCGCAGGACGGCATGTTCGATAGCGAGCAAACCAAGATGTTTACCGGCATGCTGGATCAACAATTGGCGCAAAGCATGTCCAGTCGGGGGGTGGGTTTGGCTGATGTCATGGTCAAACAGCTGAGCCTCGGCACGGGGGGGCAGATGCCCGTCGTGGATGGCCTCAATAAATCGTCTTCTGCGGCTTTTGCGCCAAACCATTCATTGACCGCTCCCTCTTCGGCAACGACGGGCGTTTTGCCGTCCGCATACAGTGAAAATGTCCAGCAGGATTTTGTAAGCCGTATGCTGCCTTATGCCATGCAAGCGAGCCAGGCCACCGATGTACCGCCGCACCTGATGTTGGGGCAGGCCGCGCTGGAAAGCGGTTGGGGTAAGCGCGAAATTCGTATGGCAGATGGCAGTAACAGTTTCAATCTGTTTGGTATCAAGGCTAATTCAGGCTGGGATGGCAAGGTGGCGGAGGTGATGACTACCGAGTATAAAAATGGGGTGGCGCATAAGCAGGTTGAAAAATTTCGCGCTTATTCTTCCTATGCCGAGGCGTTTCAGGATCATGCCAATATGATCAGCAAAAATCCACGCTACGCGGATGTGTTGCAGCGGGGCGGTGATGTGGCCGGGATGGCTCAGGCAATGCAAAAGGCAGGATATGCGACCGATCCGAAATATGCCGATAAGCTGGCGCAAATCATGGGTAAAATGAACTTGGCGGGATAGGCACCCTAAATAAACGCAGACTTAATCCGCTCGTGGTAAGCCTCCTGAGGTATCGAAGGGCGAATCATGATCTGATTAAATCTATACCAATCAATTGATCCTGCCATTCGATAAGCTCATGGCGAATGGATGATTGATTTAATCTGCGTTTCTCTAAAGAATTTTTTAGAGGTGCCGATAACATGGTTGAGCCTATGTGTTGGCTGGCGAAAGGAATATCGTGGCAGACTTGTTTACCTCAGCATTAAGTGGAATGAATGCGGCTCAGATGGGGGTAGCGACCACCGAGCACAACATCGCCAATGCAAGTACACCCGGATATACGCGACAGCAGATTTTGATCGGTTCACGTGCCGGGCAGCAGACTGGCGCCGGATTCGTCGGGCAAGGAGTTGATGTAACGGGCGTGAAACGGATCTATGATCAGTTTTTGACCACTCAGGTTCTGCAGGAGCAAAGCCAAGCCAGTTATCTTAGCACCTACCACTCCGCCCTCAAGCAAATTGACAATTTGATCGCGGATCCTGCTGCCGGCGCGGCACCGGCGATGCAGGGTTTCTTTGATGCGTTGAATGGGGTCGCCAATAACCCTGAATCTACTCCCGCGCGTCAAACTTTGCTGAGTAATGCGCAGTTTGCCGTAAATAGATTTCAAGCCATCGATCAACGGCTGACGGATATAGCCAATGGATTAACCAACCAGATTGGCGCCAGTGTCAATACGGTCAACAGCTACGCCAGGCAGGTTGCTATCCTGAATGGCAATATCAAGCGAGCCACAGCCAGCGGGCAGGGGCAGGTTCCTAATGATCTGCTTGATCAGCGCGATCAACTGATTACCCAGATGAACAAGGAGATTAAAACTTCTGTAGTGCAGCAACCGGATGGAACGGTAAGCGTATTTGTTGGCAGCGGACAAGCGCTGGTTGTTGATGAACAGGCGATGCAATTGCAGGTCGTTCAATCGCCAAACGATCCGAGCAAGGTGGATGTTGCCTATGTGAACAATGGTAAAGCTTTTACCTTGCAGCAAAGCAGTTTGCAAGGTGGCAACCTGGGTGCGAATATCGCGTTCCGTGACCAGAGCTTGGAGCCTGCCCGTAATGCGCTTGGTCGTGTGGCGTTGGGAATGGCTGCGAGTATTAATCAGCAGAACCAGTTGGGGCTGGATTTGAACGGCGCGTTGGGAGGCAATCTTTTTAAAGCAGCGTCACCGCGCGTTGACAATAACGCGAACAATACTGGCACTGCGGTTGCGTCTGCGACAATTAGCAATATCTCGCAACTCACCACCAGCGATTACCAGCTGAGGTTTGATGGCACCAGCTACGCGATGGTGCGCCTGTCGGACAGCGCCGTCACAAGCCTGGGAACTCCCGGAGCATTTCCTGCAACTTTTACCGTCGATGGGTTTACTGTCAACCTGTCTGCCGGAGCCCAGCAAGGCGATAGTTTTTTGATACGCCCCACCGCGTATGCCGCGCGCGATATTGCGCTGGTTACCAATGATCCTGCCAAGATTGCGGCTGCAGCGCCGATGCGCACTAACGCGGCATTGAGCAACACGGGCGCTGGAAGGATTAGCGCTGGCGCGGTTGACGCGACTTACACAGCTGCAACAGTGACACCTGCAGTTACTCTGACGTACGACTCCGCCACGAATTCACTTGCTGGGTTTCCTCCAGCTCTTCCCGTATCTGTTACCGATAATGGCGTAACCCCCCCCGTAACTACTGTGTTTGCAGCAGGCGCGCCAGTGACCTACACCAGTGGCGCAACGGTGCAATTTGGCGGTGTCAGTTTCACGCTTACGGGTGCACTTGCTACCAGTGATACTTTCACGGTGTCTTCCAATACCAACGCGACCGGCGACAATCGTAACGCGTTGCTGATGTCGAGTATGCAAACACAAAACTTGATGGCGAATGGAACCGCAAGTTTTCAGGGAATATATGGGCAGTTGGTTGGTGACATTGGCGCCAAAACTAGCGAGTTGAGTGTAACGAGTCAGGCGCAGGATAGTATGTTGGCGCAAACAGTTGCTTCACAGCAGTCGGTTTCTGGTGTGAATCTTGACGAGGAGGCAGCCAACTTGATGCGTTACCAAAAAGCGTATCAAGCGTCGGCCAAGGCGATGCAAATTGCTCAAACCATGTTTGATGCCATAATGAACATTAAATAGGAAAGCGGGCACATTATGCGTATCAGCTCCAATACAATTTTTGACAACAATGCCGCCTTGCTGAATCAGCAACAGGCTCGCTTGGCGCAGACCCAGCAGCAGATTGCAAGCGGAAACCGGATGTCGATGGCATCGGATGACCCCGTGGCGGCAACTCGTGCATTGGAAATTAAACAGTCGGACGCGATAAATACGCAGTATGCCGCTAACCGTACAACGGCGAGCCACACGCTGTCGCTGGCCGAGGGTAGCATGCAAAGCGTAGTTTCTTTACTGCAAGACGTGCAAACTGCGGTAATAAGCGCGGGAAATGGTTCGTTCGGTAATGGCGATCGCAAGGTCATTGCAACCCAGTTAAGCGGAAAATTGCAAGAGTTGGTTGGATTGGCAAACAGCACGGATGGCGCAGGCAATTATCTATTTTCAGGATTTCAGTCCAAGACTCCGCCCTTTGCCGATATGGCTGGCGTAATTACCTATAACGGTGACGATGGACAACGCCTGACGCAAGCAAGCGCCTCGCGGCAAGTCGCATCGAGTGATTCTGGTGCGGATGTGTTTATGCGGGTGAAAAATGGTAATGGCACGTTTGTTACACAGCCAGGGACTAATGCTATAACTCTTGGTGCCAATACCGGCACCGGCATTATCAGCATAGGTTCTGTATCAAGCCCGCCTCCGACACTGCCGCTAAGCAACTATAGCGTTGCATTCACTGTGGCGGCTGGAGTAACGACCTACACGGTGACTAATACCACCAACGGTAATCCTACTGTTCCTCCATTGGTCGGTACTCCTTACGTGAGTGGGCAGGCTATCAGCTTCGACGGTATGCAGTTCGACATCAAAGGTACGCCCGCTGACGGCGATACGTTTACGGTCACGCCAAGCGCCAATGAAAGCCTGTTCAAAACCATCGCCGATTTGATTGTTGCGCTGAATACCCCAGCGGCAACTCCCGCAAATGGGGGAACCACCAGTCTGACCAATAGCCTGACTCGCGGCCTCAATAATCTGGACAACGCGCTGAATAATGTTGCGACTATCCAAGCCTCCATGGGTTTGCGCCTTAATGAGATTGATGCACTGCAGACTGCGGGCGATGATTTGGGCTTGCAGTTCAAACAGACTTTGCAGAAATTGCAGGATACCGATTACAACAAGGCGATAAGTGATCTGACTATGCAACAAATGAGTCTGCAGGCCGCACAGAAATCTTTTGTCAAAGTCTCAGATCTTTCCTTGTTTAGCTACCTTTGATTTTCAGAGAACAGGCAACTCTCCCTGCATTGAGATTTCGATTTTGTCATTCCGGCGAATAGCCGGCGACTTGGTTGTCAACCTTGTCGAATGGCTAGTTGTTTCATCAGGCCGGAGCCCAGTTATTCCATTTCTCCATCCATAGCGCAATATCGTATGGTGCATGGAATGCACCCACATAATTGTTGCCGTTTTGAAAGAGAAATGGAATTAGACAAAACAGTCAGATGCCGGATCAAGTCCAGCATGATGAATTTTAGAGGGTTCCCCAGAATCAGTGCGGCAGCTTCACAAGATTAAGCGTTGTCCCGACCCCCTCTTGGGTGATTCTGTCCAATACTGGTACGAAGTAGGGCATGGACAAGATCAGCACGAAAAATCCAATGGCCAGCGTAATGGGGAAGCCGACCGCGAACAGGTTTAGTTGCGGCGCGGCGCGGGTGAGTATCCCCAGTGCAACATTGGTGATCAACAATGCGGCCAGGATGGGCAGGGAAATCTGCAGTGCGTAGGCGAAGATGCTCCCACCCCAACTGACCACACCGTACAATCCTTTGTATGACAGCATGCCCCCAACGGGGAGCGTCTGAAAACTTTCCGCCAGCGTGGAGATCATGTAGAGATGCCCATTTAGCGCGAGGAAAGCCAGTGTTGCAATTACGCCCATCCATTGGGCGATGATCGGGGAGTATGAGGCATTCATGGGGTCATAAAAACTGGCAAATCCCAAACCCATCTGTAATCCTGCTAGCTCGCCAGCCATTTCAACCGCAGTAAAAATCAGGCGCATGGTGAAGCCCATTGCCACGCCGATGATGATCTGTTGAATTATTATTAGCAGTCCTTGGGGAGAGCCAAGGCTGACCAGCGGCATTTCGCCGAGGGTTGGTGCAATGATAATGGCGAGCAAGACAGATAGGCCGATTTTAACGCGAGCAGGGACTTGCTTGTTACCGAATATTGGCGAGCTGGCGATCATGGCCAGGATGCGCGTCAGCGGGAAAATCAGTGCGGCGAGCCAGGCATCGAGTTGCGCGCTGGTGAAGCTGATCATGCCAATTAACCGATCATCCAGGGAATGTTGCCATACAACCGTTGGATATAATCCACCAGCATACTGATCATCCATGGGCCGGTAAATATCAGTACCAGAAAAATCCCCAGCAGTTTTGGAATGAAAGACAGGGTCATTTCGTTAATCTGTGTGGCAGCCTGAAATACGCTCACTACCAGACCAATAACCAGCGCGCTAAGTAATAGCGGGGCGGAAATCATCAGCGTCATTTCGACGGCTTGTTGTCCAATAGTAACAACTGCTTCTGGAGTCATGTCCGGTAGCCTCTATAAATTTGTTTTACGGGCGAATCGCGTCGTCGCGAATCAGGTATAAAAACTTTTTGCCAGAGAACCGATTATCAGATTCCAGCCATCGGCCAGCACGAATAGCATAATTTTGAAAGGCAGCGAAATGATTGCCGGTGACACCATCATCATACCCATGGACATCAGCACGCTGGCTACCACCATGTCGATGATTAAAAAAGGAATGAATACCACAAAGCCGATTTGGAATGCGGTCTTTAATTCGCTCGTCACATAAGCGGGAACCAGAATGCGCAACGGCACCTGATCCGCACTTTGCAATGACTCGCTGTTGGAGATTTTGACGAACAAGGCGAGGTCTGACTCACGGGTTTGGCGCAGCATAAAGGTTTTAAGCGGTATGCTGCCTTTTTCTACAGCATGTTGAAAGTCGAGTTTATTCTCACTGAATGGCAAATAGGCATCGGCGTAAATTTTGTCGAGCACCGGTGACATAACAAAAAACGTGAGAAACAGCGCCAAACCGATCAGCACCTGATTGGGCGGTGAGGCGGGAGTGCCGATGGCTGAACGCAGCAGGCTCAACACAATAATGATGCGCGTGAAGCCGGTCATCATCAACAAGATCGCCGGCAGGAAGCTCAGCGAGGTTAACAGCAATAGGGTCTGCAGGCTTAGGCTATAAGATTGACCACCGCCCGGAGAGGGCGTGCTGGTCAATGCAGGCAGTCCCATTTCAGCCCATACATTCTGGCTGGCACCAAGCAGCATGATGATCGGTATCAGAAGGGTAAGATTACGGCGCATTGCGGCTCCGGTCATTCGCATTCGTGAACTTGACATTTGCTTCGTTCGTGCCCGTATTAGCCTCCGCCGCAAGTTGTTGCCGGTATTTTCCGGATGATAGGGAACCAAGGGCGGAAGACAGGACGGCAGAAAAATTCTTCGGTTTATCAGTTGATTGAGAGGCAATCGCAGTGTCTTGCTCGATGCCGTCAGGCTTTTGCAGAGTGTGTAGTGTGCGAATTTGCCCAGGCCCTACGCCGACCACCAGCCAAGTGTCATTCACTTCGACCAGCGTGATGCGCTCACGTTGACCTATCGCCACACTGCCCAATACTTTGAGCAGGCGGACAGAACCCTGCTGCGCTATATTCATCCGCTTGAGCAACCAGGCCACCAGCACGATGGCAGCCAACACCAACAGCAAGCTGAAAATGATTTGCACGATACTGCCGGAGCTGACCGCTGGGGGTGGCGGAGTATAGGCAGAATGTGTTCCTTCTGCGGCCCATGCAGAAGACAGAAGACAGAGGATAGAAGACAGAAGTTTTGTGAGCCGCAAAGCGGCACGTTTATATAAATTGCGCGGCACAGCCGCGACAGCGCCCCTGCCCTCTGTCCTCTGTTCTCTGATGAAACTACTAGCCATTCGACTAAGCGAGCAAACGACGCTCGCCAAGTCGCTGGTTATGTCTTCTGTCAGTGTCATTTGTTAAGGCGGCGCAGCCGTTCGGACGGGGTGATGATATCCGTAAGGCGGATGCCGAGCTTGTCGTTTACTACTACGACTTCGCCCTGCGCGATCAGAAATCCGTTAATCATCACATCCAATGGTTCACCGGCCATGCCGGCCAACTCAACCACGGAGCCTTGTGCCAATTGCAGCAAGTTTTTGATCGGCATTTTGGTGCGCCCCAGTTCGACGGTCAGTTGCACCGGGATGTCCAGAATCATATCGAGATCGTTCTGTGTTGTTGCCGGTCCGCCCGGCCCGAGTTGTTCGAAGGCGTGCGGTTTGGCAGGTGTCGCCGGCGGCGAGGCCTGCTCGGCCATGGCTGCGCCCCAATCATCGGCGGTGGTTGTCTGCTCGGCCATGGCCGCACCCCAATCATCTGCGGTGATTGCGGCTTCATTAGTGGTAGTTTCGTCAGGCACGATTTCCTCCTTCGCTAGTTGCAACAATTCTTTCAACCCTCAACGCGTAGTGATTGTTGAATACGCCGTAATTGCATTCCATTACGGGCACACCATCTACCGAAACAGTGATGCTCTTATCAACTTCCAGCGGGATAATATCGCCACTGCGCATTTTTAATACTTGCTCAAGTGTTACATCGGCCTGGCCGAGCGTGGCAGCCAGCTCGACACTGGCGGATTGCACTTGCTTGGACATTAGTTGCAGCCAGCGATGGTCTGTCGCCTGATGCTCCCCTTGCATGGGGCTGAAGAGTAAATCCTTGACCGGTTCGAGCATGGAATAGGGCATGCAAACATGAAAGCCGCCGCCATTGCCACCCAGTTCGATATCGAAGGTGGTTACGATAACCACCTCGTTGGGCGTGGCGATATTGGCGAATTGCGGGTTCATTTCAGAACGTACAAATTCAAAATCCAGCGGGTGGACGCTTTCCCAGGACTTTCCATAAGTTTCAAATACGACGGCAAGCAACTTCTGGATGATGCGCTGTTCTGTTTGCGTGAATTCGCGGCCCTCCACGCGGGTATGAAAACGCCCATCGCCGCCGAACATGTTGTCCACCACCAAAAACACCAGGTTCGGATCAAAGATGAATAAACCGTTGCCGCGCAACGGTTTGGCCTGAATGATGTTCAGATTGGTGGGTACATGCAGATTGCGGATGAATTCACCGAATTTCAGTACGCGCACCGGCCCGACCGAAATCTCCGGTGTGCGGCGAATGAAGTTGAATAATCCGATACGGAATAACCGCGCAAAACGTTCGTTAATGATCTCCATGGTGGGCATACGCCCACGCACGATGCGTTCTTGTGAAGCAAGGTTGTAAGGGCGAACCTCTCCGGCAGCCGGTCCCGCATCTGCAGGAGCATCGTCCGCTTCGCCAGTCACTCCCTTGAGCAGGGAGTCAACTTCATCTTGTGAGAGGAATTCGCTCATTTTTCGCTATTGGCAAATTTTCTATTGAATAAGGAATGCAGTAAATAGCGCTTCCGCTATATCGCTTTTTATATTGTCCATTTCGGCTGGCGGAGTTCCAGCCTGCTCTGTGCTTATGCTGGGAACGGTTTTGCGCAAGCCCAACACGTATTCCACTTGCCCTTTGATTTGTTGGGCAAGTTTATCCTTGCCTTCCATAGTGGCCAGATCAGAAGGCCGCTTGCTTTGCAGCAACATATTCACGCGATGCAGAATTTCCGGGTTGCTGGCTTTAATTTTCTCTTCAAGTTCTGGCTTGGTTATCTTGAGCGAAATTCCAACTTGCAAGACACGATCACCGTCTTCGTGAACCAGGTTGGCAGTAAACGTGCCTATATCAACGAATTTTGGCGGGGCTTTGGCGTGCGCTTCCGCCGCAGCTTTTTCTGTTGCTGCTGCGTCTTTCTTCGCCGGATGTGCCGACGGTTGCAATAACAGGAACGCGGCAGCCCCCCCCCCTACCAACAGCACTACGGCTGCGATAATGATGAGCATTTTTTTGCTCTTTTTTGGTGGCGGGGCATCGGCTGCTCCTGCAGCAGCGGGTTTGGTGCCTGCCGGTTTTGCGTCTTTGGCCATGTTGATTCCTTAACTTATGCTCGGATTATCAGGAAAAACCGGTGTGAATGATAACTCGATTAACCCTGAAACTCTCCATTAACTTGAGCTTTTGATATCAGGGGACAGATGACGGAGGTGTTGCCGCGGCTATGTCGCGCTTGGATATGGCGTGCCGCTTATGCGGCACACAACAATCTGTCCTCTGTCTTCAGTCATCTGCCCTCTGGATCAGGCAAAAGTATCCACCATTCCGTTGTGATGGCGGATATGAACGGGTTGGGCTGCTACCGGTGACAAACCGGCTAATCTGGGTGCATCACCGGAGGAATCGCGTTGTGCCGCTGTACCGGAGCCATTGCCTAAAAAACCGTTTGTGCTGCGATCGCGTGGGGATTGGTCGCTGACCATTGTATTGCCTAACGTAATGCCGTTATCCGCCAACATTTCACGAAGCCTGGGCATGGCATTTTCCACTGCATCACGCACCGCGCTATGCGGCGATGTAAACATCGCGGTAGCCTGATTGTCGGAAATTTTCAGCACCACATCCAGCGGTCCCAAATTCGGCGGATTCAGGTGTAGTTCTGCGACCTGATTTCGTTGCGTGCCCATCCAGCTGATCTTTTGCGAGAACTCTTCCGACCAACCGCTGCTGCCTAGAGGAGATGAGATGGTTTGCAAGCTATCGGCGGCTTTGTTGTGGGTTAACATGTTGGATGTAATGCCGGATGTTGCCATCGATGCAGCCGGCAGGGTATGGTTCTGTGCGGATTGTGTAGCAGATTTGGTAATCTCCAAGCCGGATCCGCTGTGTAAGGCAGGTCTGTCAGTCGCTATGATTGCCGCATCTGATTTTCCGGATGTAGCTGTTGCCAGATCAATCTTTGCGTTAGCTTGCGATGAGCCGACATTGCCCGTGGGTTGGATTTCTCCTGACTTGCTGGCACCCGGCTTGCGAGTTCCCGATGCTGCACTGTCAGCAACCATGACTGCTGCATCTGTTTTGTTGGGCGCAGCGGCAGTTGTCAGGTCAATCATTGCGCCGGTTTGTGATGCGCCGATATTATCCGTTAGTTGAGTTGCCGATACCTTGCCCGTTCCCGCTACTGTTGCTCCCGCTGCTGCTACTGCACTGTCAGCAACCATGACCAGCGCATCTGATTTGCTGGAGGCTGTGTTTGTCAGGTCAATCCTTGTATTGGATTGAGATGCGCTGCTCGCCGCGTCTTTGGTAACTGTTGTCTTGATTTCTTGAGGGATTTGCAGCATAACAGCCAAGGCGCCGGATAAATCGCCGGATGTGCCGGGGGCTGTCGGTGTTTTGTCCTGTTCGGCTTTACCGGTCGATCCAGCGGGATCCGCCGTTGTTTTGGCATCGGCTCCGGTTGCAGATGATGGCATATTTGAAGCGGCCGCGTTGGCTTCATCCATTTGCCGTGCCAGCACCGCACCAAATGGATCTGCGGATTGCACATTCGTCGCGTCATCTTTTCGAGTTGCGCTTGCGGCGTTGGCAGAAGGTTGAGGGTTGTTGCTGGTAATCGGTAGGTTGGTCATGGCATTCTCCAGATCAAGTGTTTGGGTTTTCCGCTTTAATCATCTTTTGGGCGGTAAATCTGCCGGTGTGCTCGTCGAGCGCTTTTTGTTCGGACTTCTCGGTAACTTTTTTTTGCTCCACAATGTGGCGTTGTTGCAACGTGTCGAACGACTTTAGTTTGCGCCGTGTCGTATCAAACTCGCCGCGTCCAACTTGGGTCGATAGCCTGCTTTGTTCAACTACTTTCTGTTGTTGATTGATTGCCGCATCGAGTTTGTTGATGAACTCCTGAAAGTTGCGCAACTCGGCCGGATCCATGCCGTTTTGTGTGGATTCTTGCAAACGTGTTTGATAATCCCTGCGATATTGATGCAGGGCTTCAAGTTTTTCCTGCGCATTTTGTTGTTGTTTGTTCAATTTGCCAAGGTTGCGCGTTGCCGAATCATTTTGGCTTTGTGCCAGGTTCATCAGGGGTTGCAGGGAGAATGGCTTGATCATGATGTTGTACTTTTATGCTGTCGCAAATAATGCGTTGAGTTGGGCAACGCTGGCTTGGTGGTTTTCGCGCTGAAACATGTCCTGTTTCAGGAATTGTTCCATACGCGGATAAAGCGCAATCGCTTCATCCAGCAATGGATCGCTACCCCTGACGTATGCACCGACGCTGATCAAATCGCGGTTGCGCTGATAATGGGCATACATGTGTTTGAAACGTTGCACGACTGACATCTGTTCCGGCGACGCCAAACGCGACATCACGCGGCTGATTGAAGCCTCAATATCAATCGCCGGATAGTGCCCTTGCTCAACCAGTCGCCGCGACAGCACAATGTGTCCGTCGAGGATGGCGCGCGCGCTATCGGCAATCGGATCCTGCTGGTCATCGCCTTCGGTCAGCACGGTGTAGAAGGCGGTAATTGAACCGCTGCCCTCCAGTCCGCAGCCGGCACGCTCTACCAGTTGCGGCAGCTTGGCGAAAACGGAAGGCGGATAACCTTTGGTGGCGGGTGGTTCGCCGACTGCCAGCGCGATTTCGCGCTGAGCCATGGCAAAACGGGTCAGCGAGTCCATAATCAGCAATACATTCTTGCCCTGATCGCGAAAGTATTCGGCGATTGAGGTGGCGTAAGCCGCGCCCTGCAAACGCATCAGCGGCGATGTGTCCGCCGGTGTGGCGACGACTACCGAGCGAGCCAATCCTTCCTTGCCGAGGATGTCGTTGATGAATTCCTTGACTTCACGACCGCGTTCACCGATCAGTCCCACCACCGTGATGTCCGCGCTGGTGTAACGCGCCATCATGCCGAGCAACACGCTCTTGCCGACACCGCTGCCGGCAAATAGCCCCATGCGCTGGCCGCGCCCTACCGTCAGCATGCTGTTGATGGCGCGAATCCCGACATCAAGCACCGTATCAATTGAAGCGCGCTCCAAAGGATTGAAGGGGCGGCTCTGCAACGGCGCAGATTCGCAGTCCAGCAACGGCCCCAGTTGATCGAGCGGTTTGCCGGCACCATCGAGTACGCGACCCAGCAACATATTGCCGACCGGCAGATGTTTGGCGCGGTCAGCAATCCGGCGCGCCGGAGTGCGTTTTTCATTCAGTGTCAGCACGTGCACCGGTTCAATTGGCGTTACGCGCGCACCTGGCACCAGGCCATGCACATCATTTTCCGACATCAGGAATAATCTTTCCCCGGAAAAACCGACCACCTCAGCTTCGACCACATTGTTCGGCAGATGAATCGCGCAATTGCTGCCAACCGGCATTTTCAGGCCGACCGCTTCCATTACCAAACCGGTCATCTTGGTCAAGTGGCCGCTGGGTGGCATGGGATTACACTCAGCCACATATTCGCGACCCTCATTGAGGAAGTCTTGCCACTTAACGCTATGAGCAGTCACGCCAGCCATGATTTATCCTGTCCTATCGATTCGACAATGCGTTTCCAGCGCGCTTCTGTTGTGGCATCCACTTGGCTGTGTGCTGTCTCTGCGCGGCATCCCCCGCGCGTGATTTGCGCATCGGTAAAAATTTTCCATCCGGCATGCGACAATTGTTCACCCATATGCTTGCGTAGCAATTCGGCATCATCCGGATGCACAACCAAATGGGCATTCTGGTTGAAGTGAGGCAAGCTGCTGATTGCCTCGCTGACGATTTTCAGAATCACTTCCGGCTTTGCCTGCAAGGTTTCGCTCACCATTTTGCGGGCTATCTCCATGGACAACTCCAGCAGTGATTGCGCGATCCGCTCATCTACTTGATTGAGCGAATCCTGGAGACTCTGCAGCAGTGAGTGTATTTGTGCCGTTTCGGTTTTTGCTTGTTGAATGCCGGCCGCGTAACCCGCGTTGCGACCCTCGTCAGATGCTTGTTGACGGATGACATCCAGTTCCGCGACGGTGATGCGCGCGGAGGAATCTTGTGCGTGGCTATGGGGTTTGCCGACAGAAGACGAATCGAACGAGGCAAGCTCCCAGCGCTCAAAAGCGGTGAGTTGCTCCTTGGGGATCACAATGCTAGACATATTCTTCCTCGCCCTTTCCGCCTAAAGATATCTGGCCTTCATCGGACAGTCGGCGCACGATCTTGAGGATTTCTTTTTGATTGGCTTCGACCTCACTGAGTTTTACCGGGCCTTTGGATTCGAGATCTTCGCGCATCATTTCTGCAGCACGCTGCGACATGTTCTTGAATATCTTTTCCCGCAACTCCTCGTTTGCACCCTTGAGGGCAATAATCAGGGACTCCGACTGAATTTCGCGCAAAATAAGCTGGATGCCGCGATCATCAATCTCCATGATGTTTTCAAAGACAAACATCTTGTCTTCGATTTGTTGGGCCAAATCCGGATCGTAACTGCGCACGCTTTCCATCATTTCCGCTTCCAGCGTACCGCCCATAAAATTAAGAATTTCCGCAGCAGCGGCGACGCCGCCTTGCAGGTTTTTCTTGCCAGTTGCGCCGCCAGCCAAGAGTTTGCCCAGCACATCGTTGAGTTCTTGCAGCGCCACGGGTTGCACGCCGTCCAGCGTGGAAATGCGCATCAGCACATCATTGCGCGTGCGCTCGGTAAGCATCTTGAGGATTTCCGCAGCCTGATCGGGATCCAGATGCACCAGAATGGTAGCGATGATTTGCGGATGCTCGTTGCTGATCATTTCGGCGACTGCGCCGGGATCCATCCACTTAAGACTCTCGATGCCGCTGGTATCGCTGTTGTGCAGGATGCGATCCAGCAAGCCGGCAGCCTTGTCGTCACCCAAGGCTTTGGTAAGCATGCCGCGAATGTAATCATTGGAGTCCATGCCGATAGTGGTCTTTTCCGATGCGGCTACCAGAAAGTCATGGAACACTTGGGATATCTGGTCGCGGGAGAGGTTTTTCAATGACACCATTGCCGAGCTGATTTTCTGCACCTCTTTGGGCTCGAGAAATTTCAATACTTCAGCCGCTTCATTTTCACCGAGCGTCATCAGGAAGATCGCGCTTCTTTCTATCCCGTTAACCCCGTTACTCATTGCTGCCCACCCATTCCTTGATTACAGAGGCGACAATCTTGGGATCCTGCTGGCTGATTTGCCGGGCAACCTGCAAGTTCTGTTCATATGGAGCAACCGTATTGTAGGAGACATTTTCGGGTGCATTTTGTTCCGGAGCGCGTTCCTCGCCGCCAAGGCCAAAATCGCCACCCGCCTTGAATTCCGGGGCAGCAAATAACGGGCGGAGAGCCGGTTTGATAATACCGAATATGGCAAACAGCATAGCCAACCCAATCAGCAGGTATTTGACTATTTCTTTTGCCAGCTCGACCGTTCCGGGTTGTTTCCAGATCGGCACTTCCTCGATGATTTCCTTGTCCTCGTTGAATGCTGCGGCTTGTACGTTCAGGATATCACCGCGAGCTTGATCGAAGCCCATTGCGTCTTTCACCAAGTTGTTAATTTGGGTTTTCTCCGCGTCACTCAGGGTTTTGATGCTGCTCTTGCCCTTGGCATCGGTCACCTTGCGATTGCCATTCACAACCACGGCAACAGATATGCGTTTAATCATGCCTACTGGCAGAATAGTGTGGCGTATGGTGCGGTCTACTTCATAATTGATGGTGGATTCTTTCTGCAAATTGGATACGCTGGCGTTGCTTGCACCTGCCGCCCCGCCCGGTGCGCCGGTTGCGGCGACTATCGGCGCAGTCGCCGGGACGGGGGGTTGATTGGTCAGCGCGCCGGGGATGCCGCTTGCGCCGTTTAGCCCGGAGCCATTCATCGTTTCGCTGCTTTGTTGGCTGCGTATGGTGTTTTCTGCAGCATTCTGATTTGGCTTGTAGATTTCCGCAGTTTGTTCGGTGCGTGAAAAATCAATATCGGCGGTTACTTGAGCGCGCACGTTATTTGCGCCAAGCAGCGGCATCAGCAATGCCTCGATCCGTTTGACATAGTTCTGCTCGATCTGCTGCACGTATTTGAGCTGGTTTCCGTCCAACCCGTCATTACCGCCGTCGTGGTTGGCGCTCAGTAGCGTGCCATTCTGGTCGACGACCGTAACGCTCTTGGCAGACAGTTCCGGAACGCTGCTCGATATCAGGTGGATAATTGCGCTGACTTGCGCGGCATCCAGAAGTCGTCCTCCATGCAGGTTTAGCACCACAGAGGCGCTGGGTTTCTGCTGATCTTTGACGAACACGCTGGGCTTGGGGATGGCCAAGTGGACGCGCGCGCCGGCTACAGCACCGATGCTTTGGACAGAACGCGCCAATTCGCCCTCCAGGGCGCGCTGGTAGTTCACCTGCTCGGCAAATTGCGTGATACCAAATCTTTGGTTTTCCATCAGCTCGAAACCTACCGTACCACCTTTGGGAAGACCCTGTGTAGCCAGTTTCAGACGCGCCTCATGAACCTGGTTGGAAGGCACCATCAGCGCCCCGCCACCATCGGCAAATTTGTAGGGAATATTCAATTGCTGCAATGATTCGATTATCGCTCCACCGTCGCGATCTGACAGATTGCTGTAAAGCAAGCGGTAGTCGGGAGCTTGTCCCCACATCCACGCGCCGGTAATCAGCGCGATCGAAGCCGCAATACCAACTACCAAACCCATTATTTGCTGGAGGTTGAGCTGGTTCAATTGGCGCAGCACGGTGTTCTCTTGTTCAGCCATGATGATTGCAATATTCACCAAAAAGCCACTGGGGCATTAGGCGCATTATCAGCGGTGCAGGGTTTTTTGAAAACCTGAATAAAGGGGGAAACCCATTTCTTTTCACTTTATAGGGGCTGCGACACCGGGAGTATTGTGTCACTGCCTGAACGAACTCGTGAGCCAGGAGAGAGGGAAGCGGGCATGGCGGGTTTCATCATGAACGGCTGTGTTCTGTGCCCGTTGGGGCAAGTTTCCAGAAACAGCTAAATAAGGGGAGCAAGATGAACGTCTCAGCAGTAGATAGCTTGTTGGCACAGATGCGTGTTGCAGCCGCCGCAGCCGGATTACGTGAACCAGTCCAGTCAGCGCAAATCGGCAAAGTGGATTTTGCCAATGTGTTGAAATCATCGCTGGATAGCGTGTCGCAAGCCCAATCCAAATCGGAAGCCATGCAAAAAGCTTTTGTCCTGGGTGATGACAAGGTCAGCCTGAGCGACACCATGATTGCGATGCAGAAGGCTAGCATTAATTTCCAAACCACCGTTCAAGTGCGCAACAAGTTTGTGGCGGCGTATAACGACATCATGAATATGCAGGTCTGATGATTCTGGAAAACGCTGTTGAGCCACAGAAGAACACGGATATGTTCGTATGTAGGGGCGATTGACGATATCCAGCGACTTGGCTATGCCAAACCTTTTGATAGCCTAGCCGAATGGCTAGCCCGGATATTTCACCGGCCCTAAAATCAATGGAAAGCGGCCTGAATACAGGGGTGCAGGCCCACAAGAGTGAAATCCGGTTTGTAGCGCAGGCCTTCGCGGGTGCTGGCGGTCGCTTTGCGGCATCTTCGCGCTCCCCGCTTCGCGCCGATAGGCGCGGCTATCGGCTTGGCGCGGGATGCGCAAATCGCCTCGCCATCATCCCGCGATCCGGCGAAATATCCGGGCTAGTAGTTTTATCAATCGCCCCTACGTATTAATCTTTGCTCGTTGTACATTGTTCACATAGCGCTGCAGCAGGATGCTGGTTGCTCCATCGAGTTTATGGAACTGGCATCCCGCTCGTTTGAGTATCTGTCCGGATTTTGTGGTCAATGAAATCAGGCTTCTCACCGTTATTGTGACACTAATGGTGCCTACATCAGGCAACCTGATTTGGCAGTTTTCATAGGTTTTTCCTTCTTCCAGATCAAGGTCATTCTCGGTGCAGGTTATTTTTATCCCCCCGGTGCTGATATCCATGATGGTTACTTCCTGCGGGCGCTTTTCCTGTGGTTCGCCTGTTGGAATAACACAACGCAAAGGATTGGAAGGGGGAGGGGTAAGCCGGAAGCTATCCCGGCGCTGCACACGATAAATACTGTCCGGCAGGGGTAGATAGAAGGCCGGATAGCCTTGATACTCCGCGGCACTGGCCTGATCGGCAGTAAACTGGATCTTGACGTGTAAATGCGAACTGACGCAAATCAGGTCATCGCTTTCGATAATACGTCTATTATTTTTACTGTCCGGGCTTTGCTCCAGCCACATGCCCGTGTCATCGACACCCAACAGTGTGGTCAGGATAAAGTAATTTGCATCGCCGTAATAGAGCGCGACACGGGATGCGTTCTCGGCAACGCTACGCAACATAAATTCAATTTCTTTTGGCGATGCGATGCGGAATTCTTCTTCCTCTCTGTTGGAGAGTTTTTCGATTTTCAGAGGGATGTCCTTTTCCATGTACTCAAGACCGCGTTGGCAAAAAAGTCGAACATGATAACAAAACTATGGTTTTATAAAAGGGGGGTAGCGGGAGAATCTTTGCGTTCCAGACGATATAGCCAAGCGAGCAGTTCAGCCACTGCCAGATAAAGTTGCGGGGGGATTTCCTGGTCGAGCTCGACTTGCATTAACAGACCAACCAAATCCTCGGACTCGTGCACATAAACACCGTGCTGTTTGGCGCGTTCGATAATTGCCTGCGCGATCAAACCGCGCCCCTTGGCGACCACTTTTGGCGCTCCGCCACTCTGGTTATTTCCGTATGTCAGCGCTATAGCAACTTGCTGCGGAGTGAGATTGTTCTGCTTCATCCCCGATTACACGTTTTTGGCATGGCTGAAGTAGGGTGGACAGGTTTCATCTGATGGAGCTACCAGAAGGGGTTGCAAACAACGCCAGCCAAGTCGCTGGTTATGTCTACGCGGACTTTGACGGGTACTTTTGCCCACCCCATGCATGCTGAATCAACCGTTAATCCGGCACGCATAAATTTTCTACGACCGTTCGGGCCAAGATATCGAAGCCTCGCTGTTTCGTGGTTGTTCACCCATCGACGCATCAGGGCGAACGCATTGCTTAATTCGTGCCGGAGCAATAATGAACAATCCCGCTTCATGATTTTTCCACTACAGCAGCGGTCAGCGCAATGCCGACATCGGCAAGTGAGCCTTTGAGTTTGGCCAGGTCACGATTGAACAGATTGACAGTCTCCGAATCCGCTGCGTGCAACGTCAGCCGCAACCCGCTTTCGGCGAAAACCAGACGGGCATGTACATCACCGAGATTAGGAAGATCCAGCTCCATTTCGGTGCTCCACTGGCGCTCATCCTTCTTTTGGTTATGATGCTGACGTTCCGGTTGGCCCTGAATTTCCCACTGCATCTGCTGCCCGGGCCAGACTTGCCCAGCCCAGGTGATCTGATGCGTTTCCAAGGTGTGCAACTGCTGCTGAACCAGAGGAATCAATTCTTTGGCAATCGGTAAGCTGGCTTCTGTTGCCGGTTTGTTTTGTTGAGGTGCGGCGGGAGAAGGCGCGCTGAGGTCATTAATCTGTTGCCTTGAGGCTTGTTCCGTGACATACAACGAAAGAAGTTTTTCCGGCAATTGGCCCTGCAGCGGACCTTGTGCAGCTTCAGACGGGTTTCCTTGCCGTGCTTCAGGGAGCTTTTCCGGTAATTGGTTTTGCAGCGAAACTGGTGCAGCCCCAGCCCGGCTTCCTTGCCGTGCCGCAGGAAGTTTATCGAGCAATTGATTTTGCGGTTCGATCAATAGCTGTGCCGTGCTGCGTTCTCCTCGCACCCATTGCGCCTGATGCGATTCGTAGAATAACCCGCTGTTGGCCAAGGCATCGCGTAGCGCACCGGCAAGTTGCTTGCTATCAGGCAATTTCCCGGTCGCCTGCCATACGGCACCACTGCCGGCCTGTTGAATAACCGCCTTCGCCATTGGCATATGGGCAAGATCTGAAAGAAGTTTTGCGGATGAGCCGATTTGTTCCGGGGTTGAAATCGGGTTGGTAGAGGCAGAAATACTGAACACCAGCCGCGGATTGGTTGCCACGACCTGCAGATTGAGAACATCGCCACTCTGAATCTTTCCCGGCAAGCGCATTTGCAAAATCTGCCCGGCGACCTGCACTTTGAACAAGCCCTCGGTTACTTGCGACTGCACAGTTCCTTGCAATTGCTGGCCCGGCTCAAGCTTGTTGACTTGTTTTGGCGCATCAGTCGCAGCCTCGATCAGCGGCTTGCCTGATCGTGACATGACTTGCAGCGCACTTATTACGTTGGCGGGTAGCATAGGAAACCCCAAACAATTCCGTCATGCCGGATAAGCGTAGCGATATCCGGTATCCAGCAGGTTCAATCCAAAGGGAGCCTCTAGTTCCAATTCTATTTCAAACACCGAGTAGACCGGCAGGGGCGCAATGAACCGCGATCATAATTCCATTTCTCGATCAATAGCACAATATTGCAAGGGTAATTTGTAAAAGGGCAACCCGTGAATTGCCCTACGCCTAAACAATAATTCCGTAGGGGTGATTCACGATAACCAGCAACTTAGTCAGACGGCTAGTTTTTTTACCAATCGCCCACGCTGTTCGGCACAACAATAACCATAGCTGGGTTATTCGATCTTTGAATTAGAAACGGAATAAAAATTCAGATATCGTCATGCCAAATAAAAAAGGAATATTTTGGTTTCGATCTACATCTGAGCGCGTCACATCTCACCGTAAGCAAGCTGCAAGCGTTGCTCCTGACGATTGCTTTGCATAATGCGTTGCAACTGCCCCATCCACGTTTGGGTGTGGTTGCGTATTTCGGCATCATCCGCCAGGATTTTCTTGATGAGTTGAATCTTGCGTTGCCGGGCGGATTCGTCGAGCACGGCGGTTGTATCCATTGGTTTTATGACCGAAACTTGTTGGCTGCATTGTTTTTCTATATCAACCAGCTTGTCCCATTCGCCATGCATGGCCGCATCGCGCATTTGCCCGGTCAGGGCAGACAGCGACTCGTAATTTGTGATGACTTCAGATGCATTCATTTACTTACCTTTTTCCATAAACCAGGGGATCGGCGACAGGTTTAACTGGTTGCACCGGTTGTGCGGTAGCTGCGGCACTGGGCCGAATGCTTTCCCATGCCCCTTTCAAATCGGCTAACAGGCGCGCTACTTCATCCAGAGCAGCCATATCGTTTTTCAGGTTGGCATGGATCAGGCGCAAGCACATATATTCGTACAACGAGGATAAATTTTGCGCCAATGGGCCGCCGACATTCTTGTCCAGGCTGGCGTTCAGGCCTTCATCAATGATGTTGATGGCTTTCGAAATTGCCACACCCTTGGCGGGAATATCATTGCGCATAATGCCGTTCTTGGCATTGGCAATTGCCAGCAACGCACCTTGATAGAGCATCGCTATCAACTTGTGCGGATCGGCTAATGCAACACCTGAATCGACTCCAACTTTCGCATAGGCTTTGCTAGCTGTGGTTGCGTTCATGATCACTTTCCTGGATTAAAGTCGGGCAAGTTGTTGTGTGAGATAAGTGCTGGTATTGTTCATGCTGGTCAGCATACCATCCAGCGCGGAAAACTGGGTGCGATAGCGTTTTTCAATACCTACCATTCGCGTTTCCAAGGTGCTGCGCTGAGCGCTGATATTTTTAATGGACTGATTGAAGCCATTGGTTTTATTGGTAATTATACCGTCAATAGCAAGAGTTCTAGTTGCCCAAGCGTCAAATTGTGTGGCGTAGCCACCAGTGGCAGAATTAACAACAGTGGCAGAATTAAACAGATGGGCAACATCACTGAAATTGGTGGACATGGCGCTACTCAGCTTGGCGCTATCGAGTTTTAGTGTTCCATCTGCTTGCGAGCTGACACCAACTTCAAAAAGTTGGGTCATGGTGCCACCGCTTACTGCTGCGCTGGCAATGCTGCGCAGTTGCGCCTGAATGGTGCGTATTGAGGAATCTCCGGCCAAAGCCGCCGTGGAGCTGTAAGCAGAAGAATTTTTCAGTGCGGTATACATATCGTTATATGCTTTGACAAAGGCAGTTACCGCACTCGTAACTGCTGTGGAATCGCGTGTTACCGTCAAAGTGGCGGGTGTGGCCTCCTTGCTCAGCGTGAGTGTGACCCCCTGGATGGCATCGGTGACGGTATTGGAAGCTTTGCTAATCTGGACGCCGTTTACTGTGAAGTTGGCATTCTGGGCAGCAACGGTCTGAGTCATCGGGACAGCTGGGGTGGGAACGTTTGCGGTGGGATTGTATGCCAACAAGTCGTTTATGGCGGCATCCCCACCTGCCTGGATGGTGATGCTGTTGATAGCGTTGCTCACGCCAGAGGCATTCGCAGACAAGGCGAGACGATAGGGTGTCAAGGCGTTACCATCGTTGACGATGGTCGCCGTCACGCCAATATTGGCGGCATTGATCGCGGTGCGTACGTCTTGCAGCGTAGCACCTGCTGCGATCGGAATGTTCGTGCTGGTTGTACCTACAACAAATGTAACCGTTGACGTTCCAGTGGCGATAGCGCTGGTATCGCTGGCTTGTCCGGCAGCGGCCAGCTTGTTCGCTTGCGCCAGCGTGGTGACGTTAAGCGAATATGTGCCTGCAACCGCAGTGCTGTCGGCGGAAGCGGAAAATGCGGTCGTGTCGGAAGACGTTGCCTTGAATGCGAGCAAGCTGCTCGAACTTGAGCTGCCCAAACTTTGTACGGCAGTTTGAAAATTTGACACCTGGCTCTTGATCAGGCCCAAAGCGGTAAGCTTCGCGTTGTAGCTTGCTTCCTTGGTGTTGAGCTTGGTGATCGGTTGACGCTCGACAGTCATCAACTGGCTGACGATGCTGTTAACGTCAATATTGGTTGACGTGGTTGCCGATGTAGCCGCAGTGGTTGCCATGATCTGTCTCTTTAAGTATCTCGTATGCGAATCGCTACAAAACCTGTCTCAACTATACTGAGCTCCTGCAATAATCCAACACTCGATTAGGACGGGATTAAGCCTCTTGTTTCAGCAACAAGCCTTGCTGTATCTGGTCTATTGAACGCGAAATCGCCAGCATTTCTTCCGACGGAAATTGACGAACAACGGTGCCAGTTTCCGTATCCACCAGTTTGACAATCTGCCTGCTGGTAGTTTCGTCCACGCTGAACTCAAGATTCCGGTTCGATTGCTTCAGCATCTTGTTGATGCTGTCTACCGAACTCTTCAATTGTTCGGCTGAGGGTTTCTGTTCGGCCGCCGGTTTTACGGCTGTTTGCGGCAAATTAAGTAATGCACCGGGCTGGGTTTGCATGTTTGAGGTGGCAACAACAGGCGCACCATCGCCAGAGGCCTTGGCAGGCTGCGGAGTCTGAGAAGTATTGGTTGCATTCTGGATGAGCATTTTGCCTCTCCTTTTATTTCAAAATCCCGACCGGAAAACCGGCCGGGATTATTTTACACTACCATATTGGCGAAACTATTTCAAAAGGCTCAGCACAACGTTCGGCATCTGGTTCGCTTGCGCCAACATCGCTGTACCTGCTTGTTGCAGAATTTGCCCGCGAGTCAGCGCAGCAGTTTCAGCGGCAAAGTCGGTATCCATGATGCGGCTACGAGCAGCATACTGGTTTTCAGCGGCATTTTGCAGGTTTTGCACCGCGAATTGCATGGTGTTTTGCGCTGCACCGTAGGTACCACGATCAGTTGACACCAAAACCAGCGCAGCATCAATTGCCGTGATTTCAGCTGTAGCCGTTGCATTGCTGGTCAGGGCGCCAGTGCCGGCGGTATAAGCGGCAGATGCGACGGTTGTGACGGTGATGGTATCGCCGGCGTTAGCGCCCACCTGGAAGGCTTGTGCGCCAGCACCTCCGGCTAGAATGGCGGTGCCGTTGAACGTGGTCGCCGTGCCGATACGGTTAATCTCGGTTTTCAGGTTTTGGTATTCGGCGTTCAGGTTGGCCAAGTCGGTTAAACCGGAAGTTGCGTTGGCACCTTGCACCGCCAATTCACGCATACGCTGCAGCATGTCGGTCATGGTGGATAACGCACCTTCAGCCGTTTGCGCCAGAGATATACCGTCATTGGCATTACGAACACCCTGATTCAGACCGCGAATCTGCGAAGTCATCCGATCAGAAATTCCCAATCCTGCCGCGTCGTCTTTGGCGCTGTTGATGCGCAGACCGGAAGACAAACGTTGCAAGGAAGTTGACAACTGAGATGCAGACATACTCAGGTTGCGCTGGGCATTCAGAGACGCGAGGTTGGTATTGATATATGCGGCCATTTTAATTCTCCTTTAACTTGACTTGTTTTCTGGCTTGGTTGCCATTCACGTTGGTTTGCTTGATATTCCATGTTCAGCAACCGCCGTTAGTGCAGTTATCGGTAATGGTGGGGAAAACTTTAGGGGGAATTAATTTTTTTCGCGTCCCGGCGCATTAGATTGCCGGTTTTGCACTGGCGATGCGATTGAGGTTCATCCTTCTGCTCTGCGGCTTTAGCGGCAAGCGTGCGAGGCACAAGCGAAGAAACGCGAACCATGGAACGCCCGTTGTATTGCCTGTCGGCTAGAGGTTCGTCACTACCAGAAAGAGCCACGATCCATCCGTCTTTCATCCTGGCTATGCCGCTTTGGCATGAGTTCTCACCCACTCTTTGACCCGACGTTGTGCTTCAGTAATTTGTGGAGCAGTCATCAACGTTGCAGAATGATCCCGATTTTTTCTGGCGGCATCATCACCATTATCCCCGGCCAGAGTGAACCACTTGTAAGCTTCAATATAATCTAATGGGACCGTCTGGGCCGTCGCGTACATCAAGCCCAGTCTGGATTGGGCGCTCGGTACGCCTTGTTCTGCCGCTTTACCAAACCAGAAAAAAGCCCGCTCGAAATTCTGTGCAATCCCGTATCCTTGGCTGTACATCAAGCCTAAGTTGTATTGCGCCTCCGCATCACCTTGCTCAGCCGCTTTGGACCACCAGAAAACAGCCTGCTCGCGACTCTCTACTCCTTCACTGCGGGCGTAGATGGACGCCAATGTTGACTGAGCCGGGGCGAAGCCAATATCTGCTGCTTTGCGGCACCAAGCCGAAGCTTGCCGAAGATCCTGCGGGATACCGCCCCGACCACTGGCGTAAATGGTGCCAAGATTCCACTGTGCTTTTGCATCGCCTTGATCTGCTGCCTTCCGGTACCAAAAAATAGCCTGATTTAAATCCTGGACGATGCCTTTGCCGCTGGCGTACATACTCCCCAAGGCACACTGCGCCTCGACCAGCCCCTGCTCTGCCGCCCGTTTGTACCAGAAAAAAGCCTGGATAAAATCCTGTGCAACCCCTAGTCCCTTTTCATGCATCATCGCCAGATTGCATTGAGCCGCGACATTGCCTGACTCTGCCGCTTTTAACCACCATGATACTGCCTGCTTGCTGCTCTTCCCGACGCCCTCACCACGCGAATAGGCTACGCCAAGCGCGTTTTGCGCTGCTGCAAATCCCTGTTTGGCAGACTGGCGGTACCAAGCCACCGCCTGTTCCAAATCCTTATCGACACCGCGACTGTTGGCATACAGGTCTCCCAGCACGAATTGCGCCTCAGCAAAGCCTTGATCCGCCGCTTTTTTGTACCATGACAAGGCCAGCGGGAAGTTCCGCGCGCCACCCTCTCCGGCAGCATACTTGCGACCCAGAATGCACTGGGCTTCTGCGTCACCCTGCTCTGCGGCCTTTTGGTACCAGGCAGTGGCGATAGGCTCGAGCCCGTTTTCACAAAGATGGCCGAGCGCCACCTGCGCTTTGGGATCTCCGCTCTCGCCGGCTTTGAAGTACCAGAAGAACCCCTGCAGAAGATCTTTTTCCACGCCCTGACCGGTGGAGTACAACCTGCCCAACGCAAATTGGGCTTCAGTATTGCCTTGCTCTGCCGCCTTGCGGTACCAGCTTACCGCCTCTGACTGGCGCCGTTTTTCGTGAGACTGTCCGAGCTTGAGTTGGGCCCTCGCATCACCCTTTTCAGCCGCTTTGCGATACCACAACTCGGCCTGTACGGGGTCGGGCTCCACACCCGCCCCCAAGTCGTACATCAAGCCCAGATGGTATCGGGCGTCGGCATCACCTTGTTCTGCAACTTCTGCCCATCGGGATGCAGATTGCCTGCGCTCCGATGCCACAGTCTTGCTGCGGGAACGGCGCTGCCCCTGAGGAACACCCTGTGTATCAATGTTTTTCAGCGCGATTTGTGCGGCTGCAAAATTCTGCGCGGCTGCCTTGCGATACCAGAACAACGCCATTTTCATATCCGGCGTACAACCCTGCCCACTGGCCAACATGTTTCCCAAAGCACACTGCGCTCCCGCCAAACCCTGTTCTGCCGCCTTTTGATACCAGTGCAAGGCCTGCTGAAGATCCTGCTCGATATGCTTGCCGCTGGCGTATTCCGAGCCGAGGATCAGTTGTGCCTCGGCCAGCCCTTTTTCGGCAGCCTTGTGAAAGCAGGTAGCCGCGAGATCCGGCTGGGGAGTTGAGTAGAGTTTTCCGAGATTGAAAAGTGCCTTGGAGTGACCTTGTTCACCGGCTTTGTGGTACCACGAGAAAGCCTTCTGAATATCCCGCTTGATGCCGGCGCCGCTCGCGTATTTGCTGCCCAATATGTACTGTGCTGCGGCCACACCGTTATCTGCAGCTTTGAGATACCAGTGCAAGGCCTGCTGAAAATCCTGAGCGACACCAACGCCGTTGGCATACATCAACCCGAGGGTGAACTGCTCCTTGGGTTGCCCCAGCTCAGCAGATATCAAGGCTTTCTTGAAGGCACGCTTTTCCTTGTCAGTGTTATCGGCGACCATAGATCATTCTCATTGCATAGAGGGAGCCTCTATAAATCCACATTTCTTTGGGCGAACTCTGGATTTCTAGAGGCTCTCTAGACAGAAAGCAAAAAAGCATTCCCAAGGCATTTAATCGGTGAGTTGTCATGGCTCGCGAAGCGATTCGTTCATTGATTTTGTGAGTGGCCACAGAATATAGGACATAACCGAGCGCTTACCAACCAAGATCTCCGCCGTTAGAGTCATGCCTGGCAGCAGCTTCGCATGTTCCGGCATTTTTTTCAGGCGTTTGCTCAATAATTTGATCCGGCTCACATAAAATGCATCCATTCCCGATCCGGCAGTTGCTTCGCGACGGAAGGCATCTTCGCTGATGATACGCAGTTTTGCGTCAAGTGCACCGTGCTGCTGAAAAGGATAGGCATCCAGCTTGACGTGAGCCATATCACCAATCTTGATATAGCCAACATCCAGAGAATCGATCTGCACTTCGGCTTCCAGTTCGGCTCCCAGCGGAACCAGAGTGAAAAGTTTTTCGGCAGCCTGAACAACCGACCCTTGAGATAGTTTTGCTATATCAAGGACGACAGCATCGGTAGGCGAAGACAAAACTATCAATCTGCTGCGCTTATCGGCTTTCTGCAACTGTTCGTTCACCGCGTCCCGTTCGCGCGAAACGGACAATAATTCCTCCATCATTTTTTGCCGCCATCCGGTCTCGAACGATGTCTTTTCCGCTTCAAGTGCGGCAAGTTCGCGTTTAATCTCGAGTTGTTTGTTTCTGGCCATTTCCATGCTTCGTTCAGCTTCGAGCAGCCTATCCTGCGCATCAAGGAGGCGAGCGCGTGCGGCTAATTTCTTGGCGACCAGGTCTTGCTGCATCAATTCCATTTCTTTCAGAACCTTGACTCGCGAAGCCAGTGCCTGTTCGTCACGCTTACTGGTTTCCAGAGTCGCGCGCAAACGGCCGATCGTTTCTTCCAGTCTGCGCACTTGAGCGGTATAACTGGCATGGCTCTCGCTGGACAAATTCGTCTGCAACTGACTGTCCGCATCCGTACCGGCAGATTTCTCGGGTTTGTTACCCGAAAGCGCTGAATCCAATCGCTGCATCTGGTTGTCGAGACTGTGGAGGCGCGTTCGCAGTTGCGCTTCGTCAGCTTCGGTGAAAGTCGGATCCAGGGTTGCCAGACGTTCGCCTTTTTTGACGACTTGACCGTTACGGACATCGATGCTCTGAATGATCGAGGTCTCCAGAGGTTGAACGATAAGGTTCGGCAGGGGCGTCACGAGGCGGCCATGTGCCACGACAATCAGGTCGACATCGGAGAAAGTTGCCCACAGCAGGAAACAGACGAACGCCGCCGCTAAAACATGCAGCGTAACGCGCGCTGAAAGCGGAAGAGGGTTGCGCTCGATTTCGTCTGCATCAGGCAGGAAGTCGATTGCCGTAGTCTCAGACGGCTTCCCCGCCGGACCGAAAATAACCAGCTTGGCTTTCGCCAACAGGCTTAGAGATGACTTGTTTGCTGGTTCCATAATTGCTGGTAGGTTTGGCAACGCGAAAGCAATTCTTCATGACGACCGGCATCGGCCAAACGTCCCTGCTGCATGACCAATATGGAATGTGCGTTGACCAGAGTCGAAAGACGGTGAGAAATCATCACCACAGTGCGTCCGACCGCGATCTGCGACAAATTACGAATAAAAATGGCCTCGCTCTCGGGATCCAGGGCGCTTGCAGCTTCATCTAGAATAAGGATGCGCGGTTTCGACAGCAGGGATCTCGCTATCGACAAGCGCTGCTTCTGACCGCCACTCAGGTTGGATGCGTTTTCCTCCAATAGTGTGTCGTACCCTTGAGGAAGCCGCTCAATGAACTCGTCTGCGCCAGCAGCTTGAGCCGCGGCAACGATTTCCTCAAAAGAAGCATCCGGTTTGGTGGCGATAATGTTTTCGCGAACCGTGCCGCGGAACAGGAAGTTATCCTGCATGACAATGCCAATCTGGCGACGCAAATGAGACAGATCGATCTCGCGGGCATCCAGCCCATCAAACCGGACGACACCTTCCTGCACAGCGTAGAGCCCCTGTATCAACTTGGCGAGCGTGGTCTTGCCTGAACCGCTTCGGCCAACGATCCCCACTACAGAGCCGGATGCAATTGTGAACGTTGCCTGATCCAGTGCGGTTATGCTGGCACCCGGATAGCGGAACGTGACGTTATCGAAACTGATTTCGCCCTTCATCTCCGGACGTAACCCGCCGCTGCCGCGCCCCTCCGGAGGCCGATTCATGATTTGCCCCAGCAAATCCACCGAGACACGTGTTTGCTGATAGTCGTTGATCAACCCGACAATCTGCATCAATGGGCCGGAAACCCGCCCGGAAAGCATCTGAAACCCAATCAGGACACCTACCGTCATTGTCTGGTCAAATACCCCTTGCGCCCCGACGAAAATGATGGTTACAGGCATCAACTTGCCGATGAAATCGGTAACTGCAACGCCCGTAATCGAAGTTCTCGCGACGCGAAAATGCCGCGTGATTGATTCAGCCGACAATTGATCCCATATGCGTCTCTGCACCGGTTCAATCGCAAGCGCTTTGACCGTTCTCATGCCGTGTATGGTTTCGACCAGCAGCGCCTGACGCTTTCCCTCGGCTGTATTCACCGCGTCAAGCTGGCGCCGGTAGGTCGGCAGCAAAGCAAAAATGATTGCCGAGATAACCAGAGAAAACGCCAGCACGATCAAGGCCAGTTTGAATGAATAGAAAAACAGGATGGGTAAGTAAATTAACAGCGATACCGTGTCGAGCGCGGTAAAAAAAAGCCGGCCAGTGAGAAAATTGCGAATGCTCTCGATCTGTAGCATGTTGCGGGTCACCACCCCGGCAGAAGTCGTCTCGAAATAATCGATTGGCAATGAGAGCAGATGCCCGAATGCACGGCGTGTAATATGCATGTCAATCTTGTTGGTTGCCGCGAGAAGCAGAATCTGGCGCAGGTAAACAAACAGCGATTCAAACAACATCGCAATTACCACGCCAACCGTGAGCACCGAAAGCGTGGAAACACTCTGGTGGACAAGTACTTTGTCGATCACCAGTTGAAAAAAAATCGGCGATGCCAGCGCCAACAGCGTCATTGCAAACGCGGCAATGGCAATATCCCTGAAAGCGGCTTTTTGCTTCCATATCTCCGGGATGAACCAACGCAGGCCGAACGGCTGGTTCGTATCCGAGAGCGAATGGCTGCGTTTCAGAAAAACGACATCTCCATCCCAGAGGCCGCAAAACTTCTCACGACCGATCCACGCCACGGCAGTCATGTCTGCCGACGGATCGAGAACCGCCACAAGACCTTCGCTATCGCCCTCGGCGGCGCGTACACCGACAACAATAACCCCTTTGCCATCGGTCAGTCTGGCCAGAGTGGGGAATACACCTTTCTGCGCAAAAAGGCCATTCCACGAAAGCTTTTCGTTTTTCGCTTTCAAGCCTATTTCGGTAGCCATGCGGAGCACCAAAGCGATTGCTGGCTCCTCGTCAGTCAATGCGTATTCATGGATCAATCGCTCGGGATTAACCTGCAATCCGTGATGCTGGGCAATGGCAGTGAGGCATTGAACAACGGTATGGGAAAACTTTTCGCCCATCATTTATCCTTCGCTCCGATGCTGCTTTCCGGCAATGCCTGATCAGATTCCATTTCCGGCTCGCCAGCCACACGTCCAGCTGTTTTCGACGATACGGCCGCAGGCAAAAACTTGTTGGCAGACAGCATCCCTGCGCCACGAACGACATCCGTGGTGGATTTTATATCCGGTGTTTCGTCTTTCTGCGGCAAAGGAGTGGCAGCAACCGTCTCATCCGAATGCGAGGAGACGACACGACAACGCTGGAAGTTTGCCCGAAGCGCTGCACATAGTTCCTGAGCGGCTTCGGGTGTTACGAATTTGCCAACGTACAAGCGATACCATGACATCTGGCTAGCTGCGCTGTCTTCTACTTTTCCATGCAGGCGGGGGAGTACAAAATGGTTCTCCATCAGTTTCGGGTAACGCGTCCGCAGATCGCGCCAAGTGGCATCAATCGTTGTGCGATAGTACAGACCGGGCAATTCGACTTGCCAGAAATTTTCAGCCGTCGATGGTGTAACCCAATCGACGCCATTGTCTGCAAAATCTTTTTTCGGCACAACAAGGGAATTTGCTTCAGGAACATCATCTCCAGCCAAGGTTGGACGAACGCCCTTTCCAGGCAGCTGTTCACCAAAATTCACACCGCCGCCCAATGCCTGGAACAGGCTGATATATTCACGATAATGGCTCATCTTGATCTGCTGGTATTCGTCCAGATAGCGTTGATAAGTACGCTCTGTATCAAGCAAAGCCAGATAGTCGATTCCCCCGCTAGCGTACGCCTCGGCGCTGCTATTCCATACTTGCCGCGCCGAGTCGGCGACTTTTTGCTGTGAGTCGAGGCGCTGGCCAGTCTGCCGGATGGCGACCAGAGCGCTCTCCACCTCTTTCACCGCCTGATAAATGGTACGCGCATAAGTTTCCACCATTTCTTCGTGTATCGCCTGCGCATTGTCCTTCTCACTCGCCAGTTTGCCGCCGTCAAAAATGCTGGCCGTAAAGCCTGCAAGCGCATTCCAGAAAAGAGTCGAGGGCTGAAAAAGCTGCGCCATGGAAAGACTGCTGTAACCCACCTGCGCCGAGAGATCCAGTGGTGGAAGAAGACGGGCACGAGCCACGTCGACGTTGGCATCTGCCGCAAGCAACCGAGCTTCTGCCATACGCACATCAGGGCGACGAAGCAGCAGAGAAGAAGGCAATGCTGGAACAACAGCGGGAAGATAAAGCGTGTCAAGACCGTCGCCGGAAAGCTTCAGCGATCCCGGAACGGTTCCCACCAGGAAAGCAATGTTTGTGAGCGCATCTTCACGTTGCTGCTCAAGACTGTGTATTGTCGAGCGAGCTGCAAAAACAATCACTTTTTGCTGGTCCAAATCAATCAGCGTCGCATCGTCGACATCTAACCGTGCCTCAATAGCGGCCAACATGCCGCCCAATACAGACTCGGTCTTACGGGCAACCCGCAAGCGGTCATTCAGAGAAAGAAACTCGACGTAGGCGGAAGCAATATTGGCGGCCATGTTTCTTTGCACATTGTCGCGTTCGAACGCTGCCTGCCACAGCTGGAATTTGGCGGATTCCGCCAAAGAACTCTGCTCACCCCAAACATCCGCACGCCAACTTCCGCGCACGCTCGCCTGGTATGACTTCTGGGATGTACTATTCCCCGCACCTGATGAACTGCTACCCACCCCTGCCGGAACACCTCCGACTCCGAGCGCGCCACCAGGCGATTGAATCGCCGCACCAATGGGAGCACTGATGGTCGGCAGCATACCGGCGCGAGCCTGATCAGCACGTGTCTTGGCTTGGGCCAGCCGAAGTGTCGCAATACGTACATCGGCATTATTGGACACCCCCCTGTCTACCAATTCAACCAACTCTGAATTCCCGAAAGATCGCCACCACTCAGCCAGACCGGCCTCCTGTGGAGTATTCAATTTTGCAGGGGTATCTATTGAATTTTTGGGATTAGATGTCGTACCCAGCACATCTTTAGCAGAGTTTTTATATTGTGCCGGCAAAGCCATCCGAGGCACATCGTAGCCATCACGTTTAATTGCGCACCCGGGCAACACCGAGGCAACAAGACCAATGCAAAGGACTTCCGTTGTTCTTCTAAATACAGACGAGCAGCTACGCCACCGTTTTGTAGCTCGGCTGAAGAACGTCGAAAATGTTTGGCAAAAATTCAGCATAGACTCACTGTAACTATAACAAAGGCGGCTTCAAGCCCCAAAGTGCAGGAATATTTATTTCTGTTTCCACATTACCCGTTGCTACCATTGAGCGAAATAATCTCGTGGCTTGTGCGCAGTTCTTTGTTTGCATAGGCCATCTTCGCATCAGTCAATACCCCGGTTTTTCCAGATAATAAACAAGGAGCAGTTGTTGTGGCTTAGGTAATCAATTTTTATCGGGCTAAAGAAATTTAAAGGCATCCTGAGAATTCGTCATGCCGGACTCGATCCGGCATCCGGCGGCTTGATTGAATTGGATTCAAGCCTTCACCGGAATGACAATACCGAAATTATTAGAACTTTCCTTAATTCTTCTTTAGCTAATAGGCGTCATACTAAGTTCGTTGAGCATTGGTGGATGCTGCAATTAGATGGCGTAATAGGCTCTTGTTTGTGGGATTAAAGCGGGAGGGATCTGCCGCAAAATACATTCAGCTTCAATGGCCTGCCATTTTATTAATAATCCTGCCATAATTTGGCCGAACCGAATTGTTTGGCAGCTTTTTTCCTGATGGGAGTATAACTTGTTCAATGATAAATCCATCCTCATCACCGGCGGTACAGGCTCGTTTGGCCACTCCTTTGTACCAATGACACTGGCAAAATATAACCCGCGTCGTTTGGTGATTTTCTCACGTGATGAAATGAAACAGTGGGAGATGGCCAAGCTATATGGCAATGATAAGAGGGTGCGATTTTTTATCGGTGATGTGCGTGACAAGGATCGCCTTGCGCGCGCACTTGATGGTGTTGATTACGTCGTCCATGCTGCTGCCACCAAGATCGTTCCGACAGCGGAATATAATCCCTTTGAGTGCGTTAAAACCAACATAATCGGCGCCATGAATCTGATTGACGCATGCATTGACCATCGCGTCAAACGTGTGGTGGCACTTTCGACCGACAAGGCTAGCAGTCCGGCAAATCTGTATGGCGCAACCAAGCTGGCATCGGACAAACTTTTTGTCGCCGGCAATTCATACTCGGGATATAGCGACACCCGTTTTGGCGTGGTGCGTTATGGTAACGTCATGGGTTCGCGCGGTTCCGTCATTCCCTATTTTCTCTCAATTGCAGATAAAGGGTTACTGCCGATCACCGATGCTCGCATGACCCGTTTTATGATCACTTTGGAACAAGGTGTCGAGCTCGTTTGGCATGCTTTTGAAGACATGGAGGGAGGGGAGATATATGTAAAAAAAATCCCCTCGATGAAATTGACCGACGTAGCGCTTGCCGTAGCGCCCGATGCCAAGCATGAAATCGTCGGCATTCGCCCCGGTGAAAAGCTTCATGAACAAATGATTGGCACTGAAGACGTGCTCTACACTTACGAATACCCTGAACACTATAAAATATTGCCTTCCATAAATAATTGGAGCTCCGATCCATACCGCATCAAGGATGGGAAAAAGGTTGCGGAAGATTTCACCTACTGCTCGGATAACAACACGGAATGGATGAATATTGAAACGCTACAGGCGTGGATCGCACAAAACCGTGTAAAGATTGGCACGGCATAACAGAGATGATTCCTTACGGCCGGCAAGATATTTCTGATGCGGACATTCGGGCGGTTGTGGATGTGCTGCGTTCCGACTTCTTGACACAAGGCCCGGCCGTTCCCGCTTTTGAAAGATCTATCGCTGATTATTGTGGTACGCAGCATGCTGTTGCTGTGAACAGTGCTACGAGCGCTCTGCACATTGCCTGTTTGGCGTTAGGCGTAGGTCCCGGCGATATAGTTTGGACCACCCCGATTACCTTCGTAGCGAGTGCAAACTGCGCGCTTTATTGTGGCGCGCAGATTGATTTCGTGGACATCGATCCGCGCACCTATAATCTCAGTGCGGTGCGCTTGGCGGAAAAGTTGTCGCAAGCGGAAGCAACCGGAAAATTACCCAAAGCAGTAATCCCTGTTCATTTGTGCGGTCAACCCTGCGACATGGCGGGGATTCATGCGCTTAGCCAGCGATATGGTTTCAAGATCATCGAGGATGCTTCGCACGCCATTGGCGGAAAATACAAAAGCGAACCGATAGGCAATTGCCGCTACAGCGACATCACCGTATTCAGCTTCCACCCGGTTAAAATAATCACCACCGGCGAAGGCGGCATGGCACTGACCAACAATGAGAATCTTGCCAAGCGCATGCAATTGCTGCGCAGCCACGGCATTACCCGGGATGCGGTAGATATGACTCACGCACCTGACGGGCCTTGGTACTACCAGCAGATTGGCCTGGGTTACAATTACCGCATGACGGATATTCAGGCCGCGCTGGGCATGAGTCAGATGCAGCGACTGGATGAATTTGTCGCCAAACGTCATATGCTTGCCAAACGATATATTGAACTGCTGGCAGCGTTACCTGTAGTGACACCTTGGCAACACTCAGACAGCTATTCCGGATTTCATTTGTATGTGATACGACTGGAGCCGGGTGAAACCAGCAAGGCACAACGTGAAGTATTTGAGGCGTTGCGTGCGGCTGGTATCGGCGTGAATCTGCATTATATTCCTGTGTATAGGCAGCCGTATTATGAACAGCTCGGCTTCAAGACCGGGCATTGTCCGGAAGCTGAACAATATTATGCTGAAGCAATCAGTTTGCCGTTGTACACAACATTGACGGAAGCCCAGCAAAATCAGGTGGTAACCTCATTACGAGAAGCGACAAGTATATGAAAATCGCTGTCATTCCCGCGCGCGGCGGCAGCAAGCGCATCCCGCGCAAGAATATCCGTGAGTTCGCGGGCAAGCCGATGATCGTCTACGCCATCGAAGCGGCCACAGGCTGCGGCCTGTTTGATCATGTCATCGTCAGCACCGATGACGAGGAGATTGCCCGCATCGCCCGTGAGCACGGCGCTGAAATTCCGTTCATGCGTCCCGCCGAGCTGTCGGACGACCATACTGCCACCGTGCCAGTGATCGCGCATGCCATTGAGGCCTGTCGAAAGACCGGCTGGGAGGCGCGATTAGTCTGTTGTATCTACCCGGCGGTTCCGCTGATCCAGACGCAAGATCTGCGCGATGCCCATGCGCTACTGGAGCAGGGCGGCGCCGAGTATGCGTTCACCATCACGCCATTTCCTTCCGCCATCCAGCGGGCGCTACGCCGTCTGCCCGATGGCAGTATGCGCGCCTTCAACCCGGAATTTGTCAACACCCGCACCCAGGATTTGGAACCCGCCTACTATGACGCTGGCCAGTTCTATTGGGGCAAGGTGGAGGCTTGGCTGAAGGGCCATTCGCCGCATCAGACCGGCAAGGGGCTGGTGATACCGGAATGGCGCGCGGTGGACATCGACACGCCGGATGACTGGGCGCGCGCTGAAGTGATCTACCAGTTGTTGAACCCGGAGGAAAAATGTAATGAGTAAATTCAGGACCGAGCAGGAAGGCTTTTGGGCGGGCGAATTCGGCAACGAATACATCAGGCGCAATCAGGGTGCGGATGTGGTTGCCAGCAACATCGGCTTGTTCGCCAAAGCTTTGCAGCATGCGCAGGCAATCGGCAGCATTCTGGAGATGGGGGCCAATATCGGCATGAACATGCACGCCCTGCACCCCTTGTTCCCCCAAGCCGAACTGCATGCCGTAGAGATCAACGTCCAGGCCTACGAGCAACTGCGCCAACTGCTTTTCGTCAACGCCATCAACTCCTCCATCTTGGATTTCACTCCCACCCGGAATTTCGATTTGGTGCTAATCAAGGGTGTGCTCATCCACCTTGATCCATCCATCCTCCCCGAGGTCTATGACAAGCTATTTACGGCCAGCCAGCGCTATATTCTGGTGGCCGAGTACTACAATCCCAGCCCGGTGGAGATCAGTTATCGCGGCCACAGCAACCGGCTGTTCAAGCGCGACTTTGCGGGTGAATTGATGGCGCGCCACCCTTCGCTCCAGTTGGTCGACTACGGCTTCGCCTACCATCTCGATCCGAAGTGGGTGCAGGATGACCTCAGCTGGTTCCTGATGGAAAAACGCTGATGCGTGTCGCCATCCGCGCTGATGCTTCGCAAGAGATCGGTACGGGCCACATCATGCGCTGCCTGACGCTGGCGGATGCACTGAAGCAACGCGGTGCACGGGTTCGCTTTGTTAGCCGCCACCTGCCAGGGTATTTGCGCAACATGCTGGAGGTGAAAGGTCACGAGTTTACTTTGCTCGATAGCCCGCAGAATGAGGTAACTCTGGATGAACTTGCGCATGCCGGATGGCTGGGGGTCGGACAGGCGCGGGACGCGGAGGATTCCATTCGGGCGCTGTCCGATCTGACATGGGATTGGCTGATCATCGATCACTATGCACTGGATTTCCGCTGGGAATCGAAGCTTCGCCAGGCAGCCAGGAGAATTATGGTTATCGATGATATCGCTGATCGTCGGCACGATTGCGATATATTGCTGGATCAGAACTACTACCTAGACCAGGAAACCCGCTACACCGGCAAGGTGCCAGCTCATTGCCAACTTTTTATAGGGCCGCGTTATGCATTGCTGCGCGACGAATTCCGGCAGTTGCACGAACAAATCAAGGCGCGCAATGGGCCGGTTCAGCGTGTATTGGTGTTCTTTGGCGGCGTAGATGCCGATAACTATACAGGACGCGCCATCGAGGCGCTCTGCGGGGCGGAGATTCCTGATCTCCATGTCGATGTGGTGATAGGCGCGCAGCATCCTTGCCGCGAGCAAATAGAAGCGACTTGCGTACAGCATGGGTTTTCTTGCCATGCACAAACCAACAGGATGGCCGAGTTGATGGCTGCGGCTGATTTGGCGATCGGGGCCGGCGGTTCGGCAACTTGGGAGCGTTGCTGTTTGGGGTTGCCGGCCCTGACCATCTGCACGGCGGGCAATCAGCGCAAACAGATCGCTGAGGCGGCATATGAAAGTTTACTGTATGCACCTGAACTGGAAAGTGAGTTAATTCCCGCGATTCGGCGGCATGTGATCGCACTTATGGAAAATGGCTACCTGAGACAGGCCATTTCCCGCAACGGGATGCAGGCTGTGGATGGCCGCGGCGTATTGCGGGTTACCGGAAATCTGGATTGCAGCGGCATTGAGATTCGAGTTGCAGGGCCGGATGATTCGGCAAAGCTGTTCGAGTGGCGCAATCACCCAACTATCAGGGCGGTTTCACGTAAACCTGACGTAATCAATTGGGAGGATCATCAAAAATGGTTTGCTTCGGTAGCGTCCTCACCTGATAGATTATTGCTTGTTGGGCATTGCAATGGCTTGTCAGTCGGGGTGGTGCGTTTTGACATCAAAAGCGACGAGGCGAGCATTTCGATTTATCTTGTTCCAGATATTAAGCAACCGGCGCAAGGGCGTGACCTTTTGCAATGTGCAGAACATTGGCTTGCTGCAAATCGGCCAGAAGTAAACAAGATTAGCGCCTATGTGCTCGGTGGAAATGATCGATCCCGGCGACTATTTTCAGGCGCTGGCTATCAGGTTGAGTCCATAAATTATTCAAAGGGGCTTCATTAAAAATGACTGCTGAGTTCAAAATTGCTGACCGATTGATAAGCCGAAGCCGCACCCCATTCGTCATAGCTGAAATGTCCGGCAACCATAACCAGTCGCTGGAGCGTGCTTTGGCAATCGTTGATGCAGTTGCCAAAACCGGCGCGCATGCGCTGAAGATGCAAACCTATACCCCGGACACCATGACGCTCGATCTGGATGAGCGGGAGTTTCATATCAGCGATCCCGACAGCCTGTGGGCAGGCACGTCCCTTTATAAGCTTTACGGCGAGGCCTACACCCCGTGGGAATGGCACAAACCAATCTTTGATCGGGCGCGCGAGCTAGGCATCATTCCATTCAGCACGCCATTCGATGATACGGCAGTGGATTTTCTCGAAAGCCTGGATGCGCAGTGTTACAAGATTGCTTCGTTCGAGAATACCGACTTGCCATTGATCCGCCGTGTGGCTTCCACAGGAAAACCGTTAATCATTTCCACTGGCATGGCTACGGTGGCCGAGCTGGATGAGACCGTGCGAGCCGCTCGTGAGGCAGGTTGCACCGATCTGATTCTGCTCAAATGCACCAGCACTTATCCAGCCACGGCAGGGAACACCAATATCCTGACCATTCCGCACCTGCGCGAACTGTTTGGTTGCGAAGTGGGCCTGTCCGATCACACCATGGGTGTAGGAGTATCCGTGGCCAGCGTTGCTCTGGGTGCCACCGTCATCGAAAAGCACTTTACGCTAAGCCGCGCCGACGGTGGTGTGGACAGCACGTTTTCCATGGAACCCGCCGAAATGGCCCAACTGGTGGTGGAAACCGAACGGGCTTGGCAGGCGCTTGGACAAGTCAGCTATGGGGCGACAGAGAAGGAAAAGAACTCCCTGCTCTTCCGCCGCTCCATCTATATCGCGCAGGATATGCAGGCAGACGAAGTATTTACGCCGGAGAACCTGCGCTGTATTCGCCCCGGACTGGGGCTGCCCCCCAAGTATTTTGACCTGCTGCTGGGTCGCCGCGTGAATCGGGATGTAAAGAAAGGCACACCGATGAGTTGGAATTTGATCGGCTAAGAACGTTAAACCATGCGCTACGGAACGTTGATTGTGGGGCTAGGGAAAATCGGCATGGGCTACGACCTGCATCTCGATCCGGCAGCTTTCGTCTATTCCCATGCCCGCGCCTTCAGCCTCCACCCGAGCTTTGTTCTGGCTGGCGGCGTGGATGCCGACCCCGCGCACCGGGCTACTTTTGAGCAGACCTACCAGCGCCCGGCATATTCTGATCTCGACATGGCGCTCAGCCAGCAACAGCCCGACATAGTCGTCATCGCAGTGCCGACGCCGTTGCACGGCGCGACCGTGCAACGTGTGCTGGCGCAGTCAAAACCCCGCGCCATTCTGTGTGAAAAGCCGCTTTCCTACGATCTGGCCGAAGCGCGCACCATGGTGCAGGATTGCGCAGCAAGGGGTGTCGCGCTGTATGCAAACTATATCCGCCGCTCCGCTTCTGGTGCGATTGAGGTCAAGCGCCGCCTTGATGCGGGCGAGATCGCCACCCCGGTGAAGGGCGTCGTCTGGTATTCCAAAGGTTTTCTGCACAACGGCTCGCATTTCTTCAATCTGCTGGAATACTGGCTGGGTGCAGTGATTGGTGCGCAAGTCATCGCCACCGGCAGACTGTGGGATGGTCACGATCCGGAACCGGATGCGCGCGTCGTGTTCGAACGTGGAGCAATGATTTTTCTGGCGGCGCGGGAAGAAGATTTTTCCCATTACACCATCGAATTGTTGACTACGAACGGGCGGTTGCGCTACGAAAAAGGCGGACATCAGATCAGCTGGCAGGCCGCTTGCCCCGACCCAAACCTCCAGGGATACACCGTGCTTTCAGACGACAGCGAGCCCATTGAGTCCGGCTTGAGCCGCTATCAATGGCATGTGGCGGAGCAATTGGCAGCAGCTCTCGAAGGGCGGAATTTTTACCTGTGTAGCGGCGCCGAAAGCCTGCTAACATTGGAAAATATGCAACGCATCCTGGAAATGAAATGACTACGAATTCCCTGGCATTGTTCGGCGGTCCCCGCACCATCACCACTCCTTTTAAACGCTACAACCCGATTGGGGCAGAAGAAGTCGAGGCGGCCAAGGCAGTCATCGAAAGCGGGGTACTGTCACAGTTCATCGGTGTCTGGTCTCCTGATTTCTACGGAGGTCCCAAGGTGCAGGAATTCGAGCGCCAGTGCGAAGCTTACTTCGGCGTTAAGCACGCTGTTACGGTTAATTCAGCGACATCTGGTTTGATCGCCGCAGTAGGAGCGATTGGCATAGAACCGGGTGATGAGGTGATCGTCAGCCCTTGGACCATGTGTGCCAGTGCAACGGCTATCTTGCACTGGAACGCAATCCCGGTATTTGCCGACATCGAGCCTGCAACCTTTAACCTTGACCCCAAATCGGTTGAGGCCAATATTACGCCGCACACCAGGGCAATCATGGCGGTGGATATATTCGGGCATTCTGCCGACATGGATGCCTTGATGGCAATTGCGGCCAAGCATGGATTGAAAGTCATCTCTGACGCGGCACAGGCACCTGGCGTATTCTATAAAGACAAATATGCAGGAACCTTGGCGCATGTCGGCAGCTATAGCCTCAACTACCACAAACATATCCACACGGGTGAGGGCGGCATCCTGGTCACGGACGATGATGGGATTTGCGAGCGTTTGCAACTGATTCGAAATCATGCCGAGGCAGTCGTTGGCGGCAAGGGCGTTGCTGGTCTCGCCAACATGATGGGATACAACTTCAGGCTGGGTGAGATCGAGTGCGCGATAGGTATTGAGCAACTGAAGAAATTGAAGATGTTTGTTGCCAGCCGCCAGCACGCCGCCGAGCGTTTCAGCGCCGGGCTGAAAGGGCTGGAAGGATTGCGCACCCCGATTGTCGAACCGGCTTGCACCCACGCCTACTATGTTTATCCGATGGTGCTGGACATCGCCAAAATCGGCATTCCCCGCGCACGCATTGTCGAAGCGTTGCAAGCCGAGGGCGTAACCGGCTTGGGTTCGAGCTACGCCAATCTGCACCTGCTGCCCATGTATCAACAGAAAATAGCCTACGGTTCAAAAGGCTTCCCGTGGACTTCGGACATCTGTCGCCGAGAGGTCAGCTACCAGCGCGGTATCTGCCCGGTGGCAGAAGAACTCAATGATCGTAGTTATCTGGGCTTTGCCATGTGTATGCACGAGTTGACTGACGAGGACGTGGATCTGATGGTCAGCGCGTTCCGCAAGGTGTGGTCCAATCTCGCCGCGCTCCGCTGATCACTCCACACAAGTGACCCAACGATCCTTATAGATCATGAAACTGCTCGAATTAAATCAGTTGCCACGGTACAGCAAGCGGGTTGCCGAGCTGTTATGTGGTGAGCCAGACAAAAGGATAAAAAACGAGGAGCAGATCCTCCGGGAGTTCGGGCAGGAAAAATGGGGAGGGTTATTAACGAAATGGAAAAACGCCCCATGCGGAGTTGATGAAGTATGCAATTGGGAATGCCCCCCAGATTTTATGCATGCTTGTCTAGTCAATAATCAGTTGATGCTGATGACCACAACCGAATCATTTGGCCACTATATCAACTTGATAGAACAAGCGCTGCTTGATGACTGTTCAAAACATCTGGTCGAGATCGGCTGTGGCTACGGATCAGTGCTGTTCAATCTCATCGAAAGACGCCGTCTGACTTACGAGTCGGTGACAGGTCTGGAGTACACGCAACAAGGAATCGAACTGGCACAAAACCTTGCAAGATGGCACAACTACAATGTGACGGTAGGCAGAGGTGACTTTGGTGCGACAGGTATCTCGGACTTGGTGATCAAACCGGGAAGCGACTTCCTCACCTCCTACTCACTTCATTACGTGCGTGACTCAGCACTCGCGCTCAGGAATCTGATCCGGCTAAAACCTCGCCGTGTTCTGCATTTTGAACCCATCTTTCAGCATTGCGAAGAACAAACGGTATTGGGAATATTGCAGCAACGCTACATGAGAGCTAACGATTACAACTTGAGTATTCGAGAAGAGCTGGAGAAACTCGCCAACACTGGTGAAATCGAGATCACTAAAGAAGTGTCACAGGTCTTCGGAGCCAACTGCTTGCTACCCGCATCACTTCTCGTTTGGCGCCCCACCAGTTGATAAAACCTCGCATTTTCTACGCATGAACGATCCGATCATTGTCGCTGTTATCGCCCACGACGCAGGCGGTGCGGAAGTCCTCAGCAGCTACGTGCGCAGGCAAGGGCTGCATTGTCTTTATGCCCTGCAAGGCCCCGCGCGCAGAATATTCGAGCGCAAGCTCGGCAACATCGAAACGCTGCGGCTGGACGAGGCCATCCGCCAAGCGGATTGGGTGCTGTGCGGCACGTCCTGGCAATCCGAACTGGAATTCGATGCGATCAAACTGGCGCGTGCGATTGGAAAACGCTCGGTCGCCTTCCTCGACCACTGGGTCAACTACCAGGAACGTTTCGAGCGCAAGGGCGAACTCAACCTGCCTGATGAAATCTGGGTCGGCGATCCCATTGCCGCCGAACTGGCCGTGAAGATATTTGGCGAAACACCCATCCGCTTGGTCGAGAACCCCTATTTTGTTGACATCCGCGCAGAAGTGCTCGCCGCCTCCGTGGTGCGTCCAGCCGACGCCGAGCGGCTTGCCGTGCTCTACGTTTGCGAACCGGTGCGCGAACATGCACTACGCCAGCATGGCAATGAGCATTACTGGGGCTACGTGGAGGAAGATGCATTGCGCTATTTTCTCGCCAACGTGGCGATACTCGGCAAGCCCGTCGAACGTATTCTGATTCGCCCCCATCCTTCCGAAGCCGCCAACAAATACGACTGGGCAAAAGACGAATTCGATCTCCCTATTGCCTTCGGCGGTACACGCAGCCTGTTCGAGGAGATTGCCGATAGCGATGTGGTGGTCGGTTGCTCCTCTATGGCCATGGTCGTCGGCCTGCTTGCCGGAAAGCGGGTAATCAGCAGCATTCCGCCGGGTGGGCCTCGATGTGCTTTGCCGCAGCCGGAAATTGAAATGATGCAACAATTATTGAGCCGCACAACCTGACTACAGGCTTGTGGCTTGGGCGGATTCGCACCACATCGCTTTGGTCTTACAATAAGTGGCGCAAAGCGCGGGATTGCTTGAACAGGCACACATAGTCGGCAAATTGGTTGGTGCAGAATACGCGCAGATTATTATCGTCAGCGATAAAACCATCAAGCATCTCCAATGTAGCCTCAACACGGTCTCTTGGCACGATCGCACTGTTTGCCCAGAGCGCTTCGGCCTTGCTTAATGGAGCCGGGATCGGATTCAAGATAGGTATACCCGTGCGCAAGAATTCAATCACTGCACTAGTGGGTGCATCATACATCAGACACAGATCGATGCTCTGGGCAAAAGATTGCAGCGAACCAGCCAGTACCGATTGCACACCGACGCGCTCCATGCCGATCGCTTGGTTCAGTATCTCGGCCAATGCCTGCCCTTGTCTGCAACGGATCGACAACTCGACGCCAGATTGCTTGCACCATTGATCAATTTTCTTGATGCCGTTGATATAGGTCGCAAAGTCGGTACAAAGAACGCCGTTGAGCGATAGTCCATTGAGGAGCAAACCGATTTTCTTGATGGGTGGCGGCATCGCGCTACGGCTAGAAAAATTTTCTGGGTAGGACAGGGCAAAGTGAAGCAGGCGCTTCTGGCACCCGTTCACAAGCGGTAAGCCTTGTATCGGGTGAGTCAGCGCTGTTATGTTTTGATAAGTAAAATCCACATCGTGGCTGACTTTGGAATGAGGTAAGAGGAAGACCGGAATGTTGTGCTGCTCGGCAAAGGATATCAGCGGCCCGTGAAACCCCGCATCGTGGTCGGACAACAGCATTTTCCCAGGCTTGTGCCGTTTGAAATACTGTTCCAACAGATACGCGCTGGCCAGTTGGGATTGATACAAATTGCTCAGATGGCTTGCTTGGCGAGCCCTGAAATCTGGCGTAGCGATGTACGGGGTCAGCAATGAGTCGAGTTTCTCGGCCAGTTGTTCTGCTATTACATCCAGCGCAGGCTGACCGCCGCTCAGTGTTTGCTGGTCCTTGAGCCGTATTAAATTGATGTTCTTGGTGGCGGCCAGCGCTACGTCCCAGTACTTCGATACTATATTGATGTTCGATTTGCCCGATGCCCGCAACTCCGCATTGAAATAGTCGATATCATAAAAACAGGTCGGCAGATGGGTCAGCAGATCAAATCGTTCACTGTCTGGATTGCAGTCGCACAGATTCATGACCACGTCGGATTCATCAGGCCGTGCACCATACGTGACGGCGGAAAATGAGATGTTCCAGGTTCTCAGTTGCTCCAGTAACAGCAGGGCCGGCAAGAACGATGGCCAATAATAATAGGCCGGGTTGTCATTTAAAAATACATGCAGTTTGCCTTCCCGCAGCTTTTCCAGCACATCTCGCCACAGGCATGAATACCATTGGAAACTCATGAAAAAATAATGCAAATTCATGTGCTGCCATGCCGCTATCGAGCTCCCGGACAGCAGGGCGCGCAGGCTTTGGTCGAGCTCCTGTTCCAGCGCGAAAGCGAGGGCATGCGCCGACTGCACCAGGGTCGGATAGTCCGGACCGGCATCCCAAACGATGAGCTCGGTATTGCGCAGGGCGCTGCCCTGAATCACATCGACTAACGTCGGGTCAAAAAAGTAGACTCTGTAGCTTGCAAGATCCTTGGCGGTGATTTCCGCGATGGGGATATCGTGCGCGGCCGTAATGATGAGGATGTTTTCCATGGCCCGTCTTTCGTTAATCGAAAAAATTTCTGATGACGTCCCTGACGTCGCGTCGGCGAAAGACTTCGAAACATTCGTCGGCGTATTCTTTGCGTTTTTCCGGGTTTAGGATAAGTTCATCGCATGCCGCCCCCATGTTTTCGCGGGAAACGAAGCACAGGGCATCGCGCAAGTCTTCCTCGATTTCGAGCTGAGGTGTGAGTTCGCTTACTACGGCTTTCCGGTTCGCCAGATAATAAGAGACCCGCACAATTTCGAAGACATTGAATAGCGGGTTTCCACTCGATACGTTGATCAGCAGCTTGGCGCGGGCAATGAAGTCGTTCCGCTGTTTGCCCCAAACATTGGATAAAGTAACCAAGGCGTGGCGGCTGGATGTGCCGCCGCAAGAAATCAGCGTTTCGGCTCTTGACGGAGATATGCTTCCTATATACAGAATATCTATGTCTTCTAATCCCAATGGCGCGATGTTCGCCAAGTTAGGAGCGAAACTGACTTTTGCGTAGTAAGCGGGAAATATTGGATTTAATTCATTCCATCGGTGAACATTGCCTAGGCTGTAATCCCAGATTTGAAAGCGTTGTGCGACCATTTCCAACACTGGGAATCCTTTCATGGATGCCGACGAGTATTGCTCAAAGTTGTACAGAATTGTGTCGTTTGGAAATTCGTCGATGTATCCGCACTTGATGGAAGGAACCCAGCCAAAGACAATATTCCGGCAGCTTTTGTTGATCGCATTGGTTGTAAAGGAGCATTCATACCCCAGTGCGTTAAATCCCCATTGCAGGCTGGCTATAACTTCCAGATGGCAGTCGAGAATATTGAATCTGGGTGTATCCGGTTTGAATAGCACCAGATTAATTTTTCTTGTGCGCATGATCGGTATGCGTTTTGTGGGCTAACGTTTCAGGATTAACCCTTGTCCGGTAGGCAGCGGGAAGACCCTGTATTTTTGCTTGTCAAACCAGGCATCCTCGGCAATCTTTTGCGGGCGGTAGACCATCGCCCACTCGTAGTCGTCAAGGATCACCACACCGCCGGGAACGACACGTTCGAATAGGCGTTCCAACACGGCGATCTCATATTCGGCATTATTCATGTCAATGTGCAGAAAGGCGATCTGCTCGGGCGAGTTATCGATTAACGAATCCGGCAGTAAACCTTTGACCAGTCTGACCTGCGGATAGTCGGCAAAGCGCAGTTCGATCTCTTCGAAAAAGCCGGCTTCCTGCTTCTCAAAGGCATGACCCGCTACCGGATTGTAGTCGAAGGTGTCGTAGCCCCAGAAATTCTTGCTGAAATTCTCCTTGCCGAAATAATCGATGATCGTCTTGATCCCGGTGCCGCGATACACGCCGCACTCGACGAAGTCGCCCGGCAGTTGTGAGCAATGGTAGGCGGCGCAGGAGAGGATGTAACGTCTCCAGGCAATGGCGCGGTCAGCGTCGTTCTGTACATTGCCTTCCCATGCGTTGCGGAAGGCCGCATCCTCGAACGGGGAGTTGTTCTTTCCCCAGGTAAACAAGTTGTCGCCCAGATAGTAGCCAGGCTCTACTAGCTTTAGCGCTTCATCCATCAGCGCGTAGAAACGTTGTGGATCGCGGAGACCCCAAGTAGTGCGCACCATGAAATTGTTGATGATTTCAGGGTTGGTTATAGGGGTGAGTTGTGGCAGTTTCATTTGTAGCTCCTTGGTCTCTGGTTTTCAAATATTACTGGATGAAACATGTTACTCAGCAGTTTGGTTCATTTCAATGAATAACGAGAAACTGTACCGTCGCTATAAGTTCATGCCGAATAGGACAATTTTTAGCATCCGTCAGGCATTAAGAGATGCGGAGTTGGAAAAATACGCATTACCCGGAATGAGTTTCATGGCGAATGGAATTACAGAATTGACTCAAGTTTTAGCCAGAATTGCTACATTGTTAATTGGCAGTTTCTAAAACGAAGCTGACGGATTCAACTTGTATTCCCCGCGCTCTTGGCGCGCGGACAACACGCTTTTGATGTTAAGCGTAGCTCGCCGATTTTGCTTTTCTGCGCCGTAATACCCCGTGGTCTTGCCACGGGGATAGGCGCAGGGCGAGCGAAGCAAATTTATTAAATGTTGGTTTTTTATATCCTCCACTGTATTCAGGCCAGCAATTTGTGTGCAAATTCGCAGTAGCATAAACATTTCTTTGTCTTTTTAACTGAAATTAAATTACAGTTAAAAAATGATCTTCACGAGCCAAGCTAGGATCCGAGCTAGGATGCTTTTTCGCCCAAATCGTTAACCAGCCCCTCAAAAATACCTTCAAGATCGCGGACCAATCTCGGCGCATCGAACAGCGCGCTGTGCTCTCGCTCCTGTGCCAAACGGTCACGAATGCGCTGGTAGCCATTCTTGTTACTGGCCAAGGAAACCGCCTTCTTTTCATACTCGCGGAGGGAGGGAGTAATGAGTTCTCCCATATGAACAGCCGTCAGCAGCGCGCCTGCCATTCTGGATGCGAACGATCTGCCGGGACAGGTAAGTACCGGCAAGCCAGCCCAAAGCGCGTCGCTGGCGGTGGTTCCTGCATTGTACGGGCTAGTATCGAGAAGCAAGTCGGCCACACGGTATCGTGCCAAATATTCGGCAGGGGGCGCCTTTTCCGCAAAAATCAGCCTACCTATATCAATTCCTTGTTTGGCCGCCTCATTCTTAAGATTCGCGCGTGCCCACTGATTGTCTGCTCCTAGCCACAACACACTGTTTGGAACACGCTTGAGAATGCGCATCCAGCAAGCGAATATCTCTGGGGTAATCTTGTAGCTGCCATTGAATGAACAGTAGACGAAGGCATCTCCTGGAAGTCCGCATGATTCTCTACTTGGCGTTTGGCCTATCACTCGTTTGCTGTCGTTGACCTGATAAACATTGGGTAAGTACAGTGGTTTTTCCACAAAATACGGCTTCAGCTCCTTAGGAAAGACGAATCGATCTGCCAGAATGTAGTCTACTTCAGGTATACCGCATGTTCCGACGAATCCCAGATAGGACACCTGTACTGGCGCGGGTTTATGGGCAAGTATGCTGTACCGTGATCCGGCCGTAAGCCCTGTCAGGTCGACAAGGATATCAATTTCATTCTGCCGTATAAGTTGTGCCGCCTGATCGTCAGTTAATGAGTGTATCGGCAAATGGTGATCCATAGCGGCCAATACCCTTTGCCGCATGGAATCGTCCGCCCCCGGCGTGAAGTCGATGCCATAGATCTCGAATCGATTGCGGTCATGCAACTCAAACAGCTCAGCCGTCAGAATGCTTACAGCATGCCAACGAAAATCACAGGACATATAGCCGATGCGTATACGTTTATGCCCATATCCACTGGCCGGACTGAGATGTTTAATTTCACTTGGAAGATGGCGAGAAATCCAGTCTTGAATGGTTTTCAGTTGTAGCGCGGGATCATCTGTTAATGCCAATATCCCAAGAGGGCCACAATATTCCAGCTGTTTCTCTTCCGAGAGTCCCGGCAAAGATTGAATTACCGGCCATTTGCACTGCTTTTGCCGAATGTACAGATAATGCTGGACGGTATTGGGTTGGTCAGGAGAGAGCAACAAGCTGCGTTGTAAATATTTTTCGGCGTCATCAAGCAATACGGCCGTTTCCATCACTCTGCCCAAGTGATTCAACAGCAGCACCTGCCCTTCTATAGGCTGCAACGCGCCAATCCATGTCTGCGCTGCTTCTACACGATTCCCTTTGGCCTCAAAAGCCAGGCCAAGATTGACCGCAGCCTGATATAAATCTGGCTTAAGCTTTAACGCCTCGCGGTAGCAGTCAATGGCTTCATCAATCTGTCCTGCATTGCGCAACAATATGCCCAAGTTGAACAGCGCGACATGCCGCAACGCATTCTCGGACGCATCGGATGCCAACCAATTCTTGTAGCAAATCACCGCTGACTGAGTGTCTCCCAGCGTTGCCAACGCGTCAGCCCGAGACATCACCTGCTGCAAAGATATTTCGGTCATTTTTTCCTGCTGTGTGGTGACAATATAAGCTGGGGGCGTAGAAAACACTTGGAGCACGAGCTACAAGTTTGGTGAAGAATAACCCAAAATCCGGCAGTTGAGAACAGCCGGCCATTTCGATGCGCTATTTGTGCAGATTACTGAACGAGCTACTAGACATAATTTGATTAAGCCAGCAAACAACGCTGGCAAAGTCATTGGCTACCAGAGGGGTCTTTCACTGGTTTGGCTGTCACCCTGTTATCCGCCCGATGCCAAGAAGCCTGTCTTGCCAGCCTCTGGAGTGGTGACCATGCCTGCGGACGCGCCAGCCACGCTGGTCTGGAGACCGACCGCTATGCTGCCTGAATTAACCAGCGGATTCCCGTTTGCATCGAACTGCCTTAACGTATCAACCATACCGCCCATCTGGGTCGAGACAGCCAGCGTCGACGACGTTCCGGGGGTG